>DASUGU010000049.1:0-326658 GCA_036273855.1 Pseudonocardiaceae bacterium
CATGCCGCCGTCCGCGCACGACGTGAAGGTCATCTCGATCGGCATGTTCACCAAGGGCAACACGCCCGTGGTCTGGCGCGGGCCGATGCTGCACCGCGCGCTGCAGCAGTTCCTGGCCGACGTGTACTGGGGCGACCTGGACGTGCTGCTGCTCGACCTGCCGCCGGGCACCGGTGACATGGCCATCTCGGTGGCGCAGCTCATCCCCAACGGCGAGATCCTGGTGGTCACGACCCCGCAGACGGCGGCGGCCGAGGTGGCCGAACGGGCCGGCGCGATCGCCCAGCAGACCCGGCAGCGGATCGTCGGTGTGGTGGAGAACATGTCCTGGCTGGAGCTGCCGGACGGCTCCCGGCTGGACGTCTTCGGCTCCGGCGGCGGGCAGATCGTGGCGGACTCGCTGAGCAAGATCACCGGCACCGAGGTGCCGTTGCTGGCCCAGGTGCCGCTCGACCCCCGGCTGCGCGAGGCGGGCGACGCGGGTCGCCCGATCGTCGTGGCCCAGCCGGACGCGCCGGCCGCCGTGGTGCTCAAGGGTGTGGCCGAGCGGCTGTCCGTGCGGTCCCGCGGTCTCGCCGGCCGCCTGCTGTCGGTCAGCCCGGCAGGCCGCTGAGCGGACCCGGCCACGGACCGTGACCGCCTGCCGTCAGGACACAGCCGGGTCGGCCCGCTCACTTTGGGGGCCTGCGGTCAATCCATCTGGTTGGTCGATCAGGTGGCGTCGGGATCGAACGGGGGCTGCTCACCGGGCGACAGCGGCTGCTGCGCGGTGGGCGACGTGGGCACCGGGAAGCCGTTCGGCTTGACCCCGTTCGACCCGTTCTTGCCGTTGGAACCGGTCAGGCTGGGCAGGTCGACCTTGAGGTCCTCGCGGGGGTCGTAGCCGCCGGTCAGGTCCCACACCTGCTTGGTGATGGCCCGCTTCGGGTCGAAGTTGCGCAGTCCGCGCAGGTCCTCCAGCGGTTTGCGCAGCTCCTCGAACTCCGGCCCGAGCTCGGACTTGAGCTGCTCCTGGGCGCCGGAGGCGTACTGCTTCACCTGCCGGACGGTCCGGCCGAGCCAGGCAGCCGCACCGGGCAGGCGCTCCGGGCCGAGGATGAACAGGCCCGCGATGATGAGCACCAAGAAGTCGGCCCACCCGATGTCGAACATCCGACGCCACCTCCAGTGCGACACCAACCCGGGAAACCGCTGCCGCCCAGGGTATCTGGTCAATCGGACCGCAGCGTTACCCGAACACTGTGCTCCTGCCCCTGCCGGGCGAACTTCACGATAACTGTCTGTCCGGGGTCGTGGTCGAGCACGGCCACCTGAAGTTCGGTGGAACTGCCGATGAGCCGGCCGTCCAGCGCGGTGATGACGTCGCCCTCGCGGAGGCCGGCGGCCGCGGCCGCACCGCCGGTGGTCACGTTGACCACCTGGGCACCGTCCGACGCGTTCGCCGACACCGACCGGGTGTTCACGCCGAGCGAGGCGTGCGCCACCTTGCCGGACCGGATCAGCTCCTGGGCGATCTTCTTCGCCTCGTCGATCGGGATGGCGAAGCCGAGGCCGATGTTGCCGCCACCGCCGGAGTCGGCACTGCCGAACGTCTGGATGGCCGAGTTGATGCCGACCAGCGCGCCGGACGCGTCGACCAGCGCGCCACCCGAGTTGCCCGGGTTGATCGCGGCGTCGGTCTGGATGGCGTCGTAGACCACGGTGGGCCCGCCGTCCTCGCCCTGTGCGGTGACCGGCCGGTGCAGCGCGCTGACGATGCCGGACGTGACCGTGCCGGCCAGGCCCAGCGGCGAACCGATGGCGATCACCGGGTCGCCGGGCTCCAGGTTGGCCGACGTGCCGGGCTGGAGGACCGTCAGGTGGGTCGCGTTGACCTTGACCACCGCGAGGTCCGTGACCGGGTCGCGGCCGACGATCGACGCGGACACCCGGGCGCCGGAGCTGAACACCGCGGTGATCTGGCCGCCTGCGCCCTGCGCGGCGACGGAGATCACGTGGTTGTTGGTCAGGATGTAGCCCCTGGGGTCGATCACCACGCCGGAACCGACGTCACCGGCGTTGCCCTGCTCGACCTCCAGCGACACCACGGCCGGCGCGACGCGGCTGGCGATGCCGGCCACCGAGTTGGGCGCCCGCTCCCGGCCCGGGTCGACGGCGGCGATGGTGGCGCCCACGTCGGTCAGCCGGTCGGCGCCGGTGCTGATGGCCCAGCCGGCCACCCCGCCGACGGCCCCGACGAGCAGGGCGCAGGCGAACAGCACGAGCAGCGCGCTGGGCTTGACCCGCCGGCCGAACAGCAGTTCGGGGATGCTCAGCAGCGGTCCGGCGCGGCGGCCGGTGTCCGAGTCGTCGTCGGCCGTGCCGGTGACCGCTGGCGGGCCGAGGGCGGCGCCCGCTCCCGGGTCGCGCCACGGGTTGCGCAGCTCGGAGCCGTCCCAGTAGCCGGGGCGGTCCTCATCCGCGTCGTCGTCCTGCCGGCTGCCCGGGGCCCGCTGGAGGATCACGTCGGGGGTGGTGGCCGGGCGGCCGAACGCGGTCGCCAGGGCCTCGGGCGGCGGTGCGGACAACCGCACGGCGCCGTTGGTCGGCTCGGCACGCGGCGACTGCCGCGGGTCGAACGCGCTGGGCACGCCGTCCGGGCGGCCGAACACCGACGCCAGACCGGGGTCGACCGACGGTCGGTCCAGTGGACGGGGGCCGAGCCTGGGCTGGGCGTCCTCACCCTCCTGGCCGCCGGCGGGCGTGGGCCGTTCCGAACTCGATTCCTCGCTCATCGTTCCCCGTGTCGACACTCAGCGGTCACTGCCGACCACCCTAGAGGCAGCGTGCCGGACCACCGGTGAAATGGGCGTAGCAGGCAACTCTGCGGGTCAGTTCGCCGCCGCGAGCGGGGTGATGTGCGGATTGCCGATCGGCTGCGCGGCCCGCCTGGCCACGTCACCGCCGAGCGGGGTGACGACGTCGGCCTGCACCACGCCACCGGTGGGCCCGTCGCCGTTCTGGGTGGCCGGGACCTGGCCGGAGGCCGCGGCATGTGGGCCGACCATGGCGAGGGCGCCCAGCACCAGGCCGGCCGCCACGACGCCGGCACCCTGCACGGCACGGCGGCTGTGGCCACCGGTGCGCAGGACGCTGCTGCCGGTGCCCAGCGGGGCGGACGAGCCGAGCACCGGGCCGGAGCCGAACGCGGCCCGATCCGGACGCTGCACGGCGACGACCTCGCCGTCCGCGGTGACCGCGAGGCGGTCGACGTCGTCGGGCAGGTCGGTGTCGGTGGGGATGGCGCGCAGTGCGGCCAGCAGTCCGGCGGGCATCCGGGGCGCGCCGGCAGCCTGCACGGCGTCCCTGGCCTGCCGCTGCACGGTGGTCTCGGCGGCACACAGTGGGCAGCGCGCGATGTGGGCGGACGCCCGGTCGAACGCGCCAGCGCTCAACTCGCCGTCCACGAAGGCCACCACCGCGTCCGGCGCCAGATGGGCCTCCGGCAGCGGCGCGATGGTCCAACCGCCGCGCTCACTCATGACCGGTCCTCCACCAGACCGAAGACTACGACACCACTCACCCGGCACCCTCCTCGGCCAGCTCACGCCGGCGCTCCAGGGACAACCGGAGCGCCTGGCGGCCCCGGTGGATGCGGCTGCGCACCGTGCCCAGCTTCACGCCGAGCGTGGCGCCGATCTCCTCGTAGGACAGGCCCTCCACGTCGCACAGCACGACGGCGGCGCGGAACTCGGGGGCCAGCTCGTCCAGTGCGGCCTGCAGGTCGGGGTCCAGGTGGGTGTCGGTGTAGAGCTGTTCCGGGCTCGGGTCGTCGCCGGCGAGCCGGTCGGTGTCCTCGGGCAGGGCCTCCATGCGCAGCCGGGAGCGGCGCCGGGCCAGGTCGAGGAACAGGTTGGTGGTGATGCGGTGCAGCCAGCCCTCGAACGTGCCCGGCTGGTAGGAGGCCAGCGAGCGGAACACGCGGATGAAGGTCTCCTGCGTGAGGTCCTCGGCGTCGTGCTGGTTGCCGGACAGCCGGTAGGCAAGCCGGTACACCCGGTCACCGTGCTCGCGGACGATGTCGTCCCACGAGGGCGGCTTCCAGACGGTCACGTCTTCCCCTGGTGACGTGACCTCCAGCTGTTCGCTCGCTGACGTACGCATCGGCGGGTCGGCACCTCCACGGGCCGGCTGGCCCTTCGCACCTTGAACGTCGGTACGGCTCACGTTGTTCCCACGCTCCCCCGGTCTGCCACTCCCACATTGCTGAGGAGGTGGCGCGACGGCCGTCATGACGGCATCGCGCCACTGTCATCCGTTATGTTCGCCCGTCTCGGTGAGTCATTACTCAGAGCGGCCTGAGACCTCCCTGAGAACCGTTCGGCAACAACCCGGCGCGTTCACCCGATCTCCGTACAACGCGGCGCTACTGTCCTGCCTTGTGACGCCCGACGAGCGCACCACGCCCGCCCCGGCAAGACTCGGGACGGTGAACGACTACGTCGATGGGTACCTGCCCGAGGACGAGACGCTGGTCAGCGCACGGGCGAAGGCCAGAGAGTTCGGCTGCGGCGCGATCAGCAACGCGGGCGGTGCCGCGCTGCGGTTCCTGGCCACGATCCTGCAGGCCAAGGCGGTCGTCGAGGTGGGTACCGGGGCCGGCGTGAGCGGCCTGTGCCTGCTGTCCGGCATGGCGCCGGACGGGGTGCTGACCTCGATCGACATCGAGCCGGAGGTGCAGCGCGAGGCCCGGCGGGCGTTCGTCGCGGCGGGCGTGCCGGCCGGCCGGATGCGGCTGATCATGGGCCAGGCCCTGGACGTGCTGCCCAGACTCACCGACGGCGGCTACGACCTGGTGTTCTTCGACGCGGCCAAGGCCGACTACCCCCGCTACCACGAGTTGGGCGTGAAGCTGCTGCGACCGGGCGGGGTGCTGGTGTTCGCCGACGTGCTGGGCACCGGCCGCACGGCCGACCCGGCCCGGCGCGACCAGGAGGCGACCGCGCTGCGCGAGGTGGTCAAGGCGGTCCGCGAGGACCAGGGGCTGGTGCCGGTGCTGCTGCCGGTGGCCGACGGCCTGCTGGTGGCCGCGCGCAAGGTCACCCGGCGGGCGACCGCAGGCTGAGCACGCCGAGCAGCACGGCCACGGCCAGCGCGCCCACGTACCAGGTCACACCCGGCCAGCCGCCGGCTCCGTAGGCCAGACCACCCAGCGACCCGCCCACGCTGGAGCCCAGGTAGTAGCACGCCAGGTAGATCGCGGAGCCCTGCACCCGCAGCGTGGACGACCGCGCCCCGACCCAGGCGCTGGCCAGCGCGTGCACCGCGAAGAAGCCCGCGGTGAACACGACCAGCCCCGGCACGACCACGGCCAGGTGGTCGGGCACCAGCAGGGCCACCCCGGCGAGCAGCACCACGGCCGCCGGCCACATCGTGCGGCGCCTGCCGAACCGGTCGGCCAGCCGCCCGGCCATGGTGGACGCCGCCGAACCGGCCAGGTAGACGACGAAGATCAGGCCGACCAGCGAGGGCGACAGGTGGAACGGGGCCCGGAGCAGGCGGAACGCCAGGTAGTTGTAGATCGTGACCATACAGCTCATGGCCAGCACGCCGATCGCGAACAGCCGCAGCAGCCCGGTGTCGGTGAACGCCCTGGCCACCGAGCCGGCCAGCGCGCCGAACCGCAGCGGCCGCGGCCGGAACCGGGCCGAGGCCGGCACGGTCAGCCGGAACACCACCGAGCAGGCCAGCGCCACGAACCCGACGACGGCCAGCGCCCACCGCCAGCCGGCCGCGTCGCTGACCAGCGAACCGAGCAGCCGGCCCGCCATGCCGCCGACGCCGTTGCCGGCGATGTACAGGCCCATGCCGACGCCCAGCGAGTCGCGGTGCAGTTCCTCGGCCAGGTAGGTCATGGCGACCGCCTGCAGCCCGGCCAGTGCGAGTCCCTGGAGGGCCCGCAGCACCAGCAGCACGCCGAACGTCGGGCTGACCGCGGCCACGATGCCCAGCACGGCCGAGCTGAACAGGGCGGCGGTCATCATCGGGGTGCGGCCGACGGACTCGGACAGCGCGGTGAGCGGGATCACGCCGATGGCCAGCCCGGCGGTGCCGAACGAGACGGCGAGGCTGGCGGTGGCCGGGCTGAGCTGGAAGCGGTCGGCCAGTTGCGGCAGCAGGGCCTGGACGCAGTAGAGCGTGGTGAAGGTGGCCAGGCCGGCGCAGCCCATCGCCAGGCTGATCCGCACGAACGCGGGTGTGCCCCGGCGATGGCCGGGCGGTACCGCGGTGGCGAGTTCGGCGACCATGCCCGGAACGGTAGGAGCGCCGGATCGATCCGTCCAATACGCTGATAACAACCGATTGATCCGTGAATGAATCGAAGCTGATGGGAACGGGTACATGACCGACCAGGTGGCCCGAGAACTGGCCGAAGGACTGGCACCCCGGCTCGCCCTGCTGCACGCCGTCGCCGTCGAAGGCCACCTCACCCGGGCCGCCCAGCGGATCGGCGTACCGCAACCCACCGCCAGCCGCTGGCTCACCGAACTGGCCGACCAGGTCGGCGCACCGCTGATCGTCCGTGATGGGCGCGGCATCCGGTGCAGCCGGCTCGGCGCCGAGCTGGCCGCCGGTGCCGGCGTGGCGTTGGCGGCCCTGGAGGCGACCTGCCGGCAGGTGGTGGCGCAGGCCGACCCGGAGCGCGGGCAGGTGGCGCTGGCGTTCCTGCACACGATGGGCGAGCAGCGGGTGCCGGCCCTGCTCGGCCGGTTCCGCGCCGGCCACCCCGGTGTGCGGTTCACGCTGCGCCAGGGTGGACACGAGGACGTGCTGGAGTGGCTGCGCACCGGCGAGGTGGACCTGGCGCTGACGTCACCGCTGCCGGACACCCCCGGGTTCGCCACGGCGCGGGTGGCCGAGCAGGACCTGGTGGTCACCGTGCCGGCCGGGCACCGGCTGGCCGGGCGTCGCCGGGTGCGACTGTCCGAACTGGCCGGTGAGCAGTTCGTCGGCCTGAAACGCCGCTACGGCTTGCGCGGCATCACCGACGAGATGTGCGCGGCGGCCGGGTTCGTGCCGGTGCTGGCGTTCGAGGGCGACGAGGCGGACACGCTGCGCGGCCTGGTCGCGGCCGGCCTCGGGGTGGCGATCCTGCCGACCGCGGAACATCCGCTGGCCGACGGCGTGGTGGAACTCTCGGTGTCGCCCAGGGCCACCCGCGTCATCGGGCTGGTGTGGACAGCCGACCGGGCGCTGCCCCCGGCGGCCGCCACGTTCCGCGACTTCGCCCTGGACACACGAGCGGGGCGGACCGACTGAGTCGGCCCGCCCCGCTCGGCGTACGAAAAGTCAGCCGCGCATCCGGCTGGCGGTGCTGCGCCACTGGACGGTCGGCCGCATGGCGGCCAGGTCGACCCGGGACGCGTACTGCTCGGCGAGGCCGAACAGCGACTTGATCAGCGTGTCGGACAGCAGGTGCGGCTCCAGGCCGAGGGACGGAAGTCCGGTGTGCACCACGTTGTAGTAGTGCGACGCCTCCTCGACCCTCGGGTTGGTCAGGTGCTCCACCTCGACCGGCTTCGGCGAGAGGTTCGCCACGGTCTTGGCGATCTCCGCGACCGACATGGACTCGGTCATCTGGTTGAACACCCGGAACTCGCCGCGCTCGGCGGGATTCTCCACGGCCAGCTGGATGCAGCGCGCGGTGTCCCGGATGTCGATCAGGCCACGGGTCTGGCCGCCCGCCCCGTAGACGGTCAGCGGGTGACCGATCACGGACTGGATGACGAACCGGTTGAGCACGGTGCCGAAGATGGCGTCGTAGTCGAACCGCGTGGCCAGCCTCGGATCCTTGGCCGTCTGGTCGGTCTGCTGGCCGTAGACGACGCCCTGGTTGAGGTCCGTGGCGCGCAGACCCCAGATGCGGCAGGCGAACTCCATGTTGTTGGAGTCGTGCACCTTGCTCAGGTGGTAGAAGGAGCCCGGCTTCTTCGGGTAGAGCATGCGGTCCTTGCGGCCCTTGTGCTCGATCTCCAGCCAGCCCTCTTCGATGTCGATGTTCGGCGTGCCGTACTCGCCCATCGTGCCGAGCTTGACCAGGTGGATGTCCGGGTCGGTCTCGGCGATGGCGAACAGCAGGTTCAGCGTGCCGACGACGTTGTTGTGCTGCGTGTAGACCGCGTGCTTGCGGTCGATCATCGAGTACGGCGCCGACCGCTGTTCGGCGAAGTGCACGATCGTTTCGGGCTGGAACTCGCGCAGGGTCTGTGCAACGAACTCACTGTCCGTGAGATCACCGATGAATGCGGGCAATCTCTTGCCGGACACTTCTGCCCAGGCATCGAGCCGCACTTGCAGCGGCTCGATCGGTACCAGGCTCTGCACTCCCATTTCATGGTCGTACTGACGACGCACGAAATTGTCCAGGACGGCCACGTCATGGCCGACATCGGACAGGTGCAATGCCGTTGGCCAGCCAAGGTAGCCATCGCCACCCAGAACCAGGACGCGCACGGGTGCCCCTTCCACACTCGAACTTGACGGTGACGCTACCGTCGTGTCTCCCGACGTATCGGACACTGAAGCTGTGAGTTCTCTAAAGACCTGGTAGGAGACACGATCGTCGTCGACGGCATGTGAGGATATCCCTCGTGGTTGTCACTGAATCATATTCCAGTACGACCGGCGAACCAACGCGCCCTGGGCACCGCAGGGGTTGGCGACGCTGGGTGCCCGGCCGCGCGCTGAGCATCCGGTTCAGCAAGTTCACGGTGGGCTCGGTGGTCTCCACCGTGGTCAGCCAGGCCACGTTGACCGGCCTGTACGGCTGGGGTCACGTCAACGTGACCGTGGCCAGCGTGATCGCCGTCGTCCTCGGTGCCATCCCGGCGTTCGTGATCAACTGGAAGTGGACGTGGGGCCGCGACGGCAAGCCGGCGCTGCTGCGCGAGGTGCTGCCCTACATCGCCGTCATCGCGACCGGTGGCCTGGCCGCGGCCGGCCTGACCACGCTCACCGACCACGTGATCGCCCCGCTGCTGACCACCAGCCACGCCTGGCGCACCGTCATCCTCGATGTCGTCTACATGGCCAGCTACGCGATCCTGTTCGTGGCGAAGTTCGCTCTGCTGAACAGGATTTTCGCCGTTCGCAAGCTGGCCAAACAACAGCGGGAGGGCGCGCCGGCCGGTCAGGGTGCCTGACCGGCCCGCTCCACCTGGCCCAGCGGCTTGGGCCGCACGCCGACCAGTCGCAGTGTGCGCTTGCCCACATACTCCCGCAGCCAGGTCCACGTGATCACCGACGCGAACCGCATGCCGTAGACGAAGTTGTTGCCCTTCTTGGTGCTGCCGGCCGAGCGCATCCGCATCGTCATCGGCTGCTCCAACAGGCGGGCACCGCCGGCCAGCGCGCCGAGCAGCAGTTCCGACGCCTGGTACTGCGGCTGCCGCAACGTCACCGAGCAGGCCAGCTCGGTGCGCATGCCACGGAAGCCGAACGTGGTGTCGCTGATCCGCTGGCAGGTGAACAAGGTCGCCAGTGCCGCGAACACCCGCACGCCCAGCCACCGCACGCGGTCGTCGGTGACCGCGACGCCCTTGCGGCGCGATCCGGTGACGAAGTCGTGCGTGCCGGCCACCAGCGGGCCGAGCAGCAGCGGCATCTCGGAGTTCTCGTACTGGCCGTCGGCGTCGGTGGTGATGATGTACTGCGCGCCACCACGGGCGGCGAGGTGGTAACCCAGGCGCAGCGCGGCGCCCTGGCCCCGGTTGCGTGGCGCGACGCACGTGTAGGCGCCGTGCTTCATGGCCTGGGCGGCGGTCTCGTCGGTGCAGCCGTCGACCACGACCAGCACGTCCACCGGCAGGCCGAGGCAGCTCGACGGCAGGTCGTCCAGCACGCCGCCGATGCCGTCCTCCTCGTTGTAGGCGGCGATCACCACCAGTACCGGGGCGAACTGCGGCTCACCGTGTCTTTCGTGGAACTCGGCGACCGCCTGGGCGTCGACCGCGTCCGGGAACGGCGCCAGCATCTTTCTGCGGGCAGCACGCGCCTTCGGCCGCCGCAACGGTCCGATGAGGACGGTGATACCGAGGATCCCCGCGAGTGGCAACAGAACTAGACCAGGCAACTGATACCGCCAAGAGAACTCGAACATCGCTGACACGAACAGGATGGTGACGGCCGTACCGGTCACCAGCATGGTCGCGGCCCGGATGCCCGAACGACGCCGGGCGCCGAAGCCGCCGACCAGCCCCAGTATCCCGCACGCGGCCAGGACAGGACCAGGCGTATACCCCCCACCAAGCTGATAATCACGTAGGAATGCGGCCACCTGAGGGTACACAGTGGGTGGTTGACCGCCGTAGGTCACGTCTTCGTAAACCGCGCCCTCGGCTCCGTCCCAGATCGGGTAGGTGGTCTGGAACTGCCACCGGTACACCGGGACGTCGGTCGGTGCGCTGGTCCTGCCCAGCGCGAAACCCTTGCCGAAGTCGGTCAGCACGCCGTCGACCACCGACCACGGCTGCTGCCGCACCACGGCGATGGCGAACTGCCGCTGCAACGCGGGAACCGTGGTGTTCGGCGGGACGTGCCCCGGCCAGTTCGGGTCACCGTCCACATGGGAGTAGTAGTCGACGCCCAGCCGCTGGTTCAGCGGCTGGGACGGACACAACTGCCGCAGCGTGGGCGAAAGGTGGAGTGTGTCACAGTCGGCGACCTCGGCCGTCCGGCCGTACAGCACGCTACCGGTCGAACCGGTCAATCCCCAGTGGCCGGCCGCCTGGTAGAAGTACCCGGCGTAGCAGAACAAGACGAAACCGAAACAGGCCAGCAGCGCACCGGCCCGCGCGCCGATCCGGCGCCAGCCTGCCGAGGTCCGCCACGCGCCGCCCGCGACCACCAGATACGCGACCGCCGGCAGGACGGCCGGCAGGGCAATGGTCCGCACCACGACGGCGGCGCCGAGTAACAACCCGGCCAGCGCGGCCCGCCACGGTCCCGGCGCCGACCTGGCCACCAGCAGCCACAGCACGGCGACCAGCAGCACCTCCAGCCAGATGTCGGACATGATGTTCTGCTCGATCTGCACCTGGTAGGCGTCCAGCAGCACGGGGGCCGTGGCCAGCGCGGCCAGCCAGCGCCGGGCGCCGTGCCGCAGCGCCAGGGCGTATACCGCCACGGCCAGGCCGAGCCCGGCCAGGTGCTGGAGGCCGGCCACGGTGCGCAGGCCACCCAGCGGCAGCAGCGCGCGCAGCAGCAGGTCGTAGCCGATCGGGTCGAGCTGGCTGGGGTCGAGCGGGCCGAGATTGATCAGGTAGCGGTACGAGTCGATGTACAGCAGGGCCGGCTGGTAGGCGATCATCGACAGCAGCCGCAGGGCGCCGCCGGCCACCAGCAGGACGATCAGCAGCCAGTGCCGGCCGAGCAGGGCGAACGCGGGGTGGCCGCGAGCGGACCGCTCCTGTTCCCCGGGGCGCCTGGCCGCGGGTCGGACGGCCAGCTCGCTGGTCACCGAGCCGGGGCCGGACCGGCCGGTGCGACGTCGGGGCGCGGCGCCGACGAGTCGTCGGCCGCCCGGAAGTCGTCCCACACCGTGCGCAGGCCGTCCGCCAGTTCGTACCTCGGCCGGTAGCCGAGCTCGGTCCGGGCTCTGGACACGTCCACGATCACCGCCGGCATCTCACCGGTCTTCGCGGACACGTGCTCCACCGGCAGCGGCGCGCCGGTCGCGGTGCGGGCGGCCTCGACCAGGTCCAGCACCGTCACCGAGCGGGCGGCGCCCACGATCACGGTGCCGCTGTAGCGGCGCTGCCAGGCGTCGACCACGGCGGTCGCCACGTCCTCGACGTGCACGAGGTCCCTGGCCTGGGTGCCGTCGCCGTAGACCTGCACCCCGCCACCGGCCAGCGCGGCCCGCATCAGCCGGGGCACGAAACTGTCCTTGGCGGCCATACCCGGACCGTAGATGTTGGTGAAGCGCAGCGCACACGTCACCATGCCGTAGGCGCCCGCGTAGCCGGACAGCAGCATTTCGCAGGCCGCCTTGGTGGCCCCGTACGGGGTGAGCGGGCGCAGCGGGCTGTTCTCGGTGATCGTGCTGGTGCCGACGTTGCCGACGACCGCGTTGGTGGACGCCAGGATGAACGGCGCCACACCGCGCCGGCGGGCCAGCTCCAGCAGGCCCTGCGTCATGTCGACGTTGGTGGCGAACGTCTCCTGCGGCTGTTCGGCGGAACGCAGCACCGACGTGAGGGCCGCCAGATGGACGATGCCGGCCAGATCCGGTGTCACCGCGCGGTCCCGCACGGCCGGATCGGTCAGGTCGCCCTGGACCATCGTGACGCCCGCACCGGGATACGGGACGCGGTCGGCGACCACGACATCGACGCCCAGCCTGCGGAATTCGGGAACCACCGACCGTCCGACGAAACCGGAACCACCAGTGACCAGTACCCGCTGCCCTGCCACGCCGTTGCGCCTTTCGTCGACTGCCGTATGCGGCAGAACCTACCCGCGCCGGGAGTCGATCAATGATTCGGCCAGGGCGATCAGCGTCCGGGCGCCGAAACCCGTGCCTCCCGGTGTGACCTCCTCGTACGTTTTGTCCGACCGTGCCGGACCGGCGATGTCCAGGTGCGCCCAGGGCAGGCCGCCGGTGAACTCGCGCAGGAACAGGGCGGCCGCCACGCTGCCCGGACCGGGCGGCACCTGGCGCACGTCGGCCAGGTCGCCGTGCACGTCGTCGGCGTGCGCGTCCAGCAACGGCATCCGCCACCAGCGCTCGCCGATCGTCGCGCCCGCCGAGCCGACCCGGCCGGCCAGCTCGTCGTCGCTGGCGAAGAAGCCGCCGGTGCGCAGGCCGAGGCTGACCTTCATGGAGCCGGTGAGCGTGGCGATGTCGACCAGCACGTCCGGCCGCAGCCTGCGGACCGCGTAGCCCAGCGCGTCTGCCAGCAGCATCCGGCCCTCGGCGTCGGTGTTGACCACCTCGGTGGTGCGGCCGTCGTAGTGGCGGACCACGTCGCCCGGCCGGTAGGACGCGCCGGACATGTGGTTCTCGGCGGCCGGGGCCAGGCCGGTGACCCGGATCGGCAACTTCAGCTCGGCGATGCCGCGCACGGCGGCGATGACCGCGGCCGCACCGCCCATGTCGGTGCGCATCAGGTGCATGCCGTCGGCGTTCTTCAGCGAGATGCCGCCGGTGTCGAATGTGACACCCTTGCCGACCAGCACCAGGTGCGGCGAACCGGTGGCGCGGCGCGGCCGCCAGGCCAACTCCACCAGCCGGGGCGGGCTGACCGAGCCGGACCCGACCGCGAGCACACCGCCGAAGCCCTGCTCGGTGAGCCACTGCTCGTCCCGGACGGTGGCGGTGAGGCCGGGCAGGTCGGTGGTCACCCGGGCCGCCGTACCGGCCAGCCAGGCCGGGTCCTTGACGTTGGACGGGGTGTTGGTCAGGTCCCTGGCCAGCGCGGTGGCCGAGGCGTGCGCGGTGGCCCTGGCCAGTGCCGCCAGCAGTGCGTCGTCGGGCGACTGTTCCACCCACAGCCGCACGGTGCGCAGCCGGGGCTCGTCGGATCGGTCGCCGGTGACCCGGAACCGGTAGCCGCCCAGCCGCAGGCCGAGGGTGAACGCGACGAGTTCGTCGGGCGTGACGTCGGCCGGCAGCCCGACGTCGACCGCACGTGGCCGGCTCGCCACCGGCTGGCAGTCCTGAATGGAGCGAACCAGGGCGGCGCCGGCACCGCGCCAGTCGGCCGGGGCGCGCTTGCCGACGCCGGCCAGCCAGCGCGCGGCGGACGGGCCGGTCGGTTCGGGGACGGTCCAGACCTCACCGGCCTTGCCGGATACGGGCTCGGCGACCCGGCAGGCGTCGGGCAGCCATTCGGTGCCCGGACCGAACCACGGCTCGTCGGGACCGCAGCCGACGAGTACAGCCATCGGCACGCCTCGGCGGCGCAGGTCGGACAGTTCCACCGAGACGATCGGCGAGGGAATGGCCGGCATGGTGCGGGACGGGTTTCGTGCCGGCGTCGCGATCGGGGCGGTCCGAGGACGAGCCGGCACGGCAACCTCCGGGTGACAACGTGGGGACGGGTAGGAGCGGCGAGCGCGACGCGGCCCCGGCTCCACGTCGGGCGTGGCGTGCCGGGGCGCGGACGGTGGGATCAGGAGCAACAGCGGACGGACCGCTGTCCGTGGTTCAGTTCCCGGCAGCCTTCAGTGCGTCCCCCAACTCGCTGGCCTCCTCAGCGGACATCTCGACGACGAGCCGACCCCCACCCTCGAGCGGTACGCGCATCACGATCCCGCGTCCCTCCTTGGTGACCTCGAGGGGACCGTCGCCGGTCCGGGGCTTCATGGCCGCCATAGCGTGCTCCCTCCGTACGATCTTCCCCGCCGACACGCCCGGCGGAGCGCCGTTGTGGAGGTCATTGTCCCCCATCGGCACCCGAGAGGGAAAACGAGCCGATCTTTTCGTGTCGCGTGACGTGCGGCGACGGTTCGCCGGCACGCGACCAAACGGGATGATCGTCGTGGTCGCGCCGAAGGTGGGAGGCTGGACCGTGACGGCGACGCGAATGATCTGGAGGCGAGCGTGTCGGACGAACCGGTGCTGCTGATCGACGACGACAAGGGCGTTCGCACGCTGACGCTGAACCGTCCTTCCGCATACAACTCGCTCACCATCGCGTTGAAGGACGCTCTGCTCGCGGCGCTGCGGTCGGCCGCGGCGGACGACGCCGTCCGGGCCGTCGTGCTGACCGGTGCCGGGCGGGCGTTCTGCGCCGGGCAGGACCTCAAGGAACACGTCGCCCTGCTCGCGTCCGGCGACCCGTCGCCGCTGCGCACGGTCGAGGACCACTACAACCCGATCACGCTGACGATCGCGCGGATGCCCAAGCCGGTGATCGCGGCCGTGAACGGCACGGCGGCCGGAGCGGGCGCGTCCTTCGCGTACGCGGCCGACCTGCGGATCGCGGCCACGTCGGCGAAGTTCCTGATGGCGTTCGCCAACATCGGGCTCACCGCCGACTCGGGCGGTTCGTGGACGCTGCCCAGGCTGATCGGTTACGGCCGGGCGATGGAGATCATGCTGCTCGGCACGTCGGTGGACGCGCCCAGGGCACTGGAGATCGGCATGGTCAACCAGGTGGTGCCCGACGACGAGGTGCTGAGCACGGCCCGCGAGTTGGCCACCCGGATGGCTGCCGGACCGACCACCGCCTACGCCACCATCAAGGCGGCGTTGCAGCACGCGGCCGCCACCGACCTGCCCACCGCGCTGGCCGAGGAGGGCCGAGGCCAGATCGCCGCCGGTGCCACGGCCGACCACCGGGAGGCGGTGCGGGCGTTCGTGGAGAAGCGGCCGGCCACCTTCACCGGGCATTAGCGCCGGCGGCGCGCCGCCGGCTTCTTGTCGGCCGAGCTGCGGAAGCAGTCCACCAGGTGGTCGTCGACCATGCCGGTGGCCTGCATCATCGCGTAGCACGTGGTGGGGCCGACGAAGGCGAACCCGCGCCGCTTGAGCTCCTTGGCCATGGCCTTGGACTCCGGAGACGTGGGCGGCACGTCGGCCATCGACACGGGCGGCGTGTGGTGGGCGGGCGCGAACGACCACAGCAGTTCGCCCAGCCCGACGTCCAGCTCCATGATCGCCCGCGCGTTGCGGATGGTGGCGGCGATCTTGGCCCGGTTGCGCACGATGCCCGCGTCGGTCAGCAGCTCGGCCGCCTTCGCGTCGCCGTAGCCGGCGATCGTGGCCGGGTCGAACCCGTCGAACGCGCGCCGGAAGCCTTCCCGCTTGCGCAGGATGATCAGCCAGGACAGCCCGGACTGGAACGCCTCCAGGCTCATCCGTTCGAACAGCTCGCGGTCACCGCGCAGCGGCACGCCCCACTCGGTGTCGTGGTAGTCCACGTAGTCCGGCGCGGACAGGCCCCAGCCACAGCGGGCCAGGCCGTCCGGACCGACGACGGCGTCCCCCATCGCGGTCAGTCCGCCGACGAGTCGGGATCGGACCGCTGGTGCCGGGGCGACTCGGTGGCGCCGGACGACACCGGGAGCGGGGTGCCCTCCAGTTCGGCGACCCTGGTCCGCAGGGTGTCGACCTCGTCGCTCAGGCGGGACAGCACCCAGTCCACCTCGGACATCTTGTAGCCCCGGAAGACCTGCTGGAACCGGACCGCCCGCACGTCGTCGCCGGTGGCGCCGTCGGCGGGCAGCCTGGTCGGCGAGGCACCCGGCGGCAGTGGCGCCAGCTCCTCGCCCCGGCCGAACACGGCGGACACGAGCAGGTAGACCACGGCCGCCACGAGCACCATGACGACGAGGTAGATCAGTGCGGTGGTCACGGGTTCGATGGTGGCACGAACCCCCGACCCCCCGCACCAACGGGGTGGGCCGGCAGCACGTCCCGGATCGGCGGCCGGTCGGCCACCAGCACCTCGGTGTGTTCGGGCAGCCACGCCCCGGCCACCTCGGCGAACTGGGTGAAACCGGTCGCGCCGGCCGGGCCCGCGGCGACACCGCAGCGGTTCAGCGCGGTGCCCAGGATCTGCCGGGCCATCACGCCGAGCTGGGCCAGTGAGCGATTGCGGTGCTTGCGGATACCCAGGTTGACCTGCGCCAACCCGGCCAGCCCGTAGCGGCGGTGGGCGTCCAGGAGCAGGCCGATCTCCACGCCGTAGCCCGCGGCGAAGGGCACCGACTCGGCGAAGGAGCGGCTCAGCGCGTACTCGCCGCCCAGCGGCTGCACCACCCCGGCGAGTTCGGGCCGCAGCGCGGACAGCAGCGGCCGGGCCATCAGCTCGGTCACCCGGCCGCCGCCCTCGCCGGTCTCGTCGTTCTCCAGCCGCAGTGGCCGCCGGTAGAAACCTTTCACCAGGTGCACGTCCGGCACGGTGAGCATCGGGCCGAGCAGCGCGGCCACGAAGCCGGGGTCCGGGTCGACCAGGTCGGAGTCCAGGAACACCAGGACGTCCCCGGTGGTGGCCGCCACCGACCGCCACAGCACCTCGCCCTTGCCGGGCAGCGGCGGCACGCCGGGCAGCACGTCGTCGCGGTGCACCACCCGGGCCCCGGCCGCCGTGGCCGCGTCGACCGTGCCGTCGGTCGAACCGGAGTCGATGACGACGCACTCGTCCACCACCGGACCGACCAGCGGCAACACCGACCGCACCACACCACCGACGGTGGATTCCTCGTCCAGGGCGGGCAACACCACGCTGACCGTGCGGGAACCCCTGGCCCGCACCAGCTCATCGACCGTCCACTGCGGACTCTGCCAGGTCCGCTCCGCGAACCACGCGCGAGTGGCGGGCGGGAGGGTCATGCCAGGGCCCGGACCACGTCGGCCGGTGGTCTGGTGCCGGCGATGCTGGCCACCATCTCCACCACGTGCCGGGTCCGCCGCACCTCGTGCGCCCGGAACGCGCTGGCCCCCCGCCACGCGGCCACCGCCGTCGCGGCGAGCGTGCCGTCCACCCGCTCGGTGAGCCCGACGCCCAGCGTCTCGCCGATGAAGTCCTTGTTGGACAAGGCCATCAGCACCGGCCAGCCGGTGGCGACCAGTTCGTCCAGCCTGCGCAGCAGGGCCAGGCCGTGCCAGGTGTTCTTGCCGAAGTCGTGGGTGGGGTCGATCAGGATGCTGTCCGCCGGCACCCCGATCTCGACCATCCGCTCGGCGGCCGCGACCAGTTCCGCGGTCACCTCGGCCACCACGTCGGCGTAGCGCACCCGGTGCGGATCGGTGCGGGGCGGCAGGTTGCCGGTGTGCGAGCAGACGATGGCCGCGCCGAACTCGGCTGCCACCTCGGCCAGCTTCGGGTCGGCGCCGGCCCAGGTGTCGTTGATCAGGTCGGCGCCCGCCGCGCACACCTGCCGGCCCACCTCGTGCCGCCAGGTGTCCACCGAGATCACGATGTCCGGGTGCCGCTCCCGGACGGCGGCCACGAAGGGCACCACCCTGTGCAGCTCCTCGGTCACGTCCACGGTCTCGCCCTGGGCGCCCGCCCGGACCCCGCCGATGTCGACGATGTCGGCGCCCTCGGCCACCACCTCGTCCACCCGGCGCAGCGCGGCGTCGTCGGCGAACGTGGCACCGTTGTCGTAGAACGAGTCCTTGGTGCGGTTCACGATGGCCATCACCAGCGCGCGGTCCCGCGGCACCGGGCGGGTGCCGAACCTGATCGGCGTCACGTCCACAGCCTGCCACGACCGGCCCCTGGGCATTCCGTGCCGGTGGTCCTGCCGGGTAGCCTCGAAGGGACGCAAGGAGGGCTGCGGTGCTGTACGAGGTGCTGCGTGGCGTGATCGCGCCGGCCGGGAAGGCCGTCTACCGCCCGACTGTCGAGGGCCTGGCGAACGTGCCCAGGCACGGCGCGGTGATCCTGGCCAGCAACCACCTCTCCTTCATCGACAGCGTGGTGATCCCGCTGGTGGCCGGTCGGCCGGTGGCCTTCCTGGCCAAGTCCGAGTACTTCACCGGCCGCAGCCCCAAGGCCCGGCTGGTCGGCGGCCTGCTCGGCGCGCTCGGTCACGTCCCGGTGGACCGGGGCAAGGGCAGGGCGTCGCTGGCCGCGCTGGACGTGGCCACCGAGGTGCTCAGTGGCGGGGGCGCGTTCGGCATCTACCCGGAGGGCACCCGCTCGCTGGACGGCCGCCTGCACCGGGGCCACACCGGCGTCGCGCAGCTGACCCTGACCACCGGGGCGCCGGTCGTGCCGCTGGCCATGATCGGCACCGACGCGATGATGCCCAAGGGCGCGAAGGTGCCCCGGCTCAAGCCGGTGACGGTGCGCTTCGGCACGCCGCTGGACTTCGCCCGCTACGACGGCCTGGCCGACTCGCCGGCCATCCGCCGGTCGGTCACCGACGAGATCATGTACGCGATTCTCCAGCTCTCCGGTCAGGAGTACGTGGACGCTTATCACAAGCGTCCGGACGCCGCCTGACGGCAATTTTACGGTCAACTGTGAAAATTCAACTGTTCGAATTTACTGTTAACTTCTGACTCAGCTATTCACGCCGTATTCGTTGATGGATGCCGCAGGCCGCGGTTATAACCAATTAGGCCTGTCCATCGACGGAAGTGACCCGTGACAATGAAGTTGAGCCGCTTATTGGTCGCGCCCACAATTCTCGGTCTCGTCGCCGCAGGCGTGGTCGCCACCGCGACCGCGTCCGACGCCGCCACCAGCAACTACACGCTGATCACCGCGCCCGACCAGGGCTACGCGCCCATCTACGCCTTCATCAACTCCGCCACCAAGTCGGTGGACATGACGATGTACGAGCTCCAGGACACCACCGCGGAGCAGGATCTGGCCAACGACGCGGCCAGGGGCGTCACGGTCCGGGTCATCCTGGACACCAACCTGGAGAAGTCCAACAACACGGCGGCCTTCAACTTCCTGAACGCGCACGGCGTCCAGGCCGTCTGGGCCAACACCTCGTTCGCCGCGACCCACCAGAAGACGATCACCGTCGACGGCACCGACTCCGCCGTCATGACCGGCAACCTGACCAGCCAGTTCTACGCCACCACGCGGGACTTCGCGGTCATCGACAGCAACCAGATCGACGTCAACGCCATCGAGAAGGCGTTCAACGCCGACTTCGCGCACACCGCGTTCAAGCCGACCGACGGCGACAACCTGGTGTGGAGCCCCACCGACTCGGAGACCCAGCTGCTGGCCCTGATCAACGGGGCGACGTCCACGTTGCAGGTGGAGAACGAGGAGATGGGCCTGCCCGCGGTCACCACCGCACTGGAGAACGCCGCCAAGCGCGGGGTGAACGTCCAGGTGACGATGACCAACACCGCCAACGAGTACGCGTCCGAGTTCGACGCACTCACCGCGGCGGGCGCGCACGTCGCCACCTACACCGGCGAGACGCCGATCTTCATCCACGCGAAGGTGATCGTGGCCGACTTCGGCACCACGGCGGCGCGGGTGTTCCTCGGTTCGGAGAACTTCTCCAACGCCTCGCTGAACGAGAATCGGGAGCTGGGCCTGATCCTGAAGGACTCGGCCGTGCTCACGTCGACCCACGCCACTCTCGCGAAGGACTTCACCGGCGCCACGCCCTGGAGCTGACCCGGGGCGCTCCCTCGCCGGTCGCCGGCGAGGGAGCGCTGGTCAGTGCGCGTTCTCCCAGGCCTTGTAGGCGTCCTCCACCACGCGGACGGCGTCGTTGATGTCGTCGGTGAGGTGCAGCAGTTCCATGTCCTTGGCGCTGATCTTGCCACCCTCGTGGACGGTGTTGTTCAGCCAGTCGTAGAGACCGCCCCAATAACTGGTGCCGAACAGCACCACCGGAAACTTCGTCACCTTCTTCGTCTGCACGAGGGTGAGCGACTCGAACAGTTCGTCCAGAGTGCCGAATCCGCCGGGCAGGCAGATGAACGCCTGCGCGTACTTGATGAACATGGTTTTGCGGGCGAAGAAGTAGCGGAAGTTCACGCCGAGGTCGACCCAGGGATTCAGGCCCTGTTCGAACGGCAGCTCGATGCCCAGCCCCACGGACAGGCCGCCGGCCTCCGAGCAGCCGCGGTTGACCGCCTCCATCGAACCGGGACCGCCGCCGGTGATGACCGCGAAACCGGCCGCGGCGAGCGCGGCCCCCAGTTCCCGGCCCAGGGTGTACTCGGGGTGGTCGCGGCCGGTGCGGGCCGAGCCGAACACGGTGACCGCCTTGGGTACCTCGGCGAGGGCGCCGAAGCCCTCGACGAACTCGGCCTGGATGCGCAGCACGCGCCACGGGTCGGTGTGCACCCAGTCGGAGGGGCCCCGCGAGTCCAGCAGGCGCTGGTCGGTGGTCGTCGGCTCGGACAGCCTCGACCGACGTAGCACCACGGGGCCCCGCTGCTTCTCGCGCGGGTGCTCCGCGTCGCCGTCTCTCACCTGGTATTCCGCCGTCACGGACCGAGTCTAGGGGGTGGGACGGGTGCCACTGTCCGGCCTCTCATCGTGAACGTTCAATAGTATGTATTCGTGAACGATTTCAACTCTCAGATCATTGACGAGTTCCGAGCCAACCAGGGCGTCGTCGGCGGCCACTTCGAGGGCAAGCGCCTGGCGATCCTGCACATCGTCGGGCGCAAGTCCGGCACCGAGCGCCTCTACCCCCTCGTGTGCACCACCGACGGCGACGCGCTGCTGGTCTGCGGGTCGATGGGTGGTGCGCCCACCGACCCGGTGTGGGTGGCCCACGTCGAGGCGATGTCCGAGTTGACCGTCGAGGTCGGCACCGACACCGTCACCGCCAAGCCGACCGTGCTGCGCGAGGGCGCCGAGCGGGACCGCCTCTACGCCCTGCTGGTCGACTACTGGCCCGCCTTCCTGGAGTACGAGAAGAAGACCGACCGGGTGTTCCCGGTCATCCGGCTCGACCCGATCGGCTGACCCCGCCCGGTCGGACGGGGGCGGGGTCAGCCCACGGTCAGCCGGAGATCGAGTCCTCGCCGTTCTCCACGTGACCGGCGAACCGGCGCAGGAAGGCCGGGTCGCCGGCCACCGTGGCGGTCACGTCGTACCAGCCGTCGCCGTCACCGAGGACGTCCCGGTCGGTGCTCACCGTGGCGCCCGCCGGCACCCGGAACGTCGACGTGCGCCCGGCGCCCGGCCTCGTGCCGGTCAGGTGGACCGTCGCGGTGGAGTGGTCGCCGTTGTGCAGCGTGATGCGCAGCTTCGGGTCGTGGCCGGTCAGCGTCACCGTGACCTCGACGCCGGTGCCGCCGGCGGCACCGGCGAACCGGCGCAGGAAGCCGTTGGCCGCGTGCACCGCGATGTCGTACGAACCGGCACCCGGCACCGCCCGGGTCGCCTGCCGGCCGGGGTCGACGTCGACCTGGATCGGCTGGGCACCGGTCGGGTAGACGCCGAACTGGAGCGCGGCCGCACCACTGTTGGCCAGCTGCAGGGTCGCCGCCCCGGCCGAGTTGACCGACACGTTCGCGGTCGGCTGGTACGGGATGGCGCGAGCGGGCCGGACGCCGTGGTCCTGCCGGGGCACCGTCTGGTCGCCTTCGGCGGGCGGGGTCGGCGCCGGCAGCTTCGACTGCGTCTGGTCGGCGATGGCCTGCAGCTTGTTCGCGTCCGGCAGCGCCGGGAACGACAACTCGCGCTTGGCGAAGTCGAAGCAACTGGTCAGGTCACCAGCGATGGACCGCCGCCACGCCGAGATGTTCGGCTCGGCCACCGTCCAGCGCTCCAGGAAGCGCAGCACCGACGTGTGGTCGAACACCTGCGAGTTCACCCAGCCGCCCCGGCTCCACGGGGAGACGACGGTCATCGGCACCCGGGGCCCGAACCCGATCGGCAGGCCGCCCACGAACTCGTCCGGTGTGCCGGGCGGTGCGGTCGGCGGCACGATGTGGTCGAAGAACCCGTCGTTCTCGTCGTAGTTGACGAACAGGACGGTCGACTTCCACAGCTTCGGGTTCTCCCACAGCGCCTGCAACACCGTCTGGAGGTACACGGCGCCGTCCACCGGCCGCGCCCTCGGGTGCTCGGTCCACGCGTTCGGCGCCACGATCCACGACACCGAGGGCAGGTTGCCCGACTTCGTCGCCGTGATGAACTCGGCCAGCACGTGCGGCGCGCTCATGCCGAGGCCGGAGTTGGGCAGCCACTCGGGAATGACGTTCGCCCGGTCGGCGAGCTGGCGCGCCTTCGGGTCGGTGCTGGCCAGCGCGTCGTGGTAGGCCTGGAACAGCCACAGCGGGTTGTCGCCGAAGTCACCGACGAAGGCGTCCACGCCGCCGCCGTCGCCGACCTCCTTGTTGGCGAAGATCTGCCACGAGATGCCGGCAGCCTGCAACCGCTCCGGGTAGGTGGTCCAGTGGAAGACCGGCAGGTAGTCGTCCGGGTTGGTGATGGCCGGTCCGCCCAGGTCACCGGCCGGGTTGATGGTGCCGCTCCAGTGGAACAGCCGGTTGGGCGTGGTGGGGCCCTGGATCGAGCAGAAGTAGTGGTCGCACACGGTGAAGGCGTTCGCGAGAGCCCGCTGGAACGGGACGTCCGCCTCGGTGAAGTAGCCCATCGTCAGCTCGGTCTTGTTCGGCACCCAGGCGTCCCACTCGCCGTTGTCCCAGGTGTCGTGGGTGGGGAACCAGCTGTGGTCCAGGTCGACCATGTCCTGACCGTCCACCTTGGACGTGTCGACGTGGAACGGCAGCAGGAAGCCGCCGTCCGTGCGGCCGGTGTCCGGCTGGTGCAGCACGTCGGCACCGGTCGGCAGGCGCAGCGCGGCCCGGTCGCCGAAGCCGCGCACACCGCGCATCGTGCCGTAGTAGTGGTCGAACGAGCGGTTCTCCTGCATCAGCACGACGACGTGCTCGATGTCGTCCAGGCTGCCCTTCCTGCGTGGCTCCGCCATCGCCTCGGCCATGCCGGCCGGCAGCCCGGCGGACAGCACTCCGCTCGCTGCGGCGGCACCAGCGGCACCGGCGATGAATCGGCGGCGGTTGAAACCTGACGTGGATTCGGCCATCGGTGCACCCTCCTGTCGAACGGCACCGGTCAGTACCGCAGCGACACAAGCAGCGCAAGGCAACAGCCGGCAACCGCGAAGCGTGAACGGACGCTCAACTCTGGGTGAACCGGCTCACGAAGGCCCGCAGGATCGTGGCGCACTCGGTGATCTGCGCGGCCGGCACGTGCTCTGCCTTGGTGTGGGCCAGCGTCGGGTCGCCGGGGCCGAAGTTGACCGCCGGCATGCCGAGCGCGGCGAAGCGGGCCACGTCGGTCCAGCCCAGCTTGGCCACCGGATGGTTGCCGGTCGCGGCCACCAGAGCGGTCGCCAGCGGCGAGGTCAGCCCGGGCAGCGCACCGGCGGCGTGGTCGACGAGCGTCAGGTCGTACCCGTCGAACACCTCGCACAGGTGGGCCATGGCCTGGTCGACGGTCCGGTCCGGGGCGAACCGGTGGTTCACGGCCAGCACGCACTCGTCCGGCACCACGTTGCCCGCCACGCCGCCGCCGATCCGCACCGCCTGCAACCCCTCCCGGTAGAGGCAGCCGTCGATGTCCACCCGGCGCGGCTGGTAGTCGGTCAGCCTGCGCAGCGCGTCACCCATGGCGTGGATGGCGTTGTCCCCCATCCACGCGCGGGCCGTGTGCGCGCGGGCGCCGGTGGTGCGCACCTCCACCCGCATGGTGCCCTGGCAGCCGGCCTCGACCACGGCGTTGGACGGCTCGCACACCACGGCCAGGTCGCCACGCAGCCACTCCGGCAGCTCCCGCTCGATCCGGCCCAGACCGTTGCGGGCCGCGTCGACCTCCTCGCAGTCGTAGAACACGAAGGTCAGGTCGTGCGCCGGCTCGGTGACCGCGGCAGCGATGTGCAGCAGGACGGCGTCGCCACTCTTCATGTCGACCGAGCCGCAGCCGTGCAGCACCAGGTCGTCGGCCTCGCTGGAGCCGGTGCGGTGGTGCGGCACGTTGTCGTTGATCGGCACGGTGTCCAGGTGCCCGGCGAACACGACCCGCGAGGACCGGCCGAGGTTGGTGCGGGCCAGCACCGCGTTGCCGGACCGGGTCGACTCCAGGTGCGGCGCGTACTCGGCGAGCGCGGTGGCCACCGCCTCGGCGATGGCTGCCTCGTCGCCCGAGACACTGGGCAGGTCGACGAGGGTTGCGGTCAGTTCGACGGGATCGCTGGTCAGGTCGAGGCGCACGGCCCGACGATAGCCGCGACCGGCCGGTGCGTAGCGTGGAGGGGAACGGAGGGAACACCATGCGCCGATTCGGTTCCGCCGCCGTCACCCTGGCCGGGCTCGTACTGGCGCTGCTGGCGGTGGCCGGCTGTGCCGACGACCAGCCTGGCGACCAGAACCCCGGCGTCGGCTACACCAACAACGTGTCCGACCTGCTGGTGAAGATTCCCGCCCTGCAGTCCGACCCGTGCCGCAGCACCCAGGCCACCCAGCTGTACACCGACTGCGGGCGCTACGTGACCGAGGTCTCCAACACGGTGAACGCGCTGCGGGCCGACGTGCCCGGCCACACCGTCTTGATCAACTCCCTGGCCGGCGCGGTCAACCGGTACCAGTCGATGGCCTGCGACACCATCAACGGCCAACCCACCGCCACCCAGCGAACGGCCTGCCCCGGGGCACTGCGCTCGATCGGCGCCGATCTGGATCAGCTGGGTAAGGCCCTGGCCAGCGCGCCGAGCGGCAACCCCTGACCGGTATTGGTTACGGTATCCGGGTGAACACACCCGAGACGACCGGCGCACACGCCGTCGGCCTGGCCACCGTGGCCAGCGACGGTTCGGTGCTGGACACCTGGTTCCCACAGCCCAAACTGGGCGACGTGCCGAGCACCGGCTCGGTGGTCCTGGACCCGGCCGAGGCGGTCAGCGCGCTCGGCGCCTCGGTATCGGCCACCGTCGGTCCGGACACCGACCGAGGTGTCAAGGTGGTCACCGTCCGCACGTCGATCGCCTCCCTGGCCGACCCGCCGGTCGACGCCCACGACGTCTACCTGCGCCTGCACCTGCTGTCGGCCCGCCTGGTCGCGCCGCACGGCTGCAACCTCGACGGGGTCTTCGGCCTGCTGTCGAACGTGGTATGGACCAATTACGGTCCATGCCCGGTGGACGGCTTCGAGGCAACCCGCTTGGCGCTGCGCGGCCGCGGCCCGGTCACCGTCTACGGGGTCGACAAGTTCCCCCGCATGGTCGACTACGTACTCCCCACCGGCGTCCGCATCGCCGACGCCGACCGGGTGCGGCTCGGTGCGTATCTGGCGTCCGGCACCACGGTCATGCACGAGGGCTTCGTCAACTTCAACGCCGGCACGCTCGGCTCGTCCATGATCGAGGGCCGCGTTTCGGCTGGCGTCGTCGTGGGCGACGGTTCCGATGTCGGTGGCGGTTCGTCCATCATGGGCACGTTGTCCGGTGGCGGCAAGGAAACCGTGTCCGTCGGGGAGCGGTGCCTGATCGGTGCGAATGCCGGTATCGGGATTTCGCTGGGTGACGACTGCGTGGTCGAGGCCGGTCTCTATGTCACGGCCGGCACCAAGGTGACGTTGCCCGATGGTCGGATCGTCAAGGCTCGGGACGTGTCCGGTGCCGATGGGGTGTTGTTCCGGCGGAACTCGACCAGTGGGGCGGTTGAGGTTGTTCCTCGGGTGGGGACTCGGGTTGAGTTGAACGCTGCGTTGCACGCCAACTGATTTTCGGGGTCATCCCAGGGTTGGGCTTGACTCGCCCGCTCCCTTGTTTTGATGGTTTGATGCCGCGCCAACCCTGTCAAGGTCGCTCCTACGTCGCGTCGCTTCGCGATGCCTTCGGCAACCTGGACAGGCTCGGCCCGGCATCAAGCAGGCTGGGTGTTGGGAGCGGGGGGAGAATGAAGCGCTGCTCACACCGAATGCCTTGGGCTGATTCCGGGGTGGTGGGCTGAACCGGCAGCCGGCAAGGCAACCGGCACCCGAGCCAAACGAAGCCGATCCATTCCTCCCCGCTGCTCCCTCGTCCTCAGCCGCACTTGCGCCGGATCGCTGGAGTCAAGGTTGGCCGAAGGCCATCGCGAAGCGACGCGACGCAGGAGCGACCTTGACGCCAGCGATCCGGCGCGAACACTCGACGACGAGGGAGCGGCGGCGAGCGAAAGCCCAACCCTGGGGTCGAAACCTCACCCCCGATAAGGCTCAGGCAACGAAATCCCGAACCGCCCAGCCAACCGCCGCACATCAGCGAAGTCCTTGTCCTGCGGCGAATACCCAAGATGACAGGTGATCTGAGTCGCGGCATCGACACACGAAACCGCGCGCCCACCAATGACCCCGGCAACCGGCGCCGGGTAGTGAAACGACGAACCACCGGGCAGGACCTGATCACCACCACCATCCGAAGTAGGAATCACCGGATGCAGATCAACCTCCCGCCCGGCGTCATCAGCCAACGCCAACGCGGTAGGCAGCCAGTCCCGCAACACATGCCGGAACCCGCCGCCCACCAGCGCCGACCGCGCCAGACGCACGTCGACGACCACCAGATCCAGATCCGCATGGTCCCGGCTGGTCTCGCCGAGCAGCGCGTCGACGCCCCAGCCGCCGTCCACCCAGGTCCGAACACCGGCCAGCAGATCCAGAACGGCGGCGACGTCCGCCGGACGCATCATGGTTTGGTGCGCTCGGCTCCCAGGTAGGGCCGTAGCAACGCATACAGCCCGGCCGACAGCAGGAAGCCGACCAGGAAGGCGATGTCACCCAGGCCCGGCACCTTCCGCGCCACGAAACCGGTGAAGTCGACCTGGTTGGAGAACAGCAGGATCGACACCGCGATGCCGACCGCCATGGCGATCGGGCCCGCCCAGTTGCGGTACCACTTGGCGTACAACAATTCGGCGATCGGCCGGCCGCGTCGGAGGAACTGGTCGGTGAACATCACGCCCAGCCATGGTCCGATCCAGTAGGCGATGATCAGCAGGAACTGCTCGTACTTGTTGCCCGCGTCGTTTAGGCCGGTCCAGGCCAGCAGGAAGCCCAGCACACCGAACACCAGCGCCACCAACGCCCGGCGCAGCGCCAGCGGCAGCCGCACACCCAGGGTGAGGAACGACATCGCGCCCGAGTAGATGTTCAGCACGTTCGCCGAGACCGCACCGACCGCGATGGCCAGCAGGGTCAGGCTGCCGAGCCACGTGGGCAGTTGGTCGGTGAACGCCGCCGTCGGGTTGGTCTGGGTCTGCGCGGCCAGCGGCGCCACCGATGCGGCACCCACCAGCTCCAGCACCATGCACGACACGAACACGCCCAGGCCGGCCCACAGTCCGGTCATCCGCGCGCTGACCGACGCCGGCAGGTAGCGGGTGTAGTCGGCGGCGTACGGGTTCCAGCCGGCCGCGTAGCCGAACGCGGCGCCCGCCGTGAGCAGGAAACCGCCCGGCACCGCCTTGCCGGGCAGACCGGCGTGCGATCCGGTGGCGAACAGCATGATCGTGGTGATCAGGAAGATGATGCCCAGGAAGATCAGCGCGTACTTCTCGAACGCCTGCACCAGGTTGTGGCCGAAGAACGCGATCACCACCTGCGCGACCACCACGATCAGCAGGCCCAGCAGCGCCGGCATGTGGGTCAGGGCGGCCAGGGCGAACGCGCCGCTCACGCTGTTCACCGCGAACCAGCCGATGCCCGCCGTGACCGAGTTCAACCCGGCCGGCAGGATGTTGCCCCAGAAGCCGAAACCGGTGCGGGACAACACCATCTGCGGTACGCCGTGCTTCGGGCCGCGGGCCGACAGCACCGAGTGCGACGCCGAGCCGAGCGTGTTGCCGATGAGCAGTGCCAGGGCGGCCTGCCAGAAGCTCAGGCCGAAGATGCCGACCCCGAGAATGCCCACGAAGATCGTGGCGAACTCCAGGTTGGGCGAGGTCCAGGTCCACAGCAGTTGTAATGGTGTGCCGTGGCGGTCGCCCGCCGGGATGAACTCGACGCCGCCCGGTTCGACGGCGCCGATCCGGTCGCCGTACTCGCCCTCGCGGACCGGTTCGCCGTGCACTGCTCCTGTCTGGGTGGTGGTCACGTCAGCCAACGGAGATCGCCGCCAATTTCGCTCGGAGGTAGTCGCCCCAGACCACGGGCGGGTAACTGGTGGTGCCGACCGGCAGCGGTTCGATCACCGCGTCGTGGTTGGCCTCGTAGAAGTAGACGAGGGACAGCAGGTCCTCGTCCGGCGCGTCGGCGGGCGGCGCGAGCACGCGGTGCCGCGTCGACCGCCAGCGGTCGCCCGTCCAGCGGGCCATCAGGTCACCGATGTTGATCGTGAACGCCGCCGGGTCGTACGGTGCGTCCACCCACTCGCCATCGGCCGTGTAGACCTGCAGGCCACCCAGGCCCGGCTCGCGATCCAGCACGGTCACCGTGCCGAAGTCGGTGTGCGGGCCGATCCGGTACTGGCCGGCCTCCGGCGGGCCGACCCGCCGCAGCGGCGGGTACCAGTTGAGGTTGAACCCGAACGTGGGATGCGACAGGTAGGGCGTGAAGTGGTCGGCCGGCAGGCCCAGGGCCACCGCGCACACCGACATCAACTCGTCGGACAGCACCCGCATCCGCGCCAGGTATTCGGTGAGCACCACGCGCAGCGCCGGCACCTCGGCCGGCCAGCTGTTCTGCCGGAACCACACGGCGTCCACATCGTGGTCACCGGTGGGGTCGTCGGCGGCGAACGAGTACGACTCCTTCAGGTCGGCCGGTGTCGCCGTGCCCTCGGCGTAGCCGTTGGCCTCGGCGCCCGGCGGGATCCAGCCGCGCCCGCCGACCGCCACCGCGTAGCCCGCCTTCACCTCGGGCGGCAGCGAGAAGAACTCCCTGGCCAGGCCGCGCACCTCGGCGCGCAGTTCGTCGGACACGCCGTGCCCGGTGACCAGCAGGAAGCCCGCGGTGCGCAGCGCGTGGTCCACCTGCTCGGCCACCCGGGCCCGGCCGGTGCCGTCGAACCACGGCCGCAGGTCGACGCTGGGGACGTAGTCGGTCATGTCGGCTCACCGATGTCTTCGTTCCACAGGTCGGGACGGGCGGCGATGAAGTCGCTCATCAGCGCCACGCACTCCGGATCGTCCACCATGGTGATGGTCACACCGTGTTCGGCCAGCCAGTCCTGGCCGCCGTGGAACGTCTTGTTCTCGCCGATGATCACCGCGCCGATGCCGAACTGCCGCACCAGCCCGCTGCAGTACCAGCACGGCGACAGCGTGGTGACCATGATCATGTCCGTATAGGTCGGTCTGCGCCCTGCGGCGCGGAACGCGGCGGTCTCGGCGTGCATGGCGGGATCGTCGTCCTGCACGCGGCGGTTGTGGCCCCGGCCGAGCAGTGTGCCGGAACGGTCGAACAGCGCGGCGCCGATGGGGATGCCACCCTCGGCGAGCCCGGCCCTCGCCTCCGCGACGGCGACCGCGAGCAGCGCGGCCGGTTCGATGATGGTCACGGCCCTACCATGAGGGACTCATCCCGTCCCGGCAATGGTCGCGAAGCTTCGATCGGGTAAATTCCACTTTTGGTCGCTGCTACCTAACGGTTATCGCAGATTCACCTAGAATCCACCTTATGACCGCTGTTACCGCGACGTCCACCACCTCGACGCGCCGCCCGCGTCCCCTCACCGAGGCGTCGCTGGGCCTGCCCGCCGAGAGTCGGAAGGCCGATCGCGGGGCCAGCCTGACCGAGCACATCCGGGCCACAGTGGACACCCAGCTCCGCGTGCTGCTCACCGAGCAGGCGACGGCGGGCCGGGCCGACTCACCCGAGTCGGTGCATCAGATGCGGGTGGCGTCGCGGCGGGCCAGGGTGGCGCTGGGCATGGACCCGGGCGTGATCGGCGCCGAGGCGCAGCGGTTGCGGGCCGAACTGGCGTGGCTGGGCGGCCTGGCCGGCGGGGTGCGGGACCTGGACGTGCTGTGCGAGCACCTCACCGCGGACGGCGCCGACCTGCCCGAGGCCGACCTGCAGGCGTTCAGCGAGCTGCTCGCCGCCCTGCTGGCCCTGCGGGCCAAGGCGGCCTCCGTCCTGGAACGGGCCCTGCCCCGGCAGCGCTACCGCAGTCTCCTGCACGCCATGGCCGCGGTCGCGCTCACCGGACCGGACTTCGGCGCGCCCGCCGACCCGAGCGCCCTGATGGCCAAACCGGTCCGGGCGCTGCACAAGCAGTTGGCCGCGTCCGGCCGGTCGCCGTCGGACGAGGGCTGGCACGCGTTGCGGATCAAGGTGAAGCGGGTCCGCTACGCCGCCGAACTGGCCGGCCGGGTGGCCGGGCCGAAGAAGCGGGCCGACATCACCGCGCTGGCCGGCACGGCGAAGGCCCTGCAGGAACTGCTCGGCGAGTTCCAGGACACGGTGGTGACCGAGGAGCACGTCCGCGACCTGGTCGCCACCCACCCCAACCTGTCACCGGCCGCGGTCCTGGTGGCCGGGCGCCTGGTCGAACGGCAGGTCGCCAAGCGCAACGCCCTCCGCGAACGCCTCCCCGCCGCCTGCGGCGACCTGTACTCGGTCACTCACCTGGAGTAGGGAAGCGCGGCCGTGAGCACCGGGTCGTCCCCCCAGCACCTGGGCCAGGGTCGGCGCGACCACGGCGTCCGGCATTCTCCAGAAGAGCCCGCGCCATCCCGACCTCGACCTGGCCGTCGGTCAGGTGCGGCGCCACCGCCGCCAGGCGCGTGGCCGCCGCCCGCCAGGCCTTCGGCGAGACCGGGCCGAGCTTGCCCGCGCGGACCACACGCCGTGACTCCCAGCACCGCGACCGGCACCGAAACGTCCGCCGTTACGCGTGTCAGACGGCCGAAAGCCGCCGGGCCGCCTCGGCGATGCGCTCGTCGGTCGCCGTCAGCGCGATCCGCACATGCTTGCCACCGGTCGGCCCGTAGAACGTGCCCGGCGCGACCAGAATCCCCAGACCCGCGAACCAGTCCAGGAGTTCGGCCGCCGACCGACCGTCCCACCGCGTCCACAGGAACAACCCGGCCTCGGAGTGGTCCACCACACAACCAGCGCCCGTTACGGCAGCCATCAGCACGGCCCGCCGCCGCCGGTACCGCTCCCGCTGCTCCGCCACATGCCCGTCGTCGGCCAGCGCCGCCGTCATGGCCGCCTGTACCGGTCGGGGCACGATCAGCCCGGCGTGCTTGCGGATCTCCAGCAACCGCGCCACCACGGCGGGATCACCGGTCACGAAACCGGCCCGGTAGCCGGCCAGGTTCGACGACTTGGACAGCGAGTGCACCGCGAGCAGCCCGTCGGTCCGCCCACCGGACACGTCGGGGTGCAGCACCGACACCGGTTCGGCGTCCCAGGCCAGCGGCAGGTAGCACTCGTCGGACGCGACCAGCGCGCCCCGCTCCCGTGCCCAGTCCACGACCTTGCGCAGGTGGGCGACGGGCAGCACCTGGCCGGTCGGGTTCCCGGGTGAGTTCACCCACACCAGGGCCGGCCGGCGCGGGCCCAGCCCGGTCAGGCCGGTGGCCCGGACGACCTCGGCGCCCGCGATGCGCACGCCCACCTCGTAGGTGGGGTAGCCGAGTTCCGGGATGACCACCAGGTCGCCGGGGCCGACGCCGAGCAGCGTGGGCAGCAGCCCGATCAGTTCCTTGGAGCCGATCGTGGGCAGCACGGCCGCCTCGTCGATCCCGGTCACGCCGTAGCGGCGACGCAACGCGTCGACGGCGGCGGCCCGCAGCTCGGGCGTGCCGTGCGTGGCCGGGTAACCGGGGAAGTCGTCCGCCGACGCCAGACCGGCCCGGATCGGCTCGGGCACCGGGTCGACCGGGGTGCCGATCGAGAGGTCGACGATGCCGTCCGGGTGCGCCCTGGCCTTGGCCGCGGGACCGGCGAGCGCGTCCCAGGGATAGTCGGGCAGCTCCCGGACGATCATTCGTGCGATTGCGGCGGCAGGTCCTTGATGAACTGCGGGTCCGCGCTGACCTTGCCGACCTTGGACGCCCCACCGGGCGAGCCGAGTTCGGCGAAGAAGTCGGCGTTCGCCTTGGTGTAGTCGCGCCACTGGTCGGGCACGTCGTCCTCGTAGTAGATGGCTTCCACCGGACAGACCGGCTCACACGCACCGCAGTCCACGCACTCGTCCGGGTGGATGTAGAGCATCCGGTCGCCCTCGTAGATGCAGTCGACGGGGCACTCCTCGATGCACGCCTTGTCGAGAAGATCGACGCAGGGCTCGGCGATCGTGTAGGTCACTGCGTTCTCCTGGTCCTCATGCCGGTTTCGGCCACGTACGCGCCAGGTTACGTGGCTGACGACAGTATCTCGCGACTACCCACATGTTCGTGCATCGGTGCCGCACTTCACACTGGTACGGCTCTGACCTGCGGCAAGAATGGGCACCGTGGAAGAAGTCGACCAGCTGGAACAGCTGTGTGCCGACGCCTGGCCCGCTCTGGTCGATCAGCCGCTGGGCGAGTGGCGGCTGCGCGCGGCGGGCGGGTTCACCGGCCGCGCCAACAGTGCGCTCACCGTCGGCGACCCCGGCGTCCCGGTCGGTGCGGCGTTGCCCGAGGTGGTCGCGTTCGCCCACCGCAACGGCATCCGCCCGGCGGCCCACGTGGTCACCGGCGCGCCCGTCGAGTCCGCGCTGGCCGAGGCCGGCTGGCGGGTCGACGAGCACCACCCCGGCGGTGCCGAGTCGGCCGTGCTGACCGGGCCGCTCACCGAAGGTCACGTGCCGGACGGCGTTGCCGTGCTGGCCACGCCACCGGCCGGCTGGTGGCCACTCGCGGTGGGCACGCCGGAGCCGACACCGGCCCAGCACAGCGTCCTGGCCGGCATGGCCGGGCTCGGTTTCGGCACCGCGACGCTGGCCGGCGAGGTGATCGGCATCGTGCGCGGTGCCGTGGTCGGCGACCTGCTGCACGTCGCCCGCCTGGCCGTGGCACCCGCCCACCGGCGCCGGGGGCTGGCCACCGGACTGCTCGCCGCACTCGGGACGTGGGCCCGGCGGCGGGGTGCCGTTCGGTGCGCGCTCCAGGTGGCCACGCACAACGAGGACGCGCTCAGCCTGTACCGGAGGCTGGGCTGCCGCCCGCACCACCGTTACCGCTACTGGATTCCGACCGGCTGAGCGCGATCTTGCGGGCCGCCATCGCGTTGCCCAGCGCCACCGCGGCCGGCAGCGCGCCACACGCCAGCAGCAACAGCGTCCGCCAGTCCTGCAGCAGCACCATGTTCTCCGGCCCGACGACGCCCACCACGACGAGCACGATCAGCCACACCCACAGTGGGCTGCCCGCGACCAGCAGCCGGCCGGACACCCCGGCGGCCCGCGAGATCAGCATCGGCATGGTGACCAACGCCACCACCACGGTGATCGGGAACGGCCAGCTCCCCCAGTCCGGCAGCAGCGTGCCGTCGAACCGCAGCGGCAGGAAGAACAACTCCAGCAGGGCCAGCGCGATCGAGTCGATCAGCAGCACCACCAGGAGCAGCCAGTCGAACGGTTCGCGCCGCGCGGTCACGGCTGGTCCGAGACGGCCGCGGTGCCCAGGCCGCCGAACAGATCCGTGTCCGCACCCACGGCCGGGCCGCTGGCCAGCACGTAGTGTTCCCGCTCCAGCACGGGCTGGGCGAGACCGTTGGACAGGGCGTAGGCGGTGTGGCCGTCGCCGTCCTGCCACACGCTCACCTGGGTGGCGTGCGCCCGCAGTGCGCGCAGTTTCGCCGTCAGGTGCTCGGCGACATCCACCACGGTGGTGATCGTCTCGTCCGCAACGACGGCCAGTTCCTCGGGTTCGACCATCCGGAACGGCATGCCGGGCACGCCGGCCAGTGCCGTGACACCGGCGGCCACGTCGGCCAGCGACCGGACACTGTGGAACACCCTGGCCACGTCGGGACTGGCCGCGGCCGCCGCCGTGGTGATCTCGTTCGCCCGGATGTGGTCCGGGTGGCCGTAGCCGCCGAAGGCGTCGTAGGTGACCACGACCTGCGGTCGAACCTCGGCGATCACCTCGCGCAGTTGCGCCGCCTGCTCGTCCACCGAACCCCGCACGAACGCCCTGGGATGCGTGTTGGCCGGGTCGTCGGCCATGCCGGAGTCGCGCCACCGGCCGATCCCGCCGAGATAGCGATGGCTGGTCACCCGCAGCGCGGCGCACGCGGACCGCAGCTCACCGGCCCGGTAACCGCCGAGCTGGTCGGCGGCGTCCGCGGCCAGCGCGGCCAGGTCGGACGGGATGATCTCGCCCTGCTCGCCCAGGGTGCAGGTGACCACGGTGACCTGGACCCCTCGCGCGGCGTAGCGGGCGATGGTGCCGCCCGTCCACAGGCTCTCGTCATCCGGGTGCGCGTGTACCAGCAACAGCCGGGGCGGCGCGGTCAACGTCACCGAAGCACTCTCATGATCGATCCGCAGGGACGTCACCACCGTAACCCCACGCCGCGCAGCTAGGTGACGCGACTCCACGTGGCGGCACCGAAGAACGGCCCGGCGAACGGCGGCCCCGAGGTCACGCCGGACACCTGCTCGCCGACCGCGAGCTGGTCGGCCACCTGGAACAACGGGATCTCCACGGCCTGCGACCACAGCACCGGTTCGACCTTGGCCAGCGCGGTGGCCAGCGGCTGCTCGCCGGTGATCGCCGACTGGATGGTCGACTGCAGGGCCTGGTCGCACCAGCCGAACGGCCCGGACGGCGTCGGCGGCGCGGCGGCACTCTGGCTGGCCGGGCAGCCGAACCAGGACGCCAGCTCGGTGGCCGGGTCACCGCCTGCCGGCTGCGGGCCGACCACGATGTCCGCCAGCTTCACGGTGCTGTTGGCGCCCACGGTGGTCGGCGGGGCACTGGACAGGAGTTGCTCGTAGAGCTGGCCGGCGGGCGGCGTCTCCACGGTCGCCGGGATGCCGGCGCCGACGAGCTGGTCGCGCAACTGCTCGGCGATGGCGACGTAGGGCTGACGGCCGGCGGGCGCGGCGATCTCCAGGTCCAGCTCGTGCCCGCCCCTGGTCCAGGTCGAGCCGTTCTGCACGTAGCCGGCCTGAGCCAGCAGTGCGGGCACCCGCGAGGGCTGCGGCGTGGCGCCGGGCGCGGACGCCGGCATGCTGGCCTGGTAGCCGGGCTGGGACGGCGCCACCACCAGGTTGTTCGCCACCAGATCGGTGGACGGACCGCCGTCCGCGCCGGTGGCGATCAGCGCCGACCGGTTCACCGCCGCGGCCACCGCCTGCCGCACGCTCTTGTCGGACAGTTGCGTCGAACCCGGCCGCAGCAGCACGGCCGCGATCTCCGGCCGGGGCACGGTGCTCACCGTCACCGCCGAACTCAGCGCGTGGAACGCGGCCACACCGGTCGAGTCCACCCGGCTGTAGGCGAGCTGGTCGGCGTTGCTGTGCAAACCGTTCGCCATGTCCTGGGTGGTCGACTTGCGCAGCACGATCTGGTCGGGCACCGACGGCGTGCCCCAGTAGCGGTCGCTGCGCTCCAGCACGATCTCGCCGCCGGCAGCGTCCACCGTCTTGATGTCGAACGGGCCCGCCGTCGCGGGGAAGCTGGTGTTCAGGCCGTTCGCGAAACCGCCGGGCGCGTCCTTGAGCAGGTGCGCGGGCAGCAGATCGGCGAACAGCGTGCGCCACGCCGGATACGGCTTGCCGAACGTCACCGTGATGGTCTTGGCGTTGTCCCTGGCGGTGATCCCGGAGATCAGCCGGTAGCCGGCCGGGTTGACCACGCCGGGCTGGCCGGCCATCTGGTTGCGCAGGTACACGAAGTCGGCGGCATCGATCGGCGTGCCGTCCGACCAGGACGCGTCCGTGCGCACCTGGTAGGTCACCGTGAACGGATCGGCAGCCGTGACCTGCGCGGACACCATCAGCGTGGTGTCCAGTTCGGGCGTGCCGTCCGGCGCGGTGCGGAACACCGAGGGCAGCAGCATGGTGGACAGCGCGGTCGTCACCGAGGACTGGTCGGCCAGCTCATGCGGGTTGTAGCCGCCCGCGATGCCGTCCACACCGACCACGACCTGCTGGGTGTTGGCCGACGCCGGTACCGACGTGGGCGCCGCGGTCGAGGCGACCAGGGGCGGTGCGGGCGCGGCCGTACAACCGGCGAGCACCAGACCGCCGCACACCAGGAGGCTTGCTACCGACCACCGCCGGTGCCCCCGCCAGCCCACGAACCGACCTCCACGTCCCCAGGAATCCCCCGCGACCACCGTGCCACCGCACGGCCGTCGGCGCATCGCACTTTACGTAACCGACGACGTTACGGCGGCCGTGGTGGTTGCCCGGTGTGCTATTTCGGGGGACGGGTGGGCCGATCAGACCTGGTCGCGGGTCCTGGCCCGGGCGCGTTCCCTGGCCCGCTGCGAGCTTTCCAGCACCAACTTGCGCACCCGCACGATCTTCGGCGTCACCTCGACACACTCGTCGGAGGCGCAGAACTCCAGCGCCTCCTCCAGCACCAGCTTGCGCGGCCGGGCCAGGCGCTCGTACACGTCCGCCGTGGAGGACCGCACGTTGGTGAGCTTCTTCTCCCGCGTGATGTTCACGTCGAGGTCCTCGGCGCGCGGGTTCTCACCCACCACCATGCCCTCGTAGGCCTCCGCGCCCGGCTCGACGAAGAACGTGCCCCGGTCGGCCAGTTGCAGCAGCGCGTACGCGGTGATCGCACCGGAGCGGTCGGCCACCAGCGATCCACTGTGCCGGGTGCGCAGCTCCCCCACCCACGGCTGGTAGCCGGAGAACACGTGATTGGCGATGCCCGTGCCGCGCGTCTCGGTGAGGAACTCGGTGCGGAAGCCGATCAGGCCGCGCGCCGGGACGATGTACTCCAGCCGCACCCGGCCGGTGCCGTGCCCGCTCATCAGTTCGAGCTGGCCCTTGCGGTTGGCCAGCAACTGGGTCAGCACGCCGAGATGCTCCTCGGGCGCGTCGACGGTCAGGTGCTCGAACGGCTCGCACAGCTTGCCGTCGATCTCCTTGGTGACCACCTGCGGCTTGCCGACCGTCAGCTCGAAGCCCTCCCGGCGCATCGTCTCCACCAGGATCGCCAGGGCGAGCTCGCCCCTGCCCTGCACCTCCCAGGTGTCCGGCCGCTCGGTGGGCAGCACGCGCACGCTCACGTTGCCCACCAGCTCGGTGTCCAGCCTGGCCTTCAGCACCCGCGCGGTCAGCTTCGTGCCGCCGCCGCGACCGGCCAGCGGCGAGGTGTTCACGCCGATCGTCATCGAGATCGCCGGCTCGTCCACGGTGATCCTGGGCAGCGGCCGGGGGTCGTCCGGGTCGGCCAGCGTGTCGCCGATGGTGATCTCCGGGATGCCCGCGATGGCCACCAGGTCACCGGCGTGCGCCTCCTGCGTCGGCACCCGGTCCAGGGCCTCGGTGATCAGCAGTTCCGTCACCTTCACGCGCTCCACGGACCCGTCCTCGCGGCACCACGCCACGATCTGGCCCTTGCGCAGCCGGCCGGCGTGGATCCGGCACAGCGCGATCCGGCCCAGGAAGCTGGACGCGTCCAGGTTGGTGACCAGCGCGCGCAGCGGCGCCGTCTCGTCACCGGTGGGCGGCGGCACGTGCGCCAGCAGCGTGTCGAACAGCGGGTCGAGGTTGTCGCTGTCGGGCATCCCGCCGTCGGCGGGCGCGTGCAGGCTGGCCCGGCCGGCCCGCGCGGACGCGTACACCACCGGCAGGTCCAGCACCGAGTCGTCCACCGAGTCCAGCTCGCTGGCCAGCTCCAACAGCAGGTCGTGGGTCTCCGAGACCACCTCGGCGATCCGCGCGTCCGGCCGGTCCACCTTGTTGACCACCAGGATCACCGGCAGGTGCGCGGCCAGCGCCTTGCGCAGCACGAAGCGGGTCTGCGGCAGCGGGCCCTCGCTGGCGTCCACCAGCAGCAGCACGCCGTCCACCATGGCCAGGCCGCGCTCCACCTCGCCGCCGAAGTCGGCGTGGCCGGGGGTGTCCACCACGTTGATGGTCACCGCGTCGTGCGGGCCGTCCGGGGTGGCCCGGCGCACGGCGGTGTTCTTCGCCAGGATCGTGATGCCCTTCTCCCGCTCCAGCTCGCCGGAGTCGAGCACGCGGTCCACCGGCTCGGCGCGCGCGGCGAACGCGCCCGACTGGCGGAGCATGGCGTCGACCAGCGTGGTCTTGCCATGGTCGACGTGCGCCACGATCGCCACGTTGCGGAGGTCGGTGCGCGGGCGCGCGACCGAGACGGGGCCGGACACGGTGGCCGTGGACACGCAGCACTCCCTTGGACAGTGGCTCGGAAACGGGAAAGAAGGGCCGCCGGCGGAGTCGTCGCCCGGTACGGCAGGTCCAGGATACCGTCCGTGAGCGGCCCAGGTAGTACGCTCCCCTCCGTGCGTGCGCTTCGTGAACTGTGGTGGACCGCCGACCGGCGGTCCTGACGCGCGCATCGACAACCAGCAGGCCGCCCGTCCGGGCGGCCCTGTGATGTCGACCACGGGTGGCTCCGGCCGGCGGCCCCGGCACATGTGGAGCACCGACCATGACCAGGATCTCCGGCATCACCCCGTCCGGCCACGTCCAGTTGGGCAACTATTTGGGCGCTGTTCGCCGCTGGGCGAGCGCCGGTGGCCGCGACGACCTCTACTTCGTCAGCGACCTGCACGCCATGACCACCCAGCACAACCCGGCCCGGCTGCGCTCGCTGACCCGCGAGCAGTTCGCCGTGCTGCTGGCCGCCGGCATCGACCCCGACCTGGTGTTCGTGCAGTCCGACCTGATCGCCGAGCACGCCGCGCTGACCTGGGTGCTGGAGTGCGTGTGCACGTTCGGCGAGGCCCGCCGGATGATCCAGTTCAAGGAGAGGTCGGCGGGCACCGAGTCGGTCCGGCTCAGCCTGCTCACCTACCCGGTGCTGATGGCGGCCGACATCCTGCTGTCCGGCGCGGACGAGGTGCCGGTCGGCGAGGACCAGTCGCAGCACGTCGAGCTGGCCAGAGCGCTGGCCAGACGGTTCAACGGCACCTATGGCGACGTGTTCACCGTGCCGACGCCCGTACTCCCGAAGGCGGCCGCACGGATCAGGGACCTGGCCGACCCGACCCGCAAGATGGCCAAGTCGGCACCGGAGAGCGGCGGCGTCATTTTCCTGCTGGACCCGCCGGACCTGGTGCGGCGCAAGGTGTCCCGCGCGGTCACCGACAGCGCGGCCGAGGTCGCCTACGCGCCCGACACCCGGCCCGGCGTGGCCAACCTGCTCGACATCCTGGCCGCCTGCACGGGCACCACACCGGAACAGGCCGCGCTGGGCATCGACGGCTACGCCACGCTCAAGGCACGGGTCGCCGACGCGGTGATCGCCGAGCTCACCCCGGTCCGCGAACGCACCACCGCCCTGCTGGACGACCCCGCCGAACTGGACCGGATCCGGCAGGCGGGCGCCGAACGGGCCAGGCAACGGGCCCGACCCCGGCTGGCCGCGGCACTGCGGGTCAGCGGTCTGGGCTAAGCAGTTCGGCGCCGCGCATCAGCGGTCCGGGCCGAGCAACGCGGCGCCGCGCATCAGCGGGCTGTGCGGCGCGGCGCCGCCGGGTCAGCGGTCCAGGCTGAGCAGTTCGGCCAGCCCGGGCAGCACGACCCGGTCGGCGTCCAGCCAGTCCAGTCCAGCCAGTCCGCCGGCGGGCACCCAGCGCACCGCGCGGTGCTCACCGGCCACCGGTCGCGCGCCCGGCGCCAACGTGGCCAGGTACAGCCGCAGCAGCCACCCGCTGGCCAGCACCAGATCCGGCCCGAGCCGCCCGCCCACCACGACGTCGGCGGCCAGCTCCTCGCGGCACTCCCGGACCAGCGCGGTCCGCTCGTCCTCCCCCGGCTCGACCTTGCCGCCGGGGAACTCCCACCGGCCCGCCGTGCTCGCCGGCCTCTCGCGCTGCGCGGCCAGCACGGTGCCGTCCCGCACGATCGCCGCGCCCACCACCACGGGTGCCGCCGCCAACTGCTCCGCCCGGTCCCGCACCGCGGTCAGCAGGGCGCCGGTCAGCCGGGGCATCCAGCGCAGGTCGGTGCCCAGCGTGGTCACACCGTCCACTGTCGACACCGTCAGCCGCGCCAGGCAGCGCCCGCCGAGCCCGGCCAGTTCCAGCCCCCGCTCATCGGCCCGCGCCACCCGCAACCGCAGGCCCCGCAGCACGATCACATCACCCGGCACCACCTGCTCGCGGCGCGGCACGCGGGCGCCCAGCACGTCCCGCAGCAGCCACGGCTCGGCGAGCGCGGCCGCGACCGTCCGGGCCGGTGCCGCGACGGTGAGGGAGTCGACCATGGTCCGATCCTGCCTGGTCGGCGTTCGTCCCGATCAGGTGACGCCGTGTCCCGGCCAGCGCGCCTCGAACCGCGCCCCGCCGTCCGGCGACTCGCCCACCGCCACCGTGCCGCCACGGCGTCGCACGATCTCCGCGACCAGCGCCAGGCCCAGCCCGAACCCGCCGGTCTCCCGGCCCCGGTCGTCGTGCACCCGGTAGAACCGGTCGAACACCCGGGTCCGGTGCTCATCGGGCACGCCGGGGCCGTCGTCGTCGACGAGCAGCCGCGCCCCGCCGCCGGCCGCGGGCAGCACGAACACCGTGACGTGCGCCCGCGCGTGCCGGACCGCGTTGCGCAACAGGTTGTCCAGCACCAGATCCAGCTCGCCGGACGCGGCCCACACCGACGACGCCTGCGCGGGCACCCGCAACCGCACCGACGGCCCGTCCGCCGGCAGCCGCCCGACAGCCGCCTGCGCCACCAGCGCCAGGTCCACCGGACCGGCCACCGGCAGTTCGCCGGCGTCCGATCTGGACAGTACGAGAAGGTCGTCGATCAAGGCGGACAACCGTTCCGACTCGGCCACCACCTCGGTCAGCACCTCCTGCGCGAACGCAGCGTCCGGGTGCAGTACGGCCACCTCGGCCTGCGCCCGGATCGACGCCACCGGCGAGCGCAGCTCGTGCGCCGCGTCCCCGGTGAACCGCTGCAACCGCTGCCGCGCCTCGTCCCGCCTGGCCAGCAGGCCGTTGATCGCCTCGGCCATCGCGCGCAGCTCGTCCCGCGCCTCCGGTACCGGCAGCCGCTGGCCCGGCGGCAGCCCGGACGCGGCCTGCCGGGTGCGGTGCACCGGCCGCAGTGACGCCCGCACCGCGAACCACGTCGCCACACCGGCCGCCGCCGCGCCGAGTACCGCGATCAGCAGTAGCCACTGGAACTCCAGCCACCACACGTTGTCGTACCCGGTCAGGGGCGAGCCGGCCACCACCAGCCGCTGGCCGCCCTCCGGCCCGGTCACCACCACGCCCAACCAGCGCCGGGGCGGTGACACGGCGGTGTCCAGCACGCCGTTCCCGGACTCCAGCGCCTGGATCTGGTGGGTGTCCAGCGGCAGCGCGGGGCCACGGTCGATCGGTGCACCGGCCCGGTCCAGCACCCGGACGGTGACGTCGCCCGGCCGGGACACCGGCAGCCCGCCGCGCGCCACCAGCGCCACCGCCGAGTCGAGGTGGGCGTTCAGGTCGCTGTCCGCCGCCCGCACCAGCAGGCCACCCTGCATGCCGACGACCAGCCTGGCCAGCAGCACCAGGCACACCAGGGTCACGGTGACCACGACCAGGGTGATCCGGGAACGGACGGTCCGCCGCAGCCACCAGTGCCGCAGCCACGCGGGTGGCCGGATCAACCGGGTGACCCGTCGTCGTCCCGCTCGGCGAGGACGCTGTCCAGTTCGGTCGTGCTCACCACGTAACCGTGCCCCCGCACGGTCCGCAGCAGCTCACCGGCCCCCGCGGCCTCCAGCTTGCGGCGCAGGTAGCCCACGTACACCTCGACGGCGTTGCGGGTGGCGGCCTGCTCGTCGCCCCACACCGCGCGCAGCAGCTCGTCCTTGGTGACCACCGCGCCTGCCCGTCCGGCCAGCACGTCCAGCACAGCGAACTCGCGCGGACTCAGCGGTACCGGAACACCCGCCCAGCGCACCTGCCGGGTGGAGCGCTCCACATCGAGGTCTCCGATCCGCACCGACTGTCGCGCATCCGCGGTCGAGCGGCGCAGCAACGCCCTGACCTGCGCCACCAGCACCCGGAACGAGAACGGCTTCACCACGTACCCGTCCGCGCCCAGGTCCAGCCCGTCCGCCTGGTCGAACTCGCCGTCCTTGGCCGACACCAGCAGCACCGGCGTGTGCACGCCGTCGCCCCGCAGCCGCTCCAGCACCCGGTAGCCGGACAGGCCGGGCAGCATGATGTCCAGCAGGATCACGTCGAACGCGCCGGTCAGCGCGGCCCGCAGCGCGCCAGGACCGTCCGCGGCGCCCACCACGTCCATCCCCTCCGCGGTCAGCCCCCGCTCCAGCGCTCGGCGCACCCCTGGTTCGTCGTCCGCGACAAGCACCCGTGGCCTCACGGGGACAGAATGCCGCTAACCGGCGCTTCCGCAACGGTGCCTCTCAGCGCGTTCTCAGTTCCGTGTCCGTTCTCAGCGCCATCTCAGGTGGCCGGGTGCACGCTCGGAGGCATCGGAGAAGGAGGAGGAATGATCCGCAGGAAAGCAACAGTGGGGGTCGCCGCGATCGGTGTGGTGGCGGGCGCGGTGGCGCTCGGCTTCGTGGCCGCACCGGCCGGGGCGGGACAGTCGCCGACCCTGCCGCCGACCACACCGGCCGCGCTGGTCCAGTCGGTACTGACGGCCAAACTGCCGGCCATGTCCGGCACGGTCGAGATCGACAACAACCTCGGCCTGCCGTCCGTGCCCGGCCTGCCGGCACAGGCCGCGAACGGGAACAGCCAGATCAGGGTGTGGACCGACGGGGACGACCGCACCCGGATCGCGATTCCCGGCGCGAGCAGCGAGCAGACCGTCGTGGACACGGGCAGCACCGTCTACCTGTGGGATTCGACGGACCGCACGGTCGTCGAGCACTCGGTGCGCGACGGGCGGGCCCACGCGAAGCAGCAGATGGACCAGCGTGACATCGACCCGGCCACCGCCGCCCGGGACCTGGTCGGCGCCGTGCGCGCCACCAGCACCGTGACCGTCGACGGCACCGACGTGGTCGCCGGCCGCCCGGCCTACGACCTGGTGCTCACGCCCAAGCCGGACCAGCGCACGCTGCTGCGTGAGGTGCGGATCTCGGTGGACGCGCAGACCAGGATGCCGCTGCGGCTGACCGTGCTGTCGGACAACACCGACACGCCGGCCATCCAGGTCGGGTTCTCCAGCGTGTCGCTCGGCGCGCAGGACCCGTCGCTGTTCACGTTCACCGTGCCGGCGGGTGCCACCGTCGTCAACGGTGACAAGAACGACGACAAGCCGGGCAAGGTCGCCGATGCCACCCGCCCGACCGTGGTCGGCAACGGCTGGGACACGGTGCTCGTCGCACATGTGCCCACCGAGTCGTCCGGCAGCACGGGTCCCAACGAGATGCTCGGTCTGGTCAAGCAGTTCGGCACCCCGGTGCACGGCTCGTGGGGTTCCGGCTGGGTCGTCGGTACCAGCGTCGGCAACGCGCTGATCACGTCCGACGGCCGCATCGCGGTCGGGTTCGTGCCGCAGCAGGTGCTCACCCAGGCGTTGGGTAGCGCCAAGTGACCACAGGGGGAACGGCCGTCCAGGCCGGTACGGGGGTGGGCGCCGACACGCAGGCGCCCACCCCGGTGGGGGTCGCGGCCCGCACGACCGGGCTGCGCAAGGTGTTCCGGGGGACCGTCGCCGTCGACCACCTCGATCTTGAGGTGCCAGCCGGCAGCGTGCTGGGCATGTTGGGCCCCAACGGTTCCGGCAAGACAACCACGATCCGCATGCTGCTCGGCCTGGTCCGCCCCACCGAGGGCGACGTCGAGTTGCTCGGCCAGCCGATGCCCGACGGTGCCGCCCACGCGCTGCCCAGGGTCGGCGCGCTCGTCGAGGGCCCGGGTTTCCACCCGTTCCTGTCCGGTGAGGACAACCTGCGCCGGGTCGCGGCCGCCGAACCGCTGCTGGCCACCAAGGACGTCCACCGGTCGGTGTCCGACGCGCTGGACCGGGTCGGCCTCGTCGCCGCCCGGCACCGCAAGTTCCGGGCCTACTCGCTGGGCATGAAGCAGCGGCTCGGCCTGGCCGCGGCACTGCTCGTGCCGCGCGAGCTGGTCGTGCTGGACGAGCCGACCAACGGGCTCGACCCGGCGGGCACGCGGGAGATCCGCAAGGTGGTCGCGGAACTGCACGCGGCCGGGACGACGGTGCTGGTGTCGTCGCACCTGCTGTCCGAGGTCGAGGCGACGTGCACCCACGTCGCCGTGCTGCACCGGGGGAACGTGGTCGCCCAGGGGGAACTGGCGCCACTGCTGGAAGCCGGCAACCCCACCCTGCTGGTCACCACGCCGGCGCGTAATGAGGGGGTAGAAGCGTTGCGGGACAACAGGATCGGCGTCCGCCTGGTGGACGAAGGCCTGCTGGTGGACCTGGCGGGCACGTCGGCGCCCGCCGTCGTGGAGACGTTGGTGCGGTCCGGCGTACCGGTGCACGAGGCCCGCAGGCAGCGGGCCGATCTCGAGGAACTGTTCGCCCGGCTCACCGAGTCGGCGCCGGACGACACCCCGGAGGTGGACCGATGACCGCGGCGACGCTGGCCGTCACCCCCACTGTCCGCTCCGCGACCAGCGCACCGATGGGCCGGCTGCTGCGGTCGGAACTGAGGTGGGTGTTCAAGCGGCCCCGCACGTGGATCGCGCTGACCCTGCTCGGCCTGGTGCCCGTGGTGATCGCGATCGGCACCCGCGTCGGTGGCAGCGGCGACCGCGGCGGACCGGGCCTGATCGGCGACCTGATCGGCAACGGGTTCGTGCTGCCCATCGTGGCGCTGACCGTCACGCTGGCCGTGCTGCTGCCGCTGGTCGGCGCCATGTGGTCGGCCGACGCGCTGGCCGGCGAGGCGGCGCACAGCACGCTGCGGTACCTGCTGGTGGCGCCGGTCGGGCGGGTGCGGCTGCTGGTGGTGAAGACGTTCGGCGTGGCCACGGCCGTGCTGACGGCAGCTGTGCTGATCTCGGTGGTCGGCATGATCACCGGGTACCTGGTGTTCGGGTCGCACGAGTTGCTGACGCTGTCCGGGACCACGCTGAGCTTCGGTGACGCGCTGGCCAGGGTGGCGATCGCCGCCGGGTGGGTGGCCGTGCAGGTGTGGGCGGTGTGCGCGGTGGCGCTGGCCGTGTCGGCGTGTACCGAGCACCCGATGGTGGTCATGGCGGCGACGCTGGCCGGTGCGGTGGTGTTGGGGGTGCTGGCCAACATTCCGGCGCTGGACTGGTTGCAGCCGTACCTGCTGACCAACTCGTGGGCGTCGCTGACGGACGTGCTGCGCGATCCGATGCCGACCGGCGGACTGCTGCACGGGTTGGCGTTGGCCGGTTCGTATGCCCTGATCGGCTGGTCGCTGGCGTTGGCTCGCGTGGTGACGAAGGACGGCTAGGGTCGTGGCATGAGTGCGCTACTCGGTGACGATGCCATCCAGCAGGGTCTGGCCGGACTGACCGGTTGGGAACGGGACGGCCAGACCCTGGTCCGCACGGTCGAGTTGGACGACTTCCCGCAGGCCATCCAGGTGGTCGACCGGGTCGCCGTGCTGGCCGAGCAGGCCAACCACCATCCCGACATCGACATCCGCTGGCGGACGCTGACGTTCCGGTGCAGCACCCATTCCGAAGGCGGCCTCACCCAGGCGGACCTGGATCTGGCCGGCGCCATCGACGCGGCGGTCACCCGGATCCAGGGCTGAGCGTCAACTCCCGGCCGGTGCCCGGCTCCGTCGCGCGCTGCTTGTTGTGCAGCACGACGGCGACCGTGATCAGCGTGAACAGCCCGACCACCGGATAGATCCAGCCCAGCGCCGACAGGTACCACGGCCGGGAGATCACCCAGATGGATGGCTGCATGTCGAGCAGGAACGACACCACATAGCTGCCGGTCGCGACCAGCCAGGCGATGGCGCAGATGATCGTCAGCCGCTGCCCGGCGGCCCGCCCGTAGACCAGCCACAGGAGTGCGGGCACCACCCACACCCAGTGGTGGCTCCAGGAGATCGGCGACACCAGCAGCGTGAAGAACTGCACGACGACGATCCCGATCAGGGTGTCGCCGGCGCGGACGGCCGCGCGCAGCGCGAAGAACGTCAGGACGGCGGCGATGGCGGCCGCGACGAGCCAGTAGGGCCCGGAGCCGACGTCGTAGCCGAGGGTGCGGGTGAGGGCGGCGCGCAGCGACTGGTTGATGGCGGAGCCGACGGGCCCGATGCGGTTGGTTTCGACCAGTAGGTGGAACCAGTAGAGCCGGGACTGGGCCGGTGAGATGACGTAGGCGACGGCCACCGTGCCGGCGAAGGCGACGGCCGACCAGATGGCCGCGGTCCACCGTTTGGTGGCCAGGAAGTAAATGCCGGACAGGGCAGGTGTGAGCTTGATGCCCGCGGTCAACCCCACACTGAGCCCGGACAGACCGGGCCGAGTGCTGGCCATGCCGGCCAGGACGATGACGGCGAGAACGATGTTGATCTGGCCGTAGTTGAGGTTGGTCCGGACGGGTTCCAGCCAGAGCGCCAGGGCCGTCCAGAACATGGCCCGCCGCCGCCACACGTCGTCGGTTTGCCCGGTCGTGTCGTCCCGCGCGATGAGGCGCAGGGAGAGCCGGACCAGCCACCAGAGGCAGGCGACCGAGATCAGTTGCCACAGCCAGCGGACGGCGACCCAGGGCAGGTAGCTGAGGGGGATGAAGACGACGGCGGCGAAGGGCGGGTAGGTGAACGGGAGCGGGAATTGCTGGGAGAAGTGGGCCAGATGCCAGTCGTAGAGGGTGCCGTGGAGCAGGAAGGGCGAGCCGTTCCGGTAGACCATCAGGTCGACCATGGTCATCTTCGCCTGAGAGGCGACCAGGGCGAACTGAATCAGGACGGAGGCGCCGAGCAGCCACGGGGCCACGGCAAGAACCCGAGCCTCAATGGCACGCACGTTCACAGTCCCGCTCTCCCCCTGTTCAACGGTTCCCGGCCACCAGCCCCACCAGCAGCCCCAATCCACTTCCGACCAACCAGCACCGAGCCCGACCGCCGGCACCGGCCGAACTGCCACTGGCAACAGCCCAACCCAACACCAGTTGCCAACCCCAGCACCAGCGTCAGCCAGCACCGCTCAGCTGCCAAACCCGGCGCCAGCGTCAGCCCAAGGTGCCAACTCCAGCACCCGCGCCAACTCCGGCACCAGCCCTACCGCCAAACCCTCAGCACCAGCACCAACCCGGCACCTGCACCGGCCCGGCCTGGCAACAAAGTCACCAGCACCGACGGCCGCCGCACCAGCACCAGCCTGCACCGGACCCCGCCACGAGCCCAGCGCAACCAGCCCAAGCCCGGGGCCAAGACCAAGGCACCAGCCGCCGACCACAGCCACCAAGCTCGGCACAACCCGGTCCCGGTCGCCGTAGCCGACCCGAGAGACGCGTGGTCCCCCATCCAGTGTGCCGGTCCAGCGGAGCCACAAACTACCTGGCCGTCACCCAGCCGGGTGTCCCCACCTGTGAGCTGCCCAACTCCAGGCCACCCACAGCCAGGCCACACGTCTGCCGAAGTGAAAGGTGCCCCACCCAACTCCTGGCCACACGGCCGTAACCCGATCAACTCCAAGGACCCTGGCATGCCCCTCAGCACCACCCCGACCGCCCAGCACCCGCTCCCCACCACTCAGCACTCCACCGCAACTGGCGACGCCGAGCACGACCGCACCCCAGCAGGCCACAGCGCCATCCCAAGCCGCTCAGCGACCCGCCGCACCGCAACCGACCACTGCACCATTGCTCAGCCCAACCCCACCACCGAACACCACACCACCACCGGACGCGACACCACCACCGCACGGGACACCAGCACCGCCCGCGACACCAGCACCCGGCGCCACATCAGGAGCCGAATCGCCACCAGCGCAGCCGCCATCACCGCCCTACTGGCCATTCTCCTCACCACCCTGGCTCTCCCGGCTCAGGCAGCCACCAACAGCGCCAACACAGGCAGCGGCATCGGTACCCAGCAGACACACCACCCGGTGGCCAGCCGCCCCGCTGACCCTGCGGACGCCCTCACCGTCGGCGCCCTCAGCCTGGCCGGCATTGTCGCCACAGCAGCGGGCGTCCTCTGGTACACCGCCCGCACCCGCCGCACCGTCGACCCAGACCACAGCTAGCGCACGAGCAGACCGCGACAACCGCACTTCGCCAGCACCCGCCCACGGACAACCCAGCGCACGCGGCACCACAACACGGCCTAGCCAGTCAGCCGCCAGGCGGCCAACCACAAAAGCGACCAACCACCAGCCGTGACTACCCGACCGCGCAACAAGCCAGCATCGTCCACGGGCACCGCACCACGCCGCGCCGAACCAACAGGCCCGCCCAAGCGGACGGAGCGAACCCCAGCAGCCAGTGAGACCGGCCAGCGCGAGCCGCCAACGGGAGCGGCCGGCTCAGGCCGCCAACGGGAGCGGCCAGCCCGGGTGGCCACTGGGACCGGCTAGCGCGAGCAGCCAACGGGAGCAGCCAGCCCGAGCGGCCAGTAGGAGCAGCCCGGGCGGCCATCCCGCACCCGCAATCCGCGCTGGCGACCCACGCAGGCGATCCGAGCAGGCGATCCGAGCAGGCGATCCGAGCGCCAACACGGCGCTCAAGCCCGCGGACCAAGGCCAGCCAACCAGGTCCCCAGCCGACCATCGCTCAACGCGAACGCCCCGAACAGCACGCCGCGAATCACGGGCCCAACCCGGGCTGGCCGAATCACACCCGCCGAGAACCGACCGAATCACGGCCGACCTGGACTGCCGAACTACAGACCCGACCCGGACCGCCGAGACGCGCCCCCAACCAGAACCGGCCGAATCACAGCCCGACCCAGATCGGCCGAATCAATCCCCGACCAGAGCCGGCCGCATCACGCCTTCGACTTGGACGGGTTCCCGTGCCGGAACTCGACCACGTCGCCATCGGCCATGAGGTAGTCCTTGCCCTCCATGCGAACCTTGCCGGCCGACCGCGCAGCCGCGATCGAGCCCGCGGCGACCAGGTCGTCGTAGGACACGATCTCGGCTTTGATGAAGGCCTTCTCGAAGTCGCTGTGGATGACACCGGCGGCCTGGGGTGCCGTGGCGCCGACCGGGATCGTCCACGCCCTGGCCTCCTTGGGGCCGGCGGTCAGGTACGTCTGGAGTCCGAGCGTGTGGAATCCGCTGCGGGCCAGTGCGTACAGACCGGGCTCCTTCTGGCCGATCGACTCCAGGAGTTCCCGGGTCGACTCCTCGTCGAGTTCGAGCAGTTCGGCTTCGACCTTGGCATCCAGGAACACGGCGTCGCCCGGCGCGACCAACTCGATCAGTTCCTTGCGGCGGGCGTCGTCGGTCAGGACGGCTTCGTCGGCGTTGAACACGTACAGGAACGGTTTCGCCGTCAGCAGGCTCAGTTCCCGCAGCGCGTCCAAGTCCACCTTGGACTGTGCCGCGAACAACGTGCTCCCGCCGTCCAACACCGTCCGTGCCGCCTGTGCGTTCTCCAAGGCCGGACGTGCTTCCTTGTGCGTCCGCGCCTCCTTCTCCAGCCGGGGCAGCGCCCTGTCCAGAGTCTGGAGATCCGCCAGGATCAACTCCGTGTTGATCGTCTCGATGTCGCTAGCCGGGTCCACCGCGCCGTCCACGTGCACGACGTCCGGATCGTCGAACACGCGGATGACCTGGCAGATCGCGTTGGCCTCACGGATGTTGGCGAGGAACTGGTTGCCCATGCCCGCGCCTTCCGAGGCGCCCTTCACGATGCCCGCGATGTCGACGAAGGAGACCGTGGCCGGCACGACCCGCTGCGAGTCGAACAGCTTGGCCAGCACCTCCAGCCGCTCGTCCGGCAGCGGTACCACGCCGACATTCGGCTCGATGGTCGCGAACGGGTAGTTCGCGGCCAGCACGTCATTCCGCGTCAGCGCGTTGAACACGGTCGACTTGCCGACGTTGGGCAGGCCAACGATCCCGAGAGTCAAGCTCACGACCGACCAGTCTAGTTGGCCACCGCTCCAACCATGCCGGCCCGGTCGTGCCCGACCATCGATGACGTCGCCTGCGGCGCTCAGCGCCGCCCACTGGGCCGGCTGATCGACACCGCCCGGTCGCCTCGCCCATCTGCCATGTCTCACCTCCGTTCCTGTGCCCGTCTACCTGTTGTTTTCCGGCCGCCGCCACTCGGCCGACAGGACCAAGGTAGATCGACTTGGCCCGTGAGCGCCGCCGATCGGCCGATTTCTCACTCGAACGTGTGTTCGATAGTGCTATTTGCGGCAAGTGGCGCGATGATCGAAAGAGGACCGAATGCGAGAGGGAGGACACGGGACATGACAGCGGTGATCAGCATCGTCGCCGCCGCGCTGGTGCTGCTGCTGGGCGCCGCGATCGTGCTGTTCTGGCGGCTGTACCAGGACAGCGCCCGGCGCGCCGAGGCTGCGATGGAGATGGTCCAGGCCGAGCGGGCCAGGGTCGACCAGCAGCAGGCGGCGCTGCAGCGCTACGAGGTGGCGTTCGCGTCCATCAGCGGACGGGGCGAGTTGGGCGAGCGTGTCCTGGTGGAGACCGCCCGCGCACTCGGCCTGCGCGAAGACCTGCATTTCACGGTGCAGACCGATCTCGCCGGCGGGGGCACGGTCCGACCGGACCTGGTGCTCATGGTCGGTGGGGGGCGGCGGGTGCCGGTGGACGCCAAGATGAGCATGGCGTGCTGGGCCGAGGCGACCGAGACGAACGACTCCGCCGAGCGTGCCGACGCCTTGCGCGTCCACGTGCGAAACATCCGCTCACGGGCCGCCGAACTCGCCGGCAAGGGCTATCAACGCTGGGCCGATGCGATCTACGGCACGATCATGTTCGTGCCGTCCGACGCGGCAGTGGTCGCCGCACTGGACACCGATCCGGAGTTACTCCGGTGGCTCATGGACCGGCGGGTGTTCCTCTGTGGACCGACGGGGTTCGCCGTGGTGGCGTCGGCTGCGCTCTTCGCGGCGACCGACCGGGCGATCGCCGAGGACGTGGAGTTGGTCAGGATCCAGGCCGCGTCCGCCCATCGGTCGGCCGGTGGCGCGGTGGACGCCTTCAACCTGTCCAGCACGCACCTGCAGCGGTTCATCGCGGCGCGCCGCCGTGAACTCGATGCCCTGGAGACGTTCCGCAGCTCGGTGCAGCCGCTGACCGAAGCTGCCGCGAGTCCGACGCCGCTGGCAGCCATCCGGCGACAGGAGGAGGTGGCCGCCGGCATCCCGCCGGCCGTGGGTGAGTGACAGCCACGCCACTGTTAACCGGTATGTGACCCACGACCATCACACTGGAGGTGACCAGCGAACGACACAAAACGGGTGTATAACGCATCGATCACGCCAACCGGCCAGACAGGACACAACCAGGCGACCGAATTGGCTACGGTGTGGACACACAGCCGACCCCTGCGAGGACGCATTGAACACGACATCGTCGGGCGCCGTGCCGCGACTGGGTAGCGAGGAGACATGGTGACAGCTACCCACGATCGGCGGCGCGATCCGCGTGCGAGGGTCAATGCCCTCCAGGAGTGGGGCCAGCGCTCGGCGTTCGGCGCCGCACGCGGTTGGCCCTGGTGGGGTGCTGTGCTGTTGGCACTCGGCCTGTCGATCGTCGGCGCGTTCATCGACATGCACCTCTCGGGCAACCTCAGCAAGGTTTTCGAGGGCGCCTACTTCCTGGGGTGCGTCGGGGCTGTGTGCCTGGTTCGGCGGCGGAGCGTGTTCGGCCCGATGGTGCAACCACCGCTGGTCCTGGCCGTGACCATCCCGGTGGTCGTGCTGTTGACCAAGGGCATGCCGGCGGGCTCCGGCTTGACCGCCAAGCTGTTGGCCCTGGGCGTACCGCTGGTCACCGGGTTCCCGACGATGGCGATCACCACGGGCGCGACGGTGGTGATCGGCGGGATCAGGTACCTGGTGCAGCGGAAGCCGATCGGTCTGAAGGACGAAGACGACTGGGACGATCGCGACGACCGGGGTGACGCCCGGCGGCGTCCGGCGGACCGTGGTGCGGGCGAGCGTGGTGCGGGCGAGCGTGGTGCGGATCGCGACGCCAAGCGCGGTGCGCGCCCGGCGTCGAGCCGGCCACGTCCGGGCAGCGGTTCTGGTGGTAAGCCGGCGGCTGGGCGGACCTCAGGTGATGACCGTGACAACCCGCGGGAGCGGGGCCGGGCTCCACAAGGCCGTAGTCGCGGTGAGTCATCCGGGCGAGATGATCGCCCGGCGCGGTCCAGTGGTGAGCGGGATCGTGGCCAGGCGCGGGAACGGGACCCGGAGCGTCGGACCTCGCGCGATCGCTCGCAGGGTGATCGCGGTCAGAGCTCGAAGGGTCAGAGTCGGGATCGGGGCCAAGCGCCTCGGGGTAGTGCTCGGCCGTCCCGGGATGACGGTCGACGTCAACCGCCGCCTCGGCGTCGCGACGAGGACCGCTGACCCGCGCGCAATCGCGAGGTGGTCTGCTGACCTGCGGCAAGTGGCGGAGGGTCGCGTCTTGATCAGCGGCGCCCGCTGAAGGGGCTGCAGGCCTGGGCGGCATGTCGAGTAGAGCCCTGCGGGTTCGCTGGCGGCCGGTTATGGGCTGGCGCAGGCCTAGCCGAGGCAAGGCGATGGCCATCACCTGACGCATCGCGACCCACCGTCTAGCGGGCCGTCGCATAGTGCCTGCTGGTTGCCATTACCTGCCGTGCACCGCAGCTCGTCTAGGCACGGCCGCTCGCTCTGCTCGGGATCGTCCGAACGTTGGTCGAGCCATTTCGGTCAGGCGTCTGTGCCACCCAAGTCCTTGCGGAGTTCGCGGGGCAGGGCGAAGGCGATTTTTTCGTTCGCCGTCGTCACTTCCTGGACGTCCGCCCAGCCACGTTCGGCCAGGTAGGCCAGGACCTCCTGAACCAGGAGTTCCGGCACCGACGCGCCGCTCGTGACGCCTACCGTCCCCGCGCCGGCCAGCCACGACTCGTCGATCTCGCTGGCGTAGTCGATCAGGTGGGCACTCCTGGCGCCGGACTGGAGGGCGACCTCGACCAGACGCTTCGAGTTCGACGAGTTCTGCGAACCGACCACCAGCACCAGATCGCACTCCGCCGCCATCGCCTTCACCGCGACCTGCCGGTTCTGCGTGGCGTAGCAGATGTCGTCGCTCGGCGGGCTCTGCAGCGTCGGGAACCGTTCGCGCAACTGGTCCACGCGCTCCATCGTCTCGTCGACGGACAGCGTCGTCTGGGACAGCCAGATCACCTTGTCGGGATCGCGCACCTGGACTTTGTCGATGTCCTCGGCCTTGTCCACCAACTGGACCCGATCCGGTGCCTCACCGGTGGTGCCGTCGACCTCCTCGTGACCGGCGTGGCCGATCAGGAGGATGTCGTAGTCGTCGCGGGCAAAGCGCTTCACCTCATGGTGCACTTTGGTCACCAGCGGGCAGGTCGCGTCGATGGTGCGCAGGCTCCGGTCAGCGGCTTCGTCCTTCACGGCTGGCGAAACGCCGTGCGCGGAGAACACGACCAGCGCGCCCTCGGGCACTTCGTCGGTCTCGTCCACGAAGATCGCGCCGCGTTCGGACAGCCGGTCCACGACGTACCGGTTGTGCACGATCTCCTTGCGCACGTACACCGGGGCGCCGTACTTCTCCAGCGCCTTCTCGACGGTGACGACAGCACGGTCGACACCGGCGCAGTAGCCACGTGGCTTGGCCACCAGCACCCTGCGCGGCCGGTTGGTCTCGCCGGGTCCGTCGCTGCCGTTCCCGGTCACCGGGGTCGAAGCGGTCATGCGTTCAGGGTACGGGCGGCGATCGATCGCGAGCCAGCCCGACGGGTGTCGCAGATCACTGACCGGACACGCACTGAGCGTTATCCTGGGCAGGATCGCTGGTCTGCGGCAGGCTGTGGGCATGAAGCCACTACCGCTGCCGGTACGAGTCGCGGCCGGTCTCGCGGTCACCGCTGTGGACCGCGCCCGCCACCTGCCGGAGAAGCTGGCCGGACTGCCGGTCACGATGGTGAGCCAGGCGCTGCAGCTGTCCATGCGGGTGCAGCAGCAGGTGACCGAGCTGGCGATCAAGGGTGACGACGCGCTGTCGACGTTGCGGTCCGCCGAGGAGTCTCCGGAATGGGCCACGTTCGACGAGGACACCACCAACGGTGACGCAACCCACGTGGCACGGTCCCCGTTCGACGCGGCCGAGGCGGACAACGACGGTGAGGCCGTCGCCGGTGACCCGTGGGCCGCCGAGGAGCGCGCCATGCTGCACGAACTCGATACCACGTCGACCGACGGCGCCGACCCGGAGAGCGACACGGTCGAGACCGTCGATGCCGCGACTCTCGATGCCGAGGACACCGATCAGGACGACGAGATCGAGGACGACGAGGACCAGCCGGCGGCACTCCCCCACTACACCCACCTGACCCTGCCGCAGGTCCGTGCCCGGATGCGCCGGTTGAACATCAAGCAGCTGACCGAGGTGGTCAAGTTCGAACGCGCGCACGAGAACCGACCGTCGTTCGTCGGCATGCTCAATCGCCGCATCGCCACCCTGCGCGACCAGCGATGACGGACGGCCCCGCCCCCGCCGGGCCCGGGCCGACCAGCGCCGAGAATCCCTGGCCGGTCCGCACGGTCGCGCGCAAGCTCGCGGAGTGGATCAACCGGTTGGGTTCGATCTGGGTCGAAGGCCAGATCACGCAGATCTCCGCCCGCCCCGGCACGGCCACCGCGTTCGTCATCCTCCGCGATCCCGCCGCCGAGGTCTCACTCACGTTGACCTGCTCGACCGGCATGTTGCGCGCCTTCGAACCGCCGCTCACCGAGGGCAGCCAGGTGGTGGTGCACGGCAGGCCGACGTTCTACGTCAGTCGCGGCACGCTGAGCCTGCGCGTCGACGAGATCCGCGCGGTCGGCATGGGCGAACTGCTGGCCAGGATCGAGCGGCTGCGCCGGTTGCTGGCGGCGGAGGGACTGTTCGACCCGGCCCGTAAGCGCCCGGTGCCGTTCCTGCCGCGCACGGTCGGGCTGGTCACCGGTCGCGCGTCCGCGGCCGAGCGGGACGTGCTGACCAACGCGACGGCCCGGTGGCCGGCCGTGCGGTTCCGGGTGATCAACGTGGCGGTGCAAGGTGTGCTCGCGGTGCCCGAGATCGTTGACGCGCTGGGGATTCTGGACCGGGACCGGAACGTCGACGTGATCGTGCTGGCCCGTGGTGGTGGCAGCGTCGAGGACCTGTTGCCGTTCTCCGACGAGACCCTGTGCCGGGCGGTGGCCGCGTGCCGGACGCCCGTGGTGAGTGCCATCGGGCACGAGCCGGACACGCCGCTCGTCGACCATGTCGCCGATCTGCGCTGTTCCACTCCGACGGACGCAGGCAAGCGCGTCGTGCCGGACGTCGCTGAGGAGGCCCAGCGCATCAACACGATGCGTGACCGGGCTCGACGCGCCCTACACGGCTGGGTGGACCGTGAACGGCAACTGCTGAATTCGCTGCGTAGCCGACCGGTGCTGGCCGATCCCCTGACTCCGTTGCGGCGCATGGGCGACGAGGTGAATTCGCTGCGCGAGCGGTCCCGGCGTGCGATGCTGTCCGTCCTGACCGGTGAGCACACGGCGCTGACGGCGACCAGATCGCGGCTGACGACGTTGGGTCCGGCGGCAACCCTCGCGAGGGGGTACTCCGTCCTCCAAGTGCTGGATGAGGACGGCGAGCGGATCGTGCGGTCGGTGACGCAGCTCGGTCCGGGAACGAAGGTGCGGGTGCGAGTCGTTGACGGAGCGGCACACGCGGTGGTGTCGGACGCCGAACCGTCGGTGGCAGACGGGGCGGCTGACAGCGGGAGTGGGAAATGAGCAGGTACGAGGCGGTGCATGGCGCACGTGAGCCCACGTTCCTTCCCTTGGCCGTGGCGGCGGCCCGCACAGCGGTGACGCGGCCCGCCGATCCTCCGGTCGCGGCGAGGGCGCAGGTGGTCCGTCGGCATGCCGAGGCGGCTGAGGCCGCGGCGGCCGACTGCTGGACGGCGCTGCTGGCCGGCTGCCAGGCACCCGTGCGGCGGGTGCTGCCGGCGAGATTGCACGAGTTGACCGAGGCCACGTCGCTGTATGTGGGTACCCGGTGCTGGTACGGGCCGACGTCACCACACCGTGGCCGCGTCACCGACGCCGAGGCGTGGATCACCGACGCGGTCCGGGACGGGGACGGCGCCGAGTTCGCCGAGGCGTTCGCCGACTACGACCAGGCCGTCGCCACGGCGGTGGCCAGCGTGCAGAGCCAGACGCGGAGTCCGGCATAGTCGTCGCCGGCAGGGTCGACGCGGTCAGGCAGCAGGGAGGACGGTTGTCCGGGAACGGCAGGTTCGCCGACGTGGCCGAACTGGGGTACGAGGCGGCCAGGGACGAACTCGTCGATGTCGTCCGCAGGTTGGAGGCCGGCGGGCTGTCGCTGGAGGACTCGCTGGCACTGTGGGAGCGGGGCGAGGCCCTGGCAGCGGTGTGTGAACGTCACCTGGCCGGTGCGCGGGAGCGGGTCGAGACGGCGCTGGCGAAGGTCGAGTCGACCGAGGAACGCTGAGTCACGGACCGCCGGCCGCGGTGACGCGCTGGCCGGTCAGGATGGCCGTGGCCATGGTGCGGAACTCGTTCGGGTCGCCGTTGCCCGTGATGAACAGCCGCACGCTGCCCAGGTCGGCGGCCCAGGACGACTCGCTGCGCACGCCCGGGTAGACCGTCCACTTCGTACCGTTGACGAGCTGTGTTCCCGTTGCCTGGACCGAGGAGTCGTCGTCCAGGCCGGCTGCGGTGCGCGCCAGGTCGGCCACGGTGGCGTCGGACTGGGAGAGCTGCAGGTAGCGGCCGCCCGGCGTGATCCAGCCGATCCGTACCGCCTGGTCGGAGCCGTTCGCGCCGAGCGAACCGACCGAGTCGGAGTTGGGGTGCCAGCCGCCGGGCAGGTGCGGCTCGCGGAGCGGGAACTTCACCTGGCCGGCGGCCGCCTGGAGTTCCCCGGTGACGTCGACGGTCTGCAGGTCGGCCGAGCTGGCGGACGGACCGCCGGGGCTGAACGAGCATCCCTTGGTGATCCCGGCCAGCACGAGGACCGCGACGGCCAGGACGACCATCGACAACAGCATGTCGCGCATGCCGGACCGGCCACCGCGCCCGGCCCGCTTGTCCTGCCGCGGTGGCGTGGAGGTACCGGTGTCACCGCTGGTCGAGCCCTCCGCCGCACCGGGAGGCTGGCCGGTGCCGGTGTCGCTCGCGTTGTCCGCCACACCTACATGGTGGCAGGTGGTCCAGCTCACGTTCGGTCGGCCGCCTCATTCTCCGATCCGCCTCGGGCCCCTCGATCTGGGAGAATTGCTCGCCTGAACGCAGGGACAGGGAGGGCACGATGAGCACCTCGGACCGAACCGGTGACACGACGGCGGGCAGCAGGAGACGGGAGGCTCCGGACCGCAACCTGGCGCTGGAGCTGGTGCGGGTCACCGAAGCGGCGGCGATGTCGGCGGGCCGGTGGGTCGGTCGAGGCGACAAGATCGGCGGCGACGGTGCGGCGGTGGACGCGATGCGGATGCTGATCGGCACCGTGTCGATGAACGGCGTCGTGGTGATCGGTGAGGGCGAGAAGGACAAGGCGCCCATGCTGTACAACGGCGAGCACGTGGGCAACGGCGACGGGCCAGACTGTGACGTCGCGGTCGACCCGATCGACGGCACCACGCTGATGGCCAAGGGCATGCCCAACGCCATCGCGGTGCTGGCGGTGACCGAGCGGGGTGCGATGTTCGACCCGTCCGCCGTGTTCTACATGGAGAAGATCGCCGTCGGACCCGAGGCGGCGGACGTCGTCGACCTGACCGCGCCGGTCGGGGAGAACATCCGGCGGGTGGCCAGGGCCAAGAATAGTGACGTGTCGGACGTGACCGTGTGCATCCTGGACCGGCCCCGGCACGAGCAGCTGGTCCAGGACGTGCGCGAAGCGGGGGCGCGCATCCGGTTCATCTCCGACGGTGACGTGGCCGGTGCCATCTCGGCGGCACGGCCGGACACCGGCGTCGACCTGCTGGTCGGCATCGGCGGGACGCCGGAGGGGATCATCGCGGCGTGCGCGCTCAAGTGCATGGGTGGCGTGATCCAGGCGCGGCTGTGGCCGAAGGACGAGGACGAGCGGCGTAAGGCGCTGGACGCAGGCCACGACCTGACGCGGGTGCTGCACACGGACGACCTGGTGCGCGGTAACAACGCGTTCTTCTGCGCGACGGGCATCACGGACGGGGACCTGCTGCGGGGCGTGCGGTACCGGGCGGGCGGCTGCACGACCCAGTCGATCGTGATGCGGTCCAAGTCCGGCACGGTGCGGATGATCGAGGGATTCCACCGGTTGACCAAGCTCCGCGAGTACTCGACGGTGGCGCTCGACCGGGCCGAAGTGGCGGACGAGGACGCCCAGCCGCCGCTGCCCTGACGCGCCCGGCGCGTTGCCGGCCCCTCCGCGAACCGGAACCCGAATCGTGACCATTTCGGTGAGCGACGAAGGCAACGTCTGATGTCGGATTGGCGTCTAGATCAACGAAAGCCAGCGACATCAAGCACCGTCGTCGACGCCGCGCGACGACCGGCGAGGGGGTAGCCGTGCGCATGCAGAGGATCGTTGTGGGTCTGTCCGCGGTGATCGCGGCGGTGGGGTTGGCCGCGTGTTCGTCCGGGTCGCCGTCACCGGCCGCCGCTCCGAAGATCGCGGTGGCGGCCGACCTGGCGACGCAGACCACGACACCGTCCACTTCGGATCCGACGACCACTGTTCCGGTGACCACGACAACCACCACGACGACCACCACCACTCCGAAGCCGGTGCCCACCACGACGAAGGCGCCGGCGGCGAAGGTCGTGAGCAAGCCGAGCGTGCCGTGCTCGGCGGCGGCGAAGGCGTGCGTCGATCTGTCGCGGGGCAAGGCGTGGCTGGTCAGTGACGGCAAGATCGTGTACGGGCCGGTGTCGATCATGTCGGGTCGGCAGGGGTGGCCGACGCCGGTGGGCACGTTCCACGTGTCGTTCAAGGATGCGGACTACTTCAGCCACGAGTTCCAGGTGCCGATGCCGGATGCGGTGTTCTTCTACCCGGGTATCGCGTTCCACGAGGGCAGCCTGTACGAGCACTCGCACGGGTGCATCCACCTGTCGCGGACGTCGGCGTCGAAGTTCTTCCACACGTTGAAGCCGGGGGACGAGGTTCAGGTACTGCACTGAACTGTCGGACTCCGTGAGTAGCGTCTGACGTGGGATCCAACAGGGGTTGATTCAGGGAGAGGCTGATGCCGGCACCGCAGAGCGGTGCCGGCATCAGCGTGTTCAGGGGCAAGTTGGGGCCAAAGTGCAACCGCTCCGACCACGTTGGGGTTCTTACTAGTAGAGACCCCAACGAAAGGAGCAAGCCGATGTGACCGCGCCACAGCACAGCAGCCCCACAGGGGTGGCCGGGCCCAGCCCCGGCCTGAGCGCCGGCACGACGACCGGCGCAGCCGCTCAACCAGCCGCAGGGCCACCCGATGCCGGCCACCGCCACCGCACCGGCCGGCACCGCCACCGCACGGCCTGCACCGCCACCCCACGCAGCCGGCATGTGGCAACCGCCGAACACCGGCCCGGACGGCGACGCGCCAACTGCATCAGCACGCCAGATGGCTGTCACCACCGCGCGGACAAGGGCAGGCAAGCGGCAACCACCGCCGGTTTGGGACGGCACGGCGAGCGGCACCGCCACCGCACCGGCAGCCGGAGCGCCACAACCGGCCCGGCCGGTGCACCTGCCGCCGGCACGGCAGATGGTGACCGCCACCACCAGGTCCAGCGGGCAGCAAACGCCCGGGCCCAGCGGGCAACCGCCGAGGCTGACCGGCACACTCAGTCGGCCGGCGCCACGCGGCACGGTCGGTGGGGGCATGGCGGGGCAATCTGCACGCCCGCACTGGCCCAACCCTGGCAACCAGCACTGAGCTGGTCGGGCGGGTGGCGGCCGGTGCTGAGCTGATCCGGCGAATGGCAGTCACTGCCGAGCTGATTCGGGCAACGCAGCCACCGTAGGGCTGATCCAGCTGGCGACAGCCGATGCTGAGCTGACCCGGCCGACGACAGCCGATGCTGAGCTGATCCGGTTAGCGCAGCCACCGCCGCGTTGATCTGACAGGCAACAGTTGCCGGTTGCAGCCGCGAGTGCTCTCGTCCGGCGGCCGATCGACGCCGCAGCGTGTCGCCATCGGCCGACTGGTGGTGGCCAAGTGGACCGGCCGATCGCTACGTGGGCTCGCGGCTTCCGGACTGGCGCCGACCGGGCGCCGGTTTCGGTGGCTGCTGGGTGGCTCGGGTGGCTAGCTGTTGTTGGAGGAGTGGCCCGGGAACAGGTGGGCGTTGGGGTTCAGGGCTACCGCGATGTTGTTGACCGCTGTGGCCGCTTCGCCGAAGCCGGTGGCGATGAGCTTGACCTTGCCGTCGTAGGCCGCGACATCGCCCGCCGCGTAGATGCGTTCGCGCGCCGTGCGCATCGTGGGGTCGACCCGGACCGCTCGGTGGTCCAGGTCCAGGCCCCAGCTTTCGATCGGGCCCAGGTCGGCCAGGAAGCCCAGCGCGGCGACCACCGTCTGGGCGGGCAGGGTCATCCGCTCCCCCGACTTGATCAGGACCTCGACCTCCTTGAGGCCGATGTCGTCGCCGCGCAGCTCGGCCACCTCGGCGTCCACGATCATCGGCACACCCAGCTCGCGCACCTGCCGCACCGTGCTGGGTAGCGCCCGGAACTGGGCCCGCCGGTGCACCAACGTCACCGACGACGCGATCGGGTGCAGTGCCAGCGCCCAGTCCAGGGCCGAGTCGCCGCCGCCGACCACCACCACGTCCTGGCCCTCGTGGGCGGCCAGTGTGGGGACGAAGTGGACCATGCCTCGGCCCAGCCATCCGTCACCGGCGGGCAGCGGGCGGGGGCGGAACTCGCCGATGCCGGCGGTGATGAGGATCGCGCCCGCGCGGACGCAACTGCCGTCGGCCAGGGTCACCACGAGCTTGTCGCCAACCTCGGTCAGGTCCCTGGCCTGGCGACCCAGCAGGTACAGCGGGTTGGCCTGGGCGGCCTGCTCGACCAGCGCGTTCACCAGGTCGCGACCGCGAATGGCGGGAAAACCCGCCACGTCGAAGATCATCTTCTCCGGGTACATGGCGGTCACCTGGCCACCCGGCTCCGGCAGCGAATCGACCATGGCCACGCTGAGCTCCCGGAACCCCGCGTAATAGGCCGCGAACAGGCCGGACGGCCCAGCGCCGACGATCAACAGGTCAACGTTGTACTCGTCCGCTGGCTCGGCCATTGCCGGGGACCACCTTTCGCACGTGGCGGGAGCACCCCGAGCGTAGATCCATCGGGCACACGGTGGACGTGGAACTCGCCACAACACCGTGCAGCCGGCGGTGCCGGGGGCAAACTTGACGCCATGGGTGATCCGGAATTCCGCATCGAGCACGACACGATGGGCGAGGTCCGCGTCCCGGTCGACGCGCTCTGGCGGGCGCAGACCCAGCGCGCCGTCGAGAACTTCCCGATCTCCGGCCGCCCCCTGGAACGGTCCCAGATCCGCGCCCTCGGCCTGCTCAAAGGCGCCGCCGCCCGGGTCAACGCCAAGCTGGGCGTGCTCGAACCGGACGTCGCCGAGGCGATCGCCGCCGCTGCCGACGACGTGGCCGCCGGCCGGTACGACGGCCAGTTCCCGCTGGACGTCTTCCAGACCGGCTCCGGCACCTCGTCCAACATGAACGCCAACGAGGTCATCGCGACCCTGGCGTCTCGCGCTCTGAACCGCGACGTCCACCCGAACGACCACGTCAATGCGTCCCAGTCGTCCAACGACACGTTCCCCACCACGATCCACGTCGCCGCGACCGAAGCCGTCGTCATCGACGTCATCCCCGCACTGGACCATCTCGCGGCGACCATCAAGCGCCGCGCCGCCGAATGGGCCGACGTCGTGAAGGCCGGCCGCACCCACCTGATGGACGCGGTCCCGATCACGTTCGGCCAGGAGGCGGGCGCCTGGGCCGCACAGGTGCGCTACGGCATCGAGCGCCTCCGGTCCGGCCTGGGCCGGCTGGCCGAGCTGCCGATCGGCGGCACCGCCGTCGGGTCCGGGCTGAACGCGCCGGACGGGTTCGGCGCGGCAGTGGCAGCGGAACTCGCCGCGCGGACCGGTCTGCCGCTGGTCGAGGCGCGCGATCACTTCGAGGCGCAGGCGTCGCAGGACGGCGTGGTGGAGACGTCCGGCCACCTGCGCACGGTCGCGGTGAGCCTGAGCAAGATCGCCAACGACGTCCGCTGGCTCGGTTCCGGGCCGAGGACCGGGCTCGCCGAACTGGCGCTGCCCGATCTGCAGCCGGGGTCGTCGATCATGCCGGGCAAGGTGAATCCGGTGATCTGCGAGGCCACGCTCCAGGTGGTGGCGCAGGTGATCGGCAACGACGCCGCCGTGGCCTACGCGGGCGCCCAGGGCAACTTCCAGCTCAACGTGAACCTGCCGGTGATCGCGCGCAACGTGCTGGAGTCGGCGAAGCTGATCGCCGCCGTGTCGCGGCTGTTGGCGGACAAGGTGTTCGCCGGGGTCGAGGTCAACGTCGAACGCTCCCGCGAGCACGCCGAGGGCTCCCCCGCCATCGTCACGCCGCTCAACCGCTACCTCGGCTACGAGGAGGCCGCCGCGGTCGCCAAGCAGGCCCTCAAGGAACGCAAGACGATCCGCGACGTGGTCGTGGAACGCGGCCACGTGGACGCCGGCAAGCTCACCCTGGCACAGCTGGACTCCGCGCTGGACGTGCTCCGGATGGCCCACGGCGGCCGCTGACCCGTCGCCGCAACCCCACCACACACCCCAGACCCACCAGCAGCGCACCACCGACCCCGGTGAACGACAACAGCTGCGCGCCCAACAGGACCGACGTCACCAAACCCGCCACCGGCATCAGGCCGATCAACACCCCGGCCCGGTCGGCTCCCAACGCGACCACCGCCGAGTACCACCCCACGAAGGCCACCGCCGTCACCAGCACGCCCAGCACGGCCAGCGCCACCCACTGCCGCCCGCTGGGCATCGGCCACGCGGCCGACCCGGAGACGACAGAACTGATCCCGGCGCCGATCACCGCCGCCGCGGCACTGGCCCACGTGCTGGCCTCCACGACGCCCAACCGCCGCGTCACACCGACGCCGGACACCGTGAACATCACCTCGCCGAGCAGCACCAGCACCGACAGCAGCAGGCCGGGTCCGTGCCACGACCCGCCACCGGACAACACCAGCACACCCGACACCACGATGACCGCCCCGACCAGCGCGAGCAGGGCCGGCCGGCGGCCGCGCAACGCCGGCACGACGATCGCCAGGAACAGTGGCGTGCCACCGAGCATGGCCGCCACGAAGCCGGGTTCGGCGTAGCGCTGCGCGGCCAGCAGCGCAGCGTTGAAGCCGAGCATCCCGAACGCGACCATGCCGGCCAATCCGAGCACGTCCCGCCAGCCGGGCCTGGGCAGCCGCCGGCCGAGGTAGCGCAGCCACCCGTACAGGGCGACCGCGCCGATCGCGTACCGCACGGCCTGCCCGGACAGCACCGGGTAACCGGCGAGCATTCCGGTGACCGGGACCGAACCGCCGACGATGCAGGCGGCCAGCGCCCCGGACGCCACGGCGAGGCGACCGGTGTGCGGCCGAGCGGGGGTGGTCACGTGATGAGGCTGCCAGACCAGTGGCCCAGTTGTAAGGTCCACATCGATGTCCGTGAACTGGTCCACTTTCCGGGAGCTGCTGATCACGCCGGGCGCCCGCAGGGGCGTGGAGTCCGCGCTGCGGGAGGCGATCCGCACCGGACGCCTGCCGGCGGGCACCCGGCTGCCGTCCAGTCGGGACCTGGCCAGCCAGGTCGGCGTGGCCAGGGGCACGGTGACGCTCGCCTACACGCAACTGGCCGCCGAGGGCTACCTGGTGAGCAGGCGTGGCTCGGGAACCGTTGTGTCCCAGTCGGTTTCCGGCGCCGACCTGCAGGCGGGCGAGGACAGCCCACCGGAACCGGCCTGGCGGCACGACCTGCGGCCCGGCCTGCCCGCGCTGTCGGCGTTCCCGCGTTCGGTGTGGCTGGCCGCGACCCGCGCCGGCTTGGCCGGGCTGACCGACGCCGAGCTCGGCTACCCCGATCCGGCCGGACTGCCCGCGTTGCGCGTCGAGCTGGCCGCCTACCTGGGCCGGGTCAGGGCGGTGGCCGGCACGCCGGCCAACATCGTGGTCACCAACGGGGCCGCCGAGGGCACCACGTTGCTGGCGCAGGTGCTGCACGCGCGGGGCCACCGGCGGGTGGCTGTGGAGAACCCGAGGCATCCCGGCCAGGCCGAGCTGTTCACCACGCACGGCCTGACCCCGGTGCCGATTGCCGTCGACGAGGACGGTCTGATTGTCGACAATCTGGCCGGTAGCGGCGCCAGGGTGGTGATGGCGACGACCGCCCACCAGTTCCCGCTGGGCGTCGCGATGCACCCGCACCGCAGGATGGCCTTGCTGGCCTGGGCGAAGGACGTCGACGGCCTGGTCATCGAGGACGACTACGACGCCGAGCACCGCTACGACACCGCGCCCGTCTCGGCGCTGCAGGCGCTGGACCCGGAGCGGGTGGCGTACCAGGGCAGTGTCAGCAAGACGCTGGCGCCCGCGCTGCGGATCGGCTGGCTGGTGGCACCTGCCGCGCTGCGCGCCGACCTGATCACCCGCAAACGTGTGCACGACCTGGGCGGCAGCCCGGTGACGCATGCCGCCATGGCCCACCTGCTGCGCACCGGCGGCTACGACCGGCACCTGCGCAGCGCCCGCCAGCTCTACCGGCACAGACGGGACGCGCTGCTGGCCGCGCTCGCCGAACGCCTGCCGGACTGGACGCCGGTGGGCGTGGCCGCCGGCCTGCACCTGGTGGTCCGGCTGCCCGCCGGCACCGACGACGCCGGACTGGCAGCGGCATTGCGCGCCGACGGCGTCAACGTCATGGCCCTGACCGCCCACGCCCACCCCGGAACGGCTCCGCCCTACCCCGGCCTGGTGCTCGGCTACGCGCTGCTGGGTCCGGACCGGCTGCGCGCCGCCGTGGCGGACATCGAGCGAACTGTCGGGTGCCGGCGGCACCATGGGTGACGTGCTGTTCTCCGATGTGGTGCTGGCGTCCGCGACCGTGGCGGCCACCCGGTCCCGACTGGCCAAGGTGGACACCCTGGCCGGCGCCCTGCGTACGGCCGATCCGGACACCGAGGTCGCCGCCGTGGTCGGTTTCCTGGTCGGCCAGCCACGCCAGGGCCGGATCGGCACCGGCTGGCGGACCCTGATGAAGCTCGACGTGACGCCGGCCGACGAGCCGGAGCTGACCGTCGCGGCCGTCGACGGCGCGCTCACCGAACTGGCCACCGTCGCCGGCGCCGGATCGGGCACGGCCCGCGCCGCGCTGCTGTCCGGGCTGCTGGGCAGGGCCACCAAGGCCGAACACGACTTCCTGGTCCGGCTGCTGGCCGGCGAGCTGCGGCAGGGTGCCCTGGAGGGCGTGATGGTGGACGCCGTCGCGCGGGCAGCCGACGTGCCGGGCGAGGACGTGCGGCGGGCGTTCATGCTCAGCGGTTCGCTGGCCGCCACCGCGATCGCCGCGCTGACCGGTGGTGTGGCGGCGCTGCACGAGTTCCGGCTGACGTTGGGCACGCCGGTCCGGCCGATGCTGGCCTCGCCCGCCGAGTCGGTCGACGACGCCGTGGCCGAACTCGGTGCCGTGTCCGTCGAGTACAAACTGGACGGTGCGCGGATCCAGGTGCACAAGGACGGCGACGAGATCCACGTCTACACCCGCACGTTGCGCGAGATCACCACGAGCGTGCCGGAACTGGTCGGGATGATCAGGGAACTGCCGGCACGGTCGGTGGTGCTGGACGGCGAGACGCTGTCGCTGGACGTGGACGGCAGGCCCCGCCCGTTCCAGGAGACGATGAGCCGGTTCGGCGCGACCACACCGCGCGAGGAGTTGTTGCGCCCCTACTTCTTCGACTGCCTGCACGCCGACGGTGTCGACCTGCTGGACGCGCCGCTGCGGGATCGGGCGGCCGCCCTGCGCACGGTGGCCGGCGACTACCTGATCCCGGGCAAGCACGGCCCGACCGTCCGGGAGGCCGCCGAGGTGCTGGCCACCGCGCTGGCCGCGGGCCACGAGGGTGTGGTGGTGAAGGCGCTGGACGCGCCCTACGCGGCCGGGCGGCGTGGCAAGGCGTGGCAGAAGGTCAAACCGGTGCACACGCTGGATCTGGTGGTGCTGGCGGCCGAGTGGGGCCACGGCAGGCGGACCGGCTACCTGTCCAACCTGCACCTGGGCGCCCGCGACCCGGACGGCGGGCCGCCGGTGATGGTGGGCAAGACGTTCAAGGGCCTCACCGACGAACTGCTGGCCTGGCAGACCACCGAGTTCCCGAAGCACGAGTCCCGCCGGACCGACTGGACCGTCTACCTGCGACCGGAACTCGTCGTGGAGATCGCGCTGGACGGCGTGCAGGGCAGCACCCGCTATCCCGGTGGCGTTGCGCTGCGGTTCGCCAGGGTGGTGCGCTACCGGCCGGACAAGGACCCGGCCGACGCCGACACCATCGACGCCGTGCGGGCGATGCTGCCCGGCGGCGGCGAACCCCAGGAGCCGAGTCCCGAACAGCCGAACCGGTGAACCCGGTCGACCGGGCCGGATGCCGGTACGCTGAGGCGTCGTGCGTTTCCTCGAGGGCGACCGGCCCGGCTACGACCTGACCTACGACGACGTGTTCCTGGTGCCCCGGCGTTCGGCCGTGGAGTCCCGGTTCGGCGTCGACCTCACCACGGCGGACGGCACGGGTGCGACCATCCCGGTGGTGGTGGCCAACATGACGGCCGTCGCGGGCCGGCGGATGGCCGAGACGGTGGCCAGGCGCGGCGGCCTGGTGGTGCTGCCGCAGGACGTGGCCACGGTCGCGGTGGCCGAGATCGTCGAGTGGATGAAGAGCAGGCACACCGTCTGGGACACCCCGCTGGTGCTCACGCCCACCGGTGCCGTCGCCGACGTGCTGAACCTGCTGCCCAAGCGGGCCCACGGCGCGGTGGCCGTGGTGGACGACGGCGGCCGGCCGGTCGGGGTGGTGGACGAGGCGAGCTGCGCGGGCGTCGACCAGTTCACCAGGGTGGCCGACGTGATGCGCACGGACGTGCTGATGCTGCCGCTGGACACCCCGCCCAGGACCGTGTTCGACGCGTTGCACGGCAGGCCGGACCGAGTGGTGCTGGGCGTTGCCCCGGACGACACGCTGGCCGGGGTGCTCACCGAGCTGAGCGCGCTGCGGGCCGACCTGTACTCGCCCGCCGTGGACGACCAGGGTCGGCTGCGGGTGGCCGCCGCGGTCGGGGTGAACGGCGACGTGGTGGCCAAGGCCAAGGACCTGGTGTCGGCCGGGGTGGACGTGCTCGTGGTGGACACCGCGCACGGCCACCAGGAGAAGATGCTGACCGTGCTGCGGGCGGTCCGGGAGCACGCCGACGTGCCGCTGGTGGCGGGCAACGTGGTCACCGCGGAGGGCGTGCGGGATCTGGTGGACGCGGGTGCGGACGTGGTGAAGGTCGGCGTCGGGCCGGGCGCGATGTGCACCACGCGGATGATGACCGGCGTCGGCCGGCCGCAGTTCTCCGCCGTCGCCGAATGCGCGGCCGCCGCCCGCGACCTGGGTCGGCACGTGTGGGCCGACGGCGGGGTGCGGCACCCGAGGGACGTCGCGCTGGCGCTGGCGGCGGGCGCGGCCGCGGTGATGGTCGGGTCGTGGTTCGCCGGCACCTACGAGTCGCCCGGCGACCTGCACCGCGACGAGAGCGGACATCTGTACAAGGAGTCGTTCGGCATGGCGTCGAAACGGGCGGTGACAGCGCGGACCCGCGGAGACAGCGCGTTCGACCGGGCCCGGAAGGCACTGTTCGAGGAGGGGATCTCGTCCTCCCGGATGCGGCTGGATCCGACCCGACCCGGGGTGGAGGACCTGCTGGACGAGATCTGCTCCGGCGTGCGCTCGGCCTGCACCTATGCCGGTGCGCCGGACCTGGAGTCGTTCCACGAGCGGGCGGTGATCGGGGTCCAGTCGGCGGCCGGTTTCGCTGAGGGCAGACCCCTACCCGCTGGTTGGTGAGAAGTGGGTTGCTCCAACATTTACGCTGGCGTGGTGAAGGACGCAGTCAACGTAGCCGACCTCGTCAAGCGGTACCGGCGCGGCGCTCCGCCGGCCGTCGACGAACTCAGTTTCAGCGTGCGGTCGGGTGAGGTCTTCGGCCTGCTCGGGCCCAACGGCGCCGGCAAGACCACCACGGTCGGCGTGCTGACCACCAGGGTGCGGCCGACGTCGGGCACGGCGACCGTGTGCGGAGTGGACGTCACCGCGGACGCCAAGCGCGCCAGGCAGTTGCTCGCCGTGGTGCCACAGCGCAACAACCTGGACCGGTCGCTGAACATCCGGCAGAACCTGCTGTTCCACGCCGCCTACCACGGCGTCGGCCGGGCCGAACGCAACCGCAGGGCGGACGAGATCCTGGAGCGCATGGGCCTGAGCAAGCAGGCCACGGCCAGGGTGGACTTCGTGTCCGGCGGCCAGATGCAGCGCGTGATGATCGCCCGCGCCCTGATGCACCAGCCCAGGGTGATGTTCCTGGACGAGCCGTCCACCGGGCTGGACCCGCAGGCCAGGCTGTTCGTCCACGAGCGGGTGGCCGAACTGCACGAGGACGGTGTGACCGTCGTGCTCACCACCCACGACATGGACGAGGCCGCGAAGCTGTGCGACCGCGTCGGCATCGTGGACCACGGCAAGCTGCTCGCCCTGGACACCCCGGAGGCGCTGACCAAGGGCCTGCCCGGCTCCACCACGCTGACCGTGGTGGTCGAACTCGGTGACGTGGCCGCGGAAACGGTGACCGATCGGCTGGCCAAGGTCGAGGGCGTCGAACGGGTGGAACGGATCAACGCGGGCGGCCCACCGGCCGGTATGCCGGCCGGACTGCCACCCGGGATGCCCGGCATGCCACCGGGCATGGCGCCCGGCGGTGCCGCCGCACCGGCCGCCGGCACCGGCCAGTTCCGCCTCTACACGTCGTCGGAGGCGACGGCGGCGCTGCCGCCGGTGCTGACCGCGGTGGGCGAACTGGGCTGCGCGGTGCGCGACCTGTCCATCGGCACGCCGAGCCTGGAAGACGTCTTCATCCACCTGACCGGACGGGAGCTGCGATGACAGCCACCACCACCCGTGCGCCGAGTACGCCGGATCCCACACCCGCGTCCGACGCTCTGCCGTCGGCCGGCACACTCGTCTCGCTGCGCACGTTCTTCTCGGTGCTGGGCAGGGACGTGTTCGTCACCGGCCGGGAGCTGCTGCCGTTCCTGGCGCAGGTGGTCATCCAGCCGTTCTTCATGCTGTTCATCTTCGGCAAGGTGCTGGGCAGCCTGGGCTACGTGAACAGCGCGGCGTTCGGCCCGATCCTGATGGCCGGCATCGTGGCGTTGAACGGTTTCCTGGGTGGCCTGCAGAACACCACGATGCCGCTGATCATGGACTTCTCGTTCACCAGGGAGATCGAGGACCGGCTGCTGGCGCCGATGCCGATCCCGCTGGTGGCGGTGGAGAAGATGGTGTTCGGCGCGCTGCGCGGCATCATCGCGGCGGTCCTGATGGTGCCGGTCGGCCTGCTGATCCTGTCCAACGTGTCGTGGCCGGCGGCCAAGCTGCCGGCGGTGTTCGGGATCATCGTGCTGGGCGCGCTGGCCGGCGCGGCGATCGGCATGACGATCGGCACGCTGGTCACGCCGAGGCGGATCAACATCATGTTCGCGGTGATCCTGACACCGCTGATGTTCACCGGGTGCACCCAGTTCCCGTGGCGTGGGCTGACCAGCCTGCGCTGGTTCCAGGTGATCTGCGCGTTCAACCCGCTGACCTACATCAGTGAGGGCATGCGGGCGATCCTGGTGCCCTCGCTGCCGTCCATCCCGCTGTGGCTGGACGTGCTGGCCGCGGTGGCGGCGTGCCTGATCTTCGGCAGCATCGGCATCTGGGGCTTCATGCGCCGGGCCGTGGACTGACCGACGACGCACCGAAAGGGGGCGGGCCGCACGGCCCGCCCCCTTTTGTGTGTCTACTGGGCGTAGTCCTCCAGGACCTCGGTGACGAGCGCGGCGATCGGCGAGCGCTCGGAGCGGGTGAGGGTGATGTGCGCGAACAGCGGATGGCCCTTCAGTTTCTCGATCACGGCGGCCACCCCGTCGTGCCGGCCGACCCGCAGGTTGTCCCGCTGGGCGACGTCGTGGGTGAGCACGACGCGGGAACCGGTACCCAGCCGGGACAACACGGTGAGCAGGACGTTGCGCTCCAGCGACTGCGCCTCGTCCACGATCACGAAGGAGTCGTGCAGTGACCGGCCCCGGATGTGGGTCAACGGCAGCACTTCGAGCATGCCCCGGCCGGTGACCTCGTCGAGCACGCTCTCGCTGACCAGCGCGCCGAGCGTGTCGAACACGGCCTGCGCCCAGGGCTGCATCTTCTCCGACTCGGATCCGGGCAGGTAGCCCAGTTCCTGGCCACCGACCGCGTAGACCGGCCGGAACACCACCACCTTGCGGTGCTGGCCGCGTTCCAGGACGGCCTCCAGGCCGGCGCACAGCGCCAGCGCGGACTTGCCGGTGCCGGCCCGGCCACCCAGCGACACGATGCCGATCTCCGGGTCCAGCAGGATGTCCAGGGCGATGCGCTGCTCAGCGGACCGGCCGTGCAGCCCGAACGCCTCCCGGTCGCCACGGACCAGCTTGATCTGCTTGTCCGTGGTCACCCTGCCCAGCGCGCTCGCCGTGCCGGCCAGTAGCCGCAAACCGGTGTGGCAGGGCAGTTCGGCGGCCCGGTCCAGGCCGTGGGCGAGCGGGTCGAGGCCGCCCTCCTTGTAGAGCTGGTCGACGGCCGCCTGGGGCATCTCCACGTCGGCCATGCCGGTCCAGCCGGAGGGCACGACGTCCTGGGCCCGGTACTCGTCGGCGTCCAGGCCGACCGCCGCGGCCTTGACGCGCAGCGGAATATCCTTGGTGACCAAGGTCACGTCGGACTCGCCTTCGGCGGCCAGGTTCAGCGAGCACGCGAGGATGCGCGCGTCATTGGCCTCGGCGCGGAATCCGGCCGGCAGTACCTGCTGGTCGGAGTGGTTCAGTTCCACGTGCAGGGTGCCGCCGGCCTCGCCCATCGGGATGGGCTTGTCCAGCCTGCCGTGCTGCAGGCGCAGGTCGTCGAGCAGGCGCAGGGCCTCCCGGGCGAACCAGCCGAGTTCTGGGTGATTGCGCTTGGCCTCCAGTTCACTGATCACCACGAGCGGCAGCACCACGGCGTGTTCGGCGAACCGGGTGACCGCCCAGGGATCGGAAAGGAGCACCGACGTGTCCAGCACGTAGGTGCGCTGTGGTGACTTGGTCCGCCGGCCGTCGGACTGGGTGGTGTCCCGCTGGGTGGCGGTCGGAGTGGACTCGCTCGCGGGACCGTCCGGGGCCGAGCCGGAGGTGAGGCTGGCGGTTCGCCGAGAAGGGCGCTGTGCAGTCACGGCAACTCCCTCGCGGACGCGGCACCCACGCCCGCTCCTCGCTGGGCCGAGCATCACCCTGGCTGGTGGTTCCTTTCGCCTCCCGGCGTCAGGCTTGCCGACCACGAGGGCCGGATGCCGGCCCCCTCGCGCTCCGTGACACGACCAGGGCCTCCCGGGACGGTGCACAGGATGTGATCCGTCGTCCGCAAGCTACCTGCGTTTCGGTCCCCTCTGCAGGCAGCCACACAGGTGATTCACCCACCGTTCGCCGTCGCGGCCGGTGACGCACCCGCGGTGCACGCCGTTCACCACGGCGATTCGCCTGGTCAGCGCGTTGCGGAGAAAGTTTGTGTGGTCCAGGTCACAACTGGGCCGCCGATCACCCTCGGACGGGCCGGCGACGGACACCACGCCACAGAGGCGTCGGATTCATACCAGAGGGGCAACTCGCCCGCTGATCCAGATATCGGACAACACCTCAACGAGCGACATTGGCCACCCACCACGTCACACAATGGGGTAATCGGCACGACATCCGGAACCGATCAAAGGTAACTTCCGTGGCCGAGGGCCCCAGCGTCACAAACCGTCGGGGTCGACGACAAACCCCGGTATTGAAGGAGAGTGTGCATAGTGCTGAAGAAGGCTGGCATTGTCACCGCGGCGGCCGTCGCTCTGTCGCTGGTCGCGGCCCCCGCTTTCGCGGCGACCGCAGCTCCGCAGGACACCCCGACCGCCTCGCCGGCCAACTATGGCCAGCACCACGACGGTGGCGACTTCGTGAGCTTCGGTGACGCGTACCGCACGTTCATCTGGGGCGGCGGCGCCCTGGGTGCGGGTGCGGCGGCCCTGGTCGCGGGCGCCTACACGGGCATCGCCACCACGCCGTCGGAGATCCTGCACTCCCTGGAGCACCACGGCCACTGAGCGGTAGCCGCTCATTGACGCGAATGAGGTCCGAGTGGGCACTCGGACCTCATTCGCGTGTTCGTCGTATTCATGAATGGCTCGTGCTCAGGAACCGAACCGCCGGTGTCGAATCGCGTAATCGCGCAGGGCGCGCAGAAAGTCGACCCGCCGGAAATCGGGCCAGTAGGCCTCGCAGAACCAGAACTCGGAGTGCGCGGACTGCCACAGCAGAAAGCCGGACATCCGTTGTTCACCCGATGTGCGGATCACCAGATCGGGGTCGGGTTGACCCGACGTGTACAGATGCTCGGCGATGTGGTCGACGTCCAGCACCTCGGCGAGTTCCTCGATCGACGTGCCCGCCTCGGCGTGCCGCAGCAGCAGCTTGCGCACGGCGTCGGCGATCTCCTGCCGGCCGCCGTAGCCGACGGCGACGTTGACCTCCATGCCGGCCCGGCCCGCGGTGCGCGCGGCGGCGGCGGACAGCCGGGTGGCCGTGTCGACCGGGAGCACGTCCAGGGCGCCGACGATGCGGACCCGCCAGGGCGCACCGGGCGCGGCGAGCTGGTCGACGACGTCGGTGATGATCTCCAGCAGCGGACCGATCTCGCTGGCCGGCCGGTTCAGGTTGTCGGTGGACAGCAGCCACATCGTGACCACTTCGACGTTCGCCTCGCGGCACCAGGTCATCAGGTCGGCGATCTTCGCCGCACCGGCCCGGTGACCTTCGCTCACGTCGGTGAAGCCGGCTTCCCTGGCCCACCTGCGGTTACCGTCCAGCATGATGCCGACGTGCCGCGGCCGCTGCGTGCCGACCAGTTGCCGAGTCAACCGGGACTCGTAGTAGCGGTAGACGATCTCCTTCATCACGGCGCGAGGACCCACGTTCGGAAAGCGTACGCCGCCACGATCTCGGACTTTCCCCGGCACGTGAGCCGGACCACTCGATCGGGTGGCGGCGGTGCACCCCAACAGTGATGACCAGCGCACGGTCGGTAGCGGCCGTGACCATCATCGCCGGCGAACCTACGGTGCCGTAACCTGGCCGCCGTGACCGTCGCGACCACCCCCAGGCCGCCCGAGCCCGCCACGCGCCCCCGGCTGCGCGGGTGGCTGCACTTCTGGTCCTTCTTCGTGTCGATGGCGACCGGGGCGACGCTGATCGCCATGTCCGCCGCGACCGTGTCCGGCCTGGCCGCGCTGGCCACGTCGGTGTACGTCGCGACGGTGCTCGGCCTGTTCGGCACCAGCGCGCTCTACCACCGGCACACGTGGACCAACCCGGCCGCGCGGGTGCGGATGAAGCGGCTGGACCACGCGATGATCTTCATCTTCATCGCCGGCACGTACACGCCGTTCTCCCTGCTGGCGATGGACAAGCCGACCGGCTACATCGTGCTCGGCGTGGTGTGGGGCGGCGCGCTGTGCGGCGTCACCCTGAAACTGGCCTGGCCGCACGCGCCGCGCTGGGTCGGCGTGCCGGTGTACGTGGCGCTGGGCTGGGTCGCGGTGTTCGTGCTGCCGCAGCTGTTGCACAACGGCGGGGTGGCGGCCCTGGTGCTGCTGCTGGCCGGCGGTCTGCTGTACACGATCGGCGCGGTCTTCTACGCCACCCGCTGGCCCAACCCGTGGCCTGCCACGTTCGGCCACCACGAGTTCTTCCACGCGGCCACGGTCCTGGCCGCCCTGTGCCACTACATCGCCATCTGGTTCATCCTGTACCGCTGAGCCGGGCGGGCCGTGGTGGCGCCGCCCGGCTCGACGCCCGGTCAGCTCAGGTCCGGGCCTTCGCGGCGCAGGTCGTCCACCGCTGTCATGGCGTTGCGCAGTTCGGTGAGCCACTCCTCGGCGTGCTCGCCGACCAGGCGGACCGCCCAGGACAGTGCCTCGGAGCGGGACCTGGCCACGCCCGCCCGGACCAGGGTGTCCAGGACCAGGCGCTCGGGCTGGCGGAGCCGGGTCATCACCGGCACGGCCAGCGTGGTGAACAGTTCCTCGGTCGACCCGATCCGGGCGCCCCACGCGACCTTGCGGTCGTAGCGGTGTTCGGCCTGGCGGGCGATCTCGATCCGCTCGTCCCTGGTCTGTTCGCGGAACCGGCTGATCCGGCCGGCGGCGGCCGCGGCGGCCGCGGCCTCGTCGGCGAACTCCTCCGACGGCGCGGCCAGTTCGCCGATGACGATGATCTCCTCACGGTCGACCGCGATCTCCGGCACGCCGACGAACCAGTCGTCGGGCAGGCGGCCGGTGAACCACGCCGCCACGTCGTCGGCGGGCGGCGGCTCGGGCTGGGAGCCGCGTCCCCGGCCGCCACCGCCACCCGGACCCCACCCGTGGCGCATTCGGCCATAGTGTCCGTGCATGACGCACCTCCTGATTACATGATTACGTCGTTACCGACGTTACTCAGGCAGGCGGTACTGCAACAGTATGTTCGCTGCGGGGGAACTACCTGGCCAGCACGGACGCCAGTTCGTCGACCGTGGTCACCGGGCGGTCGCACACGAACCCGTGGCACACGTACGCGGCGGCGCCACCGTCGACCAGCGGCCGGTCGGCCAGCAGCGGCGCACCCGTCAGGTCCGGCGCGCCGGCCAGCACCACCGCACCGCCGGCCACCCCGGCCACGGCCGCCGCGCGCAGTTCCGCGGCCCGCGTACCGGAACCGACCACCGCGACCTGCACCGGGCCGGCCAGCCACGCTTCGGCCACGGCGGCCCACTGGCCGGCGAACCGGGGAGCCCTGCTGATCAGCAGCCCGGCCCTGGCCAGCGCGGCCGCTGCCGCGTCGCGGAACTGGACGGCCCGCGCGGGGTCGGTCAGCGCCGACGCCGTGAGCAGCCCACCGGCCAGCGCCGACGCACCGGCCGGGCTGGCGTTGTCCGACGGGTCGGCCGGGCGGCGCACCAGCCGCTCGGCGTCCGCCGCCGTGTCGAAGTAGGCGCCGGGCGCGTCCGGGTCGGCGAATCGCGCCAGCGCACCCTCCAGCAGGCCCTCGGCCACCGCCAGCCAGCGCGGTTGGGCCGTCGCCTGGTACAGCGCGAGCAGCCCGTCGGCCAGGCAGCCGTAGTCCTCCAGCACCCCGGCCGACGTCCCCACGGTGCCGTCCCGGGACGTGCGGTGCAGCCGGCCTTCGGTCAGATGGTGGCTGACCAGGAAGTCGGCCGCGTGGGCCGCGGCGGTGATCCAGTCCGGACGGTCCAGCGCCACGCCGGCCTCGGCCAGTGCGCCGATCGCCAGGCCGTTCCACGCGGTGACCACCTTGTCGTCCCTGGCCGGCTGCGGCCGGGCGGCCCGCGCGGCCAGCAGCCGCTCGCGGACCGACGCCCAGCGGGCCTCGTCGTCCGGATCGGCCGGCAGGCGCAGCGTCGACGTGCCGTGGTCGAACGATCCCGTCACGGCGAACAGCTCGACCGCCCAGGGTCCGTCGTCCGGGCCGAGCACCGAGGCAACCTGGTCCGGCGTCCACACGTAGGTCAGGCCCTCGACGCCGTCGGTGTCGGCGTCCAGCGCCGCGGCGAACCCGCCCTGGGGCGTGCCGAGATCGGCCAGCAGGAACTGGGCGGTCTCGGTGGCGATCCGGCGAGCCAGCGGGGAACCGGTGCGGCGGTGCAGATGCGCGTACACGCGCAGCAGTTGTGCATTGTCGTACAACATCTTCTCGAAATGCGGCACCACCCAGGAAGCGTCCACGCTGTACCGGGCGAAGCCGCCGGCGAGCTGGTCGTAGATACCGCCCCTGGCCATCGCCGACGCGGTCAACTCCACAAGGGACAGCGATTCCGGCGAACCGGTGCGTTCGTGGTGGCGCAACAGGAACTCCAGCACCATCGACGGTGGGAACTTCGGCGCACCACCGAACCCACCGTTGCGCCGGTCGAAGTCGCCGAGCATGGACACCGCCGCGCCGTCCAGCAGGTCGGCGTCGACGTCACCGGTGGGGAACGGCCGTTGCTGCTCGCCCAACGCGGTCACCACCTGAGCGGCGGCCGCGACCACGTCGGCCCTGCGGTCCGTCCACGCCCTGCGGACACCGTCGAGCAGTTGCGGGAACGACGGCATGCCGGACTGCGGGGCCGGCGGATAGTAGGTGCCGCAGTGGAAAGGTTCGCCGGAAGGCGTGAGGAAGCACGTCATCGGCCAGCCGCCCTGACCGGCCATCGCCTGGGTCGCCGCCATGTACACGGCGTCCACGTCCGGCCGTTCCTCGCGGTCCACCTTGATGTTCACGAAGTGCTCGTTCATGTAGCCGGCCACGACGGGGTTCTCGAACGACTCGTGGGCCATCACGTGACACCAGTGGCAGGCCGCGTAGCCGACGGACAGCAGCACCGGCACGTCCCTGCGGCGCGCGTCGGCGAACGCCTCGTCGCTCCACGGCCACCAGTCGACCGGATTCTCCGCGTGCTGCAGGAGGTACGGACTGGTCGATCCGGCGAGCCTGTTCGTCATGCCCTCCAGTGTCCAGGAAACTGTCCGCCGTGACCGACGAGGCTGCCGAGTTCGCCGACGCCGCGGCGTTCGCGGGTGCGCACACCGTGCTGTCCGTGGTGGTCGGTGCGCCGGCCAACGGCCTGGTCGACCTGGCTGATGTGCCGGCCGACGAGGTGCGGCGCCGCGGTGTGTTCGTGCCGCCGACGGAACTGTTCTGGGAATTCGAGAAACCGCCGGACACGGTGGCCGGGCCGGGACTGGATCGGCTGAGCTGGGAGCTGGAGCGGTTCTGCGTGCTGGCGCTGGCCGCCGATCCGGCCGCGTTCGAGGTGCTGGGCTCGCCGCTGGTGGAGTCGAGCACGTCCACCGGCGACGAGCTGCGCGAGCTGACCGTGGCGTTCCTGTCCCAGCGGGTGGCCGACGCCTACCGCAGGGCCACGGCGACCGAGTACGCGCGGGCGGCCGCGGCCATGGCGGCGGGCGGCACCCCGCGCTGGGGTCAGGTGGCCGAGGTGATCGGGCTGCTCACCGTGGCCGAGCGGACGCTGCGCACCGGCCGGCTCGACCTGGACCTGCGGGCCGACCGGCAACTGCTCGGCGCGGTGGCCGCTGGTGAGCTGCCGTGGGTGGAGACGCAGGCCTGGGTGGAGTCACTGCGCGACCGGGGGGCAGAGGCGGTGCTCCGGTCGCCGCTGCCGGCCGTGCCGAACCTGCCGGCCGTGCGCAGTTGGCTGCGGTCGGTGCGGCGGCGCGGCCTGACCGGTCAGTGATCCTGCTTCTCCTGCTCGTCGACCGGCGTCTCCTGGGTCTCCTGCTGCTCCTGCGACTCGTCCGGCTCCGGGTCGAAGCTGGCCGGCACCTTCTTCAGGTGCTTGGTCATCGAGCGGATCAGGAAGGCGACGGCGATGAACAGGGCGATGATCAGGATCAGGGCAACCGGCCCGGACGAGCCGAACTCCTGGCCCTGGCCGCTCGGCTGGTTGGCGCCGGGCCCGGCGGCCAACCACATCGGGACGGCCCACAGATGTGTCATGCCGCTACTTTCTCACGCACCCCCGCGAACAGGTCGTCCTCGGGGAGGGTGGTGTCCACCAGCGAGCGGGCCAGCTCGTACTCCTCGGTCGGCCAGATCTCCTGCTGGAGGTCCAGGTCGATGCGGAACCAGCGGCTGTCCGGGTCGATCTGGGTGGCGTGCGCGAGCAGCGCCTTGTCCCGGATCGGGAAGAACTCTGCGCACTCCACCCGGGTGGTGACGCGGTCCATGACGTCGGGCCGCTTCTCGTCCCAGTTCTTCAGCCACTCCTCGTAGGGCGACTCCTCGCCGCGGGCGAGCAGGGCGTTGTGGAAGGCGAGCATCCTGGCCCGGGAGAAGCCGTGCGTGTAGTACAGCTTCGAGGGCTGCCACGGCGTGCCCGTCTCCGGGAACTGGTCGGGGTCGCCGGCCGCGTCGAAGGCGGCGACGGAGACCTCGTGGCAGCGGATGTGGTCCGGGTGCGGGTAGCCGCCGTTCTCGTCGTAGGTGACCAGGACGTGCGGGCGGAACTCGCGGACCAGCTTCACCAGAGCGGCGGTGGGCTCCTCGAGCGGCACGACGGCGAAGCAGCCGTCCGGCAGCGGGGGCTTCGGGTCGCCCTCGGGCAGGCCCGAGTCGACGAAGCCGAGCCAGCGGTGCTGGACACCGAGGATGCGGGCCGCCTCGGCCATCTCGGCGACGCGGATCTCGCTCATCCGCTCCAGTACGCCGGGCTTGTCCATCGCGGGGTTGAGGATGCTGCCCCGTTCCCCTCCGGTGCAGCTCACCACCATGACGTCCTGACCTTCGGCGACGTACTTGGCCAGCGTCGCGGCACCTTTGCTGGACTCGTCGTCGGGGTGTGCGTGCACGGTCATCAAGCGCAGCTTCTCAGCCATGATCGGCGAGTTCCTCCTGGTCTGTTCAACGGGCCCCTCGCGTGCCGCCCCACGCTGTCCGCGATAATCAACGTGAGGGTCGTGCCCCATTGTTCCCGTAGGACCGACAACTCCCGGCCCGTGGGTGGCGCCGACCGGAACCGAGCAGTGCGGAGGAAGTGACGACATGGCTGTGCGTGACCTGCCGGCGGGTCGTTACGGCGCGCCGAAGAGCAAGCGCACCCGCCGCTGGTGGTACTGGACGCTGCTGGCCGGTTTCGTCGTCGCCGGCCTGATCGTCGCCTATGTGGCATACCAGAATCTCGGCGCGACCCCGATCGATCCCGAGGTGACCGCCTATCACGTGGTGAACGATTCGGAAGTGACGGCGTCGTTCACCGTGGGGCGCAATCATCCGGACCAGGCGGCCGACTGCATCGTGTACGCACTGTCAGCGGACGGCTCGGAGGTCGCCAGGGCCGAGGTCTACGTCCCACCGAATGGGACGGGAAACGAGTTGTCCGTCGCGTTGCGAACAGTTGAACGGGCGACCACTGTCGAGTTCTACGGATGCTCCTACCAGGTTCCGGCCTACCTGACCAAATCCATGCCGCCAAGCGGGTGATCTGCGGTTACGTGGCCGTCTGACAACGAAAATCTTTCGTCCGGCTACTCGCGGTCGTGCTACCCTCGGCAAGCAGCACGGCTCCTGCGGGGCCGTGTTTTTGCCGTTCCGGGCTGCCCACGGCTCGGAACGGCCCAACCCGTAAGCCCTCGGGTTTGGATCAAGACGAGGAGTTGATGACCGTGAGCGACACCCAGGTGACCTGGCTGACCCAGGAGGCCCACGACCGGCTCAAGCAGGAACTCGACGAGCTGATCGCGAATCGCCCGGTCATGGCGGCGGAGATCAACGCCCGTCGCGAGGAGGGTGACCTCAAGGAGAACGGCGGCTACATGGCCGCCAGGGAGGAACAGGGCAAGCAGGAGGCTCGGATCCGTCAGCTGCAGGAACTGTTGCGCGCGGCGAAGGTCGGGGAGGCACCGACCACCAATGGCGTCGCCGCGCCCGGCATGGTGCTGACCGTGAAGTACGACGGCGACGACGAGACCGAGGAATTCCTGCTGGCGACCCGCGAGGAAGGCGCGCACGGGTCGCTCGAGGTCTACTCCCCCAGCTCGCCCCTGGGCCAGGCGCTGTTGGGCGCCAAGGAGGGCGAGGCCAGGCAGTACACGCTGCCCAATGGCAACACCATGAAGGTCACCCTGATCAAGGCCGTGCCCTACCACGACTGAGTCGTGACCGGTCATGGCGGCGGCGCCGGAACGCCGGCCCGTCCGCCATGACCGCGCGGCGGCGTGGGCAGCAGTCGTTCCAACAGTGGGCGCACCCTCGGCGGGATCGGTGTGGAGAGGGCGATCGACGAGGCCAGCCGGTGCACGCCGGGTACGTCGACCACCTCGTCGATGACCCGTTGCAGGTCGGCGTTGGACGTCGCGACCACCCGCATCAGCAGATCGCCCTGGCCGGTGGTCGCGTGCACCTCGCACACCTCGGGGATCGTGGTGAGGTATTCGGTGACCTGGGTGCGGAACCCCTGCGCGATCTCGACGACGGCGAACGCGGTCAGCCCGTAGCCCATCGCGGCCAGGTCCAGCGCAGGCGGAAAACCGCCCAACACTCCCCGGGCGACGAGCTTGTCCAGCCGCGCCTGCACGGTCCCGCGCGCCACGCCGAGCCGCCGGGACGCCTCCAGTACGCCCAGCCGCGGTTCGTCGGTGAGCAGCAGCAGGAGGCGGGCGTCCAGTTCGTCGAGTGGACCGGGTTCGGTCACCGCACACGCTCATTCCTGGACAACCTGTCCATCCTGCCCGGGGAAACCCGATGACGGCTGGTCATCCTGTGCTGTGAAAATCGAAAGTGTTGCTCATTCTGCACCCCAACCGGATCCTGAGCGATATGACCGAGACACTGCACAGGCTGGACGGACTGGACGAGGTCAGCTTCGACCAGCTCCGGCAACTGGTCGGCCTGGTCGACTACGACCCGGCCGGCGACCCGTTCCCGGTGCGCGCCATGGACGCTGTGGTGTTCGCGGTGGGCAACGCGACCCAGACGGCGTGGTACTACCAACACGTCTTCGGCATGCGCCTGGTGGCGTACTCCGGGCCGGAGACCGGCAACCGGGACCACAAGTCGTACGTGTTGACGTCCGGCCAGGCCCGGTTCGTGGTCAACGGTGCCGTGCGGCCGGACAGCGCGCTGGCCGACCACCACCGCAGGCACGGCGACGGCGTGACCGACCTGGTGCTGGAAGTGGCCGATGTGGACCGGTGCGTCGCGCACGCCAGGGCCCAGGGCGCCACCGTCACGGTCGAACCGCACGACGAGTCCGACGACTACGGCACCGTCCGGACCGCCACGATCGCCGCCTACGGCGAGACGGCGCACACCCTCGTCGACCGCTCCCGCTACGACGGTCCCTACCTGCCCGGCTACCAGCCCCGGCAGGGCGAGCAGTCCGGTACCCGGCTGTTCGAGGCGGTCGACCACTGCGTGGGCAACGTGGAACTCGGGCAGATGGACCACTGGGTCGACTGGTACCGCAAGGTCATGGGTTTCACGAACATGGCCGAATTCGTCGGCGACGACATCGCGACGGACTATTCGGCACTGATGAGCAAGGTGGTGGCCTGCGGCAACCACCGGGTGAAGTTCCCGCTGAACGAGCCCGCGGTGAGCAGGCGCAAGTCGCAGATCGACGAGTACCTGGAGTTCTACGGCGGTGCCGGCGTGCAGCACATCGCCTTGGCCACCAACGACATCCTGGCCACCGTGGACCGGATGGCGGCCAACGGCGTTGAGTTCCTGAACACGCCGGACTCCTATTACGACGATCCGGAACTGCGGGCCAGGATCGGCGAGGTGCGGGTGCCGATCGAGGAACTGCGCAGGCGCGGCATTCTGGTGGACCGGGACGAGGACGGCTATTTGCTGCAGATCTTCACCGCGCCGGTCGGCGACCGCCCGACGGTGTTCTACGAACTCATCGAGCGGCACGGCTCGCTGGGTTTCGGCAAGGGCAATTTCAAGGCGCTGTTCCAGGCGATCGAACGGGAGCAGGAACGTCGAGGAAACCTGTAACGGGGATTCAGATCCGCTCCAGCACCGTGTAGCCGGCGTCGTGCAGCGCGGACGTGACCTGGGCGCAGTGTTCCGGTCCCCGGGTCTCCAGGTCCAGGGCCACGTCCACCTCGCCCAGGCGCAACGCCCCGGCGACCCGGGAGTGCTCCACGTCCAGCACGTTCGCGCCCAGCTCGCCGACCAAACGCAACAGCGTGGCCAGCGAGCCGGGCCGGTCGGGCACGCGCAGCCGCAGCGCCAGGTACCGGCCGCCGGCCGTCATGCCGTGCTGGATGATCTGCAGCAACAGCAGCGGATCCACGTTGCCGCCGGAGAGCAGGGCCACCACCGGCGGGGTGAACCGGTGCTGCAACACCGCGGCCACCGCGGCCGCGCCCGCCGGTTCCACCACGAGCTTGGCCCGTTCCAGGCACAGCAGCACGGCCCGGGACAGGAACTCCTCGCTGACCGTCACGACCGAGTCGACCAGCGACTCGACGTGCGCGAAGGTGACCACACCGGGCTCGCCCACGGCGATGCCGTCGGCCATGGTGACCACCTCGGTCAGCCGGACCGGCGCACCGGACTGGAGGGACAACGGGAACGCGGCCGCCTGCTCGGCCTGCACACCCACCACGTGTACGTCCGGCCGGACCGACTTCACCGCGACCGCGACGCCGGACAGCAGCCCGCCACCGCCTGCCGGCACCACGACCGTGCCGGTCTCGGGGAGCTGGTCCAGCAGTTCCAGGCCGACGGTGCCCTGGCCGGCGATGATGTCCGGGTGGTCGAAGGGGTGGATGAACACCGCGCCGGTCTCGGTCGCGTACGCCTGGGCCTCGGCCAGCGTCTCCTCGATCACCGTGCCGGCCAACCGGACGGTGGCGCCGTAGGAGCGGGTGGCGGCCAGTTTGGGCAGCGGCACCTGGACCGGCATGAACACCGTCGACGTAATGTTCAAGGTCGACGCCGCCAGGGCCACGCCCTGCGCGTGATTGCCCGCGCTGGCCGCGACCACACCTCTGGCCCGGTCCGCCGGGGACAGTCCGTGGATGCGGACGTACGCCCCGCGGATCTTGAACGAGCCGGTGCGTTGCAGGTTCTCGCACTTCAGGTACACGTCGCCACCGTGCACGGCGGACAGCGTCCTGGAGTACTCGATCGGCGTTTCGCGGATCACGCCGGCCAGCAGTGCGCGGGCCGCGTGGATCCGGTCGACGGTGACCAGTTCCATGTGGCGATCCTGCCAGCATGCCGTGTGCGTGCGCCGAGGGCCGGCCAGGAGGGTAGTCTCGAGACGGCGGTCCGTGTTCGGGTGCTCGCCGCTGGTGGACGACAGCGGTGATCGTTCCGAACTGGGGGCGGATCCACTACCCGCTAGTGACTTTTCGGGAGGTTGACACATGGCGCACGTGTCCCGTGTCGCCGCAGTGCTCCCGCTGCTCGGAGCCGTCGCCGCCGCGGCGGCGCTGGCCGGTGCGGCGGTGTTCACCGTCAGCCAGGCCGCCTGCCCCAATCCTGGCCACTACGTCCAGGAGGGCGTGACGCTGCACCTCGTCGGCGGCTGCGTCACCCGCGAGGAACTGCCCAGCAAGGCGGGTTCCGTGGTGCACGCGGCGCAGGTCGGCGGTCTGACCGCGCACGGCGCGCAGTCCCAGTCCCGCCCGTAACGCTCAGCCGAGCGCTGCGGCCAGGTCGGCGACCAGGTCGTCGGCGTCCTCGATGCCGACCGACAGCCGCACCAGATCGGCGGGCACCTCCAGCACCGAATCGGCCGTCGAGGCATGGGTCATCCGGCCGGGGTGCTCGATCAGCGACTCGACCCCGCCCAGCGACTCCGCCAAGGTGAACAGCCGGGTCCGCGCGCACACGTCCAGCGCGGCCTGCTCGCCGCCGGCCACCGTGAACGACACCATCCCGCCGAACCGGCGCATCTGCTTCGTGGCGATGTCGTGGCCGGGATGCCCGGACAGGCCCGGATAGCGCACGCCGGTCACCTTCGGGTGGCCGGTGAGGAACTCGACGACGCGCTCGGCGTTGTCGCTGTGCTTCTCCATCCGCACGGCGAGCGTCTTGATGCCGCGCAGGGTCAGCCAGGCGTCGAACGGGCCGGGCACGGCGCCCGCCGCGTTGCGCAGGAACGCCACCTGGTCGGTCAGGTCCTGATCCGAGGTGACCAGCGCGCCGCCCACCACGTCGGAGTGGCCGCCGAGGTACTTGGTGGTCGAGTGGACCACCACGTCGGCACCCAGGTCGAGCGGCTGCTGGAGATAGGGCGAGGCGAACGTGTTGTCCACGACCAGCAGGGCGCCCGCGTCATGGGCGACACCGGCCAGTGCGGGGATGTCGGCGATGTTGAGCATCGGGTTGGTCGGCGTCTCGCACCAGACCACCTTGGTGTTCGGCCGGCACGCCGCCCGCACCGCGTCCACATCGGATAGTGACACCGGCGTGTGCTCCACGCCCCACAGCCGCATCACCTTGTCCACCAACCGGAACGTGCCGCCGTAGGCGTCGTCCGGTATGACCACGTGGTCACCCGGCCGGCACACCACCCGCAACAGCACGTCGGTGGCGGCCATGCCGGACGCGAACGCCTGGCAGAACCGGCCGTTCTCCAGCGCGGCAAGGCATTCCTCGAACGCGGTGCGCGTGGGATTGCCGGTCCGCGAGTACTCGTAGCCCGACCGCGTGCCGCCGACGCCGTCCTGCGCGTACGTCGACGTGGCGTGGATGGGCACGATCACCGAACCGGTGACCGGGTCCGGGTCCTGACCGGCGTGGATCGCCCTGGTCTCGAACCCGGCCCGGCGTGCCGTGCTGTCGGTCATCCGGTCACCACGGCTGCGGCGGTTGCTGCTGCTGCGGCGGCTGGCCGTACGGATTGGGCTGCTGCTGCGAGAAGCTGCCCGACGGCGGGCCCTGGTGCGGGAACCCGCCCGAACCCGGTTGCTGGTAGGGCTGCTGCGGGTACTGGGGCTGCTGCGGGTAGCCGGGCTGCTGCTGCGGCGGCGGGCCGTACGGGCTGGGCTGGGCGCCGTACGGATTCGGCTGCCCGTACGGGTTCGGCTGACCGAAACCGCCCGCCTGGCCGTACGTGGTCGGCGTGACCTGGGGCAGGCCGAGGTACTCGCGGGTCTGCGGGAAGAACCCGAGACACCCGGCGCCGATGATCACGATGCCGGCGATCAGGTCGTAGACGATCCGGCCCTCGGAGCCGTACTGCGCCATGAAGATGATGGCGAACAACAGCAACAGCGCGCCGCCGGCGAGGATGGCGAACTGGCCGACGTACTGCTTCAGGTAGATCATCACGGCCCCGGCGACCGCGGCGACGCCACCGAGGATCAGCAGGACGAAGTAGATGATCGCGGCCGTCGGGATGCCGAGGTTCGGGCTGAACTGGCGGCACGCCTGCAGATCCGCGCCGGACAGTCCGGCGCACGGGTCGGCACCGCCGGCCGCCGCCCAGAACGTCACGGTAAGGATCACGCCGAGCAGGCCGAGCAGTGCCACCGCGCCCAGCACCGCCCACGTCATCACCTGGGTGGTGCTGGGGCCGGTGTTCGCCTGGGGGGCGCCGAAACCGGGGTAGGGCTGGCCGTATGCGGGCTGCTGACCGTAGGCGGGCTGGCCGTAGCCGGGCTGCTGCTGACCGGGCTGCTGGCCGGGCATGCCGTAACCGGGTTGCTGACCGTACCCGGGGGGCGGCTGCTGACCGTATGCCGGAACGCCGGGCTGCTGACCGTAACCGGGCGGGGGCTGCTGCTGACCGTACGGGGGCATGCCGGGCTGCTGGGGCGCACCCCACGCGGGGTGCTGGGGCGGCGGCTGCTGCGCGGCGGCCGCGTACTGACCGTAGTTGGGGGCCGGCTGCTGACCGGGCGACACCACCTGGGTGGCCTCGGGCGGCGGCGCACCGGGCAGGTGCTGACCGGGTTGCACCACCTGGGTCGCCTCCGGGGGCACCGGATTGCCGCCCGTGCCCGGCTGCACCGACTGCGTGGGACCCGAGCCGGCCAGCGCCGGGTCGCCGCTCTGCGGCGGCTGGCCACCGGAGTCCGGCTCGTTCTCGGGTGGCTGTGGAGAACTCATCGGGTTTCCAACTCCCTAGGCTGGTCGTCAGCGCAATACCGGCATACAGGTAGTGAACAACGCTAGCCCATCCGGCCCGCACGCGTGTGCGGGACCGGGCGAGTCTCCGTCATCGCCCGGCGAGAAAACCCAGCACGTCGTGCCGGGTCACAACACCGGCCGGCTTGCCGTCCATCAGCACCATCGCGCAGTCGGCGGTGGACAGCGCCGTCATCACCGCGCTCACCGGTTCACCCGCGCCGATCACCGGCAGCGGCGGCGACATGTGCGCCTCCACCCGGTCGGTCAGGTTGGCGCCACCGGTGAACAGGGCCTCCAACAGGTCCCGCTCGATCACCGCGCCCGCCACCTCGGCCGCCATCACCGGCGGTTCCGCGTTCACCACGGGCATCTGGGAGACACCGAACTCGCGCAGGATGGTGACGGCCTCGCCGACTGTCTCGTTCGGGTGGGTGTGCACCAGGTCGGGCAGCGTGCCGTCCTTGCGCCGCAACACGTCGCCGACGGTGGCACCACCGGAGTCGGGCGGCAGGAAGCCGAACGCGGACATCCACTGGTCGTTGAACACCTTGGACAGATAGCCGCGACCGCCGTCGGGCAGCAGCACCACGACGACGTCGTCCGGGCCGAGCCGTTCGGCCAGCCGCACCGCCGCCGCGGCCGCCATGCCGCAGGAACCGCCGACCAGCAACGCCTCCTCGCGGGCCAGGCGCCGCGTCATGTCGAAGGAGTCGGCGTCGGACACGGCGATGATCTCGTCGCAGACGGTGCGGTCGTAGGTGTCCGGCCAGAAGTCCTCGCCGACGCCCTCCACCAGGTAGGGCCGGCCGCTGCCGCCCGAGTACACCGAGCCCTCCGGATCGGCGCCCACGACGCGCACCCGCCCGCCGCTGGCCTCCTTGAGATAGCGCCCGGTGCCACTGACGGTGCCACCGGTGCCGACACCGGCCACGAAGTGGGTGATCCGGCCCTCGGTCTGCTTCCACAGCTCCGGGCCGGTGGAGTGGTAGTGGCTGGCCGGGTTCTCCGGGTTGGCGTACTGGTCAGGCTTCCAGGCGCCGTCGATCTCGGCGACCAGCCGGTCGGACACCTTGTAGTAGGAGTCGGGGTGGTCGGGCGGGACGGCGGTGGGGCAGACGACGACCTCGGCGCCGTAGGCCTTGAGCACGTTGCGCTTGTCCTCGGACACCTTGTCCGGGCACACGAACACGCAGTGGTAGCCCTTGCGCTGGGCGACGATGGCCAGGCCGACACCGGTGTTGCCGGACGTGGGCTCGACGATGGTGCCGCCGGGCCGCAGCTCACCGGACCGCTCGGCGGCCTCGATCATGCGCAGCGCGATCCGGTCCTTCACACTGCCGCCCGGGTTGAGGTACTCGACCTTGGCCAGGACCAGCGGCGCCAGGCCCTGGGTGATCGAGTTCAGCCGGACCAGCGGGGTGTTGCCCACCAGGTCGGCCAGGTGTTCGGCGTACTCCACCTCAGCGTCCTTCCGCCGCGTGCGTGTCGTGCCGCAGCGTACCCGCAGGTCGGAGCGGATAACTGAACCTGCCCGGCTGACGATGCCTCTTATGAATTGCCGTTGCGACGGATCATGGGAACGAAGGGGCGCGTCGCGCGGTTTCATCGATTAGGAGCGGGTGTACTGGTTGGCCGTGGAGGTGGGGCGGATGATCGGGTATCGCGGGTTCCGGACCGCGGCCGTGGTGGCCGGCACCGTAGGGGGACTGTCCGGTGCGGCGTACGGGCTGCTCAGTGAGCAGGCCAAACGCGCCAGAACCGTGATCGGGCGGCCGGAGCACCCGCCGCTGAACGCCGACGGCGTCTACCTGCCCGACCGGACCGGGCCGCACCCGTTCGGCACCGGCCCCGATCCGGTGCGGTTCGGCGTGATCGGCGACTCGTCGGCCGCCGGCCTGGGCGTGGACCTGCCCAGCCAGCTCCCCGGCACGCTGCTGGCCGCCGGGCTGGCCGAGGAGGCCGGCCGGGCCGTGCTGCTCACCACGTACGCGATCAGCGGCTCGACCACGCGCGACCTGCCCGACCAGGTGGACCGCGCGCTGGCCGACCCGCCCACCGTGGCGCTGGTCATCATCGGCGCCAACGACGTGACCGACCGGCTGTCGGTGCGCGACTCCGCCCGGCTGCTGGGCGTCCAGCTGGCCCGGCTGCGCGACGCCGGTGTGCACGTCGTCGTCGGCACCTGCCCCGACCTGGGCGCGATCCGGCCGATCCCGCAGCCGCTGCGGGCCGTGGCGAGGGGCTGGAGCCTGCTGCTGGCCAGAGCACAGCGGGTGGCCGTGGAGAAGGCCGGCTGCGTGCCCGTGTCGCTGGCCGCGCTGCTGTCGCCGGAGTTCTTCGCCCGGCCGGACGACCTGTTCAGCCCGGACCGCTTCCACCCGAACGCGGCCGGTTACGAGGCGGCGGCGTCGGTGCTGCTGGCGCCGGTGTGCATGGCCGCGGGCGTGTGGACGCCGGAGCGGGCCGCGCGGTCGCAGCACGAGCAGGCCGAGCGGGTGACCAGGGCGGCGATCGCGGCCGAGGCCGCCGAGGCCGGCGGTGCGCTGCCGGCCACCCTCCCGGTGCCGGGGCGCACGTTCGCGACCGGGTGACATTGACCGAATCAGATTCGGTTGACATCACATACCCCGACGCGCGACGCGACACTATGGTCGGGTCATACCCCGGACCGACACGAGGGAGTGCCGTTATGCCAGAGGCAGTGATCGTCTCCGCAGCCAGGTCACCGATCGGCAGGGCGGGCAAGGGCTCCATGGTGAGCATCCGGCCGGACGACCTGACGGTGCAGATCGTGCGCGCGGCGCTGGCCAAGGTGCCGCAGCTCGACCCCACCGACATCGACGACCTGATGCTGGGCTGCGGCCTGCCCGGCGGCGAGCAGGGCTTCAACATGGGCCGCAATGTCGCGGTCCTGCTCGGCTACGACCACCTGCCCGGCTGCACGATCACCCGCTACTGCTCGTCCAGCCTGCAGACCAGCCGGATGGCCATGCACGCCATCAAGGCCGGTGAGGGCGACGTGTTCATCAGCGCCGGCGTGGAGACGGTGTCCCGCTTCGACAAGGGCAGCTCCGACTCCTGGCCCAACACCCACAACCCGGTGTACGCCGACGCCGAGGCCCGCACGGTCAGCACGGCGGAGAGCGGCACCGACGAGTGGCACGACCCGCGCGGGGACGACGCCATCCCGGACGTCTACATCGCGATGGGCCAGACCGCGGAGAACCTGGCCCGGCTCAAGGACATCTCCCGGCAGGAGATGGACGAGTTTGGCGTGCGGTCGCAGAACCTCGCCGAGAAGGCCATCGCGGCCGGCTTCTGGGCCAGGGAGATCACCCCGATCACGCTGCCCGACGGCACCGAGATCAGCAAGGACGACGGCCCCCGGCCCGGTGTCACCTACGAGAAGACGTCCACGCTCAAGCCGGTGTTCCGGCCGGACGGGCGGGTCACCGCGGGCAACTGCTGCCCGCTCAACGACGGCGCCGCGGCCCTGGTGATCATGTCCGACACCAAGGCCAAGCAGCTCGGCATCACGCCGCTGGCGCGGATCGTGTCCACCGGCGTGACCGGCCTGTCCCCGGAGATCATGGGCCTGGGACCCGTTGAGGCGTCGAAGAAGGCGCTCGCCAAGGCCGGCATGTCGATCAACGACATCGACCTCGTCGAGATCAACGAGGCGTTCGCCGCCCAGGTCATCCCGTCCTACCAGGACCTCGGCATCGACATCGACCGGCTCAACGTCAACGGCGGCGCGATCGCGGTCGGCCACCCGTTCGGCATGACCGGCGCCCGGATCGCCACCACGCTGGTCAACTCGCTCCAGTTCCACGACAAGCAGTTCGGACTGGAGACGATGTGCGTCGGCGGTGGCCAGGGCATGGCGATGGTGCTGGAGCGCCTGAGCTGACCTTGCTCGACGATGCGGGGGCCGGGCTTTCCGCCCGGCCCCCGCCGTCGTCAGACCTGGCCGAGGTAGAACGGCAGGCCCTGGTCGTCCACGCAGTCGGCGGTGGTGCCGTAGGGCATCCGGACCGGATCGGCGGCCGTGCCACCGGCCGCCCGGACCGCGCCCACCGCCGCCGCGATGTCGGCCACCCCGAACATCGGCACCACGGCCGGCCGGTCCGCGCTGCCGTGCATACCGGTCATCGGCGCCGGCCCGGTCACGCCCCAGCCGTCGTCCATCCGGCCCGGCGTGAACGTCCAGCCGAACACCGCGCCGTAGAAGTCCCGGTAGAGCTGGGAGTTCGGCACGCCGACGGTCAGGTAGAACAACTCCCCCGCACCTGGTGCCGGCACCGGCCGTCGCTGGCCGCGCGGGGCGTGCAGCAGGGCGAAGCGCATGCCCTGGTTGTCCACGCAGTCGGCCACCCGGCCGTAGGGCTCGTCCTGCGGCTGCCCGGCCTCGCCGCCGGCCGCCCGCACCCGGTCCAGCGCGGCGTCCAGGTCGTCCACCGCGTGGCACAGGAACAACGTGCCGTGCGCCTCACCGCCGAGCAGGCCCATCGGCGGTGAGACGTCGAGCACCCGCCGCCGGTCGCCGACGGCTTCGACCCGCCAGCCGAGCACCGCGGTGTAGAAGGTCTCGGCCCGGCCCACGTCGGGCACCCACAGGGACGAGTACACGACATCGCCTTCACTCACCGGGGTCTCGCCGATGGTCACCGACGTGGTTTCACTGCTGCTCATGGTGGCTCCCTTCGGATTCAGCGCCGCCGACTCGAGCCTGGCGCGCAGCCGTGCCGCGAACGCCGGATCGGGCTCGGTCGGGACGACGTCGGCGCGGAGGACGTCCAGCGGGTCACGGTGTTCGGTCATGACCGGCCCTCCCGCTCCGACTCGTCGTGACGCTCCAGATAGGACTTGCGGAACGCGGACCTCGCCCGCACCAGCAGCGCCTCGGTGGCGCGCGTGGTGCGGTCCAGGTACAGCGCGACGTCGCCCACCGGCAGTCCGTCCAGGTAGCGCAGCGTCAGCGCGGCCCTGTGGTGCGGCCCGAGCGTGTCCAGCACCTGCCTGGCCACGATGGCATCCAGCCGCTCGTCCCAGGGGTCCTCCGGTTCGGTGAGCGCTCCGGCCACCACCCGCAGGCCACGTTCCTCCCTGGCCACCGCCCGCCAGTGGTCGACCAGCTTGTGCCGGGCGACACCGATCAGCCAGGCCACCGACAGGTCGGGTGGCGCGGCCTTGTGGCAGGCGGACAGCGCGGCGAGGAACGTCTCCTCCGTCAGGTCCTCGGCCAGCGCCCGCTGTCCACAGCGGGACAGCAGGTAGCCGTACACCTCGGGCAACGCCGTGTCGTAGAGCTCCAACAGCGTCAGACCCGGGTCCCGGCGGACACCCGGCCGTTGTTCCACATCCACCTATCGTTCGGCGTCGGCGTTTTCCGACGGTCCGTCGAGGATTTTCCTGGAGGATGCTCGGGTGAGCGAGTCGACGCCGGCGCAGGCCGGTTGGTGGCGGAAGCTGCTGGGCCCCGGACGGTTCACCGTGTTCCTGGTGATCCTGCTGCTCGCGGCCGCCGCCGCCTACCTGGGCGTCCGTGCGGTGACGCTGAGCAGGCTGGCCACGAACGACGCCGACGCGCGGGCCGAGGCGATCAGTTCGGCGTCGGTCTACGCCGTCGACCTGACCACCTACGACTACCGGCACCTGGAGACGGCCACCGACGTGGTGGCCGCCGAGTCCACTCCGGCCTTCGCCCGCCAGTACCGCACGGCGAGCCAAACCAAGGCGGGCGACCTCCGGACCCAGCGGTCGGTGTCCACCGGGATCACCGTCGCCGCGGGCGTCCAGGACGAGACGTCGACGACCGCCCACGTGCTGGTGCTGATGGACCAGTCGATCAGCAACACCAGCACCCCACAGGCACAGACCACCCGCAGCGCCCTGAAGATCACGCTGGCCAGGACGCAGACCAAGGCCGGCCCGCGCTGGCTGATCAGCGATCTGGTGTTGCTGTAGCCCTATCTGAATGGCTATCATTTTCTGAACGCCATTCAGTTGGAGGTCGTCATGGGGTGGAGTGCGGCGGACGTGCCGGACCAGACCGGTCGGACGGCCGTGGTGACCGGCGGCAACGCCGGCATCGGGCTGGACACGGCCAGAGTGTTGGCGGACCGTGGCGCGCGGGTGGTGCTGGCCGGTCGCGACCCTGACAAAGGCCGTCGGGCCGCTGAGGGGATCGGCGGGGACGTCGACGTGGTGCGGCTGGACCTCGCCTCGCTCGCGTCGGTGCACGCGGCGGCCGAGGCCGTCCGCGACACCTGCCCCGCGCTCGACCTGCTGATCAACAACGCCGGCGTGATGGCCGCGCCCCGCGCCCGTACCGAGGACGGCATCGAGCTGACGTTCGCCACCAACCACATCGGCCACTTCGCGTTCACCGGACTGCTGCTGGACCTGCTGCGACCCGGCGGGCGCGTCGTGACGGTGAGCAGCAACGCGCACGACAGGGCGACCGGCGACTTCGCCACCGACGATCCGGCCCTGGCCTATCCGGAGTCGAAGCTGGCCAACCTGCTGTTCACCTACGAACTGGACCACCGGCTCGGCGGCACCCGCGCAGCCCTGGCCGCCCACCCCGGCACGGTCGGCACGGCCCTGTGGCGCACATCGTCCCCGCTGGAACGGATCCTGGTCAGCGACCGGCTGCGGCCGATCAACTTCTGGTATGCCCAGGGAGCGGCGGCCGGTGCCCTGCCGACCCTGCGCGCCGCCACCGACCCGGCCGCGCGCGGCGGTGACTACTTCGGACCGGGCGGGTGGTTCCAGGCCACCGGGGCGCCGGTCCGGGTCGAGTCCACCCCGCTGTCCCACGACACCGGTCTGCGGCAACGGTTGTGGGAGCTGTCCGAGCGGCTGACCAGCGTGCGCTACCCGGTGGTGGTGCCGTGACGCAGCCCCGCCGGGCCCGGTACCACCACGGCGATCTCAAGGCCGAACTGGTGCGGTCGGCCATCGAACTGATCGGCGAGCGCGGTGTGACCGGGTTCTCCATGGCCCAGCTCACCCGCCGGCTCGGTGTCGCACCCAGCGCGCCGTACGCGCACTTCGCCGACCGGGACGCGCTGCTGGCCGCCGTCGTCGTACACGGGTACCAGGTCTTCCACGCCGAACTGGCCCCGGAACTGGCCACCGTGTCCGCGCCGCGCGACCGGATCGCCGCGATGGCCCGCGCCTACGTGCGGTTCGCGGCCGCCCACGACGCCCTGTTCGACGTCCTCTACCACGCCGGTGTGGACAAGGTCGCCCACCCCTCGGTCGCCGAGGCGGAGCGGCCGATCACCGACGCGTTCGCCGGCTGCGTCACCGCGCTGGGCGGGGACGACCGGCTCGCCACGGCGGTCGAGGCCACCGCGCACGGATACGCGATGTTGTTGCGGGGCGGGGACTTCGACGGATACGACAGCGCCGTCCGCGAAGCCGCGGACGGCGCTGCTCGGGCGGTACTCGCCCTGGTCGACGGGTGGGGTCAGTTGCGCTGCAGGTAGGACAGCAGGCGCAGGATCTCCAGGTACAGCCAGACCAGCGTGACCATGAGGCCGAAGGCCGCGTACCAGGCCCACTTCGCCGGGTAGCCGCCGCGGATCATCTGGGTGGCCTGCTCGAAGTCCAGCAGCAGGTTGAACGCGGCGATGCCGATCACGATGAGGCTGAACACGATGGCCAGCGGGCCGCCGTCACGGATGCCCAGGTCACCGCCGAACAGGTGGACCAGCAGATCGGCCAGCATCACCACGACCGCGCCGACGGTGGCACCGATGATCCACTTGGTCAGGCGGGGCGTGACCCGGACCGCGCCGGTCTTGTAGACGATCAGCATCGCGGCGAACACGCCGAACGTGCCGAGGATCGCCTGGAACGCGATGCCCGGGTAGATGGAGTCGAACAGGCCGGTGATCGCGCCGAGCAGAACACCCTCGGCGGCCGCGTACACCAGCACCAGGGGCGCGCTCGGGGTGCGCTTGAAGATGATGACCAGCGAGATGACGAGGCCGACGACCAGCGCGGGCAACGCCAGTGCCCAGGCGTGGAACAGAACCGTGAGCACGCCGGTGAGGACGGCCACGGCCAGGGTGATGCCCGTCTTGATGATGACGTCGTCGATGGTCATGGGCCGGTCGGCCACCTGACCCGGGTAGCCACCACCGTAGGGCTGCTGCGGACCGGCGGCGGTCCGCTGCTGGTCGAAGGTCGCGTACCCGTTCCTCGGCAGGTTACGGAACGCTGGGTTGCTGGTCGCTCGCACCTGATCCTCCTGGCGGGGCCGTCGTACGGCCCGTGACATGGCTCCCGCATCGAGCCTGACATCTGACACAACGTTTTCGTGTGCCCCACGGTTCCAGCAACCGACAGCCTAGCCACCACGCGACCCGTTCTCCCGCACGGCGGGTCGACTACCGATCGTGATCACGTCCGGGGCGTTCGCGGGACCCCGTCACGCGCTCGGCCCAGGACCGACTACCCGAGGCGGCCAACACGCCCGACACGGTGCGTCGCGAGGTCCATCCGACGGCGGCTTGTCAGCTTCGCTCCGTGACACCAGGCTCACCACTGGTGTCTGCCTGACCACCGTCGGTGGTGCACAACCGCGTGAGGAGCGCAACGTGGCCCTGCGAAAACTGGCCATCACAGTGGCGGGCACGCTGTTACTCGCCGGCATAGTGGGGATGTTGAGCCCCGGTGTCGCCTCGGCCGCCGCGAAGGAGGCGATCGGGCGCGCGGTGACCCCCGCGCAGCCCTACCGGGGCAACCCGGACAAGAGCGACTGGCTCGGGTCGTACCTGGTCAACGGGCAGCGCGTCTGGTGTGTCGACTTCGCCCTCGCCGCGCCCAACACGAACGAGAAGTACACCGACGGCACCACGCTGCAGACCAAGTGGGGCACACCGGTCAACTCCACGATCGCCGCCGAGATCTCCTACCTGCTGCTGCGTTACGGCAACACCTCGTCCCCGGACGACGCCGCCGCGCTGGCGCACCTGCTGCACTCGTGGACGGCCGCGCCGCAGACGCCCGACCAGTTGAACCCGTCCAAGGACTTCCACCACATCGCCTACGACGTCAACCTGCACCTGAACGAGATGACCCCGGCCACGCGGGCGTCGGTGGCGAAGTTGCAGGACGACGCGAGCGCCAACCACGGCCCGTGGACCACGTCCATGGCCGCGCCGACGACACCACAGGTGATCGGCACCGCGGGCACGTGGACGGTCGACGTGCTCAACGCGGCGCACAAGGGCCTGGCCGACGTGCCGGTGACGATCACCGCGACCGACGCCACCCTGCCCGGCGGCAGCGACAACGAGGTCGTCAACACGCCCGCCGACGCCAGCCCGCTCGTGGTGAGCGCGACACCGACCGGCCCCAACCCCAAACTGGTGGCCACACTGGACAGTCCGGCGGCGACGCCGAGGGTGCGGATCCCGGTAGACGCCGACGTACAGAAGGTCGTCACCACCGGCGGCATGACGACGTTGACGACCACGAAGACCACGACGGCCGCCACGCCGTCCGGCAACGTCACCGTCACCAAGACCGACGCCACCACCCACGCGCCCATCCCCGGCGTGAAACTGGAACTGACCGGGCCGGACAAGAAGAACCCGGCACTGGCCGCCGACGGCAAGCCGCTGACCGGCAGCGACGGCAAGCCGATCGTGCTCACCACCGGGGTCGACGGCACCGCGACCCAGACCGGCCTGCACACCCCCCAGGACGTCTGCTTCATCGAAACCGCGCCACCACCCGGCTACGACCAGGCGTTCCACCCGAAATCGCCGCCGACCATCTGCGGCGAACTGGTGCCCCGATCGACACTCAAGTTGTCGCTGACGAACGTGCCGAACAAGGTGCCGGTGGCGATCCCGGCCGGCGGTCCACCGACACTGACGGCGACATCGACGGTGCTGCACCGCCCGGCGCCGACCGCGCTGGTGCTGTTCGGCGGGCTGCTGGTGATCGCGGCCGGATGCGTCGGGCTGGTGACGCTGCGGCGGGCCAACCGGCTCCGCGGGCGGCGGTGATTCCGGTGCGGCATCGGGCATCCGATCTCGTTCCCGGGTTCGACCCGGCAACGTTGGGCGGTGGGTCGCTCGACGCCGCCGGGTCCGGAGGCGGGCTCGATCCCGCGACGGTGGGTCGTGGGCCGCTCGACGCCGACGCGTACAGGGGCGGGCTCGATCCAGCGACGGCGGGTCGTGGGTCGTTCGATGCCGGCGGGTCCAGGGGCGGGCTCGATCCCGCGACGGTGGGCGGCGGGTCGCTCGACGCCGCCGGGTACGGGGGCGGGCTCGATCCAGCGACGTCGGGTGGTAGGTCGTTCGACGCCAGCGGGTCTTTGAGTGGGCTCGATCCGGCGACGGCGGGTCGTGGGTCGTTCGATGCCGCCGGGTACGGGGGTGGGTTCGACCTGGAGTCGGCCGGGGCATCTCGGGGTGGGTTCGAGCCGGTGGCGGTGCCGCCTGCTTTGCGTCGGCCTGGTCGGGGTCAGCCCGGCCGGCCTGGCCGGGTCCGGGCTGGCCGGGGTCGGGGTCGGCCCGTTGCGGTGGCCGGGATGGCGGCGGTGGCGTTGGTGGGTGCCGCGGTGCTGGTGGCCGGGGCGACGCAGGTGGTGCAGCGGGACGAGTTGAGCGGGTCGGCGGTGGCGTTGCCCGGGCCGCATGCGGTGGCGGTGCACCAGGCGCCGGCTCCGGTGGGGGTGGCGGCGCAGCATCATCCGCCGGTAGCGCGGGGCGCGGTGGCCGGCCCGTCTCCTACGTCTTCTTCTTCACACGCGGCGCCCCCGCCCGCGACGTCGGCCGTGCATCCCGCTCAGGGCACGCAGTTGCCGAACACGATCCGGTTGCCACGCGGCGGGACTGCGTATTTGGTGCACGTGCAGGTGGCGAACGACGGGACGCTGCCCATTCCGTCCGGTGTGGACCAGGCGGTGTGGTGGGGCACGGGGTTGAACGCGGCGTCCGGCGCGACGGTGTTCGCCGGGCACGTGAACTGGGCCGGAGCGACGGGACCGTTCGCCGAGCTGTGGCAGGACCGGCTCGGAGCGGTGATCACCGTGCGGGACAACTCGGGAAAGCAGTGGCGATACCGAGTGACGAAGGTGTTGACGCTGAACAAGAGCACGCTGCCGAAGCAGGCGCCGACCCTGTTCTCGGCGAGCGGCCCGCAGCGCGTCGTGGTGGCCACCTGCGGCGGCGAATGGGTAGGCGGCACGCTCGGCTACGCCGACAACCGAGTAATGATCGCACTGCCAGTGAAGTAACAAGGCTGCCCAATACCGAGTCGGCCAGCCAACGAACGACACGCGCCCAACAGCCACAACCTGCCCATGGGCCACGCGGCCAAACCCGACCCGACCACTCGACGGCCGACGCGCAGCCAGCAGCCCAGGACACTCGCGTCAGCCCACAAGCCCAACCCGACCCGACCGGTCAACGGACGACACGCGGGGGAAACAGACGCCCGCCTGCCCGGGCGCCAGGCCCAGTCCGTCCTGACCACTCAACGGACGACACGCGCTCGACTGCCGACAACCCACCGCCTCAGGCCCCGCCGCCAACCGACCTGACCGGTCAAGGGACGACACGCGCTCGACTGCCGACGGCCCGCTCGTTCAGGTCGCCGGGCCCAACTTGACCTGACCGCTCAATGGTCGTCACGCGCTCGGCGCGCGACGACATGCTGCTGCGGGCCGCCCGGGTCGTTCGATCTGGCCGGTCGATGGCCGGCTGAGCTCGTCTGGGCCGCGGGTTGGCCACTTGGCGGACGACACGCGCGGTTGGCGGCCTGCCTCGCCGGATTGTTGGGCGCGCCTTGGCAGGCCGACTGGCGACCACCTCTCCTGACCGGTCGGTTGGCCATGTGCCTCGCCACACCGGCCGACTGGTAACCGGCCCGGCTGGGCCGATTGGCGACTCAGCCCGCTGGGCGATTGGCGAGCCGCCCTGCCCGACCGGACGATTGGCGGCCCATCCGGCCCGGCCAGCCGATGGACGAACAGCCCTGCCCGACCGGACGACCAGCGAGCCGCCCCGCCCAACCGGACGACTAGCGAGCTGCCTAACCGGACGACTAGCGAGCTGCCCAATCGGACGACTAGCGAGCTGTCCTGCCTGGCCGGGCGATTGGCGACCAGCCTGGCCTGGGCCGGTTGGCGATCCGCTCGGCCAATCGATTGGCGATCTGCCCGGCCGGCCGATGGCGAGCCGCTTGGCCCCGGCCGATTGGTGACGAGCCTCGCCCGGGCGATTGGCGGCCCGCTCGGGCCCCGCGGTCCGGATGGGCGCCGCCCTGCCAGCTGGCGGTGGGCGATCCGGCGGGTGTCGGCCGTTGGGTGGTCAGGTCGCTGCCGGACGCCTCCGCTACCCGACGCCCTCGAGTTGTGGATGAAAATGAAAACCGATATCACTGGCGGGACACGTTCCACCAACGCGGGTGACCGCGCTGCTGGTTGGAGAACCATGTCCCTGGACGTACCCACAGCCCTGCTCGAGCGCGCCGAACTGGGCGACGTCTCGGACGAGGAGTTCGTCGCCGTCGTCCGCTCGTCCCTGCCCTACGCCTGGCACGTGATCAGCCAGGTGTCCACCGAACAGACCGAGCAGCACAAGCAGGACGGGACCGTCGAGTTCACCGAGCACGCCGCGCCGCCGCCTACCGAGGCCGATCGCGGCCAGCTCCTCCGCGCTCTCGCCTCGGACGCCATCCGCTCCAGCCTGGAACGCCACTTCGGCGTCAAGCTGGCCTTCCAGAACTGCCACCGGGTGGCGGCTTTCAATCAGTCCTCAGTGGACAGCAATGCCTACCAGGTGTTCGTCTCGCCGCGTGGCCAACTGCTCAACCAGAGTCCGGAACTGCGGAACTGCTGACCACACGCTCGCCCGCCGGCGGGCAACCGCCGGCAGGCGTGATCAACCCAGAATTAGGAAGGCAGTTCCAGGTCGTACTTTTCCATCGCCGGGGCGATCGGCTGGAAGTAGTCAACATCGCCGTCGCCACCCGACACCACACCCAGCCCGGTCGACCCGGCGAACAGCGGGCCGCCACTGTCCCCATGATCGGTATGGATGTTCGTCGCGATCAGGCCGCGCACCACGTCCCCGTCGCCGTAGTCGACCGTCTCGTCCACCGCCGTGACCTGCCCACACGTCACCTGCGTCGTCTGGCCACTGGCGCACACCCGCTGCCCGACCGTCGCCTCGCCGACCGTCGTGATCGGCTGCGCCGTGCCGTCGTACAGGTCGACGTCCCCGGCCGCGTTCGCCTCGTCGTCCCTCACCAACCCGTAGTCGGTGCCCGGGAACTCCGACGCCACCGACGGCCCGATGCTCTGCCACGCCGGCAACCCCGCCGTGCAGTGACCGGCCGTCAGCACGTACTGCTGCCCTTCCTTCGCCACCACGAACCCCACCGAACAGATGATCTTGCCGTCGCTCATCGCGTCGCCGCCGAGCAGCACGCCGTCACCGTCGTCGGAGGACAGCAGACCTTGCTCGTCCATGGGCCCCGCCGCGCGCACCACATGTACCGCGTCGCCGAACCGCCGCGCCACCGCCGTCAGCCGCGCCACGCCAACCGCGGGCGCCGCGTCCGACACCGTCACCGTCAGTCGACCGGTCGCCGGGTCGATGCCCCACGCCGTGTTCGGGGTCGGCGGCAGCTTCTGGACCGCCGCCAGGGCCGCGGCCGCCGGCCACAGCGGATCCGCTGCGGCTGTGCCGGGCACCCACACGGCCGCCACCAGCGCGGCCGCGGCCGCCATCAGGACGGTCCGCGGCCGTGGACGCCGGGTCGGGGAACTGTGTCTCACACTCACGCTGCGTGACGCTACGCGGTCGATCGGCGACTGTGCGAGACAGTCACTCGGCTACGCGCCGAAGTCGAACCAATGGAGTGACACGAACGGCGACGGTTGCCCGCTGTCGAACGTGAGGAACACGTTGTGGGTGCCGGTCACCCTGGTGATATTCGCTGGAACGGTGCGCCATGACTGCCAGCCACCGGTGTTGGCGATCGCGAAACTGCCGATCGACGGGCCGGTGACACTGTCCAGCCGCACGTTCACCAACCCACTGACCCCGGCCGCCGCGCCCGATGCCACACGCCCGACGAACTGCGTCGCGCCCGTGGTGCCGAAGTTGACGTTCGAGTACTCGGCCCACGAGCCGTTGGCGAGCTGGCCGAAGTCGGTGCCGCCGCCGGTGTCGGCGCTGGTCTCGACGGTGGTGTTGTGCGTGGCGCCGGCGCTGGTCGCGTTGATCTGCGAGAAAGCGCTTACACCTCCGGTCGGCGGCGGCGTGGTGGTCGGGGGCTGGGTGGTCGGCGGCGGGGACGTCGTGGTGCCGGTGTTGGTCTGGTAGACGGCCACGTAGTCGACGGTCATGCCGGCGCCCGACGAGGTCGACGCGCTCGGCGACGCGCAGCCGCAGATGGCGTTCGGGAAGGCACCGCCGATGGCCAGGTCGAGGATCACGAAGAAGCCGTGGTCCACGGCGTTCGCCCAGGTGGTCGCGTCGACCTGGTTCTCGTTGACGGTGAACTCGACGACACCGTCCTTGAGGAACCGCAACTGCTCGGCCGACGTGTTCGTGCGGTCCACGATCACCGAGTAGGTGTGGAACGCGGTCTGACACCCACCGCAGGCCAGCAGGCCGCTGCCGATGCCGGTGGTCTCGTTGCACGGCCCACCGGGGTCGACACCACAGTGGAACGTGTTCGAGACGTCGGACATCCCGTTGACGTCCTCGAGAATGTCCAGCTCACCGATGCTGGGCCAGTTGGTCGCGCCGACCGGCCGCGCGGCCGCGCCCATCGCCCAGAATGCCGGCCAGTAGCCCAGGCCGACGGCCGGGTTGGGCTGTTCGATCGACGCGGTGATCTCCATCTCGCCGCCGGGCGGGGCCGCGAAGCTGGTGGACTGGGTCTCGACCCGGCCGGACGTCCACGCGCCGGACGCACTGCGGATCGGCTTGATCACCAGGTGGCCGCTGCCGTCCTGGAACACGTTGCTGGTGCTGTTGGTCTCGCTCTCGACCTCGCCGGTGCCCCAGTTCGCGGCGCCGCCGGCATAGCTGGTGCCCAGGTCGTAGAGCCATTTCGTGGTGTCCAGGCCGGTGCCGGCGGCACCGGTGAAGTCGTCGGAGAACACGGTCGACCAGCCGGTGGGCGGCGCCGGAACGGCCGACGGAACGGCAGCGGGTGTGCCGGTGGCGGCCGCCTGACCTGCCTGAACGGCGGCGAACACCGCGGGGATCAGTGCCGCGGCGGCAGCCGCGGCGAGCCAGGCTCGCCTGCGGCGACCCGGTAAGCGGGAGTGTGGTTCGGACATGGCGGATTCCTCCTCGTCGATGGGGAGAGGGCCGGCCAGCCGAGCCAATGTAAGCGCTTTCAGCAACAGACCGTCAATGGTCCGTTACTCGTGGATCGATTCAGTTGCGTGATCTACGGCACAGGAAGCGCGATCGCGGTGAGCACCAGCCCGTCCCGCACCAGCCACCGGCCGACCAGTGTGCACAGCGGCGGACCACCGTCCGTGGTGGTGCCGTCGATCAGGATCTTCGCGGTGAACGTGCCCGCCGGATCGATCGTCAGCTCGGCGTCCTCGAAGCCGAGCCACCGGCCGGTGAGCGGGAACCACGCCTTGTAAACGCTCTCCTTGGCGCTGAACAGGAGCCGGTCCCACCACACCGACGGGTCGGCGGCGCGCAGGGCCGCCACCCGGTCCGGTTCGGTGCCGAACGCGATGTGCGCGAGTACGCCGTCCGGGAGCTCGCCGTGCTCCTCGGCGTCCACGCCGACCGACCGGACCACGGTCGACTCGGCGACGGCCGCCGCGTAGTAGCCCGTCGTGTGCGTGATGCTGCCGACCACGCCGGCCGGCCACAGCGGTTCCCCTTTGGTACCACGGAGAATCGGCACCTTCGGCCGGCCGAGCACGGCCAGCGCCCGGCGTGCGCAGGAGCGCGCGTTGGTGACCTCCCGGCTCCGCTTGACCACCGCCTTGGCCACCATCGGCCGTTCCTCGGGCAGCAGGTAGGCGGCCGGGTCCTCGGCGCCGATCGTCTCCACCGCCACGACAGCGGTGGGCAACAGCTCGTCCAGCATCAGCGGGCCGCCCGCTTGTTCCACGGCACGCGGGTGGGGTCGCCGGGCAGGATCGAGCGGACGGGGTCGGGTGGTTGCTGCGGGCGCCTGCCCCACTCCCTCGGGTAGCCGAGGGACACCTCCTCGAAGCGCACGCCGTCGTACTCCAGCGTGACCGGGATGTGCAGGTGCCCGTAGACGGCGACGGCGGCGCGGAACCGAGTGTGCCAGTCGGCGGTCAACTCGGTGCCGCACCACATGGCGAGGTGCTGGTGGCGCAGCATCGTGGTCGGGCCGCGATGCAACGGAAAGTGCGTGACCAGAACGGTGCGCAGGTCCGGCGGGATCGCGGCCAGCCGGTGCTCGGTCAGCTCGACCCGGTGCGCGCACCACTCCTGCCGGGTGGCGAACGGGTCCGGGAACAGCACCCGCTCGTCGGAGAACACCAGGCCGGTCGAGTAGGCGTGGTCCATCGCGTCGGCCAGCGAGGTACCGGGGTCGCGGAAACTGTAGTCGTAGAGCAGGAACAACGGTGCGACGACGAACGACTCTCCGTCGGTGTGGAACACCGGATATTCATCCTCCGGAGTGACGACGTCCATCCCGCGACACAGTTCGACGAGTAGTTCGTAGCGCCGCACACCACGGGCCGCACCCGGGTCCGCACCGACCGTCCACAGTTCATGGTTGCCCGGCGTCCAGATCACCTTGGCGAACCGCTCGCGCAACAGGCCCAGCGCCCAGGCGATGGCGTCGACCGACTCGGCCACGTCGCCCGCGACGATCAGCCAGTCGTCCTCGTGGCGCGGGCGAATACCTCGCACGATCTCCCGGTTCCCGTCATGGGTGACGTGCAGATCGCTGACTGCGAGCAAAGATCGGGAGGCCACCCGATCAGGTTACCGATGGGGCCCACCGCTCCGCCGTGACCTGTCGTGCGGCAGCCACCTGGCACGATGACGCACGGGGTCCACCGGTCGAAGGAAACTGGTGTGCCGCTTACCACAGCCATACGAGAATCGCGTAACGTCAAGGCATGGCGCGCCCAGAGGACCGCGAACTCGTACCCCTCAAGCCCGGATTCGACGTGGTATGGCACGGATTCGACCGTGCCCAGGTCAAACAGTACCTCGAAGATCTGGAAGACGAGATCAAGCTGATCTCCGCTGATCGGAACGCCGCACTGTCCCAAGTGGCCGATCTGACCGAACAGCTCCGGGCGGCGCACACCCGTATCACCGAGCTGGGCAAGCAGGTCACCGAACTGGTGGAGCTGCCGAAGAATCCCGACGACCTGGACGACCGCTGCAAGCGGATGGTTCAACTGGCGCACCACCAGGCGGCGGAGATCACGGCACGGGCGCAGGCCGCCGCCACCCATTCGTGGTCAGGCGCCGAGGACGCGGCCGCCAAACTCCGCTCCGGGTACGAGAAATTGCTGTCCGAGCTCGACCGGCAGCGCCAGGAGGTCCGGTCCCAGCACAGCCAGGTGGTGGACCAGGCGCGCACCCACGTGGTCGAGATGACCACGGCGGCCACCAACCGCAGGCACGAGCTGGACAAGCAGGCCGAGCAGCGGCGCATCCAGATCGAGGACGAGTTCGACCGTTCGATGGCGAACAAGCGGCAGGCGCTGGCCAAGGAGATCGAGCACCAGCGGGCGGAGAGCAGGGCCGAGGCGGAACGCCGGGTGCGCGAGGCCACCGAGGACGCCGAGCGCCGCGTCCGCGAGGCGGCCGAGCACGCCGACCGCACGATGCGGGACACCAGCGACGAGTGCACGCGCCGGGTCTCCGACGCGACGCGCCAGGTGCAGGACCTGCAGTCGCTGCGCAAGCGCATCAGCGAGCAGTTGACGGCGGCGCACAGCCTGATGCGCGACGCCGGTCCGCTGCTGGAGCCGATGGACGACGAGCGGCCGGCGCAGCCGCCACAGCCGACGAAGGCGCCGCCGGCCGGCGGTGGGCAGCAGGGCAAGCAGTCCGGTGTGCCCGTGCCGAGGGTGCAGCCGCAGCAACCGGCCACCACAGGACCCAAGGGCCGCAAGGGCTGAGCCCGGGCTCAGCGCTGGACGAGTGACGGGGAGCCGCCGGCCGACGGCTGCCGGCAGGGACGAGAGCGGAGCCTCGGCGCGGCCCCCCAACGGACAGTCCCGCCTCAGCAGGCGGCCGGGGTGCTCGTGGCGCGGCCGAGCGGCGAGTGCAGCCGCAGGCGGGCGGGCACCCTGATCTTCACGCGGCCAGGCGGCGAGCGATGCCGACTCAGCACGCGGCCGGCCGTGCTCCTGACGCAGCCGAGCTCCTGACGCAGCCGCAGGCGGGCGCCCTGATCTTCACGCGGCCAGGCGGCGAACGATGCCGACTCAGCACGCGAGGCGGCCGTCATCCTCACGTAGCCAGGTGGCTGGCGGTGCCGGCTCGGCGGGGGACGGCGGACGGGGTCTTGGCGCGGCCGGTCAGCAGGCGACGGCGGCCGTCGTGGACGTCAGGGCTCGGACGAACTCGCCGATCTCGTGGATGGCGGCCGTGCTCTCCGGGAGCAGGTCGCCGAGCACCGGGAAGGCGTGGATCTGGCCGGACCAGATCTGCAGGGTCACCTGGACGTCGGCGGCGGCCAGGCGCTCGGCCATGAGTTCCGCGTCGCAGCGGAGCATCTCGCTCTCCGCCGTGATGAGCAGCACCGGCGGCAGGCCGGCGAGTTCGCCGTTCACCGGGGACGACGCCGGTTCGGTCGCGCCGAGCAGGGTGGCCAGGGCGGGCAGGCGGCGGACGGGGGCGTAGGCGTCGCGGTCGGCGTTGGGGTGGGCCAGCTTGGCGGCCGCGTCGAAGTCCAGCCAGGGCGACAGCGCCACGATCGCGGCCGGGCGGGGCAGGCCGGCGGCCATGGCGCCGAGGGCCGTGGCGAAGGCGAGGCAACCGCCGGCCGAGTCACCTGCCACGACGATGCGGTCGGGGTGGTAGCCCTGCGCGAGCAGGTACCGGTAGGCGGCGAGGCAGTCGGCGACCGATCCGGTCAACGGGACGGCGGGCAACTGCCGGTAGGCGACGGACAGGGCAGGCATGCCGCAGGCCTCGGCCATCCGGGCCACGGCGTGCCGGTGGGTGGCGACACCGCACGTGACGAACGCGCCGCCGTGGAAGTAGAGCAGCACGCCGTCGCCGCTGTCCGGTACGTCCTTCGGCCGCATCCACTCGCCGGTGCATCCGTCGAGGTCGACCTTCTCGTAACGCACCCCGCCGGGTGCCGGGAGCAGACCGGCGGCCGTGTCCAGCAGGGCGAGCGGGAACAGTCCCCAGTTGGTCAGGGGCCAGTACGTGAGCAGCGGCCGGACCATCAGCCTGGCCGCCACGAACGTGAGCCTCGCCCGGACACTGACCCCTGTGCGCTGGTCGACCACCGCCTCGGTCATGGTGCCCCCTCTCGGCCACCGCGGTCCTCGACGACCGCCACGACCTCAGGATGACATGTGAACGTAACTTGTTCACCACGCAACATGCGAATAGTTCACGTTCATTCGGGTGAAATCGGACGAATCACCGGTACAGGTTCGGTGACACTCCGCGACGGTCGGGTGTACCCATTCCCGCCGGGATGCATTGTTCGCGCTATTCCGCCAGTTTCCGGAAATACCTGGTGATGGGCAGCGGAACGAATCCGGCCTGCTCATAGGTGCGCCGGGCGGGCGCGTGTCCCGGATCGCCACCGGTCTCCACCATCGCGACCGTCATACCGTTGTCCCGCATCCGGCCAAGGGCGAAGGATGTCAGGGCCGACCCAATGCCGCGCCGCTGGTAATCGGGGTCGACGGCGATCATCCGGATCTCGCCGATGCCCCTGCCGTGATCGAGTCCGACCACCAGGAAGCCGGTGATCAGACCGTCCGCGTCGGCGACCCAGGCGCGCGCTCCCTCGGCCGTGCACGCCTCGGTGACCGCCCGGGCCTGGCCGGAGCGCCAGTCCGGCTCCAGCAGGCGGAAGACGGGCCCGAGCACACGTTCGAGCGATGCGAACACCGGCGCCCACGCCCGCAGGGACAACGCGACCACCGCGTCGAGATCAGGTTGCTCGAAGATCCGGATGGTCGGCACGGCGCCATGCTGCCACCGCCGGACCGCCGGCCGCGATCGAATAACACCGCGCTGTCGACACTCCGGATATTGGTTACACAGAGTGCCCCCGACCGGATTTGAACCGGCACTACTTCCCTTTTAAGGGGAATGCCTCTGCCTGTTGGGCTACGGGGGCAGGCGCAGCTTATGGGTTTATCACCCGTTCGTGGGTAACTATGGCTGAAGTCATCCGGGCGGCGCAGCAGCCGGACAGCGCACGGCGCAATCGGTTGCGTCCAGTCAGCCGCGCGACGTGCCGGAACGGGTGGCCGCCCCGAGTAACTCCTCGAACCGGCCCGCCACCCAGTCGGCGACAGCGGCCGACACGGTCGGCGCACCGGCGAGGTGCTCGCACCACCGCCAGTCACAATGCGGACCGGCGGCGAGGAACGTCGGGGTGCCGTCCCGGACGAGTAGGTCGAACGCGACGACGTCCAGCCGCCAGTACCGGGCCAGGGCGCGCAGCGTCCCGCCCAGCGCCGGGTCGACGGGCACCTCGGACACCCGGACCCCGGTCGGGTCGAGCCGGAGCTGCCCGGTCGGGTCGAGCCGGTCGACCTGGTAGCCGATCACCCGCTCCCCCACGACGAAGACGCGCAGCTCGTGGTCGGAGGGCAGGTACTGCTGCACGATCACCGGCGCGGGCTCCGGCCGGCCGCCGCCCAGCCTGGGGTCCAGCGGCTGCGGGAACAGGCCGTGCTGGCGGCCGGACACCGGCTCGACCAGGTGCCGGCCGGACGTCTTGACCACGCACGTGCCGCCGCCGGGCCGGTGCCGCGCCGGCTGGGTGGTGACCACGGTCCTGGGCACGGCCAGGCCGAACCGGGCGGCGTCGGCGAGCTGGGACAGCCGGTCCACCGGCCGGCCGGCGTTGACGCCGCACCAGTCGGTACGGGCGGTGATCCAGTCGGCCACCGAACGCCACTGGTCGACTACGTACGCGCCGTACAGCGTGCCGGGGTCGACGGGCAGGGCGGCGAGTTCGAAATGCCGGCGCCACACCAGCAGCGGCCGCAGCATCGCGTGGTCCAGTTCGACCAGCGGCGCGTCCGGGTAGACGGTCAGCGACACGTCCAGGCAGCGGTCGGCATCGATCCGGACCACCCGCACACCGCGCTGGGCGAGCGTCGTGGTCAGTTCGGTCACCTCCACGTCCGTGGAGCGCGCCAGCACGAGCACGCACGGCTGGGGCGAGCCGTCGTCGGCCAGGCCCGGGTTGACCTGGGTAGGCACGTCGATCGTGGTCACCGGTGCCCGGAAGGCGTACCCCTGACCTTGTAGGAGAAGGGGTGTCATCCGATCAGTCGGCCGCGCGGTCACCGTCCGTGCCGGTGAGTCGGCACGGAGGGCTACCTGGACCGGACCGTTGGTGGTCAGCTCTACGTCCTTCGTACGGCGGAGGACGGCGTCGCCGCTCCGCGATGGCGCGGGCTACTCGCGTCGGCATCACCCTTTCGGGTGACACGCGTGGAGTAGTCTCCGATTCACGTTACGTACTGTCAAGACACGACTACGTGAATGATCGCGGAAGAACGCACAGCGTTACGGCGTCAGACGGGAGCCGTGCCGACAGATGGCGGTACGAGCACGGCGGTTAAGCGATCCGGCAGCGCACCGGCGGCACGCCCGAGGGCGCGCCGGCCGATGACGGTGTCGGCGAACACGGGAGTCAGGTCCTCGTCGCCCGGTCGAAGTCGGCCTTCGGGTCGTTGATCTGGCCCAGCGACACGACCTCGCGGCGGAACAGGCTGGTGATCAGCCAGTCCAGTTGGATGCGGACCTTGCGGTTCAGGGTGGGCATCCGGCTGACATGGTAGGCGCGGTGCATCAGCCACGCCGGGTAGCCCTTGACCTTGACGTTGTAGGTGTCGGCGACGCCCTTGCCGATGCCCAGGCTGGCCACCGAGCCCACGTTCTTGTGGAAGTAGTCCTTCGGCTTGCCGCCGCGGATCTCGATCATGATGTTCTTGGCCAGGTGACGGGCCTGGCGCACGGCGTGCTGGGCGTTCGGCGCGCAGGTGGCCGCCGGGTCCTCGGCGGTACGCGACAGGTCGGGCACCGCGGCGCAGTCACCGGCCGCCCACACCTCCGGCATGCCCTCGACCTGCATGCCCGCCGTGCAGACGACGCGACCACGGCGGTCCAGCGGCAGGTCGGACGAGGCGAGCACCGGATTGGCCTTCACGCCCGCGTTCCACACGATCGTGTCGCTGTCGAACTCGGTGCCGTCGGACAGGACGACGTGGCCGTGCTCGAACGTCTTCGCCGTGGTGGACAGGAAGACCTCGATGCCACGCCGCTCCAACTGCTCCACGGTCCACACGCCGAGGCTGTCCCGCACCTCGGGCAGCACCCGGCCGGCGGCCTCGACGAGCACCCAGCGCATGTCGTCGGGCTCGATGTTCTCGTAGTAACGGGTGGCGTAGCGGGCCATGTCCTCCAGCTCGGCCAGCGACTCGATACCGGCGAAACCGCCGCCCACGAAGGTGAACGTCAACAGGCGCCGGCGCGACTCCGGGTCCAGCGTGCTCGCCGCGAGGTCCATTCTGGACAGTACGTGGTTGCGGAGGTAGATCGCCTCGCCGATGGTCTTGAACGAGATGCCCCGCTCCGCGAGACCGGGGATGGGCAGCAGGCGGGCCACCGAGCCGAGCGCCACGACGAGCACGTCGTAGCCGATCTCCTCGATGTGGCCGTCGAACGCCTCGACGGTGACCATCCGCTTGGCGTGCTCGATCCGCTTGACCCGCGCGGTGACCACGTGGCAGCGGCGCAGCGTGGTGCGCAGCGGCACCACGACGTTGCGCGGGTCGATGGAGCCGGCCGCCGCCTCCGGCAGGAACGGTTGGTAGGTCATGTGCGGCTGCGGGTCGACAACGGTCACGGACGCCTCGTTGAGTCGCAGTTTCTTCTGCAGACCCAGCGCGGTGTACATCCCGACGTAACCACCACCGAGGATGAGGATCCGGGTTGGTTGTGACTTTCCAGCGGCCATGACTCCATGGTCCCACCATCTGTCGAGGACTTAAACGCCACCCGGGGCCGGTGTGACAGTGGTCGCTGAATCGAACTGTCCTGCGGTGATCCGTATCGTGACGGGGCCCACTCCGGGCCCGGAAAATGCGCTTCTATTTCTCCCTGGTCACCAGCCTGATCGTCACCAGAACGAGCGCTGTCACTCCGATGAGACCGATGATTTCCACGATCGTGGTGTTCTGTCCTGTGGGCAGGATCTCAGTGATCCCGACAACTGCGAACACCCCGGCCTGCACACCGAGGAATCGCCACGCGGGCCGGACCAGCGCGGCCGGCCGGATGACGCTGCGTGCCGGTGCGAGCGCCGAGATCGACGCGGTGGCGTGCAGCAGGTGCAGCAACGGGATCGCCACCAGCACCTCGAGTCGCACCGGGCTGCCGCCGGTCAGGACCAGCACGATCGCGACCGCCGCGATCAGCACCGCGGGCGCGGGCGACGCGGGCGCCGCGGCCGACACCACGGCGACCACCAGCAGCACGATGGCCAGCAACGGCACCGAGATGTCCGGGTAGACCAGGAACACGGCGCCGATGCCGAGCACCAGCGACACGATCCGGATCACCCAACCGGGCATGCCCCGGCCCAGTTCGGCGACGGGCGGCGACGACGGTGACGACGGCGTGGCCGGCGACGTGGCCGGCGACGTGACCGGTGGCGGGATCATCGCAGGACCACCGGACGACGGCCGGGTGCGGCGGCCCGGCGCAACACGGCGACGACCTCGCTGCCGTCCACCCAGGGCACCACGGGCACCCCTCTGGCGCGCAGCGCGCCGAGCCGGTTGGCCTGTTCGGCGGCGATCATCCTGGCCACGACACCACCCCAGCGGTCGTTCGGGTCGGGGATCAGCGGGCGGGGCAGCACGTCGACGCCGAGCACCAGGCTGCCCCGCCGGGCGGCCAGCAGGGTCTGCTCGACGACGGCGTCGTCCAGGAACGGCGACAGCACGATCACCAGGGCGCCGTGCGGCACCTGTTCGGCCCGCAGCACCGGGCGGGACACCCAGCCGGCGGCCCGCACGCAGGCCAGCAGCCGGTGGCGGAACACCATCAGGTGCCGGCGGCCGGCGCCGGAGCGCAGCCCGAACTGCGGGCGGCCCAGGTCGACCAGGCTGACCCGGTCGCCCTGGTGCAGGTAGCCGGCGGCCAGCGCGGTGGCGGCGAGGGCGGCCCGGTCCAGGGAACCGCCCTGGCGCACGGTCGTGCCGTCCTCGCCGGTGGACCAGTCACCCAGTTCGGCGCCCACGTCCAGCCGGGTGTCCACGGCCAGCACCACGTCGGCGTCGGCCTCCGCGTGCCGTTCCCGGACGAACAGCGTGTCCAGGCTGTCGGTGGCGGCACCGGCGCTGGCCCGCAGCGTGGTCCGCCAGTCGACGCGGCGCAGCCGGTCACCGGGCTGGTAGGCGCGGACGTCGCGCAGTTCGATGCCGTCGCCGGGCCGGCGGGAGCGGTGGGCGCCGACCAGACCAGCGGTGCGGGGCGGCACCGGGCCGCCGGGCATCGGCAGCACCGGCGGCAGCACGGCCCGCCTGCCCTCGTCGCCGAGCACCGGGCCGTAGGTCCACAGCGCGTCCGGGCCGGCCACCAGATGGTCGACACGGAAATCGGACTGGTCGCCCCAGGCGTCCCAGCGCAGGTTGGTGGCGAGCGTGACCTCGGAGGCGGGCACGACGTACACCGGGCCGATGCCCGGCTTGTTCGGGCGGGGCAACCGGACCGCGACGAGTTCGGCGCCCGGTCCGGGATCGACGTCCACCAGCATCCGGGCCCGCTGGCCGGTCTCGGCGGTCCTGGGCAACGGCCGTACCCGCACCGAGGGCTTGCCGTGCAGCCGCACCGACAGCGACAGCGCGGTGCTCACCAGCAGTGGTGCGCCCAGCAGCACGGCGGTCAGCTCGTGCAGGACCACCCCGGCGACCACCAGCCCGACGCCCACCACCAGACCCCGGCGCAGCGCGTCGGTGCCCCGCCACTGCCGGCTGGCGGCCGCGGTGCGCCGCTCCTGCCACTTCCGGTACCGCTGGCGGGACAGGCTCATGGCCGGGCCGGCTGGACCGGGCGGGTGGTGCGGGTGGCCGCCGGTCCGGGGACCTTGTCCATCAGCTCGGTGATCACCTGGACGTCGGTCAGGCCGGACGTCCAGGTCTCGGCGCGCAGGGTCAGGCGGTGCGCGAGCGCGGCCACGGCGCACGCCTTGACGTCCTCGGGCAGCACGAAGTCCCGCCCGTCCAGGACCGCCAGCGCCCTGGCCACCAGCACCAGTGCCAGCGCACCCCGGGGGGACGCGCCGACGTCGACCGACGGGTGGGACCGGGTGGCCACGGTGAGGTCGACGCAGTAGCGCAGCACGTCCTCGTCGACGGCGACCCGCTCCACGCCGGCCTGCAGCTCGGCGAACCGGCTGGCGTCCAGCACCCGCTCGACGGACGTCTCCTCGCGCTGCCTGGCCAGCCTGCGGCGCAGCACCTCGGCCTCCTCCAGCGGTGGGGGGTAGCCGACGTCCAGGCGGAGCAGGAAGCGGTCCAGCTGGGCCTCGGGCAGCGGGTAGGTGCCCTCGTACTCGATGGGGTTGGCGGTGGCCAGCACGTGGAACGGCCTGGGCAGCGGGAACGTCCTGCCCTCGACGGTGACCTGGCGCTCCTGCATGGCTTCCAGGAGCGCGGACTGGGTCTTGGGTGTCGTCCGGTTGATCTCGTCGGCGAGCAGCAGGCCCGCGAACACGGGGCCCTTGCGGAACTCGAACTCCCGGCTGGCCGGGTCGTACAGGAACGAGCCGGTCACGTCGGCCGGCAACAGGTCCGGTGTGCACTGGAGGCGTTGGAACTCCAGGCCGACCGCCTGCGCGATGCTGCGCGCCATCAGGGTCTTGCCCAGGCCGGGCACGTCCTCGAACAGCACGTGGCCGCCGGCCAGCAGCGCCGCCAACGCCAGCCGGAGGGTGCCGGCGCGGCCGACCACCGCGGTGCCGACCGAGTCGAGCACCGCCGTGCACTCCCGCGCGATCACGGCCACCTCGGTGTCCACGGTGGACTCTGTCACTGTTCCTCCAGTCGTTCCAGCAGTGCCCGCACCACAGCCGGTTCCGGCATCGTGGCCGCCGGATCGGTGAGCAGCGTGTGCCAGCGGGCACCGAGTGCCGCGGCGGCCCTCGGATCGCGCAGATCCGTCAGGTCGGCGAGGGCGGGTTGGCGGCGCAGCGCGGCCAGGGCGAGCGCGGCCAGCCTCGGCTGCACCCGGGACCGGTAGCGGCTCTGGTCGTGGACGGCGTCCTCCAGCCGGCCGGCGAGCAGGCTCGCGTCCAGGTGCGCCGCGACCGCGGGCGGCTCCGGCGGTGGCGCCCACGCCGGTTCGACGCCCGGCGGGGCGGCCAGGACGAGCATGGCCACGGCGGCCAGCGGCAGCGCGACCAGCGCCGCCCACTGCGGCGGGGTGCCGACCAGCCGGTTGATGGCGAACGCGAGCAGGATCTCCACGATCACCGCGAGTACGACGCCGCGCGGTCGAATCAAGCCGGCCCCACCTCCACCCGGCCGGCGGCCAGCGCGTCGGCGATCCGTTCCAGCGCGGCCACGGCGGCGTCGGCGTCGGCCTCGGTGACCGAGTCCGCGCGGCCGAACCGGACCCGCTGGTAGAGGCCGCGCAGGGTGGCCAGCGCGGCCTGGTCGACGTCGTGCTCGGCCAGCACGGCGGACGTGAACTCGGTCGGCGTCTGGTGCGGGCGGCGCGTGGTGCCGCACTCGGCGGCCGCCTCCTCCAGGGCCAGCCAGGCGGCCTGGACGGCGTCCGAGGGCGGCCCACCGGCTCGCTGACGCAGCAGGGCGAGCGCGGATCTGGTGCCGCGCAACAAGGTCAGCACCATCTCGGCGTCGCTGCCGTTACTCGGCTCGCCCCGGTTCACCTTCGCGTCGCTGTCCCGCCTGCGCCGCCGCACCCGGGTCATCGCGACCAGCACCAGCACCATCGTCCCGGTGAACAGGAACGCCACCAGCGCGATCGCGATGATCGTGGACAGACCGATGCCGAGTGCCGGGTTGATCACCTTGTGCCCGAGTCCGAGCGGCACCGCCGTCTGGGTCGGTCGGGGCCGGGTGGTCAGCGCGCCGTGGATCACCAGGCCCTGGCCGCGCGGCACGGCCGAGCGCCCCCTGGCGGCCAGAACGGCCAGCAGGAGCAGCACGGCCAGCGACAACAGCAACGGCAGCGTCGCCCGGCGGGGCGCAGGCATAGTTGCGAGGATGCCTCATCGGGCCGACGAGGGAACCCGTTCGGTCCGGATTGATACAACGGTTACGTCAGCCCGGCGACGTGCTTCGCCGCGCGGAACACGTCGATGATCATGTCCGGCGTGAGCCGGCCGGTGAACGTGTTGTGCGGACTCACGTGGTAACAGCCCAGCAGGTGCAGGTCGGTCGGCCCGGGCAGGATGACGTGCGCGCCGTGGCCGAACACCGGGCGGGGCCGGGGCACCGTCCAGCCGGCGGCGGTCAGCGCGGGCAGCAGCGCCTGCCAGCCGAACGCGCCGAGCACCACGATCGCCCGCAGCGTCGGGGCCATCAGGGTCAACTCGCGGACCAGCCAGGACCGGCAGGTGTCCCGCTCGGCGGGGGTGGGCTTGTTCTCCGGTGGCGCGCACCGCACCGGGGCGAGGATGCGGGTGCCGAACAGGGTCATGCCGTCGCCCCTGGCCGTCGAATCCGGCTGGGACGCCAGCCCGGCGGCGTGCAGGGCGGCGAACAGGACGTCGCCGGAGTGGTCACCGGTGAACATCCGGCCGGTCCGGTTGCCGCCGTGGGCGGCCGGTGCCAGGCCGACGATGCCCAGTGCCGCGTCCGGCGGGCCGAAGCTGGGCACCGGGCGGCCCCAGTACTCCTGGTCGGCGAAGGCGGCCCGCTTCTGCCGCGCCACCAGTTCGCGCCAGGCGACCAGCCGGGGGCACGCGCGGCAGTCCACCACCAACCGGTCCACCGTGGCCAGGTCGGCGGCCGTCGCGGCCAGGACACCGGGATCCGTCACGGCCACCCCTATCGCTGCGATCACCCGTTCCCGCCACACCTTAGGGTGAGCTGCATGACCAGCGCTGCGGACAAGAAGGACCAGAACGAGGAGCAGGCCGGAGTCCCGTCGGAGCCCACCGACGACCTGGTGACCAGCGGCCACGAGGTCGAGGCGGGCGGCCGCACCCTGCGCTACACCGCCGCCACCGGACGGATCGTGCTGCGCAAGGAGGTGATCACCGACGGCGCGTTCGACGGGTCGGTGGCCAAGGCGGAGGTTTTCCTCACCGCGTACACACTCGACGACGCCGACCCGGCAGGCCGGCCGGTCACGTTCGCGTTCAACGGCGGACCCGGTTCGTCCAGTGTCTGGCTGCACATGGGCCTGCTCGGCCCGCGCCGGGTGCTGTCCGGTGACGTCGACGACCGCATGCCGCCGCCGTACGGGATCGTCGACAACGCGGAAACCCTGCTGGCACAGTCGGATCTGGTGTTCATCGACCCGGTGTCCACGGGTTACTCGCGGGCCGTGAAGGGTGAGAAGCCGGCCGACTACCACGGTTTCACCGGCGACCTGGAGTCCGTCGGCGAGGTCATCCGGCTGTGGACGTCGCGCAACAACCGGTGGATGTCGCCGAAGTTCCTGGCCGGCGAGTCGTACGGGACGCTGCGCGCTGCCGGTCTCGCCGGCCTGCTGCAGGAGCGCTATGGCATGTACCTCAACGGAATCATGCTGATCTCGTCCGTTCTGGACATGGGCACGATCGACTTCACCGACGGCAACGACGTGCCGTACGTGAACTACCTGCCCACCTACGCGGCCATCGCGCACTACCACGGCCGGCACGGCGACCGCCCGCTGCGCGAGGTGCTCGACGAGGCCGAGGCACTGGCCGAGCGGGACTACCCGTGGGCGCTGGCCAGGGGCGCGCGGCTGACCGAAGAGCAGCGCACCGACATCGTCAACCGGATCGCGTCGGTCACCGGCCTGTCACCGGACTACGTGGACCGGGTCAACCTGCGCCCGGAACACGTCCGGTTCTTCACCGAGCTGCTGCGCGACCGGCGGCTGGTGACCGGTCGGCTGGACGCCCGGTTCACCGGTTCGGACAAGGACTTCGGGCGGGAGAAGTTCAGCGACGACCCGTCGTACGGCGCGATCTACGGCTCGTACACGGCGGCGTTCAACCACTACGTCCGGTCCGAACTGGACTATGCCAACGACCTGCAGTACGAGATCATCACGCCGAACGTGCATCCGTGGTCCTACAAGGAGTTCGAGGGCGCGTCGGTGACGGTCAGCGGCTCGCTGTCCACCGCCATGCGCGCCAACCCGCACCTCAAGGTGCACGTGGCGTGCGGCTACTACGACGGCGCCACCCCGTACTACGCGGCCGAGCACGTGCTGGCCCACCTGGAGATCCCGGACGACCTGCGGGCCAACATCGGTGTCGAGTACTACGACGCGGGCCACATGATGTACGTGCACGAACCGAGTCGGCTGCGGCAGTCGGCCGACCTGGCCGCTTTCGTACGTGACAGCAGTTGAGGCCCTGGCGCGCCAGCGGCGCGGGAGGGCCCGGCGCGAAGCGCCGCGGAGTGAACCCGAAGGGCCCCGGAACAACGTCTCCTGGGCCTTCGCCTAGGCCAGCGATCGCGCGATGCCGTCCAGGATGTCGTGCTCGCTGACCACCAACTCGGTGATGCCGGACCGGGCGGCGACCTCGTGGGCGGCGGTGCGCACCACGATGGCGCCGCCCGCGATCACGTCGACCCGGCCGGGGTGCATCGGGCCGAGGGCCGCCCGCTGCTCGTGGCTCATGCCGACCAGCCGGGCGGTCACCTCGTCGACGGCGGCCAGTGGCAGGCGGGACAGGTGCAGCACGTCCGAGTCGTATTCGGGCAGGTCCATGTGCAGCGCCGACATGGTGGTCACCGTGCCGGCCACGCCGATGAACGTCCGTGCCCGCTCCACCGGCACGGCGGCGAAGGCGTCGGCCAGCGCGGCGGCCGCGGTGTCGGCGGCGGCCGCCGCCTCGGCCTCGGTCGGCGGGTCGCTGTGCAGGCAACGTTCGGTCAGGCGGACGCAGCCGATGTTCACCGAGCGGCTGGCCAGCACGTCGGACTTGCCGCCGTCCCAGGTGCCGAGCACCAGTTCGGTGGAGCCGCCGCCGACGTCCATCACCAGGAACGGCCCGTCCTGCGGGTCGAGATCACCGACGGCACCGGCGAAGGACAGCGCCGCCTCCGCGTCACCGCTGATCACCTCGGCCGGCACGCCGAGCACCTCGGTGGTCATGGTGAAGAAGTCGTCGCGGTTGCTGGCGTCGCGGGTGGCCGAGGTGGCCACCATGCGGGCGCGCTCGACACCCTTGCGGGCGGCGACGCGGGCGTAGTCGACGAGGGCCAGCCGGGTCCGCTCCAGTGCCTCGGGCGCCAGCCGGCCGGTCGCGTCCACACCCTGGCCCAGCCGCACGATCCGCATCTCGCGGTGCACGTCCCGCAGCCAGGACGTCCCGTCGTCCCGGACCGTCACGTCGGCGACCAGCAGGCGGATCGAGTTCGTCCCACAGTCGATGGCGGCAACCCGGGCCATCCAGCCTCCTCGGCTACGGCAGCAAGACCGCCCCCAGCCTACGAGGCCGGGGGCGGTAGCCGTCGCGCATGCCTACGTGGCGGGCGCCGAGTTGGAGTCGGCGGCCGACGCCGAGTCGGTCGAGCCCGCCGCCGCGGTACCGGTCGTGCCGGCCGGGGGTGGTGCGTCGGTCGTGGTGGTCGGCGGGTCGCAGGGCGGCAGGGTGGGCGTCGGCGCCGCCGTCGGCGACGGGGTGGGCGACGGCCGCGCGCCGGACGGCGGCGGAGGCGGCGGTGTCGTGCACGTCGGTGCGGGCGTCGTCGGCGAGGTCGACGAGGACGACGGCGGCGCGGAGCTGCCGGTCGGCGTCGGCGACGTACCGGCCGGGCTGCTCGACGAGCCGGGCGCGGTCGAGCCGGTGCCGTCGGGAGCCGTGCCGCTACCGGCCGGCTTGGTGCCCGGCTTGCTCGGTTTGGTGCCACCTGTCTGACCCACGGGCAGCACGCCGGAGCGCGACGGGAACGTCGTGTCCGGCGACCCCGGGGTCTCGGGCGCTACCGGGGTCTCCGGCAGCGGCGTGACACCGTGCCGGTAGGCGTTCGCCCAGAGCAGCACGATCTGCACGTAGCTGTTCGAATGGTTGTAGGAGAACACCGCGGTGGCCTGGTCGGCGGGCTGGGACAGGTCCCCGCCACCCGAGCACAGGTACCGGCCGGCGGCCAGCGCCGAGTCGTAGACGTTGTTGATGTTGCCGCCGCGACCCCACACCGCCCACGTGGACGGGATGAACTGCATCGGGCCCTGGGCGCGCTGGAAGCCGCCGTTGGCGATCGGCAGGTTGGCGAAGCCGTTGGAGCCGTTGAGCACCGGGCCGAGGATCGGACGCAGGGTGGTGCCGTTGGCGTCCACCTCGCCGTTCTCGGCCTGGTTGGACTCGATCTTGCCGATGCCGGCCAGCAGCCACCACGGCAACTTGCAGCCCGGGTTCTCGACCTTCATCACATTCTGCGCGTGCAGGTAGGCGTCCAGCACGACGCCGGGGATGCCGAGCGGACCGCTGGGCAGGTCGGCCCGGGGGCCGGCACCGGTGGCCAGGGCGCTCTCGTTGCCGGCGTTGTGCAGGATCTGCGGGGAGAGCGACGTGTTGTGCGGCTGGGTGCCGGTGGCACCGAGGTCGCTGGGCACGGTGGGGTCGACGGGGAACGTGCGCGTCGCGGCCAGCGGGCCCTGCTGGGCGGTGTTGCTCACCAGGTTCACCGCGACGTCCGCGGAGAGGGCTACCGGTAACGTGACCAGGGCACTCGCCAGGATCGCCAGGGTCCGACGTCGGCGGCGGTCGCCCGGCTGCCTGATCCTGTCGGGCTGGCGCTTCCTGGTCGGTCCCACTGCGCGACCACCTTCCTCGTCCGTGACCGTCTCCGGGTGTTCCAGCTTGCCCTCTGACGGACACGATGTCATGCCGCAGGAGCGGTTGGACTACAAATGGCCATTGATTGCTCATCCTTACGCAGCAATCTCTGCGTCCGGATCACCTGGTGGACGCGAGATGCGGACGACCTGAATCAACCGTTACGGTATTCGGCGCCCGAACAGTCGCCGTCCGGCCACCACTGCCCGACCAGGGCCAACGCCTCGTCGCCCAGGGGATTGACGCCCGGACCAGCGGCAAGGCTGTGAGCCAGCAGTGCGTGCAGGCATTTCACCCGGTCCGGCATGCCGCCCGCCGTAACATTCGTGCCCAGGACAGCGATAGCGTCCCTTTCGGACAGGTAGGTTTCATGCGCTCGGCGGTATGCGGCGGCCAGATCGGCGTCCAGTGTCAACCGTTCGTTCATCTCGCGCATCACGCCACCGGCCTCCAGGCGGCCGACCAGCGACGACAGCCGGGGACAGGTCAGGTAGTACAGCGTGGGGAACGGGGTGCCGTCGGGCAGCTTCGGGCTCGTCACGACCACGGCCGGGTGCCCGCTCGGGCAGCGTGCCGCCACGGCCAGCACGCCGCGTGGCTCGCGGCCCAGTTGTGCGGCGACGGCGGCCAGGTCCTCGTCGGTCGGTGGGGTCACGGGGTGCCCGCGATCGAGTTCCACAGTGCCTCGTACCAGCTCGTCGTCGGGTCGGGCTTCTTGGCGCCGCGACCGGTGGCCGGGGTGGGCGCGGTGCTGGGCAGTTGCACCACGTACGGGGTTTCGCCGGGCAGCACGAAGTGCAGCCGGGTGCGGGCCTCGGCCTCGATCTGTGCCGGGTCGGACAGTTGCTGCTCCCGTTTCCGCAGCTCCTTGCGCTGCTCACGCAGCACCTGTTGCTGTTGCTGCTGTGCGGCCAGGTCGTCGCGTTGGGACAGGTAGGTGTGCAGCGGCACCGCGATGCTCAGCGCCAGGCCGCACACCACCAGGGCGAGCAGTGCCGCCCGGCGGGTGCTCAGCCGGCCGAGCACCGGCCCGAGAGCCCGGTTGATCAGCGGCCGCCTGCCCGGCCGGACACCGCCGCGACCGCGGGCGGCCCGGCGGGCGGCGTCGTACTCGGACGAGGTGTCCGTGCCGTCCTCTGTGTCCGGTTGGTCGGACAGGATCGAGGCGAGCCGCTCCGCCGGCCGGCGGATCCGGTCGGTACGGCGGCTCGGCGAGCCGCCCGCGGGCTCGGTCCGCCTGCGGCGCCGCTCCTGTTCTCGCCCGGTCATCGGATGCCGACCCGGTCCGGGTCAGTCCTCCGCCGAGTACCGGGGGAAGGCCAGATCACCGGCGTAGCGCGCGGCATCGCCCAGGGCCTCCTCGATACGCAGCAACTGGTTGTACTTGGCCACCCGCTCGGACCGGGCGGGTGCTCCCGTCTTGATCTGGCCGGCGCCGGTCGCGACGACGAGATCGGCGATCGTGGTGTCCTCGGTCTCGCCGGACCGGTGGCTGATCATGCAGCGGTAGCCGCAGGTGTGGGCCAGCGTGACCGCGTCCAGTGTCTCGGACAGCGTGCCGATCTGGTTCACCTTGACCAGCAGCGCGTTCGCGGCCCGGCGGGTGATGCCCTCCTCCAGCCGCTCCGGGTTGGTGACGAACAGGTCGTCGCCGACGATCTGCACCTTCTCCCCCAGCGCGGCGGTCAGATGCACCCAGCCGTCCCAGTCGTCCTCGGCCAGCGGGTCCTCGATCGACACCAGCGGATAGTCGCCGACCAGCTCGATGTAGTACGCGGTGAGCTGCTCGGCACTGCGCTTGGTGCGCTCGAAGGTGTAGGCGCCGTCGCCGTAGAACTCGGTGGCGGCCACGTCCAGGGCCAGCGCCACGTCCTGGCCCAGCCGGTAGCCCGCCTTCTCGATCGCGGTGGCGATCAGGTCCAGCGCCTCGCGGTTGTTGGGCAGGCTGGGCGCGAAGCCGCCCTCGTCGCCCAGGCCGGTGGACAGGCCGCGGGACTTGAGCACCGACTTCAGCGAGTGGTAGACCTCGGCGCCCCAGCGCAGCGCCTCGCGGAAGCTCTCCGCGCCGATTGGCGCGATCATGAACTCCTGGATGTCCACGTCGGTGTCGGCGTGCGCACCGCCGTTGAGGATGTTCAGCATCGGCACCGGCAGCACGTGCGCGTTCGGGCCGCCGAGATAGCGGAACAGCTCCAGGCCGGACGACTCGGCGGCGGCCTTGGCGACGGCCAGCGACACGCCGAGGATGGCGTTGGCACCCAGCCGCGACTTGTCCGGCGTGCCGTCCAGGTCGACCAGCTTCTGGTCCACGATCCGCTGGTCGACGGCGTCGGTGCCGGCCAGTTCCGGGCCGATCTCGTCCAGGACGGCGTTGACGGCCTTCTCCACGCCCTTGCCGCCGAAGCGGGCCGGGTCACCGTCCCGCAGCTCCACCGCCTCGTGCTCGCCGGTGGACGCGCCCGAGGGCACCGCGGCGCGGGCCAGCGTCCCGTCGTCCAGCGCGACTTCCACCTCAACGGTCGGGTTGCCCCGCGAGTCCAGGATCTCCCGCGCACCGACCTGCTCGATGACCGCCACCTGCGCTCCTCGTCAACGCTCGTTGTCGCCTGATCGTGTCGGCATCGAGCCTAGCGGGGACCGAAGTCCGGTCGGCGGAGGCGCGGGCGAATCCGCCCGGTTGGCCACGATTCAGATGGTGGCGCGCCCGTCGCCGGCGTTGGATCACCATCCGGACGGCGGTCGAGGAACACGGCCTGGGCCAGTAGCGTTGTCGGGACCATGACTGACGGCACCTTTGAATCGTTCCGCCGGGCTGAGACGCTGCTCGCACAGCGCCGGCCGCTGGAGGCGCTACAGGAGTTGGCGGCCGTCGTCGAAGCGGCCCCCGACGCGCCCAGCGTGCATCTGCTCGCTGGGCGCGCCTATTTGGGTTCCGCCCAGCTGACCAGGGCCGAGAACGCGTTCCTGCGGGTACTCGAGCTCGACCCGTCCGACCACTACGCGCATTTCGCGCTGGGCAGGACGCTGCAACGGCAGGGCAGGCTGGTCGAGGCGAAGACCCAACTGAAGCTGGCCGTCGCGATGAACCCACTGCCGGAGTACCAGGAGGCGCTCGGCGAGGTGAGCGCGCGGCTGGCCACCCGGGCCGCCCGGGCCGACCCGCCGGACGACTGAGGTCAGCGGACCTTCGCGCCGACCTTGGCGTACGCCTCGGCCGCGCTGAACACGGCCCGGCCGTAGGACACGGAGTTGTTGTAGTGGAATGCCGCCCGCCACCATCGGGCCGGCACGGCCAGGTCACCGGACTCGCACAGGTAGGTGGCGGCCGTCAGGGCGGCGTCGTCGATGTTCTGCGGGTCGGGGGCCTTCCCGTCGCCGCTGGCCCGCTCGCCCATCGACGCCCACCGGGACGGCAGGAACTGCATCGGCCCGACGGCGTGGTCCCACACCCGGTCGCCGTCCAGCCGGCCGTGGTCGGTGTCGTGGATGCTGCGCACACCCGGTGAACCGTCCAGCACCGGGCCGACGATCGGGTACAGCTCGGTGCCGGACGAGGTGACGAGATCGCCGTGGTGCTGGCCGTGGTCGGACTCGATGCGGCCGATCCCGGCCAGCGTGGTCCAGGTGAGCCGGCAGGACGGGTGCCGCTGCGCGGTCGTCCGGGCCGCGTCGACGTAGGCGAGCAGGACGCGCCTCGGGATGTCCGAGTTCGCCGACATGTCGGTCAGCCAGCGGTCCCGGGTGGCGGCCGTGGCCGGCAGGGCGCGCGGGACCATCGGGACCTCGCTGCCCGGCGTCACGTCCAGCTCCGGGATGGTGAACAGCGGCGCCTCCGGCGGGGGCGGGCCGGTCACCGTGCTCAGTGGACCGCTGCTCAGCCACACCGTGACCAGGACGGCAAGTACGACCAGGGGTGCGGCGACAGCCACCAGCACCGGCCACCGGCGCCTGCGGCGTGGCACCACGTTGCCGAACGGCGGGGTCTGCTCGGACGTGGACGTCGACGGAGGGCCGGGCACCCACCCAGGCTACGGACACCGGGTGTGACGACGGTCAGTCGGCCCGCTTCGCCACGCGGAGTTCGGCCAGGTAGCGCTTGGTGACCCGGCCGCCGTAGCGCCCGTCGATGAGGCCGCCGATGTCGCGCAGCAGCCCGGCGGCGACCGGGGGCGCCAGTTCCAGGGTGGCCGAGTAGGTGCTCACCAGGGCGAGGTAGTCGGCCGTGTCGTACTCGACATTCCACTCGTACCGGCGGAACACGGGCTTGCGGTACCGGCCGCTGGCGCCGAGGAACGTGCCCTGTGGCACCTGCTCGGCGCGCGGTGGCGGGTCGACGTCGCCCGGGTAGTACCGGCGGTAGCAGGACTGGACGTCGCGGAAGAACTGCTCGGTGCCGCCCATGATCTGCCGGGTGCCCGCGACGACCAGCGCACCGCCGGGGACGAGCAGGTCGGCGGTGCGGTCGTACCGGGTGGCCGGGTCGAGCCAGTGGAACGCGGTGGACGAGAAGATCACGTCGAAGCCGGGCCGCTCCGGCGTCCACCGGTCGAAGTCGGCGACCACGACCCTGGCCGACGGGTGACCGGCGAGCCGCGCCGAGGCCAGTTCGGCCAGCCGGGGGCCGAGTTCGACGGCCAGCAGCTCGTAGCCGCGTTCGGCCAGCGGCAGGCTCGCCGTGCCCGGTCCGCAGCCGATCTCCAGCACGCGGCTGCCGGCACCGATGCCGGTCAGCTCAGCGAGATCGTCGAACATCGCCGCCGGATGGGTGGGCCGGACCCGGCTGTAGACGTCGGCGATCCGGTTGAACGTGCTCCGCAGCCGTAGCCGCTCGTCCGAGGTGATCATCGCGGCCAGAACCGGCGCCAGTCGGTGGCCGCCATGCCCAGCGGTTCGACACCGGCCGCCCGCGCGTTGCTCTCCGCCGTCCGGACGTCCTGCGCGAACCGCCTGCTCGCCGCCCGCAGTTCGCCCTCCGGATCGGCGCCGGTCAGCTTCACCGACGCGGCCAGGGCGAACAGCTCGGCACCCGAGTTGCCGCCGTTTCCGTTGCCCGGCAGGAGATCCGCCGGCAGACCGGCTCTGGTCGCCCGCTGGGTCAGCTTCGCGGCGAGGCTCACCGCCGGCTGGCCGAGCGCCACACCGTCCACACTGGACTCCCGTTGTTTCTCGGCCTGCTTGAGTTGTTCCCAGCGGTGTTCCTGGCTGGCGGCGTCCCGCACGGCGGGGTCGCCACCGGCGAACACGTGCGGGTGCCGGTTGATCAGCTTGCCGGCGATCCCGGCGGCCACGTCGTCGATGGTGAACGGGTCCTCGGCGTCCTCGGCCGCCACCCTGGCGTGGAACAGCACCTGGAGCAGCACGTCACCCAGTTCCTCGCGCAGCGCGGCCCGGTCGCCGTCCTCGATCGCCTCCAGCAGCTCGAACGTCTCCTCCACCAGGTACTGCACCAGCGACTGGTGGGTCTGCTCGGCGTCCCACGGGCAGCCGCCGGGCGAGCGCAGCCGGTCCATCACGGTGACGGCGGACAGCAGTTCGGCGCCGGCCGGCGGGCGCGAGCGCAGCACGGGAGCGCCTGCCGCGTGCAGTGCGGCGGCGGCGGGTTCGGTCAGGTCGGCGGCGACCACCACGACCGGGCGGTCGGTCGGCGGTGTCGCCGGGGCCGGTGCGGCCCCGAGTTCGGCGGCCATACCGGCCGGCAGGTCGGTACCCGCGTAGACGTCGGCGGCGGCACGCAGCACGGGCAGTGCGGCAGCCGGCAACACGGCACCGAGCCGCACGTCGACCAGCACCACGGCGCTGCCGGCAGCGGCTCCCGCCGTCATCGCGGTGATGCGGTCTTGACCGGGAACTCCACGCCGACGGTCTGGTTGGCCGGGGACACCTGCATGCCGACCTGGTCCCACACGCCGTAGCGCGGGCTGATCCGCACGCCACCCGCCTTGGCGACCTCCGGCTGCATCAGGCTGACCCCGATCTGCTGGAGCGTGGTCAGATCCGACGTGTCGGCGGGGTTCTGGCTGCCGGCCGGCACCTGCGGGGCGCCGTTGGCGTTGTGCGACTTGATCAGCGCGACCACCCACGTCGGGTTGGTCTGCGGGCTGGGCTGGAAGGCGACCACCGTGTTGGCCGGCGTGCCGAACACCGGCCCGTCGTTCTCCACCGGCGCCTGCTGGCCCTGGGACTGCGCCTGCTGCTGGCTCTGCTGGACGCCCGCCAGGTAGGAGGCGATGGCGAACGTCGCGTTGGTCGAACCGGCGGCCTGCCCGCCGGATGCCTGCGCCGCCTTGTTGGCCTCGGCGACCATGCCGGCGAGTGCGCCGGGGTTGGCGGCCAGGCGCTGCGCCTTGGCGATCGCGTCCGCGCGGGTGGCGGACTCGACGAAGCCGAAGCTCACGGTCAGCGTGTTGGAGAACTTGCGGGTGTACTCCGCCTCCAGCAGGAGGTCCTTGATCGCGTTGTGCACGCCCGCCGTCGTGGTGGCCAGGGCGGGCGCGAGCTTCGCGGCGCCGCCCTGCTGGCTGATCACCTGGTCGATCTGGGGATCGCTGACCGTCAGGTGGTTCTCCGCGGCGACGCGGCCGACCAGGACGTGCAGCACGTCGGAGGTCACGATGGCGCGGGCCGTCTGGTCCAGCTTGCCCTGCTTGAGCTGTTGCTGGGCGGTGGTCTGGGTGGCCAGGAGGGTGTTGAGCTCGCCCTGCACCTGGTTCACCGACACCGACGAGTTGCCGATGATCAGCGCGCTGTTGACCTGACTCGGCCCGGAAGCACACCCGGCGAGCAGTGCGGCAGTGGCGGCAAGACCCACGAACACCCCGAACGGGCGGCGAATGACCATCGTCACAGTGGCTTACCTTCTCATAGGCGGTCGGCGGCACTGGCACAGACGTGACCGACGACTCCGCTCAGCCGGCCGGCGCGCCGAACCGGTCGGCCAGCCGTGTGGCCACCTGCTCCGGTGTGAGTGTCTCACCGAAGTAGGGACCGCTTGCCGAGCGGGCCCCGACCGAGCGCCACCAGGCCACCTCGGCGGCCGTGCGCAGTGCCGGCACGACCACGATGATCCCGGCCTCGGTGAGGCCGCGGACCAGCGCGCCACCGGTGCGGGCCAGCGTCGTCTCCACCCCGATCTCGCCCAGTTTCTCCACCAGCGTCTCGGCGAGCTGCACGGTCTTCACCGGCCACTCGTCCAGCAGCATCATCGCCACCGGCGCGGTGCCGCCGTCGGTCAGCAGCACGCCGACGCCCATCCCGGCCAGCACCGAGATGTTGTCCCGCGTCTCGCCGTACCCGTGGGCCACCGCGTCCAGCGGCACGCCGAGGCTGATCGCCGAGGGCCGGACACCGGTGCGCTGCAGGGCAGTGGCCACCGTCGCCACCAGATCGGGATCGGCGACCTGGCTGGCGGTCAGGCCGACGCCGACCACGGGCGTGCGGTCGCCGAAGTTCGCCCACCACGCGGCGGCCTGCGTGCAGCAGGCGTCGATCAACCACGCACCCAGCGTCACCGTGGCGCCGGTCAGCTCGGCCACCTCCTGGCACTGCCGGTGACCGATCCGGCCGAACTCCGGGTGGTCCCAGGCGGCCCGCGCGGAGATGCCGACGTAGGTGCCGTCCTCCAGCGACACCCACGGCTGCCACGTGGTGACCAGTTCACCGAACTCCAGCGCGCCGGACAGCGTCGCGGCCAGCGCGGCCCGCCGCCGGTGCCCGATGTCGCGGTGCCGGTCGAACTCGGCCCACTGCCGCTTGCCGGTGGCCTGCGCCTCGCGCAGCGCCACGTCCGCCCTGCGCAGCAGTTCGTACGGTTCCATCCGGCCGACTTGGCCGTGCGCGACGCCGATGCTCACCGACAGGCCCACGCCGCCCGCGCCCAGATGCGCCGGTTCGGCCAGTTGCTCACCGATCTGGTTCACCGTGTCCAGCACCTCGGCCGGACCGCTGCCGGTGGACACCAGGACCGCGAACTCGTCCCCGGTCAGCCGGGCCACCAGCGCCCGCCGGCCGGCGAACAGGTTCTCCAACCGGCGTGCCACCACCATCAACAGCTTGTCGCCCAGCTCCGGACCGAGGCCGGCGTTGATCGCGCCGAAGCCGTCCAGGTCGAGCTGGAACAGGGTGACGTGCTCCCCGGCGACCTGCCCGGAGAGCTGGCCTTGTAACTGGGACAACAGGTATTGCCGGTTGGGCAGCCCGGTGAGGACGTCGTGCAGTGTCTGGTGGCTGGTCAGGTCCTGCAGCAGGTGCAGGTCGCTGACGTTCTCCACCATGGTCAGGTGCAGCGCGGGCAGTTCGTCGACGTCGCGCAGCACGGACACGGCGAGGTAGACCCAGACCAGTTGGCCGTCCGCGCGGACCAGCCTTCGCCTACGGCGCAACGGTCCGCCCAGTCCGGACAGTTCGTGGTAGTCGGCGCGGATGTCGGCGGCGTCCTGCGGGTGGAAGAACTCCTCGATGCTGCGGCCGACCAGTTCACCCGGCTCGACGCCGAGGATGTCGGCCAGCGCCGGGTTGGCCTGGGCCAGTTTGCCGCCGGAGTCACTGATCGCGATGCCGACCGCGGACCGCACGAACACCTCGCGGAACCAGGCCTCGCTGCGTTTCAGCCTGCGCTCGGCGTCACCGGTGGCGCGCTGCAACGCGAGCTTCACCTCGTCCTGCTGGTCGAACAGCCAATCCCGCAGTGCCGCGGAAAAGCCGGCGCCGAACGCGGCCAGCACGGCGAACGTCCGGTCGATCGGATCGGGCCGCCCGTCCGACCGCGCGAGACCGATCAGGCCGTCGCCGAGCACCCGCATGCTGGCGCGCAGGCTCTCCGCGTCGGTGTACCCCGCGCCCACCAGCATCGCGCCCGCGTCGGCACCCTCCTGGGTGCTGCCGGCGGCGATGCCGTCGGCCATCGCGTCGACCGCCTGGGTGATGAGTCGCTGGAACTCCGCAGGCGGCATGGGCGTGAAACCGGTGGGTCCCAGGGCCCGCAGCCAGGCGGTGACCAGGTCGGACCGGTCCGTCGATCGCGCTGGCGGAGGGTCATCGGACGGCGTGACAGTCATCTGCTGTGCATACTCGGCTCGCTCGCTTCATCCCGGCGTGATGGAGGCTAGTGCGCCGGGTGGGACAGCTACAGACACATCCACTTGTCGGAGCAGCATCTCACCCGTTCGGTGTAGCGGTGTCCGAACCGTGCCACTTTCGATGGCCGAACCGGTGACGATCGGTCAGCCGACCGGTGTAGGTACTCCCACCAGCGACTCCAGCAGCTTCGTCGCCCACGCCAGGAGTTCCGCGTCCCGCAAGGGTGGGGCGCCGATCCGTCCCCCGGCCGGCCCCTCGGTCGGCCGAGGCACTGACACCGTGTGAGCGACGGCCTTGTACAACGCTTTCGGGTACAAGCGGTGCAACCGCACGAGTTGTGAGTCGCGCAGCGGCAACGGGGCGAACCGGATGCTGCTGCCCTGCGCCGCCACCTCGGTGACCCCGTGCGCCCGGCACGCCTGCCGGAACACCGCCACTGCCAGCAGGTTCTCCACCGGTGTCGGCACGGCCCCGTAGCGGTCGACGAGCTCCTCGCGCACAGCGTCCAAACCGGACGCGTCGACCGCGGCCGCGATCTTGCGGTACGCCTCCAGCCGCAACCGCTCCCCCGGCACGTAGTCGTGCGGGATGTGCGCGTCCACCGGCAGGTCCACCCGGACCTCGGCGAGCTCCTCGTCCGTCTCGACCCCGTCCGCGCCCGCGTGCTTGCGGAACGCCTCCACGGCCTCGCCGACCAACCGCACGTACAGGTCGAACCCGACGCCCGCGATGTGACCTGACTGTTCGGCACCCAGGATGTTGCCGGCGCCCCTGATCTCCAGGTCCTTCATGGCCACCGCCATGCCGGCGCCCAGCTCGGTGTTCTGCGCGATAGTGGCCAGCCGGTCGTGCGCGGTCTCGGTCAGCGGCGCGTCCGGCGGGTAGAGGAAGTAGGCGTAGCCGCGTTCCCGGCCCCGGCCCACCCGGCCGCGCAACTGGTGCAGCTGGGCCAGACCCAGCAGGTCGCCGCGCTCCACGACGAGCGTGTTCGCGTTGGAGATGTCCAGGCCGGTCTCGACGATCGTGGTGCACACCAGCACGTCGTGCTCGCGCTCCCAGAAACCCTGGATGATCTTCTCCAGCCGGTCCTCGTTCATCTGGCCGTGCGCGGTGACGATCCGCGCGTCGGGCACCAGTTCGCGCAGCCGCCGCGCGGCCCGCTCGATCGAGGAAACCCTGTTGTGCACGTAGAAGACCTGGCCGTCGCGGAGCAGCTCGCGGCGGATCGCGGCGCCAACCTGCTTGTCGTCGTAGGAGCCGACATAGGTCAGGATCGGGTGCCGTTCCTCGGGCGGGGTGAGGATCGTGGACATCTCGCGGATGCCGGCCAGGCTCATCTCCAGCGTGCGCGGGATCGGCGTCGCCGACATGGTCAGCACGTCGACGTGGGTGCGCAGCGCCTTGATGTGCTCCTTGTGCTCGACACCGAACCGCTGCTCCTCGTCCACGATCACCAGGCCGAGGTCCTTCCAGCGGATTCCGGTCTGCAGCAGGCGATGCGTGCCGATCACGATGTCCACCGCGCCGTCCGCGAGACCGGCGATGGTGGCCTCGGACTCGAACCGGTCGGTGAACCGGGACAGGCCCTTGATGGTCACCGGGAACGACTGCATCCGCTCGGTGAACGTGTTGAGGTGCTGCTGCGCGAGCAGGGTCGTCGGCACGAGCACCGCGACCTGCTTGCCGTCCTGCGCCGCCTTGAACGCGGCCCGCACCGCGATCTCCGTCTTGCCGTAACCGACGTCGCCGCAGACCACCCGGTCCATCGGGGACGGTTTGCGCATGTCGGCCTTGACCTCGTCGATCGCCGCCATCTGGTCGGGCGTCTCGATGAACGGGAACGCGTCCTCCAGCTCCCGCTGCCACGGCGTGTCCGGTCCGAAGGCGTGGCCGGGCGCGGCCTGGCGGGCCGCGTAGAGCTGGACGAGCTCGGCGGCGATCTGCTTGACCGCCTTGCGCGCCTTGGCCTTGGTGTTCTTCCAGTCCGATCCGCCGAGCTTGTTCAGCGTGGGCAGTTCGCCGCCGACGTAGCGGGAGATCTCGTCGAGCTGGTCGGTCGGCACGAACAGCCGGTCACCCGGCTGGCCACGCTTGCCCGGCGCGTACTCCAGCACCAGATACTCGCGGGTGGCGCCGGCCACCGTGCGCCGCACCATCTCCACGTAGCGGCCGATGCCGTGCTGCTCGTGCACCACGTGGTCGCCCGTCCTGAGGGCCAGCGGGTCCACGGCGTTGCGGCGCCTGCTGGGCAGGCCCCGGCGCATGTCCCTGGTCGACGTGCCACCCCGGCCGCCGGTCAGGTCGGTCTCGGTGAGCACGACGTAGCCGAGTTCCGGTGCGGCGAACCCGTCCTCCAGCCGGCCCCGGACGACGGTGACGATGGCCTGCTCGGCCGGTTCGGTGAGGCCGTCCTCGGCCAGGTGGGCCGGCACGTCGGCGTCCCGCAACTGCTCGACGGCCCGCTGCGCCGTACCGGAACCGGGCACGATCAGCACGGCCGTGCCACCGGTGATCACGTGCGCCCGCAGGTCGGCGAACGCGCGCGGCAGCTCACCCCGGTACGCCTCCACCGGCCGCAGGTCCAGCCGGACGACGCCCGCGGTCTCCGACGTCAACTGCGAGAGTGTCCACCATGGACGGTCAGTCTCCCTGGCATGCGTTGCCACGTCGGCCAACGCCCGGTACGCGGACGCGCCGAGGTCGATCGGCGCCCGCCCGCCGCCGGCCGCGGCCAGCCACGACGCCTCCAGGAACTCCTGCCCGGTGCGGACCAGATCATGCGCCCTGGCGCGGATCTTCTCCGGATCGGTCAGCACGACGTGGGTGCCCTCGGGCACGACGTCGGTGAGCAGCTGCATCTCGTCCGCGCACAGCGCCGGGATCAGCGCCTCCATGCCCTCGCTGGGGATGCCCTCGGCGAGCTTGGTGAGGATCTCGGCCAGGTGCGCGTCGTTCTGGTGCTCGGCGGCCAGCTCGGCTGCCCTGGCCCGGACCGCGTCGGTGAGTAGCAACTCCCGGCACGGCGTGGCCACCACCTCGGCGATCTCGCCGGGCAGCGAACGCTGGTCGGCGACGGAGAAGGCGCGGATCTCGGCCACCTCGTCGCCCCAGAACTCGACCCGCACCGGATGCTCCGCGGTGGGCGGGAACAGGTCGAGGATGCCGCCGCGCACGGCGAACTCACCGCGCTTCTCCACCATGTCCACGCGCGCGTAGGCGATCTCGGCCAGCCGGGCCACGACGTACTCGAAGTCCTGCTCTACGCCGGTCTTCAGGTCGATCGGCGCCAGTTCGCCCAGGCCGGGCGCGAGCGGCTGGATCAGGCTGCGCACGGTGGTGACGACCACCTTCGGCCCGCCGTGCTCCTCGGGATGGGCCAGCCGGCGCAGCACGCTCAGCCGCTGGCCGACGGTGTCCGCGCGCGGTGAGAGGCGCTCGTGCGGCAACGTCTCCCAGCTCGGGAAGGCGGCCACCATGTCCTCACCGAGCAGGTCGGCCAGCACGGCGGCGAGCTCCTCGGTCTCCCGGCCGGTGGCGGTGACCATCAACACCGACCGGTCGGCGCCCCCGATCGCCTCCGGCGCGGCCAGCGCGGCGGTGACCAGCGGCCGGGCCGCCGGTGGGCCCTCCAGTTCGAGCAGGCCGACACCGGCATGGTCGACGACGGCACGCAGGCCGGCGTCGGGCAGGACGGCACGCAACAGACCGGACAGCGGTCCTGGTGTGGACACGGCGGCGACTCCTCGGGCACGCGGACAGACCCCTGCCCGGGACGAGGTGGGGGTCTCGCCACCAGCCTAGGCCCCACCACCGACCGGGCGCCTCGTGGTTTCGGCCACGGTCGTGGTAGACCCTGCCGCATGTGGGAACGGCACGTGCCGGTCGGTGAGCTGTACGCACTCCAGGCGTTCAAGCAGGTCCGCGGCCGGTGGATCCTGCTCCGCCGCTGCTACGGGGTCGCCCTGGCCGGACAGGCCCAGGTGCGCCACTTCCTGGCCAGCCGCTCCCTCAACCGCCCGGCGGAACCCTCACCGGCCTAGCGGCGAGCACCCGCACAGCCACGGTCCGAGCACGCCACCAGGCCGCCATCGCCGGGCTGATCCTGTGGCCGAGCGTGAAGCTGTCCCGGACCGTCTCCCGCACGACGGACGTCGGCCCGACCGGCTCATGGTGCGCGATCCTGTTGTGCAGCTTGATGATCCGATCAAGCTGCCGATCCAGCCGGTCAGCTTGGTCGACTGACGCCGGCTTGACAGGTCCACGTATCGAGCCGCACTGCACCGCACAGTCCGCCGCCGAGGCCGCGACGGTGAGTCGCATGAGGAATCGGGAGATCGGTGCGCCGGGTGCTGCGGGCGCAGTCGTCGCGTATGGTCCCTTCCGAGAGCCCCGGAACGATCAATGTCGCCCTGGTAGCGATACATCACCGGGCCTTGATCTTTCTCGGTACGTCAGAAATTGGGCGCGCGCTTCTCCAGGAACGCGGACACGCCCTCGGTGTACTCGGCGGACAGGACCGCTGCCTGGTACAGGCCGGCCACGGCGTCGTCCTCGGTGACCTGGCCGTCGGTGATCCGGCCGACGATCTGCTTGGCGCCGGCCACGCTCACCCGTGCCCGGGACGCGATCGTGGTGGCCAGTTCGGCCACCCGGTCGGGCAACGCGGCAGCCGGGTGGGTCTCGTTGACCAGGCCGATCCGCAGGGCCGTCGCCGCGTCGATCAGGTCGGCGCTGAACAGGATCTGCTTGGCCCACGCCGGTCCCACCGCGGCCACCAGCTGCCGGGTGGACGTGAAGTTGTAGACGATGCCCAGCTTGGCCGGCGTGATGCCGAACCGGGCGTCGTCGGCGGCCAGCCGGATGTCGCAGGCCAGGGCGATCTCGCAGCCGCCGCCGATGCAGAAGCCGGTGATCGCGGCGATCGTCGGGATGCCCAGGCCGGCGATGGCCCGCTCGCCGGCGTGCACCGCGTCGCCGTACCGCCGGGCGCCCTCCGGGCCGCTGCGCAGGGTGGCGAACTCGCTGATGTCCGCGCCCGCCGAGAAATGCGCGGTACCTCTGATCACCAGAACCCGTACCGAGGACGGGAGGCCGGCCAGCAGCTCGGGCAGCGCCGACCACATCTGGTAGCTCATGGCGTTGCGCCGCTGCGGGCGGTCGATGGTGAGGGTCGCGACCCGGTCCGTGACGTCCACCTGGAGTTCGTCCACCCGCGAACCTTAGCCGGACCGCAGGGCCGCCAGCCCACGCCGGAACGCGGCCGCGTCGGGACCGAGGACGACGAAGAACTCGGCGTCGGTGATCGCCACGTCCTCGGCCGCGGCGGCCAGCAGCGCGCGACCTGCGTCGGTGACCGCGATGCGGCGCAGCTTGGGGTCGGCGTCGTCCAGCTGCCGCGTCACCAACTGGCGGGCGGCCAGCCTGCGCAGCACCTGGCCGGCCAGCACCGGGTCGGTGCCGGCGTGCTCGGCGATCTCGTGCGGAGTCGGTGCGTCACCGAGTTCCGCAGCCGAGGTCAGCAGCACGTACTGGGCGTGGGTCAGGTCGTGCGGTTCCAGCGTCGCCCGGATGGCCCGCTGCCAGGACAGCGTGACCTGCCAGAGCAGATCACCTGTGGTCACAGGCGGTCCAGGTGGGACAGCCCGCTCCACGCCAGGTTCACCACGTGCGCGACGACCTCGTCCCTGGTCGGCGACCGCACGTCCAGCCACCACTGCCCGGTCTGCGCCACCAGCCCGACCAGCATCTGCGCGTACACGGCGGACAGCTTCGGGTCGAAGTCGTAGTGCGCGAAATGCGCACCCAGGGTGTTCTCCACCTGGCTCGCGATGTCGCCCAGCAGGCTGGAGAACGTCCGACCGGAGTTGGCCACCGGTGAGTCGCGCACCAGGATGCGGAAGCCGTCCGGACAGTCCTCCACGTAGGAGAAGAATGCCCCCACCGCTCTGACCAGCAGTTCTCTGGGATGGGCGTCCTCGGCCAGGGCAGCCTCGATCCGGCCGAGCACCCGGCGCATCTCGCGGTCGACCACGACCGCGTAGATGCCCTCCTTGCCCCCGAAGTGCGCGTACACCACGGGCCGGGTCACGGCCGCGCGGTGCGCGATCTCCTCCACCGACGCGGCGTCGAAGCCGCGTTCGGCCAGCAGTTCCCGTGCCACGTCCAACAGCTGCTGCCGGCGTTGCATGCCGGTCATCCGCGTGCGGACGACCGGCTTCGTCCTGCTCAGCGTCCTTACCCCAATTCGACTACTCCGAGCTGGCGAGCCTCGCCAGCCGCGCCTGCGTCGGCCAGCGCACGTCCCGCACCCAGCCGAACTTCTCGAACATCCAGATCAGCCGTGCCGATGTGTCGATCTGACCACGTTTCACGCCGTGCCGCGCGCAGGTCGGGTCAGCGTGGTGCAGGTTGTGCCACGACTCGCCGAACGACAGCACCGCCAGCGGCCAGAAGTTGGCCGACTTGTCGCGGGCGGCGAACGGCCGCTCACCCAGCATGTGGCAGATCGAGTTGGTCGACCACGTCACGTGGTGCAGCACGGCGATCCGCACCAGTCCGGCCCAGAAGAACCCGGTCAGCGCGCCCCACCAGGACCAGGTGATCAGCCCGCCGAGCAGGGTGGGCAGGGCCACGGTGGCGATGGTGGTCAACCAGAACAGCTTGCTGACGGCGACGATGTCCTTGTCCGCCATCAGGTCGGGGGCGAAGCGCTCCTTGTTGGTGGTGTCCCGGTCGAACAACCAGCCCATGTGGGCGTGCCAGAAGCCCTTGGCGATGGCCACCGGTGAGGTGCCGAACAGCCACGGTGAGTGCGGGTCGCCCTCCCGGTCGGAGAACGCGTGGTGCCGCCGGTGGTCGGCGACCCAGATGATCACCGGGCCCTGCACGGCCATTCCGCCGCACACCGCGAGTGCCACCCGCAGCCAGCGCTTGGCCTTGAACGAGCTGTGCGTGAAGTGCCGGTGGTAACCGATGGTGACACCCAGGCCACTCACGTAGAAGAACACCACGGCGAGCACCACGTCCACCCAGGACAGGCCCCACCCCCACAGGAACGGTATCGCCGCGACCAGCCCGACCATCGGCACCGCGACGAACAGATACACGGCCAGTTGTGCCCAGCCGTTGCGTTGCCCGCTGATCACCGGTTTCGGACCGCTGGTGGCCGCCTCCGCCGTCGAGTCGAGGGTGCTCGTCATGTGGTACCTCACCGTCTTAGGAAGACCTAACCTACGCCACCGTAACCGAGGATCGTCCGGAACGGATACCCCTGCGTGGATAGGGGGAACGTTCACCTGGTGTGACGTAGCCCGGTGTGATATTCGTACGTTTCGGCAACATGGCTCGGTGCACTCCCGGCGAGCGGCGGCCGGACCGGACCTGCGACCATGGCCCTGTACGGGCAGGCGAGGGAATGCTCTGGCCTTCCGTGCGATCCGCCGTAGTGTAAAGGCAGCACATCGGATTTTGGTTCCGATGGTCCAGGTTCGAATCCTGGCGGCGGAGCAGACGGGACCACCTCGACATGACGTCGCCACTGACACCGGACGGGGGTGCCGCACTGACGAACGGGGTGGACGGCACAGCGGACGCGGCGCAGCCGGGTGGCCCCTCCTACGGCGAGATCTCCGAGGCGTGGCTGCTCGGCAGGGCGCGGGAACTCGTCGCGATCACCCAGCGCAGCGACCCGGAGACGCAGGCGGAGATCGTCGAGGAACTCGACGAGCTGCTCGCGGAGACCCGACGGCGCGCGGAACCCACGACACTGGCCCAGATCCTGCGCAGCAACCTGGTGGCGCGGCTGTGGGGGCACTGTCCCGGCGACGAACTCGACCCGCTGCTGGACGAACTGCTCGCGCACGCCCACCGGCACAAGCTCACCGTCATGGAGGCGGGCGCGCACGTGCTGCGCAGCAGCCGTTTCCTGCAGGCCGCCGACGAGGACCCGGCGATCACCGAGGTCGCGCGGGCGCTGGCCATGTTGGACGACGAGTCCATCCCGGAACGGCTGGTGGGCAGGCGCGACTCGCAGCGCTCGCTGTCCGCCGTGCTGCTGGACATCGCGCTGGTGCTCACCCAGCTCGGCCTGTACGAGGTGGCCGACCAGGTGCTGGTGCGGGCCGAGGTGTTGGTCCGCCAGGGCGCCAGCCCGCACGAGATCGCCATCCACCTGTTCAACCGGATCCGCCTGCAACTGGGCTGGGCGCTGCGGCTGGAACGGATCGGCGACGACCTCGGCGCCCGGGAGCGGATCCTCACCGCGTCCGCGATGGCCGCGGCCGCCGAGGGCCCGTTCCGCCAGTCGCTGTTCCCTCGCGACGTGACCCGCCCGGCCGCCGACCAGATCGCCGTGGCCGGTGCCGCGCACGCGCTGGCCGAACCGGGCGCCGGCCACCTGGACCGGCTCTACGAGCTGCTGGCGCAGTCCACCCGGCCGCACGAGATCATCATGCTGACCGTGGCGCTGGCCCGCTGCCTGGCCGCGGCCGACCGGATCGAGGACGCCCTGGCGGTGCTGGTCGACGTCCGGGAGAGCATCGCGGGCGACCACACCGAACAGGTGCTCAAGCCGTCCCTGGTGCGCGAGTTCGCCCAGCTGACCGGCCCGGACGGCGGTGAGCTGACCACCAGCGCGCTGGAGGACTACGCGGCCGAGCTGGAGAACGAGCTCTGGTCGATGCGCACGTCCCGGATGGACACGCTGCGCACCCGCCGCGAGCACGAGCGGCTGAGCCGGGTGCACGGCACGGTGGCGGTGCAGGCCATGCAGGACCCGCTGACCGGGCTGCCCAACCGGCGCAAGCTGGACGAACGCCTCGAGGAGCTGCTCGGCCCGCCGGTCACCCAGCCGGTGGCGGTGGCGCTGGTCGACCTGGACAACTTCAAGGGCGTGAACGACCGGGCGTCGCACGCCGAGGGCGACGACGTGCTGCGGGTCATCGCCGGCACGCTGAAGAACACCCTGCGGGGTGACGACCTGGTGGCCCGGTACGGCGGGGACGAGTTCGTCGCGCTGCTGCCCGGCGCCCCGCTGACCGCCGCCGAGGCCGCGATGAACCGGGCCGTGCGGGCGGTCAACGAACTGCCCGACGACCTGGCCAGGGGCGTGACGCTGTCCGTCGGCGTGGTCGCGCTGCGGCCCAACGAGTCCGCCCAGGACGTGCTGGCCAGGGCCGACGCGGCGATGTACCTGGCCAAGCGGGCCGGTGGCAACTCGGTCAACGCGGAGCCGAGGACCTTGCCGAGCCCGACGGAGCGACTGTCGGACGCCACGTAGGATCGAGCCACACCCCAGCACCCCAGCACCCCACCGCCTTCCGGGTCGCGTCGTGCGCGGAGCCGGCGCGGTGGGCGTCTTGATCACCAGGGAGTTCCGCCATGTCCGGTCCGGTGAGCACGATCGTCCTTGCGGCCGGTGAAGGCACCCGCATGCGCTCGGCGACACCCAAGGTGCTGCACCGGATCGCCGGTCGCACCCTCGTCGAGCACGCGGTGCGCGCGGTCGCCGGCGTCGAGCCGGACAACCTGGTCGTGGTCATCGGCCACGGCCGGGAACAGGTCACCGACCATCTGACCGAGGTGGCCAAGGGCATCGACCGGCCGGTCACCGTCGCCGTGCAGGACCAGCAGCGCGGCACCGGGCACGCGGTGTCCTGCGCGCTGGCCGAGCTGCGGTCCGATCTCACCGGCACGGTCGTGGTCAGCTACGGCGACGTCCCCCTGCTCACCCCGGACACGCTGCGCGAACTGCTCGCCGCGCACGACGCGGGCGGGCACGGCGCCACGGTGCTCACCTCGGTGGTGGCCGAGCCGACCGGCTACGGCCGGATCATCCGGGACGCCGACGGCCTGGTGGCCGCGATCGTGGAGCAGGCGGACGCCACGCCCGAGCAGTTGGCCGTCGCCGAGATCAACTCCGGCGTGTACGCGTTCGACGCACAGGTGCTGCGCGACGGTCTGGCCAGCCTGTCCACCGACAACGCCCAGGGCGAGCTGTACCTCACCGACGTGATCGGGATCGCCAGGGGACGTGGCCGGTCGGTGGGCGCGCTGGCCTGCCGGGACCCGTACCAGGTGGAGGGCGTCAACGACCGCGTGCAGCTGGCCGGGCTGGGCGCCGAACTCAACCGCAGGCTGGTCACCGCGTGGATGCGGGCCGGCGTGACGGTGATCGACCCGGCCACCACCTGGGTGGACGTGGACGTGCGGCTGGCCAGGGACGTGGTGCTGGAGCCGGGTGTGCAGCTGCACGGCACCACGACGGTCGGTGAGGGCGCGGTCGTCGGACCGGACAGCACACTGACCGACGTCATCATCGGCGCCGGCGCGTCCGTGGTGCGCACCCACGGGTCGGGCGCCTGGATCGGACCGGGTGCCGGCGTGGGCCCGTACGCGTACCTGCGGCCGGGCACCAAACTCGGTGAGTCCGGCAAGATCGGGACCTTCGTCGAGGTCAAGAATTCGGACATCGGGGCGGGCAGCAAGGTGCCGCACCTGAGCTATGTGGGCGACGCCACCATCGGGGAACACAGCAACATCGGCGCTGCCAGCGTCTTCGTCAACTACGACGGAGTGAACAAACATCGAAGCGTCGTCGGCTCGCATGTGAAGATGGGGTCGGACAACATGTACGTCGCACCCGTGACCGTCGGTGACGGCGCCTACAGCGGCGCCGGCACCGTCATCCGGCGCGACGTGCCGCCGGGCTCTCTCGCGGTGTCCGGTGGTCCGCAACGCAACATCGAGAACTGGGTACTCCGCAACCGCCGGGACTCCCCGGCCGCGGAGGCCGCTCGGCAGGCACTTGACGCCAGGACCGACAAAGGCCCCGACGACGAAGAGGACGCTGGTCGATGAGTTCCAAGTCAGGCACACCGAAGAAGCACATGATGTTCTTCTCCGGCCGGGCGCACCCCGAACTGGCCGAGGAGGTCGCGAAGTATCTCGATGTCACGATCACCCCGCAGTCGGCGTACGACTTCGCCAACGGCGAGATCTTCGTCCGGTTCGACGAGTCGGTGCGGGGTAGCGACGCGTTCGTGATCCAGAGCCACTGCGCTCCCATCAACCAGTGGGTGATGGAACAGCTGATCATGGTGGACGCCCTGAAGCGGGCCAGTGCCAAGCGGATCACCGTGATCATGCCGTTCTACCCGTACGCCAGGCAGGACAAGAAGCACAAGGGCCGCGAACCCATCTCGGCCCGGCTGATCGCCGACCTGTTCAAGACCGCGGGCGCCGACCGGATCATGGCGGTGGACCTGCACACGGCACAGATCCAGGGCTTCTTCGACGGCCCGGTGGACCACCTGTTCGCGCAGAACCTGCTCGCCCAGCACGTGGCCGAGACGTACTCCAACAAGATCATGACCGTGGTGTCGCCGGACTCCGGCCGCACCAAGCTCGCGGAGAAGTGGGCCGACCAGCTCGGCGGCGTCCCGATCGCGTTCATCCACAAGACCCGCGACCCGCTCAAGCCCAACGAGGTCGTGGCCAACCGGGTGGTCGGCGAGATCAAGGGCCGGTTGTGCGTCGTGGTGGACGACATGGTGGACACCGGCGGCACCATCGCCAAGGCGGTCCGTCAACTGCTCGACGAGGGCGCCGCGGACGTGGTGCTGGCCGCCACCCACGGCGTGCTGTCCGGTGGCGCTTCGGAACGGCTCGCGGAATGTGGCGCCCGCGAGGTCATCTTCACCAACACGTTGCCCATCCCGGACGCCAAGCGATTCCCCGGGATGACCGTGCTGTCCATCGCACCCCTCCTGGCCAGGGCCATCCTGGAGGTCTTCGAGGACGGCTCGGTCACGAGCCTGTTCGACGGGAACGCATAACCGGATTCAGCGCTCTCGTCGGTCGCTTCGCTCCTGGCCCTCCCGCGCCGCCGGCGGGCCAGGGCCCCCCTTATCCGTCCGCCAACGAATCGGCCTACACTGAATGGGTTGCCTCGGCGAGGACGGGCCTGGTGCCCGGCGTGATCGACGCGGCGGCTGAGATGCCGCATGCCGTCATGGTCGCGCATCCGCCGCCCGAGGCGACCGCCCCCGCTCCACGCCTGCCCCAACCGCACCGTCTGTCGCAAGGAGTGCACCACCGTGTCCGAGGTCCGTCTCGCCGCCGAGCCGCGTACCGAGTTCGGCAAGGGCGCCGCTCGCCGTACCCGCCGCGCCGGCAAGATCCCCGCGGTGCTCTACGGCCACGGTTCCGACCCGAAGCACCTGGCTCTGCCGGCGCTCGAGTTCGCCCGTGTGGTCCGTGAGCACGGCCAGAACGCCGTCCTGACGCTCGACATCGACTCGTCCGGCACCGAACTGGCGCTGACCAAGACAGTCACCACGCATCCGATCAAGAACTACATCGAGCACGTCGACCTGCTGCTCGTCCGCCAGGGCGAGAAGGTCTCCGTGGAGATCCCCGTCGTCGTCACCGGCGAGGCGGCCACCGGCACGCTGGTCAACGTCGAGCTGTCGACGATCACCGTCGAGGCCGAGGCGCTGCACATCCCCGATCAGGTCGAGGTCTCGATCGAGGGTGTCGCCGCGGGTACGCAGATCACCGCCGCCCAGCTGATCCTGCCCCAGGGCGTCACCCTGGACGCGGACCCGGAGGCGCTGGTGGTCAACATCGTCGTCGCGCCGACCGCCGCCGACATGGAGGGCGAGACCGCCGAGGGCGAGACCGTCGAGCCGGCCGAGGAAGAGTCGGACGAGGACTGAGCAGTACCCGCACGGGTCAGGACCGGGAGTTGACGGGCCATGCTTCGCGACGAGGTCGCGCTGATCGTGGGGCTCGGCAATCCCGGTCCTGCCTATGTCGGGAACCGGCACAACATCGGGTTCCTGGTGGCCGACGAGCTGGCCGACCGGGTGGGCGGCCGGTTCAAGGCGCACAGGTCCGGCGCCGCCGTGCTGGAGGGCAGGCTGGGCGGTGAGCGGGTGGTGCTCGCGAAGCCGCAGTCGTTCATGAACGCCTCCGGCGGGCCGGTGGCCGGTCTGCTGCGGTTCTTCAAGGTGTCACCGGAGTCGGTCGTCGTGCTGCACGACGAGTTGGACATCCCGTTCGACACGGTCCGGTTGAAGCTCGGCGGCGGCGACAACGGGCACAACGGACTCCGGTCGATCACGAAGTCGTTGGGCACCAAGGAGTATTACCGGGTGCGCATCGGCATCGGGCGGCCACCGGGCCGGATGGACCCGGCCGACTTCGTGTTGCGCGACTTCTCGACGGTGGAGCGCAAGGAACTGGCCTTCGTCATCGACAAGGCCGCCGACGCCACCGCGGCCCTCGTGACCCAGGGCCTGGAAACCGCCCAGAACACGTTCCACGCGGGTTAGTCGACGCGCTCGGTCACCAACTCGGCGGCGGCCGACCGACGCAGCTTCCCGGACGGCGTCTTGGGCAGCGTGCCCGCTCCCAGCACGAACACGCCGACCGGCCGGGCGCCCACCGCGTCCAGCACCCGTGCGGTGATCTCCTTGGCCAGCAACCGTTCCGCGGTATCGTCACCGGCCACAGCGGACTCCACGGCCACGGCGAACCGCTCCCGCCGGCTGCCGGCGTCCAGCCGCACGGCCACCGCGTTGCCCGGCCGCACACCCTGCACCGACTGGGCAGCCCGCTCGATGTCGGTGGGGTAGATGTTCCGGCCGCCCATGATGATGACGTCCTTGATCCGCCCGCACACCACGACCTGGCCGTCCACCACGTAGCCCAGGTCGCCGGTGGCCAGCCAGCCCTCGGCGTCCTGGGTGGCCAGTGGTCCGTCGACCGTGAGATAGCCGGGCGTCACGGCCTCGCCGCGCACCCGCAGCTCACCCACCCGCCGGTCGGGCAGCGGCGTCCCGTGCTCGTCGACGGCCGTCACCTCCAGGCCGGGCAGCGGGGGTCCCAGGAGCGAGAACACCCGCGTGCCGTCGCCGGCGGCCGGCACGGCCCGGTTGTCGGACTCCAGTTCGTCGGCGTCCACGGTGTCCACCGTCAGTCCGGTGAACAGCGGCGCGAACGACACCGCCAGCGTGGCCTCGGCCATGCCGTACGCGGCCAGCACGCACTCGGCCGGCATGCGGAACCGGGCGCCCGCGGCCACGAAGCCGCGCACGGCGGCCTCGTCGATCGGCTCGGCGCCGTTCAGCGCGATGCGCAGCCGGGACAGGTCGTAGGCGTCCCCCTCGTCCACCTTCGCCATCCGGCGACCCACCATGGCGTAGGCGAAGTTGGGCGCCGCCGTCACCGTGGCGCGGTACTTGCTGAGCAGGGCGGGCCACAGCAGCGGGCCGGACAGGAAGTCCACCGGCGTGGTCTTGACCAGCTCGACGCCGATGGCCATGGGCAGCGTCAGGAAGCCGACCATCCCCATGTCGTGGAACAGCGGCAGCCAGGACAGCATCACGTCGTCGTCCCGGTCCAGTGCCGCCGCCTGCCGCATCGAGGTGATGTTGGCGAACAGGTTGCCGTGGGTGATCCGCACGGCCTTCGGCTCGGCGGTCGAGCCGCTGGTCAGTTGGAGCAGCGCGGTGGCGTCCTCGGCGGTGGTGACCGGTCCGGCCAGTGGTTCGCCGTCGACCAGGTCGGGCAGCATGCGGTAGGCGACGCCGTGCTCGTCCAGCACCGGTGCCAGCGCGTCGAACGGGGCGCCGAGCAGGACCAGCTTCGACCCGATCATGTCCAGCACCTTGACGGTGTCCGTGGACCACTCGGCCAGGTCGGTGCGCTGCGTCGGCTGGTGCAGCATCGTCACGCTGCCGCCGGACAGCCACACGGCCTGCACGCCAGGGGCGATCAGCGCCGGATCGGCGGCCAGCACGGCCACCGCGGCACCCGGCCGGACACCCCCGGCCACCAGCGAGCCCGCCATCCGGTGCGCCAGCTCGCTGATCTCGCCCCACGTCCGGCGTAGCGCCTGGTGGGGCTCGCCGGTGACGATTCCCCGGGTCGATGTGGCCGCGCTGTCCAGCAGCATGTCGACGAACCGACTCATGATGCGGAGCTTATCCGCCGGCCGATGCCCAGGTCGGACGATCCCACCATCACGGGCCGAACCCTCACACCTCGGCCTGTTCGGCCGTGGCGAGCCATTCCTCCTCGGCGTCCGCCTGTTCGGCCCGCACGGCGCGCAACTGCGTGTCCAGTTCGACCAGGCGGTCGGGGTCGGCACCGGCGTCGGCCATCGCCGCGTTCAGCTCCGCCGTGCGGCCCTGGAGCTTCTCCAGCCGGCGTTCCAGGCGGGCCAGGGTCTTCTGCGCCGCTCGCTGTTCGGCGGCGCTGGAGGGCGGGGCGTCGACCTTCGCCGGTGCCGGCGGGGCCGTGGTGGCGGTGAGCCGGCGCAGGTACTCGTCGATGCCGCCGGGCAGGTGGGTGATCCGGCCGTCGCCCAACAGCGCGACGATGTTGTCGCACACCCGTTCCACCAGATACCGGTCGTGCGACACCACGACCATCGTGCCGGCCCACGAGTCGAGCAGGTCCTCCAGTTGCTGCAACGTGTCGATGTCCAGGTCGTTGGTCGGCTCGTCCAGCAGCAGCACGTTCGGCTCGGCCATCAGCAGCCGGGTGAGCTGGAGCCTGCGCCGCTCGCCGCCGGACAGGTCGGCCACCGGGGTCCACTGGCGGGACGCGGGGAAGCCGAACCGCTCGGCCAGTTGCGACGCCGACAGGTCCTGCCTGCCCAGCGTGACCCGGCCGGCGATCTGCTCCACCGCCTCCAGCACGCGCAACTCGCCCGGCAGGTCGTGCAGTTCCTGCGTCAGGTGGGCCAGCCGCACGGTCTGGCCCTGGATCCGCCGACCGGCGGCCGGCGCCAGCTCACCGGCGAGCAGCCGCAGCAACGTGGTCTTGCCGGAGCCGTTGATGCCGACCAGACCGATCCGGTCGCCCGGCCCGATCCGCCACGTGACACCGGACAGCAGGCGCCGCTCGCCCGCGGTGAGCGTCACGTCCTCCAGTTCCAGCACCACCCGGCCCAGCCGGCTGCGGGCGAAGGACACGAGTTCAACGGAGTCCCTGGGCGGTGGCACGTCGGCGATCAGGTCCTCGGCCGCCTGCACCCGGTAGCGCGGCTTGGACGTGCGCGCCTTGGCGCCGCGCTGCAACCAGGCCAGTTCCTTGCGGGCCAGGTTGCGCCGCCGCTCCTCCGCGACGTCGGCCAGCCGGACGCGTTCCGCGCGGGCGAACACCCAGTCCGCGTAGCCACCCTCGTACTGCTCGACCGTGCCGCCCGCCACCTCCCAGGTGCGGGTGCACACGGTGTCCAGGAACCACCGGTCGTGCGTGACGACCACCAGCGCGCACCGCCTGGCCAGCAGGTGATCGGCCAGCCAGCGCACGCCCTCCACGTCCAGGTGGTTGGTCGGCTCGTCCAGCACCAGCAGGTCGAGTTCCTGCACCAGCGCGGCCGCCAGTGCCACCCGCCGCCGTTCACCGCCGGACAGCCTGCCGACTGCGGTGTCCATGCCGAGCGTGCCGATGCCCAGTCCATTGAGGACACCACGCACCCGGGCGTCGGCCGCCCACTCGTGGTCGGCCGACGTGCCGAGCGGGTCGATCACGGCCTGCCGCACGGTAACCCGATCGTCCAATTCGGACCGTTGAGTCACGACGGCGAGCCGCAGGTCCCGGGTCCGGCTGACCCGCCCGGCGTCCGGCGGCTCGACGCCGGCCAGGATCTCCAGCAACGTCGTCTTGCCGCCGCCGTTCAGGCCGACGACACCGATCCGGTCGCCGTCGCCGATCCCCAGCGAGACACCGTCCAGCAGCGGACGCACGCCGAAGCTCTTGTCCACCGACTCCAGGTTGACCAGGTTGGCCATCTACCCGCACTTTCTCCGCGAACGTGGGACACGCACCAACCAGGATCCCAGCAACCGCCACGCCGGCCCGTTCCCGGGTGAGTGGTCCAGAACACATGACGAATCCCGGACAAAGCTCGAACGCCGGTAACCGACAGTGCCTTCCGCGCGATCACTGAACCGGCACCAAGATTTTTCGGCCCCAACCCTGGGCGGGTCGAACACGTTCGAGAGGAACCGCAGTGAACAAGATCAGCAAGGCGACCATCGGCCTGACCGTGGCCGGGCTCGCCACCCTGGGGGTGCTGACCTCAACGTCGGCGTCCGCCGCTGTGCCGGGCGAGTCCGCCCCGGCCAACACCGTCGACATCCCGATGACCCGGATCGTCAACACGCCCGGCCGCGCGATCAGCCCGGCGGCCGACGTCACCGTACAGGTGGCCGGTGTCGACGGCATTCCCGCCGACGCGACCGGCATCGAGGGCTACCTCACCCTGTTCAACGCGAAGTCCCCGACCAGGGCCTTCGTGTGGAGCGGCGTCAACGGCCACCCCGGCACCGAGACCGTGACCGGTGGTGTCACGACCACCCTGAACAGTTCCGGCAACACGGCGCCGTTCACGTCCGCGTTGGCCAACGGGCAGGTGCGGGTGCACAGCAACGCCTCCGCGCGTTTCCTGCTGTCGGTCACGAAGTACGACCTGCCGGCCGCCGCACCGGCCGCCGCCCCCACGTTCGGTGTCGCCCAGCTTCAGGTGGCCGGGACGACGTGGGCCCAGTACGAGACCGCCGAACTCGGCTCGCCCGTCGGTGACCAGGCTTCCGGCACCGTCCGCTTCACGTGCAAGAACGCGACCGACGGCTGCGACGTGTCGCTGCAGGGGTACTCGACGGCCGACGGCTGGTCGGTCTACCCGCGGATCGTGCTGGAGAAGGAAGACAACACCACCGGTGCGAAGCTGACCTGTGAGTACGCCGACGGCGCCGACAACAACGGTGCCACCCAGCCGCTGACCGGCACCGCCGCAGCCCCCACCACCGTCATGCTGGGCATCGGGAGCACGGCCGACTGCGGTGGTTCGCAGACCGGCGCCCAGCCGTCCAGCGTGGACCACATCAACGTGCCCGGCGCTGCCGGTCAGGGCATCCACTACGACGCCTTCGTCACGCTGACGTTCACGAAGTCCTGATCACATTCCCCACGTGACGCGGAGGGCCGGCCTGATCGACGCCGGCCCTCCGCGTCATGCGGCCAGGTAGGTGCCGGTGAGCCAGTAGGTGAACTGGTCGCTGGTCGAGCCGTAGTCGACGCGGAAGGTGCCGTCGACATCGACATTGAGGACGCCGATCCCGGCTGCGGCGCTGCTGCCCTTCGTGGTGGCGAAGAAGACCCGCTGGGTGGGCCACGCGGCCGTCGCGGCGAGGCTGCCGATGACCGGGTGGCCGGAGATCCCGCCCGTCGGCGGTATGACGCCACCCCGGAAGCTGACGGTGTTGCCGTCGACCATGTACTGCGGATGGAATGTGGCGTTGGCCGTCCAGCCCGTGGCGAGCGTCACGTTGGACCACGGGACGTGCGGCCGGGAGTTGTTGGCGACCGTGGTGTTCGTCCGGTTCCAGTTGATGACGGAGATCGGTTGGGCGCTGTCGTAGCCGGCGATGGTGTTGCCGGTGATCGTGGCGCTGGCCGGCGCGCTCCCGCCGGCCAGGAACACGCCGATGTCCGGCGTGACACGGGCACCGGTGCCGTCGACCAGATTGCCCGACGTCACACAGTTCGTGGGCGCCGCGACCCGGTTGGTGTTGCCCGTCACCAAGGCGATCCCGCGGTGGCAGGCGGTGACCGTGTTGCCCGTGACGACGATGCCGTTGCCGCCGTGGGTCTCGATGCCCTCCCAGTCGATCTCCTGCACCTGGTTGCCGGTGGCGGTGCAATGGGTGCTGCGGGCGCTCGCGGTGTTGAGGAGGTCGGTGAACGAGATGCCGTACACATTGACCGCACCCGTGGCGAGGTGGCCGTCGGAGATGGCGTTGTCCGCCACCGACACGCGTAGGCCGGACACCACGAGGACGCCCGAGTTGAGGAAGTCCGAGATGACGCAGCCGCGCACCGACGAGTCGACACACCACTCCAGCCACACCGAGTCGGACATCGACCCGGACAGGCGGCAGTCGCGCACGGTGATCCCGGTCAGCGGCGCCGCCTGGGTGCCCACGGCATTGATCAGCCGCTGCGCCGTGTTCAGCGTGGTGCCGCCGGGACCGGTGATCGACACGGCCGCGATCTCCACGTCCGAACTGGACACGTGGAACGCCGGACCGGACCTGACGGTGAACGTGCCGCCCAGCAGTCGCGTGGGCAGTCCGATCGGCATCGTCTCGGTCAGGTCGATCACCACGGTCGGATCGCATGCGACGTCGCCGCCGACCCGCAACGCCGCCTGGAGGTCGGCCTGCGTCCTGATCAGCATCAGGCGTGCACCTCGGGGGGTGCCGGACGCTGCGCGTCCTCGCCGCCGATCACCCGCGCCCCCGGCACCGGACCGGACGCCACCCGGACCGTCCGGCACACGCCGGCACCGGCCAGTTCGGCGGCCACCCGTACCGCGCTGTCCCCGTCGGAGCACAGGAACGCGCACGTCGGACCGGACCCGCTGACCAGACCGGCCAGCGCCCCGGCGGCCACGCCGGCACGCAGGGTGCGGCGCAGCGCGGGCCGCAAGGAGACGGCGGCGGCCTGGAGGTCGTTGCCCAGCAACAGGGCCAACTGCCGGGGGTCACCGGACGCCAGGGCCTCCAGCACCGGTTCGACGTCCCCGGTGCGCTGCGGCCGGCCGTCGTCGCGCAGCCGGTCCAGTTCGCCGTACACCTCCGGGGTGCGCAACCCACGGCGATCCAGCGCGATCACCCAGTGGAACGTGTGCCGGGTGAGCACCGGGACGAGTTGCTCGCCGCGACCGGTGCCCAGAGCGGTGCCGCCGTGCAGCATGAACGGCACGTCGCTGCCCAGCCGGGCGGCGACCGTGGCCAGTTCGTCGCGGCCGATCTCCAGCTTCCACAGCGCGGCCAGGCCGACCAGGGTCGCCGCCGCGTCCGCGCTGCCGCCCGCCATGCCGCCGGCCACCGGGATGGCCTTGCGGATCAGCACTTTGACCAGGCTGTCCGCGGGATCGCGGCCGACATGGTCGGCCAGCGCCTCGACGGCTCGCCAGGCGAGGTTGTCCTTGCCGGCCGGCACCGCGGCCGCGCCCTCACCGGTGACCTCGACGCCCGGGTCCTCGGTGGCCGCGACGACGACCTCGTCGGTCAGCGACAACGCCTGGAACACCGTGGTCAGGTTGTGATAGCCGTCGGGCCTGCGGTCACCGACCGCGAGATGCAGGTTGACCTTGGCGGGTACGCGGACCGTTACCGGCGTGGGGACCACAGCAAGCACACCCTGAGCCTACGACCCGGCCGGCAGGACGAAGGTCAGGCCGCCACTCCCTGCGGTCCCGCGGGTGCGCGGTGCACCACGGCACCCCGGTCGGCGATCCACGCCAGGGCGCTGTCGGCCCGCTCACCACGCACGCCGACCTGGAACCGGGCCACCGGCGTGTCGCCGAGCCGGGTCAGTCCGCCGCCGATCACCGAGATGTCCACACCGAACCGGCCGGCCGCCTCGGGCAGCAGCGCGCCGACCGTGGCGAACCCGATCAGCACGACGTCGGCCACCCGGTCGTAGGACGACGTCAGGGCGGCCAGCGCGCTCGGGCACAGGTCGGCGTGCACCGCGGGCAGCACCGCCGTCGCGGTCCAGCTCCCCAGGTCGGTGGCCAGGTCCAGCAGTTTCCCGTGCTCGACGAGCCGGCCGCCGTCCAGCACCGCGATGTCGTCGCACAGCCGCCGCACCACGCCGGCGTCCCTGGTCACCACGACCACGGTCACGCCGAGCTCGGCCCGGGCGCGGTCCAGCACGGTCAGCACCGCGGCCGCGTCGGTGGCGTCCAGGTCGCTGGTCGGCTCGTCGGCGAGCAGCACCGTGGCACCGCCGGCCAGGGCCCTGGCCACGCCGACCCGGCGCTGCTGGCCGACCGTGAGGTCGGCGGGCGAGCGGGACGCGCGGTCGGTGAGGCCGACCAGGTCCAGCAGGTCGGCCACCTTCGACCGGCGCTGCGGCCCGGCCATGCCGGCCTGCTCCAGCGGCGCGGCCACGTTGCCGGCCGCGGTGCGCTGGGCGACCAGCGACCGCTCGGGTGGCAGCAGCGCGATCTGCCGGCGGGCCTGCCGCAACTGGCTGGTGCCCAGGGCCATCAGGTTGGTGCCGCCGACCCGGATCGCGCCGCGGTCGGGCCGTTCCTGCAGCGCGACGCACCGGGCCAGGGTGGACTTGCCGGCGCCGGTCGGCCCGACGACGCCGTAGAGGGCGCCGTCCGCGACGTCCAGGGTGACGTCGTCCAGGGCGAGCGCCGAGCCGGTATAGGACTTGGTGAGGTTCTCGACTGTGATCATGGCTACTCCCGGGCAGCACTCGACACGCCGGATCGTCGGCTGTCGGCTATGGAAGAAAGGGCTGGTCAGGCTGGATCGCGCGATGGGGTGGTACGCGTCAGCGTCGACAGCCCGTTGCTGTACGGCGGCACTGGTCTACAGTCCGGCGGCGGGTGAGGTCCACGAGTCCTCCATCGGTCCTGGCGGTAGCACCAGCCCGATATCGGGTGGTTGCTGCGGCTTCCGCGGGCCAGGTCCCTCAGCCGCTCTGGATGGGTGCACCCAGTACAGCCGAACACCGGCCCGGCGCGCAAGCGTTCAACCGGGTGGCACGACCCAGCTCACACCTCAGGGTGATCCCTTACGCCGACCGCCACGGCGACTTCCGCCAACCGTGTGAACTCGGCCACACCGAGCTGCTCCCCCCGCGCGGACGGCGACACGCCCGCTGAGGTCAGCAGCCGGCCGGCCGCGTCCGCCGAACCGGCCCACCCGGCCAGGGCGGCGCGCAGGGTCTTGCGGCGCTGCGCGAACGCGGCGTCCACGATCGAGAACACCACCGTGCGGTCCACAGTGGATGGGGAGGGCCGCCGGGTGAACGACACCAGGGCCGAGTCGACGTTGGGCACCGGCCAGAACACCGACCGGGGCACCGCACCGGCCCGCCGCACGTCGGCGTACCAGGCGGCCTTCACGCTGGGCACCCCGTAGGTCCGGCTGCCCGGCCCGGCGGCCAACCGGTCGGCCACCTCCGCCTGCACCATCACCAGCCCGTGCGCCAGGCCGGGCAGGTCGGCGAGCAGGCGCAGCACCACCGGCACGGCCACGTTGTAGGGCAGGTTGGCCACCAGCGCGGTGGGCGCGAGGGGCAGGTCGGCCACCGGCACGGTCAGCGCGTCGGCGGCGATCACGTGCAGCCGGTCGACCAGTCCGGGCGCGCGTTCGGCCACGGTCTGCGGCAGGCGCGCGGCCAGCACCGGATCGAGTTCCACGGCCACCACGGCACGGGCCGCGGGCAGCAGGGCGAGGGTCAGCGAGCCGAGGCCGGGCCCGACCTCCAGGACGACGTCGTCGGCCGCCAACCCGGCCGCCGCCACGATGCGGCGGACGGTGTTGGCGTCGTGCACGAAGTTCTGGCCCAGGCGCTTGGTGGGCCGGACGTCCAGTGACGCGGCCAGGGCGCGGACGTCAGCCGGCCCCAGCAACGCATCCACGCGGCGGAGCGTACCCGCCAGGTCGGGTCAGGACGGCGGCGCCAGCGGCAGGCCGAGCTCGGCCGCGCACTGCCAGGGCTCCAGGCCCCGTGCCGCGCGCACCCGGTCGGCGATCGCGATCTGCTGGGCCTTGGTGGCCAGGTCGGCCCGCGAGGCGTACTGGCCGCCACCGTTGGACAGCCACGTGGCCTGGTTGAACTGGAGGCCGCCGTAGTAGCCGTTGCCGGTGTTGATGTGCCAGTTGCCACCGGACTCGCACTGGGCGATCTCGTCCCAGACCTCGTCGCCGGGCAGCGCCTTGGTGCCCTCGTGGACGACCTCGGTCACGGCCTTCTTGGTGACCTGCACGGACAGCTGGGTCCGGCCGGACTCGACGCCGTTGTGCTTGGTCACCCGGTAGGTGACGATCTCGGAGCCGGGCACGCCCTTGGTGACGACCTTCTCCACGCCCTCGTTCAGGGTGGAGTCCTGGATCCGCTGCACCGTCGGGGTGATGGGCTGCGTGACGGTGATGATCGAGGTGCCGTTGCGGCTGATCGAGATCCGCATCCCCGCCTTGACCGGCAGGGTCAGGCTCGGGCTGACCGTGTCGTGCGGGCCGAGGACGATCTTCTGGTCGCGCAGCAGGTCACCGATGGTGGCGTCGGTGGAGGTCACCGTCCTGGGCACGCCCGCGCCGTCCATCAGGACGACCTTCTTGGGCGTGCGGATCTGCACGGCGAGACCGGACAGCGGGATCTGGCTGCCGGGGGTGGTGGACACGAAGGCGCCCGCGGTCTTGACGTTGAGCTGCTGCAACGCCTCGCCGACGGTCTGGGCCCTGGTCCACTGCTGCTGCTCGACACCGTCCACGGTCAACCGCAGCAGGCGACCACGCTCCAGCATGATCTTGCCGCCGTCGGCCACCGGCGCGTTCGGCGACGGGGACAGCGCGTCGTGCGGGCCGATCTTGATGCCCTGGTCGGCGAGCAGGCCGCCGACGGTCTCGTCGTACGTGCGCACGTGCATGTCGTGGCCGTCGACGTCGACCGTGACGTCCTTGTCCATCGCCACGGCCATCGCGGCACCGCCGGTGGCGGACATCAGGATGGCCAGGATGGTGGCCTTGAGGAACCGCTTCTTCCAGCGGCGCCCGATGCTCTCCTGCTCGGGCTGTTCCCCCGCCTCGGACCGACCGAAGTAGTCGGGCTCCTCCGCCGACTCGGCGGCGAACATCGCCTCGAGCTCTTCGTCGATGCGCGGCAGCAGGGTCGTCTCGGCGTTGATCATCGAGATCAGGCCGTCGACGTCGAGGTTCGCGGTGGCCAACAGGTCGTCGGCGTCCGGGCCCAACACGTCGAGTACGTCCTGCTCGGTCACCGTGAACGAGGAGGTGATCGCGCTCATCTCGACGGGGCGCTCGCGGAGCCCCACAGCGGGGCCACTGAAGCTGTTCTGGAACTGGTTCTGCTGCTGCCCGTACGGATCGGGCTGGAATCCCGGTGCCGGCCGGCTGAAGTAGCCGGAGCCGTAGTTGTTCCGGGTGTAGTTTCCGGACTGGTAGGCAGGCGGGACGGGCTGCTGGTACTGCTGCTGCGGCTGGCCGGGCTGGGCGTGGTACCCGGAGTCGTACCCGGGTGGCAGACCGCCGCCGAACCAGTCGACATTCCTGTCCGTGCTGCTTACCTGACTTCGCTGTCCGGACATGGTCCGGTTGCGATAGTCACCGCTCGCGATCACAGGGCCGTTACCTCCATACGCGTTCCGCACGTGGGTTCAGGTCTGGCATCCATCAGTGCTGTGCTGCCGATGTGCTAGATCCCGTCCTCCTGCGTGCGGTACTCGGTGTGGTGCTCCAGCTCCCGTAGCGAACGCGTGTTCCCTTTCGCCTTCCGGCGATCAGGCCCCGACACAACGCCGCCTCGACTGCGGGTTGCCCTTGGTGGTCCTCGGTGACGTTCCACCTTGGTCCGTTAGGGGCATCGGTCACGGGACCGTAACGGGTTCCAGCGGGTTGCGCAAACACCCCGAGGAAAAACCGTGCCCTTCGTCACACCGTTGTGTGATAACACCCCCGTACGCTGCGGGGACATTACGCCGATCGGCGCAGGCCGAAGATCCGTTCGGCGTTTTCCCGGAGTACTGCTCCGAAATCCGCGTCGCTCACACCTCGTAGCCGCGCCAGTTCCCGAACGGTGTAAGCGGTGCAGTACGGCTCGTTCGGACGACCACGGAACGGATGCGGTGTCAGGAAAGGCGCGTCCGTTTCCACTAACAGTTGACGGTCCGGCACCAGGGTGGCCGATTCGCGCAGTTCGGGTGCGTTGCGAAAGGTCACCGTGCCGGAGAACGACAACACGTACCCGGCCGCGACGCACCGCTCGGTCATCGCGACATCCCCGGAGTAGCTGTGGAAGACCACCGTGTCGGGTGGACCTTCCTCCTCCAGAATGGACAGCACGTCGGCGTGGGCGTCCCGGTCGTGGATCATCAGCGGCTTGCCGATCCGCTTGGCCAGCCCGATGTGCCAACGGAAGGCGGCCCGCTGCGCGTCCGGCGGCGAGTAGTCCCAGTAGTAGTCCAAACCGGTCTCGCCGACCGCCACCACGCTGGGCAGCAGCACCAGCGCCTCGATCGCGGCCTTGTCCTCGTCGCCGAAGGACGCCGTACGGGTCGGATGGACGGCCACCGCGGCGAACACCCTGGCGTCCCACCCGGCCGCGTCCACGGCCCGCCGGGCGGACGCCAGGTCGTCGGCCACCGTGACCACTCGGTCCACACCGGCCGACTCGGCCCGGTCCACCATCGCCCGCACGCCGGCCGCGTCCATGGCCCCACAGGCGTCCAGGTGCGTGTGCGCGTCCACCACGGGCACCGGAAGGGCTTCCGGCACCGGCGGCAGCTCGCCGCGCCGCTTCGTCACCTGGAGATGGGCGCGAAGTCCGGGCCGGTCTCGCCCAGCTCGGGGTCCAGCTTGGTGAACAGCGGTGTCGGCTTGGCCAGCGGCTTACCCACCTCGATCGGCACCGACTCCCAGCGAGCCAGTTCCTCGTCGTAGTCACCGGTGATCACCGGGAAACCGCGCCCCTCGATGTCCAGGTCGTCCACCTCGCGCAGCTCCGGCTGCGCCGCCCACCGGCCTTCGCCGCCCAGCGCCTGGTAGACCTGCTGCGCGGAGTGCGGCAGGAACGGCGTGAACATCGTGTTCACGTCCGACACGACCTGCAGCGCCGTGTGCAGGATGGTGTCCCGGCGCTCCGGGTCGTCCTTGCGCTTCCACGGCTCCTGATCGGACAGGTACTTGTTGGCGGCCTGCGCGACCCGCATGGTCTCCGCGATCGCCGCGCGGAACCTGCTGCGCCGCAGGTGGTCCCCGACCGTGTCGAACGCCCGGCCGGCCAGCGCCTTGAGTTCCTCGTCGGCCTGCTCCGGCCGGCTGGGCGTCGGCACCGCGCCCACGTTCTTGTGCGCCATCGAGATGGACCTGTTCACCAGGTTGCCCCACTCGTTGGCCAGCTCGAAGTTCACCCGGCGGACGAACTCGTCCCAGGTGAAGTCGACGTCCTGGGTCTCCGGGCCGGCCGCCGCGATGAAGTAGCGCAGGCTGTCCGGCCCGAACTCGCGCAGGAAGTCCCGCACGTAGATCACGGTGCCCTTGGACGTGGAGAATTTCGAGCCGCTCATGGTGAGGAACTCGCTGGACACGATCTCCGACGGCAGGTTCAGCGTCCCGTACGGCCCGGGCTCACCGCCGTGGTCGCCGGCACCGTTGTGACCCAGCAACAGCGCGGGCCAGATCTGGGCGTGGAAGGTGATGTTGTCCTTGCCCATGAAGTTCATGATCAGGGCGTCCGGGTTGGTCCACCACTTCTGCCACGCGTCCGGGTCGCCGGACCGGCGCGCCCACTCGACGCTGGCCGAGAAGTAGCCGATGACCGCGTCGAACCACACGTAGAACCGCTTCAGCGGCTGGTCGCGCCACCCGTCCAGCGGGATCGGCACGCCCCAGTCCAGGTCACGGGTGATCGGCCGGGGCCGCATGTCGTCCAGCAGGTTCTGGGTGAACTTCAGGACGTTGGGCCGCCAGTCGGTCTTCGTGGACAGCCACTTGCCCAGCGTCTCGGTGAACGCGGGCAGGTCCAGGAACAGGTGCTCGGTGTCGATGAACTTCGGCGTCTCGCCGTTGATCCGCGACTTCGGGTGGATCAGGTCGATCGCGTCGAGCTGGTTGCCGCAGTTGTCGCACTGGTCGCCGCGGGCACCGTCGTAGCCGCAGATCGGGCAGGTGCCCTCGATGTAGCGGTCGGGCAGGGTGCGGCCGGTGCTCGGGCTGATCGCACCTTTGGTCCGCTTGGGCACGATGTAGCCGTTGCGGTTCAACGCCAGGAAGATCTGCTGCGTGACGTCGCGGTGGTTGCCGGTGGTGGTGCGGGTGTAGAGGTCGTAGGTGACGCCCAGGTCGCGCATGTCCTCGGCGATGACCCGGTGGTACTTGTCCGCGGTCTGCTGCGGGGTCAGGCCCTCCTTGTCGGCCTGCACCAGGATCGGCGTGCCGTGCTCGTCACTGCCGGACACCATGAGCACGTCGTTGCCGGCCATGCGCATGTACCGGGAGAAGAGGTCCGAAGGAACTCCGAAACCGGACACGTGGCCGATGTGGCGTGGCCCGTTGGCATAGGGCCAGGCCACCGCCGTCAACACGGGAGTGCTCATGAGTCAAGCCTACGGATCGGCACGTCCGCCTTTCCGGCCGGCCAGCACGGCGTCGTAGAGCGCCTTCCGGCCCACCCCCGTACCCGCCGCCACGTCGGCCACGGCGTCCTTCAACCGCTGCCCGCCCGCCACGAGCGACTCGACCCGGCCGGTCAGGTCGCCCACGTCGGCCGGCTCGGGTTCGGCGCCGGCCAGCACCACCGTCACCTCGCCGCGTACCCCGTCCCGCGCCCAGCCGGCCAGTTCGGCCAGACCGCCGCGACGCACCTCTTCATACTGTTTGGTCAGCTCCCGGCACACCGCGGCCCGCCGCTGCCCGCCGAGCACGTCGGCCGCCTCGGCCAGGGTGGCGGCCAGCCGGTGCGGCGACTCGAAGAACACGCATGTCCGCCGTTCGGTGGCCAACTCGGTCAGCCACCGCCGCCGCTCCCCCGGTTTGCGCGGCGCGAAGCCCTCGAAGCAGAACCGGTCGCTGGCCAGCCCGGACAGCGCCAGCGCGGTGGTCACCGCGGACGGGCCGGGAATGCACGTTACCGGCAGCCCGGCCTCGACACAGGCGTCCACCAGCCGGTAGCCGGGATCGGACACGCTCGGCATGCCGGCGTCGGTCACCAGCAGCACGGTCCCGCCGTCCTCGATCGCCGCCACCAGGCCGGGCAGCCGGGCGGTCTCCACGGCGTCGTAGAAGCTGACCACCCGCCCGGCGGGCGTCACGCCCAGGGCGGCGGCCAGCGACCGCAACCGCCGGGTGTCCTCGGCCGCGATCACGTCGGCGTCGCCCAGCGCGGCCACCAGCTTCGGCGACGCGTCCGACGCGTCCCCCAGCGGTGTCCCCGCCAGCACGAGTCGACCCGGTCCAGATTCCCGCTTCACGACGCTCACCCTACGATCGGCCCGGTGAGCACGACGGAGACCGAGGCGGACCCGGAGGCACCGCCGGAGGGCGGGAACGTCCTGGTCGACGATCCGGCCGAGATCACTGCCGGCCGGGACGACGACCTGGTGCCGCCGGGCGCCCAGCCCCCCGACGGACCGCCACCGGACACCCTGCTCACCGAGCCCGCCGACCGCCTCGGCAAGCCGATGCCCACCGACCGCCTGCGCGGCTGGCTGGTCACCATCGTGCTCACCGCCATCGGTGCCGCGCTGCGGTTCCAGAACCTCGGCTACCCCACCGACAACGGCACGCCGATCTTCGACGAGAAGCACTACGTCCCGCAGGCGCTGCAGATGCTGCGCAACGGCGGCTTCGAGGACAACCCCGGCTACGAGCTCACCGTGCACCCGCCGATGGGCAAGTACCTCATCGCGGTCGGCGAGTGGCTGTTCGGCTACGACGGCGTCGGCTGGCGGTTCGCCTCCGCGCTGGCCGGCACCATCATGATCCTGCTGATCATCCGGATCGCCCGCCGGATGACCCGGTCCACGCTGCTCGGCGGCATCGCCGGCATCCTGCTCATCTGCGACGGCCTGTCCCACCTGCAGGCCAGGATGGGCATGCTGGACATCTTCACCGCGCTGTGGCTGCTCGCCGCGTTCGCCTGCCTGCTGTGCGACCGCGACCAGGTGCGGTTCCGGCTGGCCACGGCCGTGCGCGAGGGGTTCGCCACGGAGTCGCCGTACGGGCCCCGGATCGGCTTCCGCTGGTGGCGCTTCGCCTGCGGGCTGTGTCTCGGGCTGACCCTGGTGACCAAGTGGGACGGCCTGTACTGGATCGCCACGTTCACCGTGCTGACCCTGTTCTGGGACGTGTCGGCCCGCAAGGCGGCCGGCGTCCGGCGACCGTGGGTCGGCACCCTGGTCCGGGACGTGGTGCCGGTGCTGTGGGCGCTGATCCTGGTGCCGATCCTGGTGTACCTGGCCGGCTGGTGGGCGTGGCTGTCCAGCGAGACCGGCGTCGACCGGCACGCCGTCGGCGGCAACTACCCGTACCAGCCGGGCGACCCGTGGCCCTGGCCGCTGAGCTGGATCCCGCAGGCCATCCGGCTGCTGTTCCACTACAGCCAGAACGTCCTCTACTTCCACGAGCACCTGCTGACCCCGAAGAACAACCCGCACCCGTGGGAGTCCAAGCCCTGGACCTGGCCGATGGGGCTGCGGCCGATGCTGTACTACTACGCGTCCGGCACGTCGGCGTGCGGCTCGCCGGACTGCGTCAGCGCCACCATGCTGATCGGCACCCCGGCCATGTGGTGGCTGGCGTTCCCGGCGCTTGGCTGGGCGCTGTGGCGGGCCATCGGCCGGCTGGACTGGCGCTACCTGGGCGTGCTGGTCACCTACCTGGCCGGCATCCTGCCCTGGTTCCTCAACATCGACCGGCAGATGTACTTCTTCTACATGACGCCACTGGCACCGTTCCTGGTGCTGATGCTGGTGCTGCCGCTGGGCGAGATCCTCGGCCGGGCCCGCGCCGGCTACGAGCGACGGCAGACCGGCGTGCTCGTCGTGGCGCTGTACGTCGGTCTCGTGGTGGCCAACTTCGCCTGGCTGTGGCCGATCCTCAACGGCGACCCGATCTCGGCCGCGCACTGGCAGGCCGAACTCTGGCTACCGTCCTGGCGTTAGCCGGACCGGCGATGCCTTGGTGACCGGGCCCTCCTCGGAGTGGCCCGCCCGGCCCAGCCACGCGGTGAGCTCGCGATGCACGCTGCTCAGCGTCGGCCTGCGGCCCGGATCGCCGTCCAGCGCGGCGGACAGCAGCGCCAGGTGCTGGCTGCGGTCGGGCAGATGGGTGTTGGGCAGCCGCTGGGCGGCCGCCATCAGCGCCGACATCGGGTTCGAGCGGTGCCCGCGCGGCGGCTGGCCGGTCAGGGCGTAGCTGACGGTCGCGGCGAGCTGCCAGGCGTCCGACGCCGGGGTGGCCACGCCGGTGGCCGCCGTCTCCGGCGCCAGGAAGTCGGGCGTCCCCATCATCAGGCCGGCCGCGGTGAGCGTCTGGTCGCCGCGCGCCCGGGCGATGCCGAAGTCGATCAGGTGCGGCATGCCCTCCCGGTCGACCAGCACGTTCGCCGGTTTGACGTCCCGGTGCAGCACGCCCTGGGCGTGCGCGGACGCCAGCGCGCCCGCCATCGTCGCCCACAGCCGGGCGGCGGCCACGTCGTCCACCGTGCCGTGCCCGACCGCGTCGGACAGCGGCTGCCCGTCGATGTACTCCATGACGATGCCCAGGCCGTCGACGTCCTCGATGATGTCGTAGACCTTCACACAGTTCGGGTGGTGCACTGCGGCCAGGGCGCGGGCCTCACGCATCATCCTGGCCTGGGTGTCGGCGTCCGGGGCGTGCGCGAACTTCAACGCGACCGTGCGGTCGAGCTGGGTGTCCTTGGCCAGCCACACCGTGCCGAACCCGCCGTGCCCGAGCTGCCGCTCCCGGCGGAACCGGCCACCGGCCGAGTTCCACAGCACGGTGGCGCTGTCCCGGGTGGCGAACGGCAGCGGTCCGGGGGTGTCGGCCAGCCGGGCAGGCGCCGGGGCCGGGGGCGCGAGCGGAGTGTTGTGCAGCGGGCGGTACGGCATCGACGCCGGCGGCTGCCGGTAGAGCTCCCGGGACGGCGGATACGTGGCGTAGGCAGGTGGCTGCTGCTGCGCGGGCATGGGTGGTGGTGGCGTCTCGCGCGGCGGCCGGTTGATCACCGACCAGCTCGGGCCGCCCAGCAGGGCCACCACCAGTACGCCCAGCACGCTGACCAGCAGAAAGCCCAGCCACAGGTGGGCCATCAGGTTGGCCTCCAGCGGAATGGTGGCCACCGCGAACGCCACGAACGGCAGCCACATCAACCTGCCCGGCCAGTGCGGACCGCGACGCAGCGCGACCCGCTGCTGCACCATCACCGCGAGCAGGCACAGCACCGGCAGACCGACCAGCGTGACGACGTAGACGGCGAACGCGAACGTGCCGCCCGACGACCGCATCAACGCCTCGAACACGGTGTGCCCCAGGCCCAGGTAGCCACCCTGGGTGCCGAACCGGTCCAGCACGCAGACGCGTTGATGCAGGTCGGCCACGTCTTGCGCGCTGAGCCCCGGCGCGTGGCCCCGGGTCACCGCGCTGCGCACCACGTCGGAGACGAACCAGCTGCCCAGCCACGGCAGCAGGAAGCCGAACACGCCCCCGAACAGGCCGAACACGACCATCGACGGCACGCCGTAGTTGTTGCCGGTGCCCTTGCGCACCAGGGCCAGCAGGATCGCGCCGAGGACCGGGAACAGTCCGAGCACACCGCCGGCCAGCGTGACCGTCCATGGCCATGCTCCTGGACAGAAGGTGATCGGATACTGGTGCAACCAGGACAGCATCGAACCGATCACCTGAGCGAGTCCGCTCACGGTTCGTCCCCTCTGCCGTCGCCGATCCGCTGCACCACAACTGTAGGACGACCGGGGTCGCAGTGGGGTTTATCGACTCGAGTGTCGACTCCAGCACGACCTCGCGCCCGGTCGTCACCGTGGGCCACGGGCCGCGACCGGCCGGAGTCGTTCGGCCGTAGTGATGACAATCCGGGAACCGGCCTGACGGTGGGGCTGCTGCGGCATAATCCGCCCATGAGCTTTCCCCCGCAGGGCGGACAACCGCAGCAGCCCTACCCCCCAGGGGCGTGGGGACAGCCACCCCAGTACCAGCAGTCACCGCAGTACCAGCAGTCCAGGCCGCCGGCCGGGCTGGGCATGCTGCACGGCTACGCCGGCGACCCGCGCTACCCGTCGCCGCGCAAGTTGCGCCGGGTGTTCGGCTTCACCGTCGACTGGGTCATCCACGTCGGTTGCGCGGTCGCCACGGAGGTCGGCGCACAGCACGTGCCGTCGCTGGCCAAGCTGCCGGTCGTGTGGGCGATCGTGGTGTGGTTGGTCGTGTCGTTCCTGCACCGCGTGCCGATCCAGGCGGCCTGCGGCACCACGCTGGGCAAGGCGCTGTTCGGGCTGCGCATGATCCGCCCGGTCGACGGCGGCAAGCCCGGGTTCGGTCAGCTGGCAGGCGCGTGGGTGCGGGGCATCTGGGTGTCGATCATCGTGGTGGTCGGCCTGCTCGGCGCCTCGACGACGGGCGACGACGTGGACGAGGACAAGGCGTTCCTGCCCGTCGTCCGCAGCCGCGACGTGCGGGCGCTGCGCGGCGCCTGACCGAGGCGCCCGACTTCAGCCGCCGAGCATGTCCGAAATGGACACTGCTCGGCCGGGCTCGGCCTGTGGCGGGTCGAACGAGACCGACCCCGCCATCGTCACCACCATCGTGCGGAACTCCGGGCCGTGCGCCACGAACGGCGTGGAGAACTCGATCGACACCAGCTTGCTGCCGTCCTCCGAGGGCACCAGCGCCTCGATCTGGAACACCGTGCTGGTCCCGCCGTCCGGCGGTTCGGGCAGCCCGGGGAACGTGGGTGTCGGCAGTTCACGACTGCACTCGACGAACAGCATCGGCCTGCCCTGCACGTCGACCAGGTCGGCCTGACCCTGGTCGCCTGCCTCCGACTTGGTGACCAGCAGGTCCTTCAGCAGCACCCTGGGGTTGACCTTCTCCGGGAACTCCTGCAGCGCCACCACCAGCGACGACGAGATCGCCGTACCATCCACAGCGGACAGATGCCGGCCGACGCCGCAGTACACGCCGTTGCGCGAGGCCAGGGCGTGCAGGTAGGACGTGAGCAGGTCGATCATCACGTCGGCGATCCGCTGCTGGTCCGGGTCGGCCCGCTCGTGCAGCACCTCCGTCGCCACGGCCATGTTCTCGTCGATGGCGTCGGTGGGCAGCGGTACGTAGCCGGTCGGGATCTCGACCCAGAACTCGGTGAGTTCGTCCGACGAGTCGCTGAGCGCGGACTGGATGTTGGTCACGACAAAGCCTTCTTGGCGTCCTTGTAGACATCGGTGACGGCGCTCTTGGCCTTCATGCCGAGGTTGATGGCGCCGGAGACGTCGTCACCGGCGTGGGTGAGCACGGTGTTGGCCACCGCCGGCAGCTTGAGCGCGTTCACCGCGGTGTCGACACCGGGGATCTTGGCGATCATCTTCGCCGCGAAGCCCGGCTTGCCGACCATGGTGGACGCGATGTCGCTGATCTTGCCGATGCCGGACACGCCCTCGCCGACCACGTCCGCGCCCTTGATCGCCTTGGACGCCACGCCCACGCCGGGCACCACGCTGAGCAGATCGGTGACGCCGGTCATCGCGGCACCCAGGGACTGCTTGTTGAAGTGGCCGTGCACGAGCTGGTCGATCCCGGCCCGGAACTGCGGATTGGCCGCGTCGCAGGCCAGCGCGCCGGCACCGGCGACCACCGAGACGCCCAGCGCGATGGCGTCGATCGGCGGCGGCGTGACCAGCGCGACGAGCCCGCCGATGGCGGCGATCGTGGACAGCACCGAGTGGATGGCGTCGAGGTGGTCCTTCACCCAGCCGCCGACCGCCTTGAGGGCGTTGCCGATGCTGCTGAACATGCTGCTGAACATGCCCGGCTTGTGCGGCGCGAGCTTGCTGGTCGCCTGCTTGAGCGCGTTCGCGGCCTTGCTGGCCACGTCGTCGTGCTGGCTGGCCAGGTCCTTGGCCTGCTTCATGATCGACTCGAGCGTGTTGCCCGCGTCGCCCACCTTGGAGGCCGCGGTGTTGACCGCCGACTCGGCCTCGTTGAGCAGGTTCTGCGCCTGCTGCAGCGACTGGGCGTCCGGGAACTGCTTGCCGGCCAGGCCCAGGTCGGGGTTCGACTTGGCCTGTTCGAGCTCGTTCTTGGCCTGCTCGTACTGCTGCTGGGCGGCCGCGGCCGCCTGGTCCAGCCTGCTCGCCACGTCCTTGAAGTTGGACAGGTCGGTGTGCCAGCCGGACAGCACGTGCACCGCGGTCTCCAGCGACTCCTGCGCGTGCGACATGTCGGTGACGAGCTTGTCGTTGAGGTGGCTGCGGAAGGCGTTGCCCGCGTCGCCCTGCCAGACGGCGTCGTTGGCGTTCTTCAGCTTGGTGATCAGACCGTTGGCCTCGGTCAGCGAACCGACCGCCTTGCCGATCTTGTCGCCCATCGAGGCGACGTCGCCGGGCACGCCGGGCACCGGGTTGAAACCGAGGTGCGGGTACGTCGTGGTGTCGTCGGACATGGCTACTCGCCACCCAGCGCGCTGGTCATCTTGCCCAGGGCGTCCGCCACGGCCTGCTCGGTCTTCTGGTAGTTGCCGTAGACGTTCTGGACGCCGTCGCCGGTGTCCTTGGTCATCGAGTGGATCTGCGTCATCCCGTAGTGCCAGGTGCTCTGGAAGTCGTTGGCGGCACCGTTGAGGTCGTCCGTGCCGATCTGCAGGTCGTCGCCGGCCGATTTCATCGCGTCGAGCGCGTCGCTCATGTTCTCGTCGGACTGGTGCAGCGAGTCCACGAACTGTTTCAACGCGTCCAGATCGACCTGAAAGAAGGACCCCACAGCCTCACCCCTCGTCACATGACCATCCGCGGCAGCCACATGCTAGCCAGCGGCGCCCGCATCGGTTGGTCAGTCGGGGAACTTCGGGGTGCGCTTCTCCAGGAACGACGCCATACCCTCACGGGCGGCCGGCGTCTGCGACGCGGCGGCCATCACTTCCAGCGCGATCGCGTAGGCGTCCGCCTCGGGCCGGTCGAGCTGCGCGTAGAGGGTCTGCTTGCCCAGCGCCTTGCTGGCCCGGCTGCCCCGGGTCGCGCGGGCCAGCAGCTCGGCGACGCCGGAGTCGAGCTGGTCATCCGGCACCACCCGGTTGACCAGCCCCCACGCGAGTGCCGTGTCCGCGTCCACGACGTCCCCGGTCAGGGCCATCTCCATCAGACGCTTCCGCCCGATCGCCCTGGCCACCGGCACCGCCGGGGTGTGACAGAACCAGCCACCCCGCCCGCCCGGCAGCGCGAACCCGGCCGACCGCGCGGCCACCGCCAGATCACACGAGGCCACCAGTTGGCACCCGGCCGCCGTGGCCAGCCCGTGCACCCTGGCGACCACCACCTGCGGCACACCCTCGATGGTGTGCATCAGGTCGGTGCACAGCCGCAACAGCTCCCGCGTCCCGGCCAGGTTCCGGCCGGCCACGTCGGCGAAGTCGTGCCCCGCCGAGAACACCGGCCCGGCGCCGGCCAGCACGATCCCGGTGGCGTCCGTCGCGGCCGCGGCGTTGAACCCGTCGACCAGTTCGGCCAGGTGGTCGGCGGACAGCGAGTTCCGCCGGGCGGCCCGGTCCATCGTGATGGTCACCGTGTCGCCGTCACGCTCCGAGCGAATGTGCTCGTACCCCATGAGGTCGAAACTACCCGGAGACGCCCTCTACCGTGGATGACCACCCGGCCGGACCGGACCGTGCCGGTCAGCTCGTCACGTTGGCGAACATGCCGACCTCGTAGGAACCGCCCCGCTGGTTGACGATCACGGCGAGCCGGTTGGCCGCGTTGATCATGGCGACCAGCGCGACCAGCGCGCCGATCTGGTCGTCGTCGTAGTGCTTGCGCACCAGCGCCCAGGTCTCGTCGGACACGCCGAGGTGGGCGTCGGCCAGCCGGGTGCCCTCCTCGGCGAGTGCCAGCGCGGCCTGTTCGGCCTCGGTGAACACGGTGGACTCGCGCCAGGCCGCGACCAGGTTCAGCCGGACCGCGGTTTCGCCGGCAGCCGTGGCTTCCTTGGTGTGGAAGTCGATGCACCAGCCGCAGCCGTTGATCTGGCTGGCCCGCAGCGACACCAGTTCCTGTGTGGAGTTGGGCAGCGGCGACTGCTGGATCACCTGGCTGGCGTTGGCGAACCGCTTGGCGAACTTGGCGGTGATCTCGTTGTCGAACATGTTGAATCGGGCGTCCATGACGTCGTCCTCCCTGTGGTGTCGCACTGGACGAACACGAGACGCCGGCGACCCCGAGCCCTGTGACGGCGCGACCGCGTGACCCGCGCCACACTCAACGGGCGCCCGGTGTCACACCAGGACGGTCCCCGGCGTCTGGTGGATGACACAGTCGAGAGTCACGAGGAGCCACCATGGCCGACGACCGCAGCCGCCCGGACCCCGCCACCGAGGCGTTCGTCGCCCACCGCAACCTGCTGTTCACCGTCGCCTACGAGATGCTCGGCTCGGCGGCGGACGCGGAGGACGTCCTGCAGGAGACGTGGCTGCGCTGGGCGGGCGTCGACATCGACACGGTGGAGAACCGGCGTGCCTACCTGGTCCGGATCACCACCCGGCAGGCCCTGTCCCGGCTGCGCACCCTGGGCCGCCGCAAGGAGTCCTACGTCGGCCCGTGGCTGCCCGAGCCCCTGCTGACCACGCCCGACGTCGCCGAGGACGTGGAGCTGGCGGAGAGCGTCTCGATGGCGATGCTGCTGGTCCTGGAGACGCTCACCCCGACCGAACGCGCGGTGTTCGTGCTGCGCGAGGTGTTCGACCTGACCTACGACGAGATCAGCGGAGCGGTCGACAAGACCCCGGCCGCGGTCCGCCAGATCGCCCACCGGGCACGGTCCCATGTGGCGGCCCGCCGCCCCCGAGGAGCCGTGTCCGCGGCCGAGGCCCGGAACGCGCTGGACGCGTTCCAGCAGGCGGTCCAGACCGGCGACCTGCAACGCCTGCTGGACCTGCTGGCACCGGACGTCGTCTTCCTGGGCGACGGCGGCGGAGTGAAGCAGGCGGTGCTGGTGCCCGTGGTGGGAGCCAAGAAGGTGGCCCGCCTGCTGGCCGTGGGCCTGAACACCATCGCCGCCACGGCGACGGTGCGACCGGCCCAGGTCAACGGCTACCCGGCACTGATCCTCAGCTTCGACGGCGAGTTGGACACGGTTGTCGCGGTACGCATGGACGACGGCCAGATCACCGGCCTCTACGCGGTCCGCAACCCGGCGAAACTGTCCCACATGCAAGAGGAAACGGCCCTACACCGCTGACCGTCCGGAAAGGACGTACAGGGCTCGCGCTCCGTTACGAGCACAAGCCTCCTGTGCGTGGGCCTGATGAGTCATGGCCCCGATATCTTCCTTCCATGACCGGTGGACCCGACTAGCCAACGGAGGCGGCACGAGTTGGGGCATCCAGCGGGTGGAGGGCACCACCTGGCCGACGCCAAACCACAACCGTGACAACCTGGTGGCTGGCATCGAGGCGGGGTCGGGTTGCTGCTACAAGAAGGTGCAGAATGACCAAGGATGACGAGTCGTCGCCGTTCCCGGTGCCACCGGGCGTCGATGTCAACGTACCGAGCGCGGCGCGCATCTATGACTACTTGCTCGGCGGCGCACACAGCCTCGCCGTCGACCGGCAATTCGGGGACAAGGTACTCGCCATCGCACCCGGTGTCGCCTGGGCCGCTCGTGCGAACCGCGAATTTGTGATGCGCGCCGCCGCCGCGTTGGCGCGCGAAGGATTCGACCAATGGATCGACTGCGGGTGCGGGCTGCCAGCGGTCGGAGCGGTGCACGAAGTCGTCCGACACATCGTGCCGGACGCGCGGGTGGCCTACGCGGACAACGAGGCTGTTGCGTACGCCTATGGCACGATGCTGGTCGAGAATCTGCCGCACACGATCATGCTGAACGGCGACGTGCGACACCCGGATACCTGGCTGGACGCACCGGAAACGCAGATGCTGTTGGATTTCGACCGGCCGATTGTCGTCGTGCTCGCAGCGGTGCTGCATTTCATCCCCGACGAGGACGACCCCACCACGATCATGGCCGACATCCGGGGCAGGTTGCCGCACGGGTCACGCCTGATCGTGTCCCACGGATGTATGGACGACAACGAGTCGGCGACGCGCGAGGTCCAGGCGCTGTACAGGACGAGCAACAATCCGGGCCTGTCCCGCAACCTCGAGCAATTCACCGCCATCCTGACCGATGCCGGCTACGAGATCACCGACCCGCCTGGGGTGACGTGGGTGACCGACATCTACCCGGAGCCGGACGACCCTCGATCGCCCGACGACGGGCCGCGCAGCGTGTGTTACGGCGCCGTGTGCACCGTGCCCTAGAACGGATCGAACCCACACGAACCGGGTGCTGCCGCCCTGCCCGTGAATGGTCTGGGCGCCTGGCCAAAGCTGACGGCAGTCGCCACGGAGAACGACCTGCTCGACGTGGACCTCGCCGACCTGCCCGCCGGTTCAGCCGCCAAGATCAAACGCACGCTGCACGACATCGACCGCCGCCGCCAGCATCTGACGCTCCGGCCTGGCGAGGCCAACGACGAACTGTCCGTCACCGCCAGCTATGGAGCCGTTCGCCCAGCTCCATGCTCTCCAGCGCAGCCGGGCCGGCACCGTCAACGACCACTCGAACGAGGCGCGGAACGGCCGTAGCGCCGCCTCCCGACGAGGAGACGGCCCAACGGTGCTGAACGGATTACAGGCCCCTACCAGGGGCCTGACAGAACACAATGCGAACCGCAGCGTGACGCGCAGCGGGTCGGGGGTCTGGGGGTCGTCCCAGGGTCGTCCCCCGGAACAAGCGACGGGCGACCCGGCGAGGTTGCGCTAGCAACCGAGCAGGGTCGCCCTGAGCTCGTGGAGGTTAGGGAAGCTTATTATAACCCGAAAGACCAGGTCAAAGCCCTGGAACAGCTCCGAGAGAAGCTCCCCAGCCTCGACACGCTCCTCCCGGCAACGGCCAAGCGCGACCGTCCCCGACGTGCCCGGCAACTCGGCGCCGAGCAGATCCAGGAGCTGATCGCTGGCTACCAAGCCGGCTCGACGGTGTACGAGCTGGGCGCCCAGTTCGGGATCGAACGACGAACCGTCAGTAACATCCTCCGCCGCCACGGCGTACCGATGCGCCGCCGCGGCCTCTCCCCGGACCAGGTCGACCTCGCTATCCACCTCTACAACCTCGGCTGGTCACTCGCCCGAACCGGCGAACACCTGAAGGTCAACCACACCACCGTGCTGAACACACTGCGCGAACACGGCATCCCCACCCGAGACACCCATGGACGCCCGCGCACCGAAGCAGGTGGTCCTCGATGACCAGCTCCACTGCCGAATTGCCCCGTTCATCAGGTTCAGGCGGCACCACGGTCGCTCAGGCGGTCACCGTGATCATGGGGATCGTCGTCGGCCTCACCTTCATGTTCGGGTTCGGCAACGTCCTCAACCTCGCGCTCCGCCTCGGCGTGCCGGTCTGGGTCGCTCCGCTCGTCGCGCCGGCCGTCGATCTCTCGATCCTCGGGCTCCTACTCGGCATTCGGCAACTGGCCCTGGCCGGGGCGACACCGGCGCAACTGCGGCCAGCCCGGCGACTGCTCATCTTCGCCAGCGCGGTCACCTTGGCGCTGAACGTTGCCGACCCGCTCGTCGCGGGCCAGTACGGCAAGGCTGCGTTCGACACCGTCGGGCCGTTGCTGCTGATCGGATGGGCGGAAGTGGGCCCGGATCTGCTAAGGGCGCTGACCATCGCAAACCCGACGGCTGAAGCGACGCCCGACGGCGTGAAGCCGGGACAGGTCGTGTTCGCCGAGGAACCGAACGCTGTCGAGCAGGCAATGCTGGAGCCTTCCGGCGAGGACACGAAGCTCGATAGCACTCCGGCCGATGGGCAGAGCAGCCGTGCTGCTTCCGACATCGTTGATGACGATCTACTTCAGCGGGCGAGGGACGCGGACGCGCGTCATTGGGACGAGCATCGCCGACCGATCTCCGCGGATACCCTTCGCAGGAAGCTCCGGATCGGTGCGGCCCGCTCCAGATTGCTCGTAGCGATCATCAGGGCCGATTCGCAACAACGGTCAGCCCCAGATGAGGTGGCAGCCCAGGTTGGGGTGTGAAGTCCGATGATCGCCGCCTCGGAGCCCGAACGAGGGGGCATCGGCCCGGCCAAGGTGCGCCAACTGGCGGACAAGAAGGCGATCTTGGACAAGCTGACCAGGGTCATCACTGCTGGTTGTGGCGCGGAGCAACGCCACAACCAGCAGTGTGACGACCTCTGGCTCCGGCGAAGCGACCGCAGGAAGCACGTCAGGGTGGCGGCTGGCGGGCATGGCAACGCCGCCGTTGGTGCGCGCGTTTCCATCATCCAAGGTTGATAGTTGGTGCGGCGTGTTCGTCCCGGCTGGCACGGAGCACGCGCCGTACCGTCGTCGTGTGAACGAAGCCCTTGCCCACGAACGTCTCACCGCTGTACTCGAACTCATCGACCGCATGGGTGTGATGTACGAGCGGCGCTGGGGGCACGGCGGACAGCCAGAACAGCCGGGACTCGATCCTCAGCTCAACGGGCTCCTCGATGAAGTTCGCACGAGAACGAAGTTCGCGCACGATCTGATCGAAGCGATGGGTGAGAGCTCCCTCGCAGCACGAGTCGAGGAACATGAAGAAGGTCTCTACGGTAGCCACCCGTTTACCCAGGCTCGCCTCGCGATCGTTCAGGCCATCGCCATACTGGTTCAGCGCGAAGAACTCGCCGAGATCGTCGGACCAGTCGGACCACGCCTGTCCGCGTCCGAATTGAATCCGATCACTTGGGGCGCCGCCGCCGCGCTCTGGGACGACGGCCACCATCGGGCAGCGGTACAGACGGCCGCGACAGCACTCGAAGGCCACCTACAGGCAATCGCTGGACCTGGCGTCTCCGGTGAGAACCTCGCCGTCGTGTTCTCGATCAGCGAGCCGACGACAGGATCACCGCGCCTTCGGCTCCGCAACGTCGACCCTGCGTCCAAGACTTGGAAGTCGGCTCATGAAGGTGCCGCCGCGCTGGTCCGTGGCGCCTTTATGGGGGTGCGGAACCTCGTCTCACACCCCGGTTGGCCGGACCCGAGCCCTCAACAGGCCCTGGAGATGCTCGCCGTTCTGAGCTATGTCGCCAATCTTGTCGATCAGTCGGCCGTTGCCGAGTCTCAATGACCTCAGCTCCGCTCGATCGCATACAGGCGATGCAACTCGACCGTGACGGAAAGGTGACGGTCCTCCTCACAGACGGTCATGGCTTCACCTGGTCACTCGGACGACCGATGTTCGAGCCGACCAGCGCCATCGAGTCATCAACTTACTTGCCTCGTTCAGCTCAGCTCCGTGTCCGAACGACCCGCGGCGACGACATCGTCGTGGACCTGCCGCACCCTGACGATCTTGCACCACTTCGGGGTCGGCCAACGATCTACCTTGATCAAAACCACTGGAGCACAATCGCCTCGACCCTTTACGAGCCAGATCGCGCCGCCAAAATCAACAAAGAGGAGCGCGAGGCAGCAACGCGACTCGTCCGGCTCGCAACTCGCCGTGAAGTGGTGTTGCCGATATCCGGTGCACACATCGCCGAGACCTGCAAGCAAGTGAACGTCGAGCGGCGCTATCTGCGGGCGCTCACGATCACCCGGCTATCAGCCGGCTGGCAACTGCGCGATCCACTGAGCCTTCGAGGATTTGAACTGCGGCAAGCGCTGACCATCCGATACCGCCAGGTGTGCCTGATCCGGCCGGCGCCGATCACTCTAGAACCGCACGCCATCCATGACGGTCGAGACATGGCCCAGCCCAATCTCCGAGACGACCTACCTCTTGACGCTCAATGGGCGGTGAAGTCTATCGAGTCGATCGGCGCGACGATCGACACGATGCTCGACGCAGACCACGTGCCAATGACGTCTAACCCTGCGTGGGCATTGGAGTTCGAGCATTTCGCGCGTTTCATGGCAGATAATCCGACCGGACCAGAACTGAAGCGGCAACGAACACACGCAAGATTCATTGCCGACATGCTACCAGAACTTACACGGGAGACATTTTCCGTCGGGATCACACCCGATGAGATGAGTGAGTGGACGCGCTATCTCAGCGAGGAAGACCTGCACAACATGCCCAGCCTCGGACTGTATCGAGAAATTATCCACGAAAAGCTGTCTGACGGACGGCTTCACTGGGACAACAACGATCTATTTGACATGCTGTATCTAACGGCGGGTGCGGGCTACTGCGATTACGTGGTTGGCGAGAACAAGCACATATCGCACATAGCCAACGGGCTTCGTCGGCTCGGACGCCCAGTCAAGGTCTACCGTAATCTTCGCTCAATGATCGCCGAGCTTTGCTGATGGACCAGGCACGTCAGTCGTGAAGGGCGCCTTCACCAAAGCGATCTTCGCCAGCCGTAGAGTGCGGACCGGCTTGGTCGGCACCGCAGCCATCTGGCTTGAGATGGGCATCCACTGGATCAAGTGAGACCACCGCGCTAACGCTCACTCTGCGTTACCGGTCCGTTCGGCCAGGTCAATAGCCGAATGGTGCCCCGGGCACGGTTGTCGGGTCGTCGTGCTTGACTGGTTCTGCGGAGGCGGTTGATGGAGCGGGACGCGATGGCAGAAGCCGTACAACTCGGCGAGGCGAACCTGAACGCGATCGAGTTGGTAGGGCGGCACTGCCGCCATGCGCGAGTTGAGTTCCCCACTGGTAATAGCTGGGTCGGGGCACAATTGGGCCTGCCGTTGGGGCCCGCCGAAGTCCGATGTGAGCACGCGCCCGCGCCTGTCTACTCGGGGCATCGGGTGCTGGACCTCGCGGTCGACTTCTACCGGGCCAACTGCGTGAACTGCCCGCACCGCGACAGTACGGGCGAGCTGCCCAACTTGAAGACGGAAGTAGCCAATCGAGACGCAGAAAATGCGCGGCGCCAGCAGGAGGCCCAGCGCCGAGAAGAGGACCGGGCATCCCGCTACGCACGGCGACGCCAACGGCGGCGTGCGATGGTGTCCGGTGAGGGCTACGTGGTCCGCGATCTCGCCGAGGTTCTTGATCGGCTCGACGCCGACCGTCCCCGAGAGCGGGCACTGACGGACGCCGAGGTGGCGGCTGGCCGAGAACTCGTCGAGACCGGCCGAGCCAGCGCAGTTCTGTTCAGCCCTGCGCTGGTCGAGTCGCTGCTGGAAATGGCGGTGGACACTGCGGAGCCAGCCGCGTTCGTCGCGATCACCGAATTGGTGCGTGCGGGTCGCTGTGCCCCGCGCGCCGCGTTGGATGCCGCGTTGACTGTGTTGCCAGCGAACCGAGTGCCGGAGGCCGCCGAGATCCTCGCGTCCTTCGCCGACGAGTTGCGTCCTGCTGACCTGCCGCCGGTGCTGGATCAGCTCATCCGGTTGGCCGCTGGGCTGGACCTCATCCAGACAGAAGTGCCTTCGGCACCGAATGGTCTGCTGACTGCCGCTCGTGCTGACTGGGGCCAGGTCAGCGGTCACGTCCGGGACCGACTGGGCTCGGACAACGACCGGGTCCGTGCCGATGCGGCGGCTGCCGCGGGATGCCTGCTGGTGGCTGACGCGACTCGCGTGGTCGAGTTAGGCCCCTCGCTGGTTGCCAGCATCCGCGGCTCGGACCGGGGCTACGCGGGCGAACCGCACCCGGCGAGCAGTGCGGCGCGGGCGCTGGCCGAGGCTTGGCGGCAGGAGCCCCAGACCACGGTAACGATCATCGAGTCGGCCGGAGCGAGCGCCTCCGAACAGGTGCGCCCCGAACTTGTGCGGGTTGTGTGGTTCCTGAAGCGGTGGCGCGACCCGCTTGCCCTGTCCACGGAAGCGGCCGATGCGGCGGTCGCATTCTGCGTACGCCGGATCTCGGGCGACTGGGGGGAGGACGCCGCGAACCGAGCCGCCGACGACATCGCAATGTTTGCCGACGAGATGCCCGATCGTGTGGTTGCGCATGTCCACGGACTGCTCGGGAACCTGCTAGCCCCGACTGCCGGACCGCCGCTCAGCCCACTGTTGAGCCCACCTGCGACCGACTCCGCCCAGATGGTCGCTCAACTTGAGCAACAGTCCCTCCGGATACAGCGTGATGCGCGTCGGCGCAAGGTGGCCGAGTGCGTAGGCCGAATGATCCGGCACGCCCCGGCCGACGTCCTGCCTCTAGTGGTTGATCTGTTTTCGGCGAGCAGCGGCGATGAGGCACAGGACCGTAAGGTGCAGGTCGCCGTGCTGAAGGCACTGCGAGAGGCTGTAACCCTTCCCCTGCTCCGGGATGTGCTGCCGGTGTTGTACTCGGCGCTGCTGTCCAGCGACGCCGTGGTACGGGCCAACGCGATCGACTTGTGGGAACGCTGCACAGGGGTGGCCGGCGACGCGATGCCCGACGACCTGATCGACCTGGCCGGGCCGCTGCTGACCGACGAGATGGTCGTCGTGCACCGGACCATGCTGGACCGCCTGCCTCAATTGAGCCCTCCTCCCCGTCTGGCTGGCCGTCTGCTGACGATCGTGAACGGCTGGGTGCTGACTTACCGAAATCTCAACGAGCCTGATGTCCTCGACGATGCCTTGTGGTCGATCCGATACCTGGCTTCACAGCTCGACGACGACCAGAAGACCTTCCTGTGGTTGAAGTTCGTACTCGCATACATTCCGCTCCTGCGTGCGTACGACCGTGAGCGGATGCTCACCGCTGCATGGCCCGAGGAACTCCGAGTCGATCCGGCCTGGAGCCGGGCAGCCCTGGGTGCTTTGGCTGACCCCGAGTTGAGCGACATCGCCGGCCAGCGAGACGACCCGCTGTTGGGCCAACTGCTCGACTGGCCGGCCCCTTTGGAGACCGTGCCCCTCGGCGAGGTCCTCACGGTGACCAATCTGTATCTCCCCGACATGCCATGGCGGGCACTCGAACCTGTCGAGTTGCTCCAAGCGGTAGGCCGGCACGTCGATGCTGCCACCGTTGCCCGGCAGGTCGCTGCCGGGGTCCGACCGGGCGTCGAAGGATCGTACGGGCGGGCGCTCGCCGAACTGATCGCTACGGCCATCGATCTCGACGTTCTTCTCGACTCCGTCGGCTCGGTTGATCGCGCGGGGGTCGATGACGCGGTTCGTGCGATGACCGAGGCGGTCGCCGCGTTTACCGCACTATGGCTGCCGCCCGCCGCATCGAGCGATCCGCACATCGCCGACGTGCTCGCGGTCGTCACCGCCAGGCCAGCAGCCGTTCAAGCGCTGCTGGCTCCGATCAGCAGCGATCCGGCGGCGATGGGCGGAGCGTTGGAGAGTGCGGCCCAGCAGCTACAAAATGCGGCAGGCAAGCGCCACGCCTCCGCGGCACAGCGACACGATACGGCTATGGCCTGGCGCATCGCCGGCCTCTTGGCGCGCTACGACGCAGCCGTTCGGGTCGCCGACCCGAACGCACCGTCCTTGCTGGAGGCCGCGCGCAGACAAGCTGAGGTACTCGACGCCCGCCGGGGCGCTGAACCCAACGTGCCCGTCCTCGAACCACTGCGCCGGTTCTGTGCAGCCGTCCGTGGCGTGACATCCACGGATGACCTGCCAGCTGCCTTCGCCGCCGCGGCGCGGGTTAGCGTGCCCATCCCCCTGGTGCGCCTGCCCGACCAGACCTGGCCGGTACTCATGTCCGAGGCCGTACCGGCTGAGGAGGAGCCGCTGGCCGTGTGTGTGGCGTCCTACCAGGGCACACCGATCACTGACGTGTTCGTCGCCCGCCCGAACGAGGTGTACCCGATCGAGATGACCGTCTGTCTTCCGGCGTGGCCGGAATGGGCAACGCGGTGCCACGTCGAACCAGTCACCAGGCTGAGCCGTACCGCGCTCGCTGTGCCGACCTTCACATTCACCCCTGCGGACGCCGCAGCACAGGACGATGGCCTGCTGTTGGCGACCGGAATCGATCACCTGCACTGCGCCGTGAACCAGCCCATCCAGTCCCCGGCCTTCGACTGTCCGCTCGTCGTCCGATTCACCGACAACACAGACCGAGAGCAGCGCGTCCAGGTAGCGGGCTACCGACGGCTGCGCGTGCGCCCGTTCGACCCCAGCCGCGACCAACTCACCGAGCACGAACAGACCGACCAGCGGCTGCTGGTCATGTACGACCGACTCCACGATGCGGCGTTCGACACCGAGGACGCACGAGCCTTCTGCCGGTTGTTCACGGCGTGTGTCACTGCCGCTCAGTCGATCATGTTCGACAAGGTGTTCCGCCGCGGAACCCGCGTGACCGAGGCGATGTTTCACGACGCCCTGGAACAGCGCCTACGCGCCGACCCGACGCTGGGCGGCCGGTTGACCCGCCGTGACCCGGTCGCTGGTGGCTTCGACGACCTATTGCACGACGACATCATCGCCGAACTCAAGGTCGCACGGACTAAAGCCGTCACCGTCGAGGACTGCGCCAAGTACCTCGGTCAGCCGACCCAGTACGGCGTCGGCCGCGGCAGCCAACTATCAATCCTCGTCGTCCTCGATCATTCCCGCAAAGAAGCACCCCCCGGTGTGATCGAGAACTACGTGGGTTGGCTCCGACCTGCCCTCCACGGACTCGACGCACCCCAGTACCCGTCCCTGGTTGGGGTGCTCATCATCAACACCAACCTGCCGGTACCGAGTACTTGGTCACGCCGCGCGATCCCGACCGTCGACGTATAAGTGGACCGGACGATAGCCGCTGCGGGCTAGCGACATGATACGGCGACTTACGGCGTTAGATATCCCCGTCCGAGTTGCTGCTGGCCGAACCCTGACGCGATCTCCTCCAGACGAGCTGGAACCGTGCTCGCTCCGCGACGCACGTAGAACTCCGGCTTCGCGGGGTTGAGTGCGTACCAACGCCCACCCGCCCGGACCTCCACCAGCAAGACCATCTTTCCGTTCCACTCAACCGTGCGCTGTGTGTAGGGCGGCTCCGGCTCGATCGTGCTCCTGATCATGTCGCCAACGGCGAGCATCAGCTTGTCGCGGGCGGTTGGTTCGACCCCGATCACTTGGGCGTCGTCGGCGACGCCGAATAGCACCGTGCCACCGTTGCCCGACGCGAACGCAGCAACGGTTTTCACGACCTTCTTCCGGGAAGCGGTGTCGTTGGGGACCTCCTGCTTGAACTCCACGGTCGGCCCTTCACCACTGGCGAGCAGCAGGTCCAACTCGGTGCCTGGCAGGTCCCACACCACTGAGTCGTCGCGCTCCCGTCCGGGCAATTGCGACTGAAAATAGCGGTAGTCGAGCCACTCCTCGTCGTTGCGTAGCACCAGCAAACTGTCGCTGGGGAGTCCGTCAGGCAGCCGCAAACGCACCTGGCCGGTCCGACCGAGCGGACGGACCACGTGCGCAGTCGGCGACGTCAAGCCCAGACTGACGCCAGCCAGGTTGGTTCCCTTCGCTACGACGGTCAATCTGTCTGCTTCGATCCTGATCCGGTGTAGCCAGGCCCGCCGGTCGACTTGGATGATGCGCCACAAGCGCTGCCAGTTCGCGCGGTTGCTCGGCGGGGCTCCGAAGAAGAAGGAGCTGAATGCAGCTTCGTAGTGCAGGAACGAAGGGCCGTCGCCGAGAAGTACGCCGTCAGGGCGGTTCGAGATGGTCTCGGCCGGGGATACGTCCCACTCGGTTCGTGGCCACGCCATGCTCGTGTCGCTCCACATCCGGTGCCCAGCCAGCCGACGGAACGAGCCGGCGTTGGCTGGCTGTAGGGGACTCACCTTGAGCGCCTCGATTTCCTGGGGTTCCCCTCGCAGCAGGGCCGCCACCACCGGTCCCGGAAGTCGCCGTTCCAGGAATACGTCTTCGGGATACCGCCAGGTTCGATCAGCCGGCCCCGGAGCACCCGTGGTCACGGTGCCGTGGACGAGTTGCCACCCACCATCCGTGCGGATCAATGCAGCGCGAACGTCGACGTGTTCGTGTCTCTCGATCAGGCCCGCCAGGTCGGCCAGGTTCGTTGATCCGCTGTCCACTGCATTGACCTCCTTAGTTGCCCGAAGTGACCCTTGGCGTCGGGCCTGCCAGTCGCTCGCCGAGCACCGCGAGAGTACCTACGACCACTGACATCAGTGCTGGACAACGCCGGTTCTTGGAAGGCACGCCGCGATCGGCATTGATCGTCAGCGAGCGGCCCGCCGGTGAGGCCGCGTACCTTCGGCCGAATCCGTCACGGCGGCGTGAAAGCCTGTCGATCGTGAGCCTTGACGACGACGCGACCGACCAACTTGACCAGGTGCTCGGACAGACGCATCACCTCCTCGGCGAGATAGGCGACGAGCGTGCCCAGCGACTGGTCCAGGCGGCGACGCTCATGCTGCGGCGTGACGGTGGGTATTTCCATCCGATCCCCGACGACAATTGGACTGAGGCTACCTACGAGGCCGTGTTCGTCGTAGAAGCACCGTTGGTCCTCGAATTCACCACGGAAGTGACCGACCGCATCTGGAATAAGCTGGAGTTGGTGCTAAAGCAGCACGATCGGCAGGACGTGTTCGGGCTTGTCGTCGAGCCGGTTGTCCCTCCACTGCCGGATGTACCGGCGGACTGGCGTGCCCGAGCCGCCCAACCGGCCGTGGAGGGCTCGCCGAGCAATCAGGCCAGGCGAGAGCGGGTCGACGGTGGCTACCCAACATCAGACGGGCTTACGTTCGGAAGCCAGGCCGAGGTCGTGGTGTACGGCTTGTTGATCGAACTCCAACAGACTTCCTCTCGGCATCGAGCCATTGCGGTGATGCCGCTTCCAGCAGCCCGGCTACGCGATGCTGGCGTACGCACGCCCGACTTGGTTGTGCTCGGTAACGGGCGGGCGGTCGTGATCGAGGTGGATGGGCCACATCACTACGGCAGTACACGCAAGGCCGACGACGCCGACCGTGATCGGCACTGGAGCCGCTGCGGTATTCAAACCATACGAATTGGTGCGCATCATACTACTGAGCCGACTGCACTACGGGAACTGCTTCGTGAAGAATTGAGCAGATGGCTCTTCGAAGGAAGGTGAAGGACTAAGGCTGAGAGTTTCAACTGTTTCGGACGAGCTGCCGCACCTCGTCACAGAGGTTGGCCTACACTAAGATGGAAAGATGGATCTTCTACATGATGAGTACGCGACCAAACTGCCATGCTTTCTCGTTTATCAACAGGCCACCAGGGAGATCGATCACTTCGTAGAACTGACCAGGTTGACGTACCTGGTCACCAATGAACAGTTGACGCTTAATCCGAAGGCCAGTTTGGTCGATGGTCCGGATATTCCACACGATCCCGGCCAGTTTATCTCACATTCGGACGCAGACGACACCGTCGCAAAAGCCGATCTGTTCGGGTGGGTGAGCTTCTCTCAGTATTCCAGTCTGGGCGGTCTTCCTGTTGAAGATGTTGAAGGACAGGCACGGGAAGGACGCCTGGGTCGGGTACGCCAACACCCGAAGACGAAGCAGGACCTTGTGATCTGGCCCCCGTCGGCTCAACTTCAGCCGGACGAGCGCTTGCCCACACCGGGTGATGAGCCACGGATGGTGGTGACAGTGACCTTGAGCGGTACGGCTCCCCTGGACACGAAGGCTCTCGGTGACGGCGAAGAGGGAGCCCGCAACCGACTGAACCTGCTACTCAAGTTGGTCCATCAACTCGGCGATCCGGACAGTGTCATAGGTCAGGCCCATAGCGCATTGGACACAGGCGGCTTCCTGCAACACTGGATAGCCTTTGAAGTTTTCCTCAAATCGACGGTAATTCATATGCTGCGCAAGCATCCTGAAAAACTCAAGAGGAGGCGCGGGGGGTCAAAGATTGACGTGGAGGAAATTCTGACGTGGACCGATAACTTCTCATCGTCAATGAAGCAATTTCAAGACAATCTGATTGAACATGAACTCGCTGCGATGCAGGCCGAGCAAGGATCGGTCCACGGTGCAATACGGTACCTGAAAGACAATTTCTCGTTTGCCGCCGACCCTTATGAGGCGCCATATACTCACGACCATGAGGAGCGGAGGACCTCCTACAAAAAGCTCCGGAACCTCAAGGACCTACGCAACACCCTCGTCCACGAAGGTGACCAGACGGAGACCGACGACAGCGTCGAGCCTGTCGACTACGACGAAGCAGTGCTCGTACTGAAGACCATCGCCTATCATATCGCGGACATGATCATTTCCGACGAATACAATCTTCGATAGTCACGCGACATGTCATCGCAAGACTGCACGACACCAAGTGCCGTATGTTAAACGGACAAACAGACGATGGTCGGATAATAGCCTTGCAAACCCGAATCGATCAGGCCAAGCGAATAGGCACTTGTGCCATCTGTCGTAGTCAGGTCGCAGCTCCGAAGCGTCCTACCGAATCGAGCCAGGAGCACAGTTTCGCCGGTCTCGACCTGGATGCCGTAGAGCGTGCCGTGCCGCGAGGCGGTCACCACGGTCTGCTCATTGATGCGGACCGCCCCGACTTGCCCTGGATGAGGCGACACAAACCGATCATCGATCGGCACGCTTATCGCTCTGTCCAGATCAACGATGCCAAAGTGCCCGTCGCCAGCGAGGAAGAAACGCCGGCCCGAGAGCCAGACCGCGCTCCAGATGTTGGCCGGGAAATCGATCACGTGCCGGTCTTCCTGGCCCAGCTCCACGCCCAGCCGGGTCAAGGTAACGGACCGACCAGCTCGCATCCGCCCCGCTGTCTTGAAGTCGAACACCCACGCCTCATCGTCTTCACCCCACAGCAACGAACTGCCGCCTGTGAATCCGCCGGCCACGATCTGGACCTCGCCGTCATGCCAGCGCAGGACGGTTTCACCGCAGAGGACCAGCAGGCTGCCATCAGCTTGTGGCAGCGCGTGGCTTCGGCAGCCGGCGATGGGCACGGTCCAGTCGAGGTCGCCGGTCGTCGGGTCAACACTGATCAGGCCGGGTTCGGCGGTTAGCAGCAACCGTTGAGCACCAGGGGTAATCGCCAGGCCGTCAACTGGGATGGCCCATGGCTGTGGGCTATGCAAGACGACCTCTGCCTTGACGCCCGGCGTGATCTCAGCGATGACCGGGAAATCCTGGTCGCCATCGTCACCGAGCACAAAAGGGGACAATTCGGGAGGATCGGCCGAAACAAGCAGATCGACCAGGGGTATCAAGATGTCGCCGCGGTATGCGGCACGATCGAGCAGAGCACCGAAGAGATCGTGTGGTGAGAGCAGGCCGGAGAGCATGGCTTCAAAGTGCGTTCGGTCGAGCAGAAGAATGTCCGGTTGCTGGCCTCGGAGCATGTCACGCAGCGCGTCGGCGGTATAGCCGGCCATGGACAGGATGACACCGCGAGTGCCTGCCAGGCGTTGGCTCATGCGCCCGGACACCTTGCTGATCGGGCCATAGTCGACCGCGTTCTGCTCCCATTTGGCTTCGAGCAGGTAGCGGGTACCGGCAAGGTCGAAGGCGACGTCGATCTCCCCGGCACCGACGACATTGGTTTGTACTCGTTCGACGCCCCACACCTTCAGCAGATCACCGATGAGGTCGTTGAACAGTTGACCGCGGCGCTGGGGCGTTAGGCCGTCCAGCCGGCGCATCCGACCGTACTCGGCGATCAACTCCCGAAGCCGCAGTGTCGTGGGCAGGTCGAAGTCGTTCTGGTGCACTCTCCCGCCCTTCTGCCCCGACGTTGGCGCAAGGATAGCCGCGCCGGTCGCCAACGACCGGCGCCCAGGTGGATAGGAGCCTGCCGTGTTCTGTCCGACGACCGAGATACCCCGCGTGCCATGTGCACGAGCAAGGTCGCGGTGGGTGTCGGGTGGCTGCGCCTCGATCCGTGGTGCTCGCGTCCGCGTCGGTTTCGTCCATCGCCGATGTGGACACGCTGCTTGCCATGGCTGTCCGGGCTTCAAATCGGCCAGGTTTGGCAGATCGGACGAGCCTAAAGCCATTCTGGCCGGCGCCAACGCAAGTTGCCTTTGGTGTTGGCGTAAGCATTGGGGTTTTCGGTGAGAAGCTCCAGCTCGTGTTTGAGATAGTCGCGTCGACCGTCAGCCATATCCGGACAGTTGTCGAGGGCTTCGGCCCACCCTGTCACGTGCTGATAATCGTCACCGTCGTTGATAATCGTCAGACTTGGAGGTACCGCAAGGGCCTGGTATCCTTGCTGGTTTTTTCGCACACAGGAATAAGCGCTGCTGCGTTTCGTCGGGGCGAGGCGGTCAAACGACATAAGGCGTTCATCCGCACGTGCCAACTCGGCCCTTTTCTCTTGGCGTCGCCGATCGTTGAGGAAGTTGTTTCGACGACCGTAGATGAGGACGTAGCGGGGCTCCAGTGTCCGGTTGGCTATATAGGTCGGGACTTCGTAGTGGTCAAGGAACGCTGTACGGTTATGCCCGCGCTTGAACCATGCACGCCATTCCGCGAGTTGCCCTTGGGCGTGCGTGAGATCGCTGTGGATTTCGGCTCGTTCGCCGTAGAACCATCGCTTGTGCGGGGTCTCGATCTCGATGAGAATCGGATAAACGCTGCCGCTGTCCGTGGCGATCCACATGAAATCAGGCTCCCGGTCGCTCAGGCCGGGGAGCTTCGGCTTGGAGATCACGGCCATGGGGAACGGTGAATGCCCGGACTCGCCGTCAACACTGTATGGGCCTGGCAACAGCGAAGGATGACGCTCCAAGAATGTATGGACGAGCGCCTCGCCACGTGACTCTTCAGAGTCCAACAATGCTCGCCAGCGGTCCATGAGCAGGTCGTTGTAACGGCTCTCGCTGGGTGGTCCGGGGGCCGCCCGTTCAGTCTCGGCGCGATAGTCCGGCAGATGGCCGACGAACGGCTCACGGAAGTCGCCCGGAGTCTCCGGCGAGACCTGCGCTGTCACCGTCGTAGAGTACGCCCGACTACCCGTGCGTTAGACCCTTGGCTTTCGTAGTGCTCGGCCTGGCCCAACGCCTACCCAACTCGGGCTGATCGATAAGCCTGGCCAGGTTGTTCGAGGTAGTCCCAACTGCGGTTAGGCAGCGGACTGACGGCCTGTTCATTCGGATGAAGTAGGAGGCGGCCTTCGCGTGGTCGAGACGCCGAGCCGCGGCCTTGTACTGTCACCTCGACCTGGTGCTCGATGAGGTGATCGTGCCCCTCGCCGAGGCCGCCATGCCGGTGGCCAGTGGCGAATATGCGCAAATCCGCCGCTGGCCACGTATCGCCGTGCCCGAACGGGATCAGGACTTTGCCGCGGTTGCGCGCTCGACTGATCAGGCTGCGCGCTGTCGGCTGACTCACCGGACCACCGGCCGCGACGCCAGACCCGACAACCACGATGTTCAACCCTTCCAGCAAGGTGTCCGCCACGACCGCCCATTGGGAACCGGGGTTCGGCACCACACCAGTCGCTCTAACACCACGCCGCACTCGTGTGCGGCGAGCAACCCGAGGTCGGGCAGACCGACGACAGCGGCCCATGAACCGGCTGCCGTCGCGGCGGCGAGCATGATCAGCAAGAGCCTGCTCGATCCATCCACCGCCACGGTGGACCTCAACGGTAGGCCACCGGCTGGCAACAGCGCGGCCACGTCAGGGCGCACCGGCAGGACTGGCCGCGTCGCCCGGTCGGCGGTCGCCGCAGCGACGGCGTCCGCGGTTCTAACGGCACCTGGCGCACGTCGCTCGAACGCCGCCTGCAAGGACGCGATCGGTGATGTGCTGGTCACCGTCGTCATCGATAACCTCCCGCAGACACCGTGCACGCGGTGCACGGTCCGCCAAGGGGAAGTCAGCGGTCATACATTGGTTCTGCTCTCGCCGCTATGTCTAGCTCGTCAGGTATGGCGTGTCGTCCATTTCGGCGACGTTGGCCACCGGACCGGAGCTGCGCAGGAACCAGGAATGGTTCGGCTCGCCCTCCGCAGCGCAGGCATCGCACCGAACCTGGAGTAGACCTCCGCCCTCCGTCAACCTGCACCCGCGCAGCCGAAGCGCATGACGCCCCGTCCGGCACGTCGCGGGGACGACGACGGCCCTCCTACCGGTACCGTCCATCCGGTAGTGCGCCTCCGCGTCAACAGGCCGAGGTTGAGTAGGCAGCAGATCCATGAGCAGCGACGATACCACGACGATTCGCACAGGTGTTCGATATGCTGAAATGGGCTTGGTGTCATGATCAGGTCAAGGTTCGTCGAACTGCCCGCATGACGACGGCGCTGCTCGGCGTCGCGCCCTGACCGCCTCCGTGACGCCGCCGGGCCGCTGCTCCGAACGGCTACCGATCGCCTCCGGGAGACGCTGAGCGCAGGGCAGCTGCGGATGCTCGGTGTTTATCTGCGAGGTCGTTGTCCCCAGAGTCCTCATAGATCGCTACCAGGACGTCATGGGCATGGGCTTGTTCGTGGCGGGAATCCAGGCGGACCATCGTGGCGAGAGCGCGGATCGCGAGCTCTTCAGCGGTAGTGTGATCGCCCGCTTGGCGACGTGCATTGGCTAGTGAGATGTCCGCGCGGGCGGCGTTATACGGATCATGCTTGTGCAATGTGGACAGTAGAATACGGGCGCGCTCCAGATGCTCGGTGGCGTCGCCGGCCCGGTCGAGCCGAATCAAGTTGTCAGCAAGATTGATCAGCGCCAAGCCCTCGGCCCGCTGCCGTCCGAGGTCCCGCAGGATTTGGACGACGTCCAGGAAGCAGTCCACGGCGGCCTCCGGCTTCCCGGTGGCTACGTGCAGGAAGGCTAGGCTTTTCAGCGCGCTGGCGTAGCCGCGTCGATCTCCGGCTTCGCTGGTGTCGCGCAACGCCTGGTCGACATGTCCTTGCGCCCGGTGGATATCCCCCTGTACGGCGTAGGCGCGGGCCAAGCGCTTCCGGATGGTGTTGGTCGCGGCGACGTCACCGGTAGCCTGGGCCGCGATGAGTGCGATCTCGTCCACCGCGATGGTGTGGCCATCGTCCTTGTGGATGATGGCGAGCGGCTGCATTGCGTCGACGAGGAGAATTGCGAGCTCCGACTGGCCGAGGGTCGCGGCTTCGCTCACGGCGGCGCCAAGATTACGACGTTCGCGGTCCAGCCATGCGAGCGCCGTGTTGTAGTCCTCGATGTCGAACGGCAGGAAGTACGGGGGCGAGCTGGAGAAGAACCGATAGACGAGTTCGCGACGTGCCGGCATGACGGTGGACGCGGCAGCTCTGGCGGCGTGGAGGTACCAGCGCAGAATCCGTTCCTGGGTGGCGGCTCGGACCTCGGGGAGGTCATGTTCTTCGGCCGCATGGCGAGCGTGCTCGTGAACCAGGTCGTGGAAGCGGTACCGGTCCGCGTCGTACTCGGTGAGCAGGCTGGCATCGAGCAGTTCGCGAAGGAGCGCCTCGGCGGTGCCGAGATCGGTATCGTTCGCTGCTGCGGCCAGCTCGACGGAAAATCCCTGTCCGGAGGTCAGGCCCAACGCTCGGTACGCGCCGGCAGCGGGTTTGGAGAGGCCCTGGTAGGCCGTGTTGAAACTGGCCTGGGCCGACAGGTCATCGTGCATCGACAGGAGCTCCAATCGGTTATGGGCGCGGCGCAAGGTAGCCACGGTGTGGGACAGGGCGCGGTGGCGACGGGCTGCGGCGTTCGCGGCGGCCACCGTCAGCGCGAGGGGTAATCCGCCGCACAGCTCTGCCAGTTCACGAGCCGGGTCGCCATGCGCGGCAACAAGTTCCGCACCGAGGTGCTGACGCAGGAGTTCCAGCGACCCATCGGCATCAAGGGTTTCGACCGAGATCAGGTGTGCACCATCGGCCACCAGGCCGCGCAGCGGGCGCTGGCTGGTGATCAGGACGAGGCTGTGCGGTGAGGTGGGCAGCAGCGCGCGCACCTGCGCGCTGGAGGCGGGTGATTCCAGAAGCAGGGCGAGGTGGCGGCGTGCGCTGATCGTGCGCCACAGGGCGGCACGTTCAGTCTCGGTTGGTGGGATTTGGTCCGCAGGTACGCCCAGTGCACGGAGGAACTGCCCGAGCATCTCGGCCGGCGCGGCTTCGGCAGGGTGGGTGAGGTCGGCATACAGCTGCCCGTTGGGAAAGCGGTTCGACCAGCGCGAGAGCGCCGACAATGCCAGTGCGGTCTTACCGACCCCCGTCAGGCCGCTGAGCACGATCACCGTCGGGCCGGTGCCAAACTCGCAGGCGAGTACGCCGTCGAGCTGGGTGAGTTCCTGGTTGCGATTGGCGAAGCGCCGCGATCTTGGAGGAAGTTGCCGCGGCGGTGGGAGCGTGAGGTGGCCGACGTGGACATGGACGTCGCCGTGCACGGCACCGGCTTGCACGCTGGCGCCGTACACCGAGCCCGCGGTGTTGTGGGTGCTGGGCCGGATCGTTGATGTTTCGGCGGAGCGGCCGTCCGCCGGTTCGGCGCCAGTCATGAAGTCCTCGCCGCACTGCGGAATCTCGCCACCATGCAGCCGACAGCGTCGGCTGCGGAGTCGGCCTGCTCGGGCGGATCGAAATCCAGGCTGAGCACCTCCCACCCGGCCAGGCGGGCGCGGAGTTCCAACTCCGGTGGCGACAGGACGCGGCGCTGCAAGATGTCGACTTCGGTTGTGCCGTCATCGTGTAGCCATGTTCTGTGGGTTGTCAGCACTTGCGTCAGCGGGTTCCACTGGCTGCGATCAACATACGTGGCACGGAAATCTTCGATGTCAACGCGCCGCGGTGCTGTGGGAGTCAAACAGCCGATGGGCGCCAGCAAGGTATGCAGGATCAGCAGGCTGTCTTCTTGGGCGTGCGCCGAAAACGTGGCGAATGCAGCCTCAAGATCTGAATTTTCGTGGACGTAGGACAGACTGTTGCCCACGCAGAGTATGGCGTCGAATCTCCGGTCGAGTCGAACACTGCTCATGTCCCCGACGAAGAAGTCCGGCTCCGGCCGGTGTTCGCGGGCATAAGCAATAAGGTGCGGCTGCACGTCGACACCGACCACCGTGTACCGGCGGGCCAAGCGTTCGGCGTCGACTCCGATCCAGCAACCCAGATCCAACACGCTTTGGGCGTCTGGGTGATGTTGGTTGATCAGATTGGACCAGCGTTGAGCGTTGGCGTCGGCGTTCGGACGACGCAGCCGTTCGGCTAGGTCGGGCCGTCGATAGATGAAGTTCGACTGAGCAAGTTCGGCACCGCGCATGGTGTTCCTTGAAGAGTAGGGCGGCGTGTGTTTCGAGATCAACTCGGTCAATGGTCGAATTCACATTCGCCGCAGACCATCCAGGACCTGTTGAAGGAAGGCGAGGTCAGGTCGCGTGCTCTCTCGAACTGCCCGAGCCGCCGCGGCTCGTTCTGCCGCCAGACGTGCTGCCGCACCACCATCGTCGTTCGCCTGTTCGGCTGCCTCGATGTCGAGGCTGCCGATGCTCGGCAGGTAGGCGGTTGCGGCGTTGAGTAGGGCATCCGGTGTAGACGAGGAATCGGTTTGCATGGTCGGGTGGTGATCGCCAGGAACGAGCCGGTGCCGCCCGACGTACGCAGCCGGCGGCTGGCGGACCGCAGGCTCGCCAGTGTCGGGATCACGCTGAACATGTGTTCTGCGGGGAGCGTCGGCGGACACGAGCTCATTACCGACTCCTCACCTGACACGTCGGGTACACATCGGCCTCGCTGTCGTGGAAAATCATGTTCGTGGGAATGCCTTCCTCGTATCGACGTCATCCTCATGTCGCCTGATCAACCGGCGGTCAAGGCAGTGAAACCCGCCTGTGTGCGGTTTCCCAGAGCGTCGATGGGGCGGCCATGAGGCGTCGAAGGAGCATCGAGCACGGTGACCTGCGCATTTAGGGTCATCCGTCGTTCGCCGCAAGGAGCTCTTGGATGCGTCGCCACTGCTGTTCGAAACGTGCCAGCTCGTTGTGGCGGTGTTTCCAACGGACGGCCAGCCAACGCAGGGCGACGGTCCGCCGGGCCGCAGCGAAGCGGCGCCGGCCATGTTCGTCGTCGATCCCGAAGTCGGGCAGAAGCGTAAGCCACAGGTCGTCGTGGATTGTGCGCGCGCTGGGGTGTTCGATGAGTTCGGCCGCGTCGTAGGCGGCGTCAGAATGACCGGCGAATTCCCAGTCCAGTACGTAGACGGTGCTGATGAAGTCGTGCCAGATCCAGTTGCCAAGATTGCCGTCGCCGTGGGAGAGAACCAGCGGAGCCGGCTCGGCGAGCGTGACCGCGTCCCCGCGGTCGTGCCAGTCGCCGACCAAGGCCGTCATGTCGCGAGTGAGCGCGTCGTCAGGGCAATGGCGAAGTTGCTCGGACCACGTGCTGATTCGGTGGACGAAGTCGTGCGGGGCGTCCAGGCGGCCGAGGTTGGCGAACGGTCCGAGTGGGACCTGCCGGATCTGACCAAGGACAGTGACGATGGCTGGTAGTGCCTCGCTCGGCATGGTCAGCGCGGTGACCGGCAGCCCTGGCACCAACCTCAAGCCCAGCGCGGGTAGCTCGGGATCTGGGTCGTACCAGAACGCCGAACAGGCTGCCGTGACGCCGTGTTCTGCGAGATGGCGCAGGGCGATCCATTCGCACTTGGCGCGATTGCGTCGGTCGGTGCGGTAGATCTTGAGGCATGCCGGGCCGTGAGGGCTGCTCCACCGGTAGACACGGTTGTTTCGGCCGCCCGGCAGTTTTGTCAGCCCGAACTGTGGCAGGTCGCCGTCCAGGAGGTCGGGCCGTGTTCGGTGTAGAGAACGCAGTTCGGCCAGCAGGCTGTGCGGGACGGCGTCGCGGTCCAACGTCGAGTACTCCATAGCAGGGTGGCCGGACTGTACGGCTGGCGAGACTGTCATGGCGTTCCCGACGGTTCAGGCCAGTACGCCGTGCCACGGGCGATGGCCATCATCGGCAGCACGGTGTCCGCGAGGGCAGGGGTGACGGCCAGGGTGCACCTGGATCGAGTGGAATGCGGGCTACCGTCCGCGTCAAGGATGAGCGCACCAGCTTCACGGGCGATGACGGCGCCGGATGCAGTATCCCAGGTACGGTTGCCGACCAGGATGCTCGCGTCGAGTGTGCCGTCGGCGACCCAGACCAGTTCGAGAGCAGTGCTGCCCAGACGGCGGACACCCTGCGCCTGAGCGGTCAGGCGCTGGTCCAAGTCGGTGCACAACTGGTCACGAATGATGGCGTCGGGGCCGCTGCCGTAGTCGCACAGCGCGATCAGTGCGTTGTCGAGGCTGGAGGCGGTCGAGACGGTAATGGGGTCACCGTCGCGGTAGGCGCCACGGCCCGCGACTGCCCAGTAGCGGCGTGCCAGAAACGGGAGGGCAGTGATGCCGAGGATGGGCTGATCCTCATGGACCAGCGCGAGGGCGACAGCGCACAGCGGGCTGCCGTGAGCGAAGTTGATTGTGCCGTCGACCGGGTCGAGTACCCAGTAGGTGCTCTCGTTGCCGGACGCGCCCTGTTCCTCGCCGAGGAAGCCGACAGTGGGATTCCAGCCACTCAGCCGGTCCCGGATGAGGTTTTCGACTGCCAGGTCGACGTTGGTCACGATGTCGCGGTCACCCTTGCACCGGATCTGCGTCGGCCGATGCGTCAAGACATGGTGGACAGCAAGATCGACGACGCGCTGCGCCGCGACGAGTGCTTGATCAAGGTCGGGAATCGGCATTGAGAAGGCGTCCTTGGACAATGAACGGATTGGGGCCGTGTCACTCGTCATGACGATCTAAGATCAGCATTGAGACTGACGTTGCGATGCGTTGCCACTCGGCCGATCGTTTTCGGGCCGGCCCGTATCCATCCGGGTCTTCCTTGCGTGCGGCTGTTGATGCCCATCGCTCGGCGCGGAACTCTGCGATGATCTCCAGCGCGGCAGGTCCCAAGGACGCCACAATCTCGGCGGCCTGCTGCCGTACCCGCTCCTGCTCAGTATCGCGACAGGGCCGGGGTGGCGGCACATAAACGTGACCGGTTGTCGCCGTACCCAGCATCAATGGCCACATCCTTTCCGCCGGGTGCGGTCCCCCGCACAGGCCGTCGCTCACCGAGTAAGTCGGGAGGAGTGACCAGCGGCGGAGGGCGTCGGGGGAAGGGGGTATGCCCTCCGCCGCAGTCACCTCCAGTCAACGGCGGACGATCATCGCAATCCAGAGCGTGCGTGCGGCGTCGATGAGGCGCGAATGGGGCGTGAGCCCGGTTGACCTGCGGAAACTGCGTAGCAGATAGTGCGCCAAATGACGCATGATCACTCTGTCCAGGCCGGAGATTACCCCTACGGGTGAGTGGCTCAGGCATCGAAGCGGAACGAGTACGGCCGGCTTCCAATGATCACGCAGCCGTGGCGGGCTCCCCCAAGCCGATGGATGGCGGCCAAGGTGTCCGCGAGGAGAGCTTCCAACTCGGCCTCAGTACGCCGCTCGCGCAACAGCACCAGAGGCGTCCGAGGAGGCTTGCCCTTGCGGGCTTCCAACGGCTTCACGGTTGCGGCGCTGACCTCAATTCGGCGGCAGTGCTCAACGCCATGCTGCCGACAGATCCATTCCTCCGGAACGTTCGCATCGGCAGCGAACTGCACAGAGAACTCGTGCTCCTTGGTGCAGGCAAACTGCGCGGTGACCCGTGGGGCAAGATCGTCGTCTCGATCTGGTTCCACAGTGGCATATCCTCCGCGGTAACCGCGAAGCGCGCCTCTCCCCATCTACCCCAGCTCCGATCTGCCGACAACTTCGCCCCGAATGCTGCTGACAGGACATGACTTAGTCACGCACTGATCTCATTCGCTGAGCTCGTCTGTTGGTTCCCCGTTTTCTTCTTCACTGGTGTTGACGTGTTGATCCTGGGCCGCCATCCCAGCGAGATCATGGCGGAGCGCCAGGACCGCCTCGCGGTCGTTTGCCGCGCCCGGCCCTGCGTCGTCAAATAGGTTCAGAGCCGCGCCGTAACAGCGATCTGCCTCCGCAATGTTGCCGAGCTGCATGTGTGCTCGGCCCATGACGGTGTAGGCGTGTCCCCGATAACGGGGTGAGCCGTAGGAAGACAAGAATTCCTCGATGCGGCGTAGGTTGAACAACGCAGCATCCGGCTGTCGTGCGTTGACGTGCACTTCGGCGAGGTATGTGATCGCACGTGCGTGAGCCGCCGCATCGCCGAGCAGATCCATCAGCTCGGCGGCCTCGCGCACATGCCAGATGGCTTGCGGGAAGTCGGCGATGTCGGGATGGGCGTACGCCTGGCCGATCCGACGATGCCGCAATGCAACGCTGCGGCGGTCACCACGTTGCTCGTCCAGTGATAGCGCACTGCCGAGATCCTCCAACGCGGCCCGAGGCTGTCCGGCCGCGGTCAACGCCCGCGCACGTGTGGACAATGCAGCCGACAGGACCCAGCTGTCACCGATTGCCTTCGCCCGGTCGATCGCCGTCGCGCAGGCCGCGATCGCCGCATCGTGATGGGCTCGATTGGACTCGCCGAAACCCAACCTGGTGAGGAAGACCGCTTCCAAGACGTGCTTGCAGCGCTGGGCAGCGACGATGCCGAGTTGTTGCGTGTTGACGAGATCATCGGCGAAGTAGCTGGGGCGCAACGGATTCCAGACGACTTCGGCGAGTTGGAAGACCAAGCCGTCCCAGCCTTCTTCTGCCGCGAGGTACTGGGAGGCGAGCACATTCGCCCGCTCGACCGCGAACCAGCTCAAGGCGTGCTCGGCGTCGTTGAATGGCTCGGTGTCCAGTTGCTCGTACACGGGGCTGAATCGACGCGAGCGTGGATTGATCGCGATGTCGGCAGCGGCGGTACGCCGCAAGTACCACTCGATCATGCTGCGCAGCGCGGCCCGGCGCACGCTGGCCTCGTCATGTCGCGCGGCCAGTACCTCGGCGTGCTCGCGCGGCAGGTCGTGCTGGCGGTAGCGGGAGGCGGCCACGGCCGTGACGAGATGAGCGTCGGCTAGGCGTGCCAGTCCTTGTTCGACCTCGGTGACGGGCAGGTCGAGGGCTGCGGCGAGCGGATCGGCGGTGAACTCGGCACCAGGGTGCACGGCCAGCATGCGATACAGGCGTGCGGTACCGGCGTCGAGGTCGTCGTAGCTCATGTCGAGGATTCCTCCCACGGATGCCTCCTCCACGTGCAAGGCCAGGGTGGCGCCGTGGTCAGCGTTGAGACGGGTGATCAGATCGGTCGGGCTGCGATGCGGGTTCACGACCAGGTGCGCGCCGGCGATCGCCAGCGTGAGCGGGTGGCCATGGCAGCGGGAAGCCAAGGTCAGTAACGCACCCTCGTCTGCGACCGGCGTCCTCGCCAGCAGCGCGGCCAGCAGGCCGCCACCCGCGTACGGAGTGAAGTAATCGAGCTCCACCTGGTGAAAACCGGTGAGTATCAGCCCACGTAGAGACCGGCGGCTGGTTACGAGGATGGTGCTGGCCGGCGACGTCGGAATCAGGGGGTGGACCTGTTCGGTTGAGGAGGCGTTGTCGATCAGGATCAGCAGTGCCTTCTCAGCGGTGACGCTGCGATAGAGCGCGGTCAGTTCCGAAAGATCCGCCGGGAGTGCGTCGAGCGGCACACCCAAAGCGCGAAGCCAGGCAGCGAGTACCTGGTTGGGCGGGGCTGGGGGTTGATCGCGCCATGTGCTCAGATCCACGTACAGCTCGCCATCCGGGTGTCGGGCGCGCTGGTTGGTGAGCCACCGGATCGCCAGTTCGGTCTTGCCGATGCCCCCAACGCCAGTCAGCAGTGCCCTGGTTGGGGCTGCCCCCGCAGCCAGCTCATCCAGGACACCCAGTTCACGGCCTCGGTTCGTCCAGACTGGATGCGACGGCGGGAACTGGTGCGGTGTGGGTACTGGTGGCGCCGCCGATTGCCGCATGATGATCGTGCGGGCCGTCACAGTCCGGGCTTGCAGGACCGGTCCGTTCACCGTGCCGTCGATGTCGTTGCGATGCCCTGGCTCGATCACCGGCCTGCTCCGAGTCCGAAGCCAACTGAGCTCCACGGCGCTGGTTCGCTCGGGTGGGGCTCAAAAAGGCTCACGAGGTTGTTCTCGATGTCGCCAACAGGGCAGCGTTTTCTTCGCGCACGGTTATCACTGGTGAGAGTCATTGCCAGATACAAAATTGCCGAAAACAAGATGGGCAGGAATTGTGGCCCCCGGTTTCACTGCCGCGTTGCCATTGTCGAACGCCAGTAGACCGTTGGATGACGAGGACCGCCAGAGCGTGCGTGGGGCGGAGATGAGGCGCCAATGCGGCGTCACCCGCGGTGAGCTGCACTAACCGCGCCGAGTAGCGTGATGACTGCACATCAGGGGGTGACCGATGGCGATCCAACTGAACAGCCCGCTGGCCGGCTGCCGCCACGCTAGCGGCTACACGCAGGAGACTTTCGCCGAGAAGCTCGGTGTGGACCGCAGCACCGTCGGCCGATGGGAACGCGGTGTTCAATCGCCCCAACCGTGGCAACGCCCAGATCTCGCCGCTGCGCTGGACATCAGCCTAGATCATCTCGATGACATTCTTAGGCGGACGAGACGGGTTCCGGGCGCTTGCCTCACGAGCGAGCTCGACGTCCTCAAACAGCCCTTCCAGCTGGCCGATGATGCCGACCGCGGTGAGCCGGAAGTGGCCAGCACGTCTTCCGGCGACGACGCCGTGCGCGCCGCCATCCCGCGACTTCGACGGGCGCTGGACAGCATCGACTTGCCCGACGACGGGCCGACCCGGTCCCTCGACCACCTGGCGTCGGACGTGGCGGGCATGATCGAGCACCGCCTCCAGGCTCGCTATGTCGAGATGGCCTGGCGGCTGCCTGCTCTGATCTCCGAACTGGCAAGGGCGCACGCCGATGCCGGCCCCAGATCGCGCGACGCTGCCGCGCTGCTGACGCTCGCCTTCCGAGCGGCTGACGGCCTGGCCTACAAGTTCGGCTACCTCGATCTGTCCGCCCGCATCATCGACCTCATGCGCGCATCCGCCGTCGCCGCCGAGAACCCGCTCCTGATGGCCGCCGTTGCCTATGTGCGTACCGAGACCTTCTTCGCCACCGGCGACCTGGACCCGGCCTCGCGGCTGCTGGTCGCCGCTGCGGACGACCTGCCGACCAACTTCGCCGAATCAGCGCCGTCCGCCGCAGCCTACGGCGCCCTGCACATGCGGGCCGCCGTCGTCGCTGGCCGTGCTCGCAAGCCAGACACCGCGTGGGATCATCTCGACGAGGCTCGCCGAGCCGCTCGCCAGGTTCCCGAGGGCACCTATTTCGGCACAGCCTTCGGGCCGGCATCGGTCCGCATCCACGAACTCGCGGTCGCCGTCGAACTGGGTGATAGCCCGGCAGCCGTGGAGCGCGCGGCAGCCTGGCATCCACCCGCCACGCTCCCCGCCGAACGGCGCTCGCACTATTACATTGACCTCGCCCGAGCCCAGCTTCTTCTCGGCCACTACCGGGACGCCTACCTCCGCTTGGAAGCCGCGCGAGAGGTCGCGCCGCAACACGTCCGCGAACACCCCCAGGTTCGCCGAACGCTGTCCGTGCTGCTGCGGACCCACGGATCGCCCGATGACCGTCTGATGGCGCTGGCTGCGTGGGCTCGCGCGCGATAAACCGCGCCGAGAGCTACCGCATGAGCAGGAGATCCGGCAGTTCAGCCAACGAGTCGATTACCCAGTCGGCGTTCTCCCGCACAACAGGGTCGTCGGCCCAGAGGTAGCCCCACGGGCCTCGCCGGATCAACGCGACCCGCAGTCCAGACGCCTTCGCGGGGACCACGTCATTGTCGCGGTGATCGCCGACGTACACGATGTCGCCAGGCCGACCGGGCGCGATGTCCACGATCCGGTTGAAGAACCCCGAGTTCGGCTTCGCCACACCCCATTCACCGGACGTGCCGATGTAGTCGACGGGCAAGTCCAACGCACGGAGCAACTGAGCAGCCCGCGGAGTCTGATTACCGGCGATGCCCACCCACAATCCACCGGCCTGTAGCGCAGCCAGGGCGGGCCGGACGTCCGGGTAGAGGTCGGTGTCGTCAATTTGCTCACCGCGCCCGGCGGCTTCCCGCTGCTGCCGTTCATGGGCCAGGTCGAAGCCGGGCCGGAAGTACTGGAACGTCTCGGCGTTGTCCCGGCCCGCCGACGTGACCGCGCCAAGCACGGTGGAGAACGTGTGCCGGGGCACCCCAACCCAGTCAGCCCACGCACCCCACTCCCGCGAATCATCCAGCAGAGTCTCACCGACATCGAACACCACCGCGCTGACCATGCGTTACTCCTACGTCATCGGCGGTGGTCGGTCGAACTCGGGCGGCTCGACATACATGAGCCGGCCCGAGCGGTGGGCTGGATCAGCCAGCTTCCTGCGCGGCGAGTTGGCCCTCGATCCGCTCGAAGATGTCCGCGTCGGTCTCCTGTTGCCAGCTCGGCAGGTCGTCCCAGTCCGCGACGTAGGACGCCTTCGGCTCCTGGAAATGCTTGTAGATCTGGGCGATCCAACAGAGCGCGACGAACCGGCCCTTCTGGGTCCGGCTGAGCTTCGCCGTAGCCCCGGCCGAGGTCTGGGCGAATGCGAGTACCTGGTCGTAGACCGCGGTCGCAGCGGCCCGTTCCCAATCCGGCGTGTCATCCCACGGGGTGATGTAGCCAGGCTTGGGCTCACCTGGGTAGTGGCTCTTGACACCCTCGATCCACGCCTCGCGGAACACGCGGCCTCGGTCGTCCTGCACTCCGGTCCTCCTTCGTCACTACGGATGGTGGGTCTATCCGGCGAGGGCGTTGATGTTGTCGTTCAGCTGCCGGACCTGCTTGTCGCTCAGGAGCGGGGCGAGACGCGGCTGCAACGTACGGAGCTTCTTTCTGATCACTCCGGACCCTGTTTGGTGTGCCGCCGCCAGCGCGGCATCTCCGAAAGCGACGACCTGGTCTGGGTTGCGCCGCTGAGCGCCGATTGCCGCAAGGTCCGTGAGCACACTGGCCCGGCGCCGCATCGTGAGCGTGCCGGCGAGCGCGTTGGTCAGCGTGGATTCGGCGAGGTCGGAGCGGCCGAGGGTGACGTAGCAGGTGCCACGTTCCTCGGCCAGGCGAGAGCCGTCGAATCGCAGCCAGCCGCCGTTGTGCATCGTGCCGGTGAGCTCGCGTACCTGTTCGGCGGTGTCCAACGCGCGCTGGCAGCGATCCAAGTCGCCGAGCCCGGCGAAGGTCTCGGCCTGCACCGCTGCGACCCAGTAGCGGGTCGACAGGGCCGGGTCGCCACGACGGGCCAGATCGGCAGCAAGATCGAGCATCGGGGCGGCGTCAGTGAACTGGCGGTCGTAGACAGCGACGAACGCGTGGCGGGTCAACGCACATGCCCAGAGGTCGAACGCCCCAGCTTCCTTTCCGGCGGACGCGGCGAGGGTGTAGCAGTGGGCCGCGTCGGTGTACCGATTGGCGTCGAAGAAGATCTCCCCAGCAAGCTGGAACAGATCGGCTGCAAGCGCACAAAGACGCTGGTGGGTCCGCTGCCCATGGCGCTCGGCAAGTCTTGTCGTCAGCACGGCGAGCTGCTCACGGACCAGCGGCAGGACCTGGGCCTTGGATGCGGCCGTCGTGAAGACACGCCACAAGCTGCTGTTCATCTGCGCGTAGTCGCCGATGAGGGCAGTATCAGTCCGATCGATATCGCTTACACCACTGTGGGCGAGTTGTTCTGTTTGGGCCGGAGGCAAGGCGAGCAAGGCGCCCGTCGTGCTGAACAGGCGTAGCAGTTCGCGACGGTTCATGTCGTCAGTCTCCGAGTGCGGCTCGCCGAGGTGAACGGTCGCCGGGCCAAGCGCTCCATTGTGTCGACCCAGGCCCGGCCGATCCATGCCGACCGCCTCCAGTTGTACCGGAGGCGCCGGGTCGGCCGCGCCACGGTACCGGGCAACCTCGTCCGGTCCGTGCTGCGTCGCTGCTCCAGCGTTCCAGAGCAACTCGTCAAGCCGCTCGGGCGACAGCTGGAGCGCCATTGCGATCTTCGGGCAAGTCAAGGGCTGCGGGTCGCTCTCCCCGCTTTCCCATCGCCGCACGGTCGATCGCTCGACCTTCAGGCGCTCGGCCAGCGCTTCCTGAGTGAAGCCCAGGGCTTTGCGGCGTTGCGCAAGACGATGTCGTCTCGTTGCCATGCCCCGACCTCCCGCCAACATTTCCGCTGGTCAGCACCCTCGACGCCTCATCGACGCCTCTTGTTTGCCGCTTTGCCGCTCTGGCGTTGAGCCGCAAGCCCAGGTTGTGTGCAGCTACGGCGCAACAGCCTCCACAGTAACGGAGAAACCACCGATGACCAGCGCGGAACCTGGCGAGAGCACACCAACACATGATCAGCGAGCGGTCTGGCTTCATCTCGTAGCCCGCCCCTCCACCCTGGGCGTTTCGGCTCATTTGCCCGTTCCGGACGCTAGGTAGGCGGGCATCGGCATGTTCTGGCCGGTCACGGTGGCAGTGCTCGCAGCGGACAGCCCGGCGGGCCGTGTCGCCGTGGAGATCCACGAACTGACCTCACACCTGCCCTCACGGGAGGCCCCCTGGGAGTGCCCGCTGTGCTCAACCGAGTGGCCGTGCCGCCGCTTCGGCGCTGCCGCCCATGAGCTGATACGAGCCGGTCTGCGCCTGCCCGACTGGGTGCCGTACGAGCTGCACCCGCGCCTATGGCCGGCGAACCAGCCCGAGCAGCCCTTGTCACAACCCATGTCTTCCAACCATGACCCGCGATCGAGCACTTGGTTCACTACCAAGGAGCAGGACGATGGATGAGCAGTCGGGCCCGACCGTCCAGGCCGCGGTCATCGAGCGATTGGACTACCTGGACAAGTTAGCGACGTGTGGTGACCACTCGTCCCGCGCGGCCTTGGCAACAACCGAAATCACCAGGTTGACCGGTGCGTGGCGTTCCCTACTCGGACAGCACGCTCCCGACAGCAATGGGCGCTGTCCGCAATGCTCGGGGCGGTGGCGGTGGCAACGTCGCCGTCCATGCACGATCTGGCGCACAGCCCACGAGCATCTCGTTGCCGATACGCAGGCAGAGGCTCCAGTTCGCCTATGGACGATCGGCGCGAAGCTGTTTGGACCTGCTCGGCCAACCGCCAGGACAGCGCGTCTGGGCGCCCCATTGGACGGATGACCGGGCACGTGATCTATACGATCGGCGGCCAACTCCGGTCGAAGGACTGCCGGACACCGCTCATGACCGTATCGGTGCAATATCGATTGTCTTGCGCGCCATGATTTCCTCAACGCTGCTTAGCGCAGCCGTGAGGTTGGTCAGCAACGGAGCAGGGAAGGCGCCGCAGCCGAGTGCGCACGCTTCGACGAGGTCGGTCAGGGCTTGTTCTTGGGCGCCCGTCAGGAGTTCACGGCAGCCGTTGTGCGCGAGGACGTCTCGGGCAACGTAGCCGTCGTGCGACACAGCAGTGCAATCAATGAGATCGACCGCGATCCGGCGTGCGCGCAGGTCGTCGACACCGCCTATCGCATCCACAAAGGACAGTCCAAGTCTGGTTCGAAAGACCATCAAACCCGGCGAGGAGGTGTCAAGGGTGTAGTATTGAGCGAGAAGCCCGTCCGTGTCGGCGATGCCGTGACTGCTGCGGCACATGACGGTCAAGCAGGCAGTGACGGCGTTCTCCCACGGTTCGCCGGGGGCGGTGTCGTCAAGTAGCGCGCGGGCCTGCTCGGAGTCTCCAGAGGTTGCCGCGGCGATCACCTCGACCTGCCGGCCATCGAGCATCCGACGGCCAATGCCCTTGTAGTCGCGCAGACGGTCGCGGGCATCGGTCCAACGGCCGGCGACGGCGAGGGCACGGGCGCCAGTCGCCAACAGGACAGCCCACAGCCAGCGACGAATCTCCTGGTGTGCTTGCTCAGAATCGGTGAGGTCCGCCGGAATCTCCACACCATCGACGACGGCTTCGGCCCGCGAGGACACCGCCGCGAACAGGGTGTCCATCAGGTCGAAGGCTCGTTCGCCCTGCCCCTCGCGGATGTACAGGCGGGCCAGGTTGGTCAGTGGTTCGAGGGCGTGGCGCGCTACCTGCGCGCCCAAGGGATGGGCGCGCAGGTAGACGTTGGCCTGGCGGTGACACCACTGTCGCGCCAGGTCGGGCAGTGCGCAGTCGGAAGCGACGAGGGCGGCCTGGTTGTGCACCGCGGAAGCTTCCGCAAGGTCGCCGCTCCGCTGGGCTCGGCGGGCACGATCGCACAGGTCGGCCACGCGCTGGGTCAGCGGGACGCAGGCGGGACGGGGCCGCGCCACGAGGGGAAAGCGACGAGCGAACTGCCCGGTGGGTTCCATGTCGTCACTCCCAGGTGACGGTCATCGGGTTGTGGGGGCGGTCCAGCAGCACGCGGCCGGCGTCCATGTCCGACTCGGGTCGCGCGCCGGGGATACCAAAGTGGACGGCACGGGTACGGAAGTCCTTGTCCCACGTGGCGATCTCGTGCGCGACCCGCTCGGCGAGGTGCTGGCCGTTGGTGCCGTGCCCCAGGACGCCGACTTCATACCGCTTGCCGCCGTCCGGGCCGGGGTCGGCCGCCCGGATGGTCAGGTAGGCGAGGCTGCCGTCCGCTGCGGTGGTGGCCATCGCCACCGTGGGGAACATCGGCTTGACCAGGCCGCTGTCTTTCGCCGAGGGGGCGACTTCCATGCGCATGATCGGATTGGGCAGGTGGCAAGCCAGCCAGAGGTCCAGCCATTCGAAGGATTCCATGGGGGCGAACTGCACGCCGGTCCAGGTTTCGTGGCGGGGCGTGGTGAACACGCCCGCGAGTGTCTTCGGGTCGGTGGCGTCGGCGTTGTCTTGGTGGGCTTGCAGGGTCACCTCTCCGGTGCCGGTCAGGTCGATGACGCGGCGGGCGTCGTCGCCGATGCCGCGCAGGGGCATGAACGTGCACATCTCACTACCGTGGCTGATCCAGCCATCACTGTCGCGCTCGAAGACGATGCTGCGGGAGGCGGCGCCGGCCAGGCGGACGGGAACGACCAGGCGCCCGCCGGGCGCCACCTGCTCCAGCCACGAGGTGGGGACCTCGAAGCACCCGACGGTCGCGATGACGCGATCGAATGGTGCCGTCTCCGGGTGGCCGAGTGCCCCGTCAGCGAGGACCACCTCGACGTTGGTGATTCCGGCGGCGGTCAGGTGCTCGCGGGCGCCCGTGACGAGATCGTCGTCGATGTCGATGGTGGTGACGTGTCCTGCCTCGCCGGTGATGGTGGCCATCAGGGCGGCGTTGTAGCCGGTGCCGGCTCCCGATTCGAGGACCCTGTGGCCGGGCTGGATCTGGAGCTGTTCCAGCATGGTCGCGACGATCTTCGGCTGGGATGCCGCGCTGATGCGTGCTCCGGTTCCGTCGTGCTTCGTGTAGACCGGCTCGTCGGCGTATGCCTCGGGAAGCGGGATGCCGGGCAGGAACAGGTCACGCGGTACCTGGCGGAAGGCGTTCTGCACGGCCGGGGTGCGGACGGTGTTGTCCTTGACGAGCCGGTCGGCCAGTTTGGCGCGCAGCTCGTTGGCGGATGCAGCGGAAGCGTCACTCACGGTAGTTGTCACTGGCGAGACCTTACTGGTGTTGGAGGTGGCGCCAGCCGAGGCTGGCCGGTTGAGAGGGGCGTGAAAGACGGTGTCGACCGCGAGCGTCGCCAGGGTGGCTTGATCGCCTCCGGGCAGGCCGGCGCGGTTGGCGTGGAAGATGAAATGGTGGGCCAGGACAGCGCGGAGCCCTCGGTGCAGTTTGCCGTTGCGGGCGAGTGCGGCAAGTTGTTGTCCGGCTGCTTCGAAGGCGGCCAGCCACGACTCGGCCAGGAGGTCGGGCACACTGCGGGCGTTGACGGTCAGTAACCGTCGTACGGCCTGGCCGACTTCCTCAGCCCGATCGGCCGCGGCCTGGTGCGCCTGCCCACGTGGGCGCAGGTCGACGACCTTCGCCCAGACGTCGCCCTGCTCGAACCAGTCCAACCCGGCTGCCCTGAGCATCGTGCTGAACAACAGCACCGTGGTCTCCCGTTGTCCCAGGCCGGCTGCCGGCCCAGTAGAGCCCGCCTGGGCCGCACGGGCCAGTAGATGGCGGCTGTCGTGGTGAAACAGGGTGTGGGTGACGTCCATCGCGTCGGAGCCGCCGAACGCCACGGTCTCGGGCTCGTAGATCCCCCGTGTCCAGTTCACCACCTCGCCGGTGGTAACCAGCTCACCCAGCAACTTCTCGATCACCGCGGAGTTCGAGTCGACCAACAGGTAGCGCAGCCGCAGGCCCGGTGGTTTGCGGATGTACCACCAGGTACTGAGCTGACCGGCCTGTTCGGCCCGGTTCAGCGCAGGCGCAAGCTGGTGCGCGGCGGTGTGCGTGGCCGTGGCCCGGTCGGTGAACTCGATGGAGAGTTGCTGCCAGTCGGCATCGGGCGGCATCGGAATGTCGGTCTCCTGTTCGATGGGTGTCAGATCAGCAGGAAGGCGTCCCAGCCGTGTGGGACCGGCGCCTCGCCCGATGGCTCGGTGATGGCGGTCAGGACGGCCAAGGCGATCCCGGCCGCACCTTCCAGCAGTCCCGGAGTCGCGGTGGTGGGCTGGGTGAGGGCGTGGCTGAGCAGGTCGGGCACGAGCGCTCGGAGCTGGGACGCGGCAGGTTCTGCGGCATCGGCCGCAGCGTGGGCGGCGATGCGGGCGAGGCCGGCGTATCCATGGCAGAGGGAGGCGTCCGCGGTCAGTGCACGGTGGGCAGGGTCGGTGAGCGCGCAGACCAGAGCGGCCTCGGCGGTGCTGCGCCGGGTGTCGTCGCCCAGAGCCAGTGCGGCCAGTTGCAGGCAGCGTGCTATGCCGGCGGTGCCGTAGCACCAGCTTGGCCGGCGTGCTGCTCCGCTGTGGTGCACGTGCGCGGGCCGGGTGGTCAGCTCGCGGCGAGTGATCATGTAGGGCCAGCGGTACCCGGTGTCGGTATCGATGCGCCAAGCGTCCAGCCAAGAGCAGATAGTGGCGATAGCGTCACGTTGCCCGGCTACGCGAACTCCCTGCCGCGCGCAATGGGCGAGGACCGCGAGCGGTCCGGCGACACCGTGTGCCAGCCCGAAGTTGCCATGGCCGCCAGGAAAATCGGGGTCTATGCGGCCGGTAGGACCGGTCAGGGTCCACCAGCCCGGCAGGAGTTGGCCAGTATCGGAGGGATCGGCCAGCGGCTGGGTCAACCGCACCAGATAGCCCAGAATCGAGCGCAGCGCGGGGCCGTGCGGATCGCGGTACAGCAGGTATGCGCCGACCCCAGCCAGGCCGCGGATCGTGTCGAACTCGGCCATGTGCGGCAAGTGGCCGGCCGCGATCCGGTCGTGAGCCGCCTCAGCGCGGCGGTGCGCATCTGCGGCGACCCGCACGTCCAGGTCGGCCAGCGCCCGCTGGTAGGCGCTGGGGCGAACGACGGCGGCATGGGCGAGGGCATAGGCGATGGCGGGCGCGCCGTAGAACAGGCCGGTGGTCTCGCCGGTGGTGACGGTGCTGCTGGCGGCCACGGTCAGCCAGTCGTGGACGCGGCGGAACGGCCGCTGTCCAGCCGCGGCCAGTTCGCTGTGGAGTACGGCGATGCCTGGTGCGCCGTGCGCGAGGGACTGGTGCCACCACGCCTGATCGGTCGGTAGCTCGTCCGCATCCGGGTCGGCGAAGCGGTCGGCGATCTCCAGCGCTCGTTCCAGCGCCATCTCGACGGTCACGGGCGTTCTCCGGTCCGGGCGGTGTACGCCAGGGCGGCGGCCCTGGCCAAGTAGAGGCAGGCAGCCTTGTCGGCGGGTTCGATGCCGCAGGCTCGTAGGAAATGGGTGTGCAGCAACGAGGCGAGGGCTGCATTCGGGTCGATGCCCATCGCGTCGGGGCCTTCCAGCCGGGATCGGTACTCGGTGATCGCCGCGGACCTGCTCGCCCACGTGGCAACGATCGCGGCACCTGCGGGCTCCGCGCGCAGAGAGTGGAAGTCCTCGCTCGGATCGGCCAAGCGCTGTGCAGCTTTGTAGACCGACCGTGGCACCGGGCCGGGCGGTTTGGCTGGGATGTGGTTGATCAGCCAACGCATCCCGGCCGCGGTGTCGCCGGTGAACGCGATCGCGAAAGCGGTGAAGTTCGCGGCGGCAAGTGCGTGGCGGTGAGGCCGCGCCGGGTGGGCCAGTTCCGTCAGCACCGTGTGGGAGTCGGCCGTGAACACAGTCTCGACGGCGTCGAGCGCCGCCGCGGAGCCCCACCGCCCGGTCTCCGGATAGGAGGTCGCGTAGGCGACCTCGCGCAGCAACCCGTCCCGCCGCAGCCCATTTGCCCAGGCGCTGACGCGACTGGCGGCGACGCCAAACGTCTCCGGTGTGGAGTCGGGCAGCGTGATCCGCAGCCGTAGGTAGTGGTCAGGATTGTCGCTGCCCTCGGCGAACCGCAGGAACCACCACCGACAGTCGGGATCATCCCAGCTGGCCAGCAGGGCAGGCAGGTGCTCGGCGAGGACGATGTCCTGCCGTTCCCGGTCGCCGTAGAGCTTCGCGTACAGCAACCGGGACTGCGCTGGGACCTCACCGTGGTCGCGCGGACTGACCAGTCGCGCGGCACTCGGCTCGGACAACCGGGGCGCGGTTGGTGGTTGTCGGCTCACGAGCGGCACGACAACCTCGTGAGCGCGTCCAGCGGACCAGCCGGCGGCATCCGGGCCGGGGGCTTCGTCCAGTACCGCATGCGGATGGGTATTCAGGTGTTCGCGTAGGAGGACACGGTGGGCGATCTCCGTCAGATCCAGTGGCAGCCGCCAGTCACCGTCGACCAGGTACACCGTGCGGGGCAGTCGGCGGCGGGTCCGCCACCCAGTCAGGGCGGCGTCCCAGGTTGCCCACTCCGCGGTCCGTGCGGGCAGGTCGCAGCCGGCCAGCCGCCAGCGTGCCGCAGCGAGGACAACGCGACCGGAGCGGATGCGCGGCAGGAACGGCAATGTCGCGGCGGCGCCCCAGTCGAAGTCGGTGACCTGCGCGCACTGGGCGCGGGACAGTTCGGCGATGAAGCGGGCCAAGGGCGGGGTGTGCTTGCGGACGTTGAGCGCGTGCAGCCCCCATGCCTGCACTCGTTTTCCGAGGGCGGGCGCGGTCAGGTACAGGCGGTGACTGTCACAGCTGACCGCAAGATCATCGGCGGTCAGCACCTGCGCCGAGGCGGTGTCGCGGAACTCGGCGAGGCTGACGATGGTCGGCAGTATCTGGGGCGTCCGGGTGACGTGCGCCGTGGCCGGGTCCAGCGGCGGGAACGACAGCTGCGCGAGCACCACATCGTCCTCACGATGCGGATCGATAAGTCCGCCGGTCAACGCCTCGCGCTCGTCCGGACTCAACAGCGGGAGGAACCGACCGGTCACCACCCCGGCGGCCCGCGAGACCGAGGTGACGGTCATGCGGAAGTCGCCATGGTTCAGCGCGTCCACGCTCGCCGCATCCACACGAGCGCACAGCTCCAGGTGCGGCGGCAGCCGCACCGGACCCCCCTCGGCCTGGTCCAGCGAGGCGATCAACTCCTCGTCCAGCACGACCTCCGTGCGCCCGTCCAATGCGGCGCTCTGCGCCAAGGCCAGCAGCAACTCGTCGCGGCGCGTCCGGGGCGGTCGCTGTGGGCCCGCTGAGGTGCCGGGGTAGCCGACGGGCCAGCCCAGGCCACTATCGGCCACCACTTCCAGCAGGGGTACCTGTGCTCCTGCGCCAAATCGCTGGTAGAAGCGCCGAAGGTAGTCGCCGAGCGCAGGCGTGTCGTAGGGGTGCGGTGTCAGGCGGGCCAGCAGCAGGGCGGCACGTTCGGCCTCGCGAGCAATCGCGTTGGGCAGGAGGACCTGCGCGTCCAGTCGCAAGTCGACCGCAACGGGGCCCCGTCGGGGACGCGCCAGACTGCACATCTGGGTAGCGGCCTCGTCGCGCAGGGCCCGACCAGCGATCGCCGGCTCCTGCTGGTGTTGCCCGAGACGGGCGTGAACGCCGGCCAACGAAACCCACTGTTCAGCAGCGGGTTCACCGATGCGCTTCAGTTCGCGCAGCAGGTGTACCAAGGCGTCCGGTTCGGTGCTGGGTGCGTGCAGGCTGGTGATCAACGCCCGCCGGGCGACCAGCTCGGTGAGCAGACCGGTTACCGTCGCCGCAGACGCATTCGGGAACTCGATGTGCACCTTCGTACACAAGTCCTCGAAACGGATCGGCGCGCGGGCCGCATCCAGCGCAATGCGTACCGGAGCAGTGTGTCGCAGGGACACCTCGACCGCGCCGGTTCCCCGATCACCGATTTTCGACTGGTACGGCACGATCAGGCGGTCACCGCGCACCATCAGTGTGGTGTTCGTGACCACGAGAAGCTGCCGCAAGGTGTCCGGGCCACCCTCCAGTTGGCTGATGATCTCGGCGAGCCAGCCCGCGTCAGCTCGGGCAATACCACGATGGTTGCCGCCCCACCGGACGTGAGCGTGGTGTACAAACTCGGCAGGGACCACCCCGGCGAACAAGCCGTTCGGGGTTGGACGACCCGTCATGCGCACCAAGTAGCGGACCACGGATAGCGCGGCCCGCCGGGCCTCGGCCAGCGCGGGAACTTCCGCAGCGCACAAGCTCTGTAGCTGCTGCGCCAAGGCGGGGCTCGCCTGGCTGATGACATCGTTCACCACGGCGATGGCCCACACCGTGCGGAGCCACGTCATCCACTCGGCTGCGGTGGCAGGCCCGGTTTCCGTCAGGTCAGGCCATGGTGGCAATTCCAGTCCGCCGTGCGCTACGGCACGAAGCAGCGCACCACCAGTGGCATGGAATGCCACCTCACGGTATCCAGCCACGTTCACCGTGCACCTTCCGAAATTCCGGGCCGTGGAAACCGGACGCCACCTCGCTTCGTTCGAGGTGACGTCCGGCCGTTCATGCGGGATCAGGCGCCCGTGATGCAGGTCGACTTCTCGCAGGTCTGGCCGCAGCCGTCGTCCGTCATGTTGATCAGGTGGCCGGGGTCGGCCACCTCCAGCAGGGTGACGTCGAGGTCGAACTCCGAATCCGGAGCCGGCGTGAGCGGTACCGCCTGATCCATTAGAACTGTCACAAATTCCTCCTCGTGGTGTACCAATCCGAGTTCATGCACTCGGTTCAAAGACGCTGCCGTCGGCGCAGGAAATGACGACCGCGTTACTTGTTGTCAGCGCGAACTCTGCCCGCTAAAGCTGAACATCCTGTACGAGTTCTCCGGTTCTACAGCCAAGACGCCGGACAGGTTCTTGAGCAGGTTCCGTGGTGGTATGGCGTTCTGGCGTCTTGGGGAACTCATTTTGGTCCCTCGTTCAGGCATGGGTCATTTGCGCGAGCTCGTGCTACTTGTCGGACGGGATTCGCCGTATCAGCGTTATGTCGGGCCAAGCTGGGCTCTTTCCGACGCCGCCGCCCATTAGTCAACTGCGAGTGCGTCCCTGCGTCCAGCGCGTGCAGGGGGCGGCGATGAGGCGTCAATGAGGCGTCGATCTACATGACCTGGGCGAACGCGGCCGGCGGTTCCGTTCAGTTCCCCCTGATCGGAGTACCCCGGTGTCGGCGGTTCGGAGAGGAATCGGTCATTCGCCCCAGCCGGCAGTGGTCGTCGCTTCTTCCCTGTTCAGCAGAGCATGGCCGCTGAACAGGCTCAACAGGTTGCCGGGTAGCGTTGCGAGTGGCTAGTGCATCGGGGAGGTGATCATGGCGATCCGACGAACCGCTCTCGCCGCGCAGCGCGAGGCGCTCGGCTTCACCCAGGAAGCGCTGGCGCAAGCGTTGGGCGTCGAGCTGTCGACCGTAGGACGGTGGGAGCGCGGGACGCTGACACCGCAACCATGGCGTCGGCCAGACCTGGCGAATGTCCTCAAGGTCTCGCTTGAGGATCTCGACGTTTTACTGAACCCGAGCGAGCAGGAGCCCGGCGCTGCCATTCTGCCGACTCGTTCCACAGCTTCCGGGCTCACGGATTTGGGACCGATGTCGGCACGGCCACCCCGGTCCCCGATCCGACTGCGGGTGGGCTCAGGGGACCATGTTGACGAACTCGTCATCCACCTTCGCGAGCAGTGGCACGCCTTGGTGCGCACCGACAACTTGCTCGGCCCGCGCTTCGCACTAGTGCCTCGTCAATGTTGGTTGGTGCGGTAATTGATCTCTGAGTCGATGGTGTCCATCCTGGTCCCGGACGTGATAACCAGACCAGGAAGGACGACGATGGCTCGACCACCGGAGGTGTTCGTGCGGCCCTTGTCGATGGCCGAGGGACAACGATTGCAGAAGATCAACCGCACCGCCCACGATCGAGTCCGACTGCGGCGGGCGATGGTCGTGCTGGCCTCCGCCCAGGGCTGGCCGGTTCGCGACATCGCTGACCTGGCCCAGGTCTCGCAACGCTACGTGCGCCAGGTCGTCCACGACTTCAACGAAACGGGGTTCGCCGCGCTGGACCCAAAATGGAGCGGGGGCGCACCGAAGACGATCGATGACACCACGCGGACGCAGATCTGCGCGATCGCCGGGTGTGACCCCCGTGCCCTGGGCCAGCCGTTCTCCACCTGGTCGCTGGCCAAGCTGTGTGACTACCTCATCGAGCAGGGCATCGTCGCGGCGATCAGCCGGGAGACCCTGCGGCAGATCCTGCGCGCCGGTGGCGTCACCTGGCAGACCACCAAGACGTGGAAAACCAGTGCCGATCCGGAGTTTCTGCCGAAGATGCGCCGGGTGCTCGACCTCTACGATCAGCGGCCCTCCGATGGCCGGGTGATCTGTGTGGACGAGTTCGGGCCGCTGAACCTGCTGCCGCGTAAGGGCAAGGCGTGGCGTCCGGTCGGCCAGCCGGCGCGGCAGCGGGCGACCTACCGGCGCACCCAGGGGGTGCGGCACATGCTGGCCGCGCTGGACCTGGCCACCGGTCGCATGGCCTACCGCATCCGTACCCGCAAGCGGTGGCCGCAGTTCCTGGACTTCCTCAAAGTGCTGCGTGGTCGCTGGCCGGGTGAGCGGTTGTATCTGGTCATGGACAACTACGGCCCGCACAAGCGGCCCGAGGTCCGGGCCTGGTGCGCCGTCAACGATATCGAGTTGGTGTTCCTGCCGACCAACGCCTCGTGGCTGAACTGGATCGAGTGTGAGTTCACCGCGTTGCGGTACTTCGCGCTCAACGGCACCGACCACCGCAGTCACGCCGAGCAGAACACGGCTATCGCCGGTTATGTCCGCTGGCGCAACGCGCGTGCTCGACCGAAGACTCATTTCGCGATCAACTCACCCATCCGAGAACCCGATTACATGATCAACGTTGCTTGACGAGGCACTAGCTGCTGTGCACGATCACATCGCGATCGCCGAGGAGCTGCTCCCCATTACTTCCGGTTCCCGTCGAGCCGAGTTGGTGAGGCTTGCAGCGACCTACGCAGAATCAGCCTCATGGCTGCACGAGGACGCCGGTCAGATGCCTGCCGCGATCTACTGGGTAGGCCGCGCGATGGAATGGGCACACGAAGCCGGTGATGACTTGCTACTCGCGTGGACGCTGTTTCGGCGCAGCCAGCACGCGGCGGCCGAACGTGACGCACGGCGCACGATCAGCCTGGCGCAAGCTGCCGGGCGGAATCGCGATCGGCTGCCCAACCCAATGCGCGCGGCTATCGTCCAGCAGGAGGCATACGGCTACGCCATGGCCGGCGAGGAGATGCTGAGCCACCGGGCCCTGGACGCTGCGCATCAGTGGGCGGCTGTCGACAAAGCCGGGGACGCTCGTGGCGGTCACGGATCGTTCTGTAGCGAGATCTACCTGGAGCTGCAACGCGCGTACTGCTGGGCTGCGCTGAGCAAACCACAGCGCGCTGTGCAGGTGTACGAGACAACGCTGCCAGCTCTGCCACCGGTCTATCGGCGCGACCGCGGCGTGGCATTCAGCCGGTTGGCCCGCGCCTACGTCGATGTCGGCGAACCTGAAGCAGCAGCACAAACTGGACAGGAGGCATTGGCGATCGCCCGCAGTTCAGGCTCCGTTCGAGCGCAGCAGGAAGTCGAATCTGTCGGCCGCAGCCTCGCTGAGCACCGTCAACTCCAGCCAGTCGAGCAGTTGCTCGTCGCCTTGTCCGCGGACCCGGTCGCATGAACGTGAACCTCGCCGAGGCCGGTGCGATGCGCCGAGCTATCGCGCTCTCCGCTTTAGGGTTCAGCAGTACCAGTCCCAACCCTCCGGTCGGTTGTGTGATCCTCGATTCCGCGGGCCAGGCGGTCGGTGAGGGTTATCACCGTCGCAAAGGCGAGCCGCACGCCGAGGTTCACGCGCTGACTGCTGCCGGCACCCGCGCGAACGGCGGAACCGCCGTGGTGACCTTGGAACCGTGTAACCACTATGGCCGCACACCGCCGTGCCACCAAGCGTTGATCGACTCGGGCGTTGCCCGCGTCCTAATTGCGGTTATCGACCCGACCTCGCGGGGTGTCGGTGGGGCCGCACGGCTCCGCGACGCAGGCGTAGACGTGGAGGTTGGCCTGTTGGCTGAGGAGGCTCGTGTTGTCCTTGGCCCCTGGCTGACAGCACTCGACTCTGAACGACCACGAGTCATCTGGATGTGCGACATCACCGACGGCACCTCGGGGCAAGTCCCTAATGAAGTCGTGGCAGAAGCCGGCTTTCGCTACCAGGTCGACGCGGTTGTGCATGAGGACGGACATGTCGAAGAAGGCGTTGAGGGCGCTCATGGCCGGGACGCCTTTATCCTGCCTTCGGCCGTCTCGGTCGCCGACCCCAGCACGGCGTTGTCATCACTGTACAAGGCCGGTGCGCGAACTGTGCTTCTTCACGGTGGCGGGAAACTCGGCACCTCCTTTCTGGACGCCGACCTTGTCGACGAAATCAGGATGTTCTTGGCAACGACCGCACCGTCACACCCCACTTCCTTCGCCGAAGGGCTCTTCGCCGGTCCGCTTGCGGCATATAGCGTCAGGGCGATTAGGAATCTGAGCCGTGGCGTTCTTATCGAAGTATCCAATGCGCCTTCAGAGGGACCTCTCTGAAGGCCCGCCGTCGTCCGTCGGGGCCAGCGGAGAGCCCAGCTCAGTGAACACGGTTCCAGCCCAACGGACAGCCAGCTTGCCAAGGGAGATAAGCAGAGGACCTACCACGCTCTGTGGGAGCACGCCGAGCGTACTGCGGCCACGACAGCGCTCCACGGAGGCAAGTCGATGTGCTGTTGTGGTTGTTCGAGCCACCGCACACCGTCCTCCGTGCTGTCCAGGGCAGGCAACAGGATCGTTTCTCCACGCCGTTTCCAACCGACCTGACTCCGTACGAGGTCTTCCCAGACCCGTTGCCGCATGGTAGTCCGAGGCTGTGTAAGGAAGATCCAGTCATTGGGTACGGAGGGAACTACTAGAATCGATGCACGAAACATATGTCGCACAAGGACACTGTTGACCTCCGCGGCGAATCCGGCGCGCATGAACAGGGCGTCGACAACCGAGCCGAGTTGGAGCCGCACCTCTCCGGTAGTGTTGTCGATGGCGGTTGGCCACGCGAAGATCTCTTGATAGTACTGGTTTCGCTGGTCGGGTTTTCCGTCGGCCAGCGTGGGCTGGTGATCAGTTACTGCGGTGGTCACGAGTCGTCCTCTTCAAGAGGTGAGAAGGTTCTGGTTTCGGTCGAGCGCAAGTCGTCGGTGTAGCCGAGGCCGCCCGGCTGTGCGCTGTGCCTTGTACACATGAAGCTCGTAGGCCACGTTGTTGCCCGTGGGGCAATTCATGCGGCACTCGCTCGGTGGGGTCGTTGCTCGCCAACGAGCACCTCGCGCAGTGTGGCTCGGAGCCGTCCGGCTTCGGCGTTGGTTAGTCGCGCGAGGCGACCGCCGGGCAGTTCGATCTCGACGATCTCGTGTGTTCGTCGCCGGACGTGGAGGGCAGCGCGCCGGCCGTCACCGTCGCGGCAGGCGACCGTGCGGTGGTGCCATCCCAGCCGGCGAAGCAGGATTGCGGCGGGCACTGAGCGGGCATGCCGCCTCATCGCCCCGAGCTCTTTCTGTTCATTCCCAAGCTGTGCGCCCCGGCGGGGGCATACCGCGAGGTCGAGTTCGGAGATTGACTGGGAGCTCCACGGTGGAAACCGGTGTACGCCGATTCCGTCCGCCGTCCACGCCGAATCACCAAGCGCAGCAGGCAACCCATGAACACCACCGCAGCGCTCGCCGTGATCAGCAAGATCATCTGAGTTCACCGGCCACGGTGGGCTTGATCGCGGCCGGACCACGTGTCGGAACCGTGGTCCGGCCGCGATATGGCGGCAGAGCAGGGCGCCCCTCGGCGGCTGGGGGTCGACCGCCGTTGTACTGCTCTGCCGTGCTCGCCATCCTGTTCACCGGAGCGCGGCCAGGTGCACCTGGCGCGGGTGCGTTCGCCGCCTGAGCGGCCTGCGAGACGACGGAACGGAGCTGGGCAATTGCGGCGCTGTCGAGCACCGCAGTCTCCCCTGGAGGAGCCACGAGCACGAACTCGGCGCCGCGCGCGACCACACGCAGGGGCCGCTCGCGGCCGGCGAAATCGCGGCACACGATCGTCCACTGTTCCTGGTTCATCGTGCTGCACCGCCTCGTGCGGTGGTCCTACTCTGTCCCCGTCGACACACCGGCTGCACGAACGAACACGGCACAGCGAGCTGAGTCTGTGGGTATCGCGACGCACTGGGCGTCGCGAATCGCTGCGAGGGCACCATCTACTCCAATAGTCAGCGAGTCCCTTGTTTGAATTTGTTTTCATCCAGATGGGCGTCGCCGAGAAGCGGCTCCCAACCACCATCTGCTGGCCGTGTGGGACGCGCCAGGCAGGAGGTGCAGCAGCCGTTTTCCAAGGTCGTGTTTCTTGCGGTAACGAGCACCGGAACAACTAAACGATCGGTGCGCAAGGCCGGCCAGAGCGGCCGTGGGGCGCCGACGGGGCGTGTATGGAGCGTCGCCAACGTTGACCTGCTAAAACGTCAGCCGAGCGACGCCTACGCCAATCGAGTGAAGCTCGGCTACCACCGTGTGTAACCGGCTCTCGAAGATCCTTGCCGGCCCCGCTCCTGACGTGCGCCGCAGTCAAACGGATGGTATCCAACGGGCCACACTGGCCGGTGCTGGCTTCTGGTCGACCTGGCGACCGCCACGTCGGCATGTTGAGCTGCTACAGATCAACAACGGACGGACTTGGTGAACGTTCTGCATTCGATCTGGCTTGACCTGGGCAAACGGTGACGGGACTATCAGTGTTGGTCGGCGGTTGGTCGACAGAACGGGGGACGAACATGGCGACCCGACGCGACGGACTTGCACGTCGCCGTAAGGCGATGGGCTTTACCCAGGAGTCGTTGGCTGAGCGCCTCGGGATCGAGAGGTCCACCGTCGGACGGTGGGAGCGCGGCACCATGACCCCTTTGCCGTGGAATCAACCCGATCTTGCACGTGCACTGGATATCTCCCTCGACACGCTCGACTCCCTGCTTGGCGATCCCGCGCCCATCGCTAACCCAGCGTTTGATCGGGTCGCGCAAGCACTTGTCGAGCCGAAACGCCTGGACTTGATCACGGTCGGACACCTGCGACAACGTGTTCAACAGCTCGACCAGCGCTACGACCGAGTACCGTCCACCTCCCTGCTCGCGGATGCAGGTCTGGCGCTCGGCCAGATCACCTTCTTCGGCCAAAACGCACCGAACAGTCGGACCCGGCTGGAACTGCGCGAGGTGGAAGCCGAGGCGGCGACATTGATGGGGCAACTGGTCTGGGATGCCTCCCAGCGCCGGGACCACGACAATGCGCGAGCGCACTTCGACAATGCCATTGCGGCTGCTCGGGAAATCGGCAATACGGCAGCCGAGGGGCACGCTCTGCTGCGCAAGAGTTATATCTCCTTGTACGGCGAGCGTGATCCTCGCTCTGGCCTCACGCTGACCGAGCAGACCGCATACACGACGTCCAATACAAGCAACGTGCTCACCGGACTGGCCTTGCTGCACACTGCCGAGGCACACGCCATGTTGGGTGACCAACACGCGTGCGAGAGGGCGCTCGCGGAAGCTGAAACCCGGTTCGAGAAAGTAAACGAAAATGATATCGCCGGGTTCCTGTTCTCAGCTTCCCAGTTTGACCGCATGGCCGGTTCCTGCTACCTGTTCCTCGGTGATAACCGCCGCGCCCAGAAGGTTCTGGAAAAGACTGCCCGCGGCATACGCAGGCAGAACAAGTCTCGTGCCATCGTCCTGGGCAATTTGAGCCTCGCTCACCTTCGGCAGGGCGAACTCGACGCCGCAACAGCCGCTCTCCATGAAGCCATCGACGTGGTTGAAGAGACACGCGGTGGCGGCGGTTTGAACATCGTGTTCGACGCCGGAAAGGAACTCCGACGCTGGCGCACCGAACATCTCGTCAGCGAGGTCTATGACCGGTTGCTCTCCCTGATGACCGCCGCCTAGAAGGAGTGCAGTGGCAAGCACGAACATCGACGATGTGAAGAACACCATCCGTGAACGCATCTGGGACCTGCTGGAACAGCAGGGCGCCGCACTCGATGGCGACGTCCACGGCCGTATCCCGAACTTCGTCGGCGCCCAAGCCGCCGCCGATCGGCTGGCCGAGTTGCCCGTGTGGCAATCCAGTCGCGTGATCAAGGCGGTCCCGGACAAGGCCCAACTCCCTGCCCGAGTCCGGGCCTTGCGCGAGCACAAGCTCGTCTACATGGCTGTACCGAAACTCGCCAAGCAGCACCCGTTCTACCTGCTCGACCCATCAGCCCTACCTGTTCCACCCGAGGTCGCGGCGTCAAGCCACGGTGCCGCTGAGGTGGCGCGCAACGTTGGCGTCGACGAACTCCGTCCGATTGACCTGGTCATCTGCGGCAGCGTGGCGGTGAACCGCGACGGCGTTCGGCTGGGCAAAGGCGCAGGCTATTCAGATCTGGAAGTGGCTCTGCTGCAAGAAGCCGGGCTGATCGGACCGGACACGACCATCGTGACCACAGTTCATCAATTGCAGGTCGTTGACACCGCTTTGCCAGAAACCGAGCACGACTTCAGCGTCGACCTGATCGTCACACCCGACGAAGTCATCCAATGTGGGCCGCAGCGGCGCCCCGCAGGGCTGCTCTGGGACCAATTGAGCGAGGAGCAGATCGCCGCGATCCCCACGTTGGCGGCCCGTGCCCCACGTCGCGCTGATCACTAACTGGCACCGGGCGCTGACGCCACCGCGACCCAGGTCAAGTCGGTAGCAGGCCGATCGTGAGCAGCGCACCGAACACGAGGAATGGCCCCAGCGGCAGCGACGAGTTCGGCGGTGGTCGTCGGAGCGCTCGGATTACGAGCATCGAGACGGCCGCGGCGAGCCACCCGACGAGCGTGGCTGTGATCAAGGCGGACCAGCTCAACCAGCCGACGGCAATACCCAACAAGCTGCCTAGCCTTACGTCCCCACCGCCGAACTGCCCAGGCCGAAGGATGTAGAGGACTACGTAGAAGGTGAGGGCCGCGAGCCCACCGAGTATCGCGCGGATGAGCGGCCAAGGAGCATGATCGACTGCGGCGGATAGGCCGAAGAGTGCGACCAGGACGACGCCACCTGGCCAGATCAAGCTGCTGGGCAGCTGTTTGGTCTTCCAATCGATGGCCGAGAGAAGCACACCGATGGCTGCCAGCCACGAGTACGCGAGGAGGCTGGGTGCCTCACCGAATCGCCAGGCCAGTGCCGCAAACAAGGCGCCGGTGGCGATCTCCAGTACCGCGGGCGGCGCAAGGCGTTCCGTCGGTGCGTGGAGCAGCGACGTTTTCGTGGCGATCAGATGCAGCGCAGCGCCCAAGATGAGGCCGACGAGGCCCCATCCGGCAATGCTGAGCGCGCTCACCGTTCAGCCGGTGCCGCATGCGAACAGTTTGTCAGGGTGACCAGGGTCGCCCATCCTGTGTACCCCCCGTGGCCTTGCAGTTACAGCATCTGGTGTATCGACGTTACTACTCACGGCGACTTGGACAGGGAAAGATTAGACCATTCGGGTGAATTATGGGGTGTTTTCGCTGTTCCGACACGAGTGTCCCTTCGTAGGGACATTGCGGTCCCGTAGGGGGCGCCAGGTAGACGTGAGGTGTACCACAGTAGATCGAAAGGGATTTTCGAAGATCTGAGGGGGGTGCTCGTGCCTGAGCACAACGTACGTCGCCACGGTGGCCGGCGCAGGGTGGGACTGGTTCTGGCGGGGCTCGCGACCGTGACGTTGGCGGCCTGTAGTGCGACCTCGTCCCCTACCGCCGGGAACACGCCGGGAGCGGGCAATTCTTCGGCGCCAACGACCACGGCCTCGCCGTCGCTGTCGCCGACCGATCTCGCGAGTCAGCAGGCGCTCGCCGCGTACACCGGTATGTGGCAGTCCATGGCGCAGGCCGACCAAACGGCCAACTGGCAGTCGCCCGAGCTGGCGAAGTACGCGACGGGCGACGCGCTTGGAGTGATCAGCCGCAGCCTCTACACCGATCACATCAATGGCGTGGTGTCCACGGGCGCCCCGGTTCTGCATCCGCATGTGACCAAAGTGGACCCGCCGACCAACCCGACGACGGTGACGGTCTCCGACTGTGGTGACAGCACGAACTGGTTGAAGCACAAGCAGGATGGCTCCTCGTCGAACGACACGGGCGGGCGCCGCTCGATCACTGCCGAGGTGAAGAAGCAGGGCGACGGCTCGTGGAGGGTCACCGAGTTTGCCGTAGAGGGGTTGGGCTCATGTTGAAGCGCGCAACCGCTGTCGCGGGCCTGGTGACCTTCGCGCTGTTCGTCGGCGCCGCGCCCGCGCTGGCAGACGGCTGGGGCTACACCGACTGCACCCAGTACCCAAATCCGGGCTGTCAGCTCGGCGCGGGCCAAGGTGGCAGTGGTGGCAACGGAAACGGCAACCAGGGCGGCGGAAACAACCGGCCAAGCAACCCAGGACATCAGAATTCTGGGTCTGGTACCGACCCGCAAAACCCCGGCGACACCATCATCGGCCCCAACACCAATCTGGCTCAGTGCTCATACGTCCCCAGCCCTCAGCAGTGGGCGCCGCCCGGCGGTGGCGTACAGCAGGCTGCGTTTGTCAGTCCGACGGGCCCTGGGCCAGTGACCGCCGAGCCGATCGACTACCAGCCCGGCCAAGGAGTCGGCACGGTACGCCTGGTTGATGCGCAGGTCCGCCTGGCGGCTGCGCCATCGCCGGGTGGGGCTTGGTACATCTACCAGTGCACGACGGGCGGCTATCACGACGCCCTGTACCGGCCACCGGTGTGGATTCCGAACGGACAGCCCGGCCCGGCTCCGCTGCCGTCACCAGCGCAGCTCGCGCAGCAGGCGCTCAACCAACTGCGGTTGCCGACGCCGAAGATCGAGGCGAACCCGGCAGGCGAGCAACTGGTGACCCTGCCGACCTGGCTGTGGTTGGACCGCGGCAGTTGGGGTGACGTTTCAGCAACTGCCGCTGTGCCAGGGGTATCGGTGACCGCGGTTGCTCATCCAACGTCGGTGACGTGGTCGATGGGCGACGGCGGCTCGGTGACCTGTACCGGGCCCGGCACGCCTTTCCCCGCGGGCGGCAATCCGAAGGGCTCGTCACCGGACTGCGGCTACACCTACCACACTTCTTCGGCTGGGCAGCCCGAGCAGGCGTTCCCGGTGACCGCCACGGTCAACTGGACGGTTACTTGGTCCGGCGCCGGCCAGGGCGGCACTTTCCCAAACATGACGACCGCGGCCACGGTCGCGTTCCGAGTCGCTGAAAGCCAAGGAATTACGACCGGCTGACGGCCTCCTGCCAGCCCACCCCCAGTGGGCGCGAATAACCGAAATCTAGTGCAGAACAAGGCACGTCGAACGAACAACGTCGACGAGTCGCGATGGCGTCATGCCTGAAGGAGGGGTCGTCGGTGACAACTACCGCAGGTTCGACCAGCACGGACACGCCGACGGGCCGTACGACGTCGCCGAGCGCCTGGGCTGGCCGGGACGGCAAGTCGCCATCGCGGTTGAGCGGGAGTGGCCGCCGACGCAGCGTGCCGTACCTGTTGATCGGGGTTCTGCTCGTCGTGGTGTGCGCGGCCGGTGGAGTGGTGGCGGGAATGCAGTTGGGACAACGGCAAAGCGTGCTGGCTCTGGCTCGACCTGTTGCTGTCGGCCAAGTAGTGAGCGCTCAGGATCTCAAGCAGGTCAGCGTCGCGGTGGACTCCGGTATGGACGTCGTGCCAGCCTCGTCGGCCTCCACCGTGGTGGGACGACCGATCGCGTACAGCTTGCCGGCCGGCTCCCTGCTCACTCGGTCCGAGCTTGGCTCACCGCAGATTCCTGCCCAGGGCAAGGCCATCGCCGCGGTCGGGTTGAAGGACGGCCAGTTCCCACCCGATCTGACACCGGGAACGACTGTCGCGGTCCTCACCACGCCAGGGGTCGGCACGACCTCGGGAACTTCGGCGGGATCAGGTCAATCCTCGTCGTGGACGGCAGTGGTCACCGCGGTCAGCTCGAACCCGAGCTCCCAGACCACGGTCGTCTCCTTGCAACTGTCCGAATCGGATGCCCGAGCATTGGCCTCGGCTCCGGCTGGCCAGCTGAGTCTGGTCGCGATCTCAGGAGGTGGCCAGTAATGCTGATCGTCGTGTGCAGCCTGAAGGGCTCGCCTGGTGTCACCACCCTCACGACTGCGCTCGGTGCCCGCTGGCCCGATGGCGAGACGCCCATCCTGGTCGAAGCCGACCCGGCCGGCGGCGACATGATGGCCCGCTTCCGGCTGCCGGACACGCCGGGCCTGGTCAGCCTTGCCGCCGCGGCCCGAGGCCGCGCCGGTAGCGATCCCACGCTGCTCGCCCAGCACACGCAGCTTCTGCCCGGTGGGCTTCGGGTCGTGCTCGGGCCCGTCGGCGCCGAACAGGCCCGAGCCGCTCTGTCGGTGCTGGCATCAGGTCCGGCCTCGCCGTTGCGTCGGGCGGCCGACCAGCCGGGAACCACGATCATCGCCGACTGCGGCCGGGTCGACCCCGACAGCCCCGCGTTTCCGATCATCCGCAACGCCGACGCGATGCTGCTGCTCGCTCGACCGAGCGATGACGCCCTTGCGCACGTGGCGTTGAAGTTGCAGGCGGCGCAGCGGTGGTCGCGCAAGCCCTGCTTCGTGTTGGTCGGCGACGGTTACCCGACCGACGAGGTTTCCCAGGCGCTGGGCATCCCGGTGATGGGGCGGGTGCCGCACGATCCCGAGGGAGCCGCGGTTCTGTCCGGACAGAGCAAGGGGCGGCGCAACCCGGCGAAATCCGCGCTCGGCCGCGCTGCCGCCCGGCTCGCGCTCACCGCCTACAACCACTGGCACGCCACCAACGCCACCACGAACAACGCCACCATGAACGGCGTCCGCCCGCCGCAGCCAGGGCCGGCGGTGCTGGGCGAACGCCGCGCTCCCAGTGTGACGGTGCAGCCGCTGGGCCTTCAGATGCGAAACGGGGCGACCCCATGACCCGATCCGACGTCAGCGCACCGCGGGTGACGAACTCGGCCAACGGCAGCGGCCCACACCCCGTGCCCGCGCAGAACCTGCCGGGTCCGAGCGAACTTCCGCACCGCCCCAGCGGCGAGGCGGCTGCCGCGGACCGGCTTCGGCAGCACTTGCGGGAGGAGCTGTCGGCCCAGCTCAGTCAGCGCATCCGGGCCGACGAGAGCGCCGGCCGCCCGCCGATGGACGCACCCGCGCGCCGCCGCCTGGCCGAGGTGATCCTGCAAGACGCCGCCGAGGCGCACGCTCAGGCCGAGCTGCGCAATTCCGCTGCCGGCGGCATGCTCGTCCCTCCGGAGGTCGAGCAGCGCCTGATCCGGCAGGTCCTGGATGAGGTCTTCGGCATGGCTGGCCTGCAACCATTGCTGGCCGACGCCCAGATCGAGAACATCAACGTCAACGGCGACCGGGTGTTCGTCAAATACGCCGACGGCCGCCGTCGCCGGCTACCGCCGGTGGTCGCCTCGGACACCGAGCTGATCGAGCTCATCCGGGACCTGGCGACGCGTTCTGGTGTGGAGGAACGCCGCTTCGACCGCGGCAGCCCGATCGTGAATTTCCAGCTGCCCGGCGGCGAACGCGTCTCGGCGGTCATGGCCGTCACCGCGCGCCCGTCGGTGAGTATCCGCCGGCATCGCTTCACCACGGTCACCCTGGCCGAACTGCGCGAGCACGGCACGATCGACCTCGCGCTGGAGAACTTCCTCAAGGCGCTCGTGCGTGCCAAACGCAACGTGCTGGTCACCGGCGGCACGGCCATCGGCAAGACCACGCTGCTGCGGGGCCTGGCGTCGGCCATCCCGGCATGGGAGCGGCTGGTCACCATCGAAGACGTCTTCGAACTCGGCCTCGGCGAGGACGCCGACGCCCACCCCGACGTCGTCGCGCTCCAGAGCCGTGAACCCAATATCGAGGGCCAGGGCGAAATCAGCCTGTCCGACCTGGTGTGGCAGTCGCTGCGCATGAGCCCCGACAGGGTCATCGTCGGCGAGGTCCGCGGCCCGGAGGTCATCCCGCTGACCAACGCCATGTCCATGGGCAACGACGGCTCGATGGGCACCCTGCACGCCTCCACCAGCCAGGGCGCGTTCACCAAGCTCGCCGCCTACGCCGTGCAGGGCCCGGAGCGGCTCCCGATGGAGGCGACCAACCTCTTGGTCGCCGCCGCGCTGCACTTCGTGGTGCACCTGGACAAGCCCCGCGACGACCCCAGCAAGCGGGTGGTCTCCTCCATCCGCGAAGTCGTCGGCGCCGACGGCGCCCAGATCATCAGTAACGAGGTCTGGCGCCCCGGCCCGGACCTGCGCGCCGTGCCGGGTGCGCCCCTGCGCACCGAGACGGTGGACCTGCTCGTGGCCGCTGGCTTCGACCCCGACCTGATCGAGCGGCGCGAGGGGTGGTGGACGCCGTGACCACGACCGCGGCCCTGTTCGGTCTCCTCGGCGTTGGCGTGGCCGCCGGGGCCTTGCTCATCGCGCTGGGATGGCGCGGCCGGCCAGCCCGGCCGCCCTCGCCGTCCCGGCTGTCCACCTGGTTGTCCGCCTACCGCGACCGTAAGCAGCTCGGGCTGCTGGTCGGCGCGGTGCTGGCCGGTGTGGCCGTCGGCGCGCTCACCGGCTGGGTCGTCGGGGCCATCCTGACCGTGCTCGCGGTCGTCGGCTTGCCCCGGATTCTCGGCTCGAACGTCGACCACAAGCAGCACCTCGAACGCATCGAGGCCATCGCTGGCTGGACGGAGATGCTCCGCGACACCCTCGTGGCCGCCGCCGGTCTGGAGCAGGCCATCCTCGCGACCGCCGCAGCATGCCCGAGCGCGATCCGCGACGAGATCACCGAGCTCGCAGTCCGCCTTGAACGCGGTGAGCGCCTCGCCCCGTCGCTGCGCCATCTTGCCGACCAGCTGCGCGACCCGACCGCGGACTTGGTCATCTCCGCGCTCGTGCTGGCCGCCGAACACCAGGCCCGGCAGTTGGCCGAGTTGCTCGGCGAGCTGGCCAGCGAGGCGCGGGATCAGGCGTCCATGCGGATGCGGGTGGAAGCCGGCCGTGCCCGGACCAAGACCAGCGTGCGGGTCATTGTGATCACCACCCTGTCCTTCGCGGTCGGGCTGGTGACGCTCAACCGCGGCTACCTCGCGCCGTATGACTCGGCGTTCGGTCAGATCATGCTCCTGATCGTCGGGGTCCTGTTCGCGCTCGCTTTCACCTGGCTGGCGCGGATCGCGCGGATGCGGGAGTCCGAACGATTCCTCACCGAGCTGGCCACCATCCGACCGCACGACGAGCAGGTCGAGGTCGACGACCTGCTCGTGGAGAAGGGGGCGGCACCGTGATCAGCGCACTCATCTGGGGCGCCGGCATGGGCCTGGGCCTGTGGGCCCTCGCCGTCTACCTGTTCCCGCCCCGACCACCGCTGCGCGACCTTCTGAACCGGCTCCACACCGAACCCGCGCCACCGCCCATCCTCACCGCGGACTCCACCGGATGGGCCCTGCGGGTGGGTCGGCCGTTCGTCAAGCCCTTGGCAGCGCTGGGCTTGCCGAACCGCCGGTTGCGCAACGACCTCGCGGTCATCGGCAAGAGCATCGAACATCACCTGGCGGAGAAAGCGACCCTGGCGATCACCGGGCTGCTGCTGCCGATCGCGATGCAGCTGCTGCTCGTCATCGCCGATGTCGGCCTCGGCTGGGAAGTCCCCGCTCTGGCCAGCCTGGTATTCGCCCTGGGTGGCTTCGTCCTGCCGGACATCAACGTCCGGCAGGAGGCCGAGCGACGCCGCAGCACCTTCCGGCACGCCCTGAGCGCGTATCTCAACCTGATCCGCGTACTCCTGGCCGGCGGCGCCGGAGTCGACGGCGCGCTGTCCGACGCGGTGTCCATCGGCCGCGGCTGGGCCTTCCAACAACTGCGCCGAGCCCTCGTGACCGCCAAGCTCACCCGCACGACCCCGTGGTCCACCCTCGGGCAACTCGGCACCGAACTTGACGTCCACCAGCTCTCCGAACTCGCCGCATCCGTCAGCCTCGCCGGCACCGAAGGTGCCCGAGTGCGCGCCAGCCTCGCCGCCAAGGCCGCGGCGCTGCGCACCCGCGAGCTCACCGACGCCGAGGGCGATGCCCAGGCCGCGACCGAGCGGATGAGCCTGCCGGTCGTCCTGTTGTTCGGCGGCTTCTTGATCTTCATTGGGTTCCCTGCGCTGGCCAGCGTGTTGGGAGGTCTATGAATCTCCCGTCAGTTCACGATTTCTGAAGTGTTGATCCGTCGGAACCGAAGGAGGAGGTGTCGAAATGAGGCTACGTGGGTGCTTGGGTTCCCGAACCGAGAGGCGGTTGTTCCGTGCCGCGGATGTAGCGTTCGGCGCCGCCGATGGTCAGGCCGAACAGATCGCACAGACGGCGGATGTCGCCGCCTGTGGTGAGTGCCTCGTTGAGGATGCGGTCCTCGCGAATGGCTTGGGCGGAGACGCCGATGGTCCTGGTGATCCACTCTCGGTGGACCGGGCCGGTGTGCACGGCGCTGTGCAGGTTGACGAACAAGTGGGGGTTGACGGTGCTGGGCCAGCGGCGGGCGCGTTCGTCCAGCCACGCGGCCAGTTTGGCGCGGACGGGTTCCGCCAGCAGGATGGTTCGTCTCTTTTGGTGCAGGCGGGCGTCATGGATTTCGGTCAGCAGCAGGGTGGACAGTTCGTGGTTGCGCAGGCCGTGGAAGGCGACCAGGACAGCCAGGGCCGCGCGGACCGGCTGAGGGCTGCGGACGGCCTCGCGCAACCGGTCCAGGTCGGTCGGCAGAGGTTGGTTACCGGTGACGATGTCGCCGCGCAGTCGGGTGGTGGGGTCGGTGAACACGATCCGGTGGGCTTTGAGGAATCGGAACAAGAACCGCAGCGCGGTCAGGGTGCGATGGCGTTGGTATGGCTTGTCGGGCAACGTAGTCAGGACATCGTCGCGGCTGATCTCGCGCAGGGACTGGTGGCCCGCGTTGGCCCAGGCATGCAACATCCGGGCAGCACAGAGAATATGGATACGGGTAGTGGGGACACTGCGTGGGCGGTAGCGCGGTGGCGTGTCTCTGCCGTGCCGCAGAACGTGGTACCACTGGCCGAATTCGGTGGCCATCGGCTCGGGCAGGCCGGCCGTGTGGCGGGCGAAGTAGCCATCGAGGGTGTCGGGCCGGTCGTCGTCGAGCATCCCGGTTTGGGCGAGGATCTCCAGCACCGATTTGAAGTTGTTCCACCGCCGGCCAGTGGACACCGCGGCGGCATGACTGGCCGCGATGGCCGCGCCTGGGGTGTCCTGCGTGGCCAGCAGGATACGCAGCGCCCCACGGGTGTTGGTTTCCAAGCCCTGGCTCCAGCCGTGACCGGCGGCGTGCTCGACGAGAACCTGCTCCAGCGCGTCGACCAGGCCCGGCAGAGGTGGCGTCAGCGCGAAGGCGCGCGTGGTCGTGTAGTCGTGCTCGGCGTCGAACAGGACGGGCTGCCGATGGGCGACCGGGTAACAGGTGGGCCAGTTCGTCAACCGGGTTGGCTGCGGTGGCGGCTCGGGTCGCTTCTGGCGAAACAAGTCGGCGATGAACAGTTGCTGGCCATACCGGTTGGCCTCGCACACGTCGACGCTCTGGTGGGCCGGGCGGACCAGGTGGGCTTGGCGGCAGCACAGCCGACAGTAGCCACGTGCGTTGACGATCACCGTCCGCCGGCACGACGGACATTCCTGTGGGGCGCCGAAGCGTTGGTTCCAGCTCCGGCAGCCTTGGCACAGTCCGCCGTGGTGGCGGGTGATGCCCCAGGCCAGACAGTCGCGGCACGAGGTGACCAGCGGTGCGGATCGATGGCAGCGCCGGCACAGGCCATTGGTGTAGTAGTCGGTGTCCGAGCCGCATCGCTTGCACCGGACTGGTCGTTTCCACACACGGGGAACGCAGTCGTAGCAGTACTTCCGGCCGTAGTAGGCGATCGGGTTGACGCCGCAGCGGGCGCAGGGGCGGGGCTTGGTCATGCCGGTGGCAGGCTCCGGCCGCGCCCGAGCCGAGGCTGGATCGAGGGTGCCCCGGCCGTGGCGTGGGTGTCGCGAGCGGGCCGGTGGGCGGCGACCTTGTCGGGCTCACAGATCAGCAATTCCGACGGTGGGCAGGCCAACACCGAGCAGATCACGTCCAGGTCGTCCAGCCGGATTGTGGTCGGTGTTCCGGTCCACAACGCGGACATTTTCCCGGCGCTGATTTCCAAGCCGGCTTCGGCCAGTCGGCGGCGCATGTCGGTGGACTTCCAGATTCCTCGTTCGGCGGCCTTCAGCCGCAGGTTCCACAGCATGGCCTCACTCCTTGCCCAGCGCGAGCCGGGCCGTGATACGGTCGTTCGCGGTCGCCCACGATTGCTCGATATGGTCATCGTGCACGTGGATATACCGAGTTGTGGTGGCCAGCCATTCATGGCCGAGCAATTCCTGAATGGATTTAAGGTCCATTCCATGCAGGTACAACGACGACGCACAATAGTGGCGCAATCCGTGCGGTGTCAGCCGGCCCGACCAAGCCGGCAGCCAGCGGGCCACCGCCTCTGCCAGCCCGGCGCGCAGGGCGTCGTCGCCGACGCGGGTGCAACGTCCGGTATAGGGATCGCGGCGTTCACTGGGCAACAGTGGCGCGTCGGGGTCGGCCCAGTCGTCGCCGAACTGGTGGCGCACGTCGGTGAGCCACCACGTGACCAGCGTGTCCACGGAGTTGATCGCCGGGACGAGTCGGGTCTTGGGGCCGCGTCCGCGACTGCCCTTGCCGTGGCGCACGTGCAGTTTGCCGTGTCCGCCGAGGTCGGTGCGCCAGTCGCGGATATCGAGCATGACGCTCTCGTTGATCCGCAGGCCGGTGCGCCGCCACAGCGAGGCGGCGAAGTAATCCCGCGCCGCCGGCAGGAACTTCCGTGCGCCCTCCTTGACCCACGTGCCCCAGGCGGTGAACAGGTGATCGACCTCATCGTCGGAGGGCGGCACACGACCAACACCGTAATCGACCCGGGCGGGACGGTTGTGCTCGTCGATTGGCTGGGTGACCGTGTGCCCGGTCAGGGCGTGGATGTCGCCTTGGTAGCGGGAGATGAGGAAGTCGAAGAACCCAGCCAGCGAACCGGCTCGTTGCTGCACAGTGTTGCGGGCCAATCCGCGCTCGCGGCGCAGCTGCACCAGATAACGGTCGGCATCGTCGGGAGCGGCTGTCCAGACCGGACGGCCCAGGAATCGGAGGAACGCGAACACGGTCGAGCGTTCGGAGGACACGTACCCGTCCGTGAGACCGGCGCCGGCCATGGCCAACGCGTACTGGTCGATCAGTTCCTGCTCGAAGTCCTCCAGTTCCTGCGTGGACCGCAGCGGTCCAGCGAGCCCGATCGACCGCACGACCGCCAGAGACATGGACGCTTCACCTCACCCGAGACGACGAATGCTCACAATCTCCGGCATCGCTTCAGGATTCGCGACCGGACATCAACATCTCCACGCGATCGAGTGAACCCCCGCCGACCAGCCAACCAGGCCACAAGGGCAAGACGAGGCCCGAGAGAACCCACGGGAGTTCCGACAGTCCCTACCGAGCACCGATGCCACGAAACAGAACGACAGGGGAAACAGATGTTCACCGAAGTTCAGATCCTCATCACGCGATTCCGCGCCGAGCTGGAGCGGCTACGGCACGACGAGGGCGGCTACTCGACCGAAGCCGTGGTGGTCACCGCGCTGCTCGCGGCGTTGGCCATCGCTGTTATCGCGATCATCGTCGTCAAGGTCACGCAGAAGGCCAACGGCATCAACCTGTGAGGCCGGTGACCATGATGGCCCGACGGAACCAGCACAGCAGCAGGATGCGCATGCGCGAGCGTCCTCTCTGGACGCGCGCGCGTGCCACACTGCGCCGGCTTCGTACCGATCAACGGGGTGCCGGCGCAACCGAGATCGTCATCATCACGCCGCTGCTGCTGTTCATGATCATGCTGATCGCCCAGTTCGCGCTCTACATGCACGCCAGCCACATCGCGCAAGCAGCCGCGTCCGAGGCCCTGTCCGCCGCGCGCGTGTCCGGCGGCAGTGCCGCCGCCGGAACGACGGAAGGCCAACAGGTTCTCGCGCAGCTGGGCAACGGCCCATTGCATGCGACCTCGGTCAACGTCGTGCGCGGGAACACGCAGGCGAGTGTGACCATCACCGGAACGGTGGTCAACGTCATCCCGTTCATGGATCTCACCGTGCACGCCGAAGCCGTTGGACCCGTTGACAAATTCACGCCGTCGACCGGGGCAACACCATGACCGCTCACGGGCGGCTGCCGCGCCTCGAACACTCGGTACGCAGCCGAATCCGCTCGTTGCAGCGTAACGAGCGAGGCTCGGCCGCGGCGGAACTCACGCTGTGCACGCCGCTGTTGATCCTGTTGCTGCTGTTCGTGGTGTTCTGCGGCCGAGTCGCGGACACCAGCGAGCGCCTCAACGACGTCGCCCACCAGGCCGCCCGTGCCGCAACGCTGGCCCGCTCGTCGGGGCAAGCCGTGGCCAGCGCCCAGTCCACCGCCAGCGAAGCCCTCGCGTCCGCCGGGATCAACTGCCAGTCCCTCTCGGTGTCCACCGACACGCAGGGGCTCCGCCCCGGATCGACGGTGACCGTCACGGTCTCCTGCACCGTCGGCCTCGGCGACCTGACCATGCTCGGCCTGCCCGGCAGCCGCACGTTCGAGTCCCGCTTTTCCTCGCCGGTCGACGTCTATCGCGGCACGACCACGTTTGCGCAAGCCGGGGGTGCCGGATGACCGTCACCGTGTCGCTGCGCCGCCGAATACGCCGGCTGCACCGTGACCAGAGCGGCCGAGTGACCGCATTCGTGATCATCATGGTCACCGCGATTCTGCTGTTCGCCGGCCTCGTGCTTGACGGCGGGCTCGCGCTCGCGGCGAAAGTCCGCGCCGTTGGTGAAGCGCAGGAAGCAGCTCGGGCTGGCGCTCAGGAGATCGACCTGGCCGCCTACCGTGCCACCGGAACGCTGCGGCTGCTGCCGCAGCAGGCCAGCGCCGCCGCGCGCAGCTACCTTGCCGCGGCCGGGCACAGCGGCTCTGTGTCCGTCGCCGGGAACACCGTGAACGTCACGGTCACCATCAGCCAGCCGACCGAACTGCTCGGCCTGATCGGCATCGGCTCGATCACGGTGACCGGGGCCGGGCAAGCGCAACCACAGCGCGGCATCGACGGCCCGGAGCCCTAACCACCCCGTTTCCATCGACCAGCCAGAAGAGGGAGTGATCGAGATGCCGACATCCGATGAGATCGACCGGAGTGTGAAGGAAGCCGACGCACTGCGGACCGCGAAGCGGTCGGAGGTGTGCACACGGGTTGCCGAGCTCGCCGAGCAACGCGCAGCCCAGGCCGAGCAATTGGCCGAGACAGAGCGCGAGCTCGGCGAGGTCCTTGCCGACGGTGGCGAGGTCATCACCATCAACGAGGTTGCCCGGTTCACTGGGGTGTCCGCCACCGAGCTCGACCAGTGGCTCGCCGGGCGCAAGACCGTGCGGGGGAAGAGGAAGCGTTCGACAGATACTGGGCGTGGCAGGAAGCACGACCAGGATCACGACACGGCCACTGTCACCACCTCGGCAGACGTCGAGGCGCCGACACCCCGCGAACCGGCGAACTCTGCCGCAGCCTCTCCTGACGGTCGTGCGCGGGTTGCGGCAGCCGTCTCATGAGGACACCTCATCAACCTAACTGGCCAAGTTTGAATTCGACCATCGACGCACTGGCCGCCAGACGGAGGTGCGCGCAATAAGTTCCACACTGTCAAAGAATTGAGCATGTTGTGACCGCAACATCCCACAACTCACGCCAGAGGGCGAAAACCCGACCGGGCTTCGCCCGCCATGCCTGGTCGACCGTCACCGTCGCGCTGCGGTTCGTCGGCCAAGTCGTGCGCGGCGTGCTCGCGTTGGCTGTCTTGCTCGCCTTGGTCGCCGGCCTGCCCTGGGCGCTGGTGCACTACGTGGGCTGGCCGCTACCCGACCACGTTCCCACCTGGGACGAGGTCCAGGCCACGCTGCTCAACGCGATGAGCGCCAATCTCCTGCTGAACGTTCTCGCGGTGGTGTGTTGGATCGTCTGGGCCTTCTTCGTGCTCGACGTCGCACGCTGTTGTCTGGACGCGGCCCGCGGAATCACCTGGCCGCAGGTCCGGCCGCCGGGCCCCCTGCACGAGATCGCCGCAGCCTTGATCGGCACGGTCGTGCTCACCCTGCTCAGCCACCGCGCACCGTCGACGTCACCTACGATGACCTCCGCGGTGTTCACCAGCGACCTGGCGCCGGTCGCCGTGACCGCACCGGTCACGCCGGGCGCATCAACTTCCGCACCAGACACCCCGCAGCAGAGCCTCATCACGATCAACTCCGGTGCGCCAGCGCCACCCGGCATGGTCCAGGTCACCGCCGAGGTGCAGCTGCCGCACAACGGCATCTACGACAGCCTCTGGCGCATCTCCGAACGCATCTACGGCCCCGGCGGTGGTAACCGCTGGCCGGAACTGTTCCAGCTCAACCGCGGCGTCACCCAGCCCGACGGCCGGACGCTGACCAACCCCTGTCTCATCCGTCCCGGCTGGCACATCACGGCCTACGTTCCTGCCCCGCCCGTGCAACAACCGAGTGGCCCACAACAACCCCAGGTTCCACCGCACCAGCCGGCACCGCCGACGCACCACACTCCGAGCGCGCCGGCCACCCCGAAAGTCAGCCCCGCTCCCTCGCACGCCAGCCACGGCGACCAGCAAGACGGTGACCACGCCACCCAGGGCGTCTCCCTGTCCACGGGAGCCTTCGTCAGCCTCGGGCTCGCCGCCGCGATCGCCGCGGCGTTGCTGTCGGCCCGCATGTGGCGCCGCCGTCGCTACCGCGTCGGCAGCGGCGACCGCGAGGACCTCCAACGGCCGATCGCACCCGTGGTCCGGGCGCTGCGCACCGCGCACGACGAACAGGAAAACCAGAACGACCTGCATGCCGATGAGGACGTCGAGTACATCGACCTCTCACCGGCACCACCGCGCATCCACATCACCCCGGCCGGCAATCTCGCGCCCGATGACGAACCCGTTCCGGTACCCGCACGGGTCGGCGTCCGCGGCGGTCAGGAACTCGCACTGAACCTGGCCAGCACCCGCGGGCTCGGCCTCGCCGGCCCTGGCGCGACCGACGCCGCCCGCGCGCTCCTCCTGCACCTGCTGGCCGAGCCCCGCCACGCCGCCGGCCCATGCGCCATCATCCCCGCGGACGACCTGCACCTTGTCTTCGACGACACCGACGTGGACGAGCTACCCACCACCGTCCTCGTCGTCGACTCTCTCGACGCCGCTCTCGACGAGATGGAATCCACCCTGCTCACCCGCACGCGGCACGCCATCGAGGAGAACACCACCGGGGCACCGCTGACGCCCTGCGTCCTGATCGCCACCTCCCAGCCGCATGCCGAACGCCGCCTGCAAGCCGTGCTCGACAACGGAGCACCCCTGGGCCTGGCCGGCATCCTGCTCGGCCAGTGGCGGCCCGGTGCGACCGTCCGCGTCCGGGCCGACGGCACGGTCAGCGCGACCAGCCCTGGCCTCGGCGACGAACTGGTCGACACCCGCCTGTTCACGCTGGGCAGCGCCGACGCCAGGGCCCTCCTTGCCGTACTGCGTGACGCCGAAGGCCCCGCCGACGAACAGCCGATGGTCGCCACTCCTCGACGTCCCGCTGACGGCGAGGACGAACGACCGCTCCCTGACGCGCCCTCGAAGGCCCAGGACCTCGCCCCGCCGCCCATCACACCGCCGACGGCCCACGCCGTCAGCACCCGACTCGAATCCGGCCGCCGACCGGACAGTGCCGACAGCGCGGACACCGGCACCACCGAGCAGGCGCGAGACCTCCAGCTGCTCGGCGGCCGGACCGTCACCGTCGAGGTCGAACCCGAACACGCCTCGGCAGCACCAGCAGAGCCGCCCGAGGAGGCCCGCCTCGCACCGAACGCTGACGACGATGAACACGGGGCCTCGCCAGCCCCGGAGCCCCCGACGGAGGACGCCGAGGACGTGCCAGAACCACGGCATCCCCTGGCCATCCACGTCCTCGGCCGAGTCCAACTGCTGCTCCATGACGACGAGGGCGAGCACGACCTCAGCGGCGTCCTCACCCCGAAACAACGCGAAGTCCTGGTCTACCTCGCGCTTCATCGACACGGCGTTCGCCGCGAAACGCTGAACGAAGCGGTGTGGCCGGACAGTCGGCCCCCGCGGCCCTACAACTCGTTCCACAACACCCTGTCGATGCTCCGCCGCGCGGTCAGCGACGCCACCGACAGCCGCATCGCCAACCTCGTGGTCAACGATGACGGCCGCTACCGCCTCAACAACGACCTGGCCCGCGTCGATGTCTGGGAACTCCAGAGCGCACTGCGGATGCCCAACCCGGTCGCCGGAGCCGACCAGGCACGTCTCCTCCGCGCCGTCGAACTCTACGAGGCCGACCTCGCCGAGGACCTGACCGTGCCCTGGATCGAGCCGTTCCGGGAGGCGCTCCGACGCGACGTACTCGACGCCCTCGGCGCCTTGGTCCGTATCTACGGCGACAACGACCCCGATGTCGGCCTCGCCCTGCTGGAACGCATGCGCGCACTGGACAGATACAACGAGGGTGTCTACCGCGACATCATCCGAACGCAGGCCCGACTCGGCCAGCACGACGCCGTCCCGCGCACGCTCGCGCTGCTCAACGCCACTCTGGACGAAATCGAGCAACGCCCGAGCGCCGACACCCTCAACCTCGTCAACTTCCTGCTGCACCGCGGTGCGCGACGATCGGCCCCCGGCGCCGCGGCGGCCAGTTGATCGCCCCGGCGTGGCTCAGTCAGGCTGCTCGTCGTCGTCGCTTGCGTCGCCGTCCAGAACCTGATCCTGCTGGCCGTTACTCTGCAACCGCTGGGCCTGCTCGATCAGATCGTGGTGCTCGTCGGCCCACTCGATGAGGGGTTTCACCCTGGCGATCAGATCGGCCGCGGCCGGCGTCAGCGAATACACCACCGCCCGCGGGAACGTCTGCTCCTCGAACCTGTCGACCAGCTTGTTGCTGACCATACGTCCCAGCGTCCGGCTCAACGCCCGGCCCTGGATCTTGCGCTCGACACCTGTCCACGGGTCGAACGGACTAAGCCCTTGCACAGCCGATTGAAGCTCGTTGTAATGCAATGGGCCCGCACTCAAAGCGACGAGAATGGGCATAATCCATTCCCCGTTCAACAGGTGTCGAAGATCCCTTCCCCGCTGGACGTACCTGCCATCCCCCGATACCATTTGCACCATCCACTTTCGTTTCGGATAACGCCCGCCTACCGCTGTCCCCGCAGCCCAGACGAGCGACCAACTCTAAATATTCGAATCGCCTCCTTCCTCGTCGCGGGACGTGCGGCTCGACCACCGCAGCGCCGCCGCGTGATCAGCGCCAAGGTCATCGACGCTACGCCGAACGGGTCATCGATCGCAGCGTATTTCTACGTACTACGCACAAGCATCACCACATCGAGTGATGGACTAGTAGATCTACAGCACGCTTAGTACACGCCCAGTGGGCTTCCTGGCGACCTACCGATCGACAGTCCGATCCAACTACCTGTTAGAGCGGTAGCCCCCCGAGGCGAAGAAGTCCCTGCTCAGGGCACCCAGAACCCCTACCGATGCTACGCCCGACTCGGATGCCGGCAGGCATATGAGCAGTCGACTTGGGTGGGTGGTCGCCTTCCGACATCTCGTGATGCGGTGGCCACTTATGGCTGACGGTTCGCCTTCTCTTCGTCCCCCACTCTCCCTCCTCCCAAGAGTTGATCTCTTGCTTCCCCTCATCTGCGCATCTCGTCACGATCACCCCCCGCGACACTCTGTCGATCTTGCTCGGCGAGCCGTCGCCGAATCTATCAATTTCCCGTCAATCGTTGAGTTCCCGTGACAAGCCACATTTAACGCAAAAGTCAAGGGTCTTGCGCGCATTTTTACTACGGTGGCGTGAAATCTCAATTTTCGGATTCCGCAACGCGCGCAGAATCTCTAAATCCTTTTCCTCTTGACAACACGTGAGCTGCCGCTCTCATCGAAAAGCGGCATAGAAGAGTCACAGCGGCCGGCACGGCCACGCCCAGCGGAGCGGACAGCGGCCGGCACGGCCACGCCCAGCGGAGCGGACAGCGGCTCCGACCTGCGACTTCTCGCCTTAAGGTCACGGAATGGTAACGACGTGGGCCTTCAGGCTTGCGAAGTGTGGACCCAAGGTGTGTACTTCTACATGTCGACACCACACCAGGAAGTCAACACATCGAACCGAGAGGGTGAGGACCAGGGCACGGTGTCCCTGCGAGCTCTTCCGATTCGGTCAGTACCTCCTTCCGGGTGCGGTCAAGACAGTAGTCCCGTAAAGCGCGGGCAGCGGCTTGGGCCGTGCGGACAGCAGCGAAACCGTGCAGAGCAGCGTGAAGAACGACGCGTAGCCAAACGCGCATTTCTAGTCTGGAATGCGTAGTAACTGCGCTTGCAGCTTCACTACGTAAAGCTCTTGCTATAAAGCGGAGAAGCGCGCATAAATGGCATGCCTGCCACAGGTGTGTCCCCAAGATAAGTCAATGGTGGTCTAGCACCGAAAAACGTCGCAATGCGTAGGCGTTCGGGGTTGTTTTAGGCGGTTGCCGATATTGGGTTTTCTCTGGCTTGAGAGGTTCGCTCTCGCCTGCCCATAGCACGCTAAACCCTTACGGGCATGGTTCCTTGCATTGTGCGCTAGACACAACGGCTTATCCCAACAGTGTTGAGAGATTCAGGGAAATGTGCCATCGGAACGCGCAACTCTCGCCGCGCGAGTAGTGCCGTATTGCCCGGATACAGGATGTGTCCCCTTTGCGGAGAACTCATAACGGCAAGGGTTGCGCGTTTCGGTGCCAGTTCACAACTGGCCTGGATCGCTGCCAGTGAATCACTTATTCGCTCACGAACGGAGTAACGCCATGACTATGACCCTGATCGATTGGTCCGCCCGCATTAGCACAATGGCGGACGCTCTGTCCGTTCCCGATGGCGGTTTTTCTGTCAACCCTAGCGACGGTTCGGACGTCCGTACCGGCTACGCGGTAGCCGTACACCCGGAATACGAGCGCATTTACGACGGTCGCGTGACCAGCAACGACATTCACGAATACATCGCGCAAGCGAAAGACGCTCTGTCGTTGCCCGGTCGCGTTCTCGGCGGTTGGTGCGACCCCGTGACGGGGCGCGTCTACCTGGACGTTTCGGTCGTTACCCCTGACCTGAGCGAGGCAATGACACTCGCACGGGAAACCGACCAGCTCGCCATCTTCGACTTTTCCGCCATGGAATCAATTCCGGTCGCGGTTCCCGTTGCCGCGTGAACCAAGGGAGCCTGAACATGAGCGCAGTCACCGTCATGATCAACGATGGACAAGCGCGCCGTATCGCCTCCGAATTGCACGGCGGAATGTCCTCCGCCCTGTATTCCCTTGGGTCATCGGGCGCGATTGACCTTGACCGCGCGCGGGACGAAATCTCACGCGCGCTGTGGCGTTTGGACGTCGGAGAGGTTCGGCGCGAATTGCTCGCCCTGGACAAGTACGTACGGACGGCCGGTGCGCGTCCGCCACAAGAGGGATGGTCCCGCTTGTGGGATGGCTCGCCGGTGAGCGTGTACCACACATGAAGGACTGAATAGTATGCCTGCCCCCAGTGATCACGCATGGTTCCGGGCTCACCCGGTGAGCCATGAAAATATTGTGTGGCACTGGGAACAGGCCACACCCGATGAAATCGCGCAAGGAATGCGCTGGTATTCCGATGCGCACCACGTGGCAACCGCCATAGCGCACGGTGACGCTCATCTCGGCGCCGGAATGTTGGCGATTTACTCGCCGCAACAGGGATGGATCGGCAACGTTCACAATGCCGCTCGCGTGCTGCGCGAGGGTAAAGGGATCGGTGGGCCCGGTAGTGGAATGTTCGCGACTGCCGGTCAGAAGAGCGCCGCTGATCGGCTGCTCAACGGCGAGCGATACGAGGACATCGTCACTGGCCCGAAGATCCGCGACTTTGCCCACTTGATCGAGTTCGGTGGAGACCGCGACCCGGACCACCCGCGCGTGGTGATCGATCGGCATGCACTGTCGGTCGCGCACGGTCGCGCGCTGAGCTCCGAGGAGTACGACTCGGCGCCGGTCAACGGGTTTCGCCGCAAGGACGGATCGGTTTCCCGGCGGCAGTACGACCACGTGGTGAGTCTGTACCGCCGTGCCGCTGAGCTGATCTCCGCTCGCACCGGCGAACGGATCGCGGCACACCAGGTGCAGGCCGTGACCTGGTTGGTTCGCCAACGGCTCAACCAGCAGGCCGAGCGACAACGCGGACTGACTCGGTTGGACAAGGGGCGGAACCGGGCCCGCGCCAACGCTGTGAATGCCTGGAACGGCTTCCGCACTCGCCATTTTCCCGAGCTAGCTCACTGCCCTGGCACGGGTTACCAAACCGCCGCATAAGCACACCTGACAGCCCACATTAGAGAGGAAATGAGCATGTCCGACCTGTTCACGCGCGACCAGGTATCCCGCGCAGTCAACGATGGCGCGGACCTCGTGTCTGACGCGCGATCCCTGGGAGAGTCGGAAACCGACTTGATCAATCTGATTGTCAACGCCGCGCTGTCGAAACTGGACAACCCCGATGTCGATTTCGACACGATGATCGAAGAGAACTTCGACAGCGACCCTCGCACGTGGTGGGACTGGGCACAGTAGCGGGTGGCCCCGCGACAGCCGAAGCACACAGAGCTGATCTTTTCGTGACAGGCGCGATCCCGCGCCGCGAATGACGCGCTTGGCCGGCAGCACGGAATCGGGTCCGTGCTGCCCGTGGCAATTCGGCCATGCGCCTACCGGCAACCGTTGGGGAGAAAATCATGGTGGCACTAGCTACGCACACCCACACGACAGAACAGCACGAGCGCGCGACGGAATTGTGGCGTCGGATTCTCGATACTCACGTCACGAGCATTTACGAAGAACGACGCGATTACCAGTCCTACCTGGAGACGGTGACCGATGATCACCTGTCCGCCCTCATCAGCAGCAACGGTCAGGAAACGGACGACTACTACCCGGTTACGATCACGTTGGCCAGTTACAGCGATTACGGCGGATCGGACCTGGACGCCGCGAACGTGCGCTACCTCCGCGAAACGGAAACCCCAGGAGTCCACTTCGGTTCCGGGGCACACGGGACCGAATACGCATGGGTTCAACTGGGTGAGCTGCCCACTAACGGAGATGACATCGACACCGGTATCGACTGGCTTCAGTCCCTGGCGGCCCTGATCGATACCATTGCAGAGTACGGACTCATCTCCGACGAGTCGCACTCCGCTTACGTCGATGAACTCGCCGAAGAAGCATGGGATCAATGGCTCGGCGACATTGTTTCCACGGCATTGTGGGAGCTGTCCGACGGCAACCCGGATGACTTCCAATTCACCGACGATGAAATCCGAGAGCTGTACTACGGATACGAGGACAACTGGTGGATGTGCGAGACGGCCACGAGCGTCCGCAACGAAAACCACGACGACGCCCTAGCGCACGTCTGCGACTCCATCGTGTCCGCCTGGCGCACATCCGTGGTTGACGCCAATCAACTCGCTCTCTACTAGGCCGTTGCGCGTGCGTGTCGGACCAACTCTCCGGGGTTGTCCGATGCGCTCCCACAACGGAAAGAAAGGGAACAGAAACAATGACTATCGAACGCGTCACGATCCTCACTGGACACGTCGGCCCGGATACCGCGTATCTGGTCGAGGACTACCCCTATGGCTACACGCTCCGGTGCCAGATCCGCTACTGGGTGGAGACCGCTACCAAGGGCGCCGCCAAGGGACAACAGCGGTTCATGTCGCAGACCACGAATCCCAAGAAGCCGGGAGAGCCCTGGAACAAGCCCAAGGCCAGCACCTACAGCAGCCTCGTCGTCATGTACCTGGACGACGTGCAGCACGTGCACTCGTTCCACGTGGAGTATCACATCAGCCCGGTGGGAGACGCACGGTTCCGACTCATGGGGCTGTACGACCAGCTCGACGAGTCGACGCGAGCGAAGTACGACCAGTTGCTTCAGATCGCGCAGAAGTACGCGGACCCCTGGACCGACTTCGAGGCCACGGTGTGTGCGCTCACCGCGCACATCGACCGGCATGGGGATGCTCCCGCGCTCGATGGCGCGGTATGGACCGACGAGGACGGCCGGCGCCACTACGTCGCAGACGCCCCCGACGTGTATCTCACCCTGGCCCGCCAGCGCACGACGGGGACGGCATGAGCGCGGTCACGCTCACGAACGTGAGCAACCCGGCCGCGTTCGCCGTCGAGTGGATCGCCGGACAGAGCGGAAACCGCTACCAACTGGTCAACCCGCGCGATTCCGTGACCCTGTGGTTCGGCATGTGGCGCGACGACGAGCAACGCTGGGCAACCGCCACGGTGGTCGATCCGTCGAGGTTCGGCATGACGCGACCGCCCACCAGTTTCCGCGCTTTCCTCGCCATCGCGGACAGCTACGTCAACGGCTAGCACGCGGCGACCGCCTGCGGTCCAGTTCCCCGGCTCCGTGCCGAGGGCTCAACGCCAGACCGACTCCGCTCGGTCGAGGTGGACGGCTGCCAGTCGACATGACCAGCCGGCCTATTGCCACCGACCGCGTGACGACCTGCCGGCCGACCGCCGCGTGACGACGGTCGGCCGGAATCCGGTTCTCGCGCGGCACCTCCGTTGCATTCGGCTCGACCTGCTTCAGCACCCCTGATTCACCACCTCCCGGCTCGAAGGGACCGATACCGCCATGACCACCAACTCCTCACCCGCCGCTCTGGCGGACGTCCTCGACTGCGGCCACCCGCCAACCCCGGACACGTGCGGCACCGGCCACGCGATCGACCCGGCCACCGGCGCCACCCGGTGCTACCCGTGTTCGGACGACCACGAGCGCACGGCCATGACGCGCGCCGCCACGTTCGTCGCTTACGTGTCCACCGACGGCCGCGCGCTGACCACCTGGCCCGGCGGCCACCTCGCCACGGTCGACCCGGCCGATGCCCACCAACGCGGGCAGCGCACCTACACCCCGTCCGGTGGGACCTGGGCCAGGCATGTCTGGCACGCCACCGACGCCGAGGGAGGCCGCTGGTTCGGCGTCAATGCCGGGCCCGGCCTGGTCATCCGCGTACGCCGGCTGCGGGCAAGCAGCTCGACGGCTGGTTGACGACCGCGCTGGCATCCACCGCCGAGACCCGGATCTCTCTCGCGGCCGGTTGACACGACCTGGCCCGACACCCTGCTCGATTCGAGGTGAAACACCCATGCCCATCAATGACCCCACCACCGCCACCCCGGCGGAGATCGACGCCGAGCTTGACCGACTCGCCCGAGAACAGGCCACAGCCCAGGACGCTCTCGACCGGCTCCGCTCGCACGTCACGAGCCTGCTGGAGTACGGCATGGCCGCGGAAGCGACTGCGGTCCGGCCCCGGATCGCGCAGGCCCGGCAGACGATCATCGACTGCGAGGTAGCCGCCCGCCCGCTCGATGCGGAGTTCGCGCGCCGGGACGGCTGGACCCGCGCCTGGCTGGTCCTCAACAGCGGCGGCCACGTGCACCGCACCACCGCCTGCCGCACCTGCTTCCCGTCCACCCGGCTCGCCTGGCTCACCCACCTCTCCGGAAAGGACGAGACCGAGATCGTCGAGCTGGCCGGCGAAGCCGCGTGCACAGAGTGCTACCCCAGCGCGCCGGTCGAGGTCCGCGCCCGGCCCAGCCGGATCAAGACACCCGAGCAACTCGCGCGGGAAGCAGACAAGGCTGCACGCGCGAAGGCCAAAGCAGCGAAGGCAATCACCGCACCGGACGGTACCCCGTTGCGCACCCAGGGATACGGACAGATCGACACCGAGTTCACCGCCCGCCGGTCCTACGTCGATGCCGTGTCCTACGCCCGGTACCTGACCCGGACGAACGTCGCCTACCACCGAGACACCATCGCCGCCTACCGCGACGACGCGCAGCTCATCCTGGCCGCGCTCGCCGCGAAACACGGCCGGACCGAGGACGACCTCCGCGCCGAGCTCGCGCCCAAGGTCGAAGCGAAGTGGAAGCGCGAACACAGCACCTGGAGCTGACCGCGCTTCCGCCGTTCCTACTCCGCCGACTGCCTCCCTCCGCCACGAATCCGCTACCCACTCGTGAAAGGCCCATCCCATGATTCTGGTCGAAACGCTGGAAGACCTTGTTCACCACTACCTGGACCGCTCCGACCGCCCCGACGCCGCCCTTGGCACGATCAACGCGCGAAACCTCGTCGGCCACCTCGCGCAGCACCTCGCCGAACGCGGCGTCGACATCGGATACACCGATGGCTCCCGTCTGACCGTGCCGGGCAACACAGGCCAGCCGTCCGAGCCCGAGCGGCATCGACTTCCCCTGGTACTTCAGGAAAACGACGACGGTCACGTCCGGATCTACTGCGACGGCCGTGGCTGCTGCTGGTCCTGGCCGCTCTACCAGTACGCGACCCCCCCAGACGAACGCCGCCTCGATCACGGGCGCCGTCCGGCACGCCATCAGCCGACACAGCCATGCCTGACCAGCAACCAATGCCAGAACACTCGCGCGGCGAACTGCCCGCCGGCACACATCACGCGAGGCCATTGCCTCGGCCTAGCCCGGAAAGGATTCCAAGCACCATGGCTACCAACGAGATCCGCGATGCACGACGGCTCATCGCCGAGATCGACCACCCCACCGAACGGCCGCGCTGGGCATGGTGGACACCCGGTGACGCCACCCGGTACCACGTGACCCTGCTCAACGCTGCACCCAGTGACGCGACGACCGGCACGGCGCTGAACGGAACGTTGCGTGCCTTGGTGGTCACGATCGATCTGCACAGCACGCTCCCGATCTCGATCGTGGTCCCACGGCCTGCCGATGACGACGACCGGTATACCGCCGAGGAATGGGTGCGTCACGGCTTCCCCGGTGGCTGGTGGTCAGGCATCCGGCCCCTGCTCGCCGTACTGGGATGGACTCCTCGCGGCGACCGGGACAGCAGTTACCGCAGCACCGACCAGCGGGATATCACCGCAGCACTGTCTCGCGACCACGCCGCCGGTAGCCGCAGCAGGTCGGCGGAGCGTGTCATCGCGCTGCTTCAGCAGTACGGCAGCGCCAAGTTCGGCGACGAATGGTGGCCTAGCAATGCCAATGGGTGGATCGGCCAGGCCGAAGCAGACGAACTGGCCGCGCTTCTCGGCGAACTCGATCACGGCTAAGGCAACAACCCCGACGCGGACCTACCAGTAAGGCCGCGTCGACCATCTCGGCCGTCCCACGGGTCCACCCGATCGGCTGACACCCCGGCTCCTACACGCCACCGCTCACCGGTGTCCAGGAAGCCGTACACACGATCAGCTACTCCCCTTGTGGGGACGCGCGTCTCGGCGAGAGCTATCCAGCTCTCGCCTTTGTCATTCAAAGAAAGGAACTTCAGCCATGTCGCAATACGCCCAAGACGTGGCCGAACGATGGGTCGCCGCCATGACGCACGACCCAGACAGGCGCCTGCGATCCACCAGCCGCATGTACCCGAGCGGGGACCGCATCTACAGCTACGGCTCCCATTTCGAGCTGGGCCGCGCAATTCGTCGCAACGCCGAGATCGTCGCATTCCTGCTCAACGGCGACACGTACTCACCGACCACGAGCAACCACCAGAACGAGCTTCGTGCGGCCGTCGACCACAGCGGCGTCCCACGAGTCATCATCCCCTACAGCGCCCTGGAATCATCGGGGATCGACCTCGACTCCATCGAGATCCTCGACGTCACACGCGACGCCTGGGTGCCGGTCGAGCGCACGGCCTACCAGCCACGCAAGCGATGGCAGTGGGATACACCCCCCGACCTGACGACGACCCGGCTAGCCAACGGCCGCACCCAGTACCAGTGGACCGACAAGGTGCACCGCCTCGGCGAATCGGTGATCCGTAGCCGCGTCCACATCGGATGGCGGCGAACCGGGCCGAACCCGTGGGACCGCAGACCGCGTTACCGCTGGGCGAAGTTCCTGTCCGGCTTCGACGTGCAGGAGTCACAGCCGCTGTACTTCTTCTGCGAGTTGCCACGTACCGACGCGACCACGGTCAGCCAGGCGTACCAGGCGCTCAAACCCGACGCCGTTCTCCTCGCCGAGCAGATGAACCGCACCGTCACGCGGCAAGGCGACATCTTTTCGGTGGCCTTGTCCTCGCAGATCACCAAACGGCGGCTTCGTCGAGAAGGGGCCACCTTCGACAAGGGTGGCGCCCTGCTGGACACCAACCACGTCGCCACCGAGGTGGCCCGGATGCCCGACGGCACCACGCTGGTACGCGGCACGCTCACCCACCGTCCGCCGTTCCGTCGGCCCGACCACCGACGTGTCCGGCTTGCCGACGGCTGGCACGCCGTCGTCAAGAACACCGTCCCGCTGAGTGCATAAGGAAGGAGGAATGCCCATGCTCACGATCGAGTCTGCCCCCAGTGAGGTGCTGCCCGATCTCGACCCGCACCTGGGTGACCAGCTCGGCGACGAGCTGTTGCTCACCGCGGCGAAGAAGCGCGCCGGCAAGGTCAAGGCCGGTCTGCACAGCAGCACGGCCGGCCAGCGACACGCCGCCCGCGCGTGGACGGCCAGCGGCAGCGTCGACTGACCGCTCGTAACAACCCTCTTGGCGGTGCTCGACCGACGCAGGGTCGAGCACCGCCATTCCTTTGCCAGCGATCGAGGCTGAATCAGAACCGGCTTGAACACGCAGGCCGCGTATCTGAGCTGGCAGTGAACAGCGGCATAGCGCTCTGCCTTTTGCCGAGTCCATTAAGGATCGATCCGAATACCTCGTTGGAGGGGTGACTCATGCCCGCGTCAACTGATTCAACGCCTGACCTCGCCGCCTATGACGTCATCCTCGTCAACAGCAGCGGCGGCAAAGACAGTCAGGCGATGCTCGACGAAGTGTGCGCCCTCGCGTCGGCGGCGGGTGTGCTGCACCGCGTCACCGTCCTGCACTGCGCGCTCGGCCACGTCGAATGGCCCGGCACCAGCGAACTCGCGCGGACGCAGGCCGAGCACTACGGCGTCCGCTACGAAGAACGCCACCGCGAGCAAGGACTTCTCCTCGACCAGGTTCGCCGCCGTGGTCGCTGGCCGTCATCCTCAGCTCGCTATTGCACCTCGGACCAGAAGCGAGGGCCAGCAAGGAAGTTCATTACGCAGCTCGTCGCCGAACTCGGCGACCTGCACCGTCCGGCCCGTGTACTCAACTGCATGGGTCTGCGCGCTGAGGAGTCCCGCGCCAGGCTGAAGAAGCCTCGCCTGAGCCGTGACGAAGCAGCAAGCAGCAGCCGGCGCACTATCGACACCTGGCTTCCGATCCACGACTGGACCGAAGGACAGGTGTGGCAACGCATCCACGCGTCTGGTGTCCCGTACCACTCGGCCTACGACCAGGGTATGACCCGTCTGTCGTGCTCGCTGTGCGTGCTCGCCAGTCGAGCGGATCTTGTGCGCGCCGCACAACTACGCCCGGCACTGGCGGCCGAGTACGCCGAACTGGAAACCGAGATCGGGCACCGGTTCCGCAACGACATGTCCATGGCCGACATCATCACCGCTGCCGAGGAAACCGCATCCCCGGAACACACCGGGGAGACCGAGTCGATCGAGCTCGGCCTGGGCCAATTGTGGTGGCCGAGGTCCGAGCGCCAGACCGACCGTTACGGCACCGTATTCCTGCTCACCGGCCCGGACGCCGACACCTACGTCCCCTTCGAGAACGCACCTGTCGGGCAGCGGGGACGACTCGTCGCCGTCGTGGTCGAGACACGTCGATCCGGCCACTGTGGCGACATCGCGCGATCCCTGGCCCCCACCACACCGACGGTCGGCGAAGAGATCACGCTCGGCACCGGCACCTTGTTCACCGAGACCGACGCCGACCTCGGCGTGCCCAGTGCCGTTGGCCTTGCGCCTGACGACCACCGAGATTCCGACTGGCTTGACCCACGTGCCTTGTACCGCTGCCACAACCAAACCGTACGGCTCGAACTCCGCATCGACCGTCACACCAAGGGATGCGCACGCGACAGCACACTACGCGCAGCCTGACAGCTCGGCGGCCGAATCCAACGAGGTTGTTGGCCTGATCGTGCTTTCCACATTCAGTGTCGCATGCACGATGCGCCAAACATCCAATGAAGACAGGAGAAAGAACCATGGCTGAATTCATCGCACCACCGATACCGCTGTCACTACAGCACCTCCCTACCGTGGGCGGACTGGTCGTGCCCTGGATCACGCCCCGCACGGCCGACGGTCGCTACCTGTTCGGCTCCGTCGATCGAGATCGGATGGAGCGAGCGCTGCACGGCCGGTGGTGCGGCGTGTGCGGCCGGCCGCTTGAGTACCGCGCAGTGCTGATGATGCGATTGTCCGACATTCCGCGGCAGTGCACGAGCGAACCCGCGCTACATCCCTGGTGCGCCGCGTACACGAGCGATTCCTGCCCGATGATCGGCGGACGACTGGATCACTACCGCTCATCCCTGCCGCGTCTGGACACGAACATGCTGCCGGCGCCCGGCGCGACGGCACGCCAAGGCGCGGCTGCCGAACCGTGGTTCGCCGTTTGGCTCGCCAGCTATCGCGTCATCACCGACCACGGCAACCTCGCCGCCTCCTACGCCGGCACAAGGCCGTTGCGTATCCGACCCATCACCTGGCACCTGCCCAACATCTTCTAACAGCACTACCACCCGAGCAGCCCGCGATCCGCGTATTGGTTGCTTCACAACGACACCCACGGAGGACAACATGCGAAGGAGGACACAACCAACCACCGAACCTCGCGAACTGATGCCCTATGTCTGGTCGTACGGGATGGGCGCAGAGTCAACGGCAGCAATCTTCCGCATGCTCAGCAATCCAGCCGCCCGCCCCGACACGATCGCGCCAGACTTCTCGAACTTGGTCGTCGTCATCGCCCAGACCGGAGACGAGTGGAGCACCACAGGGAGGCTCGTCCAGCAGTTCATGCTTCCCCTGCTTCGCAAACACAACGTCCGATTGGTCGAAGTCGCCCGCCAAGGTCCAACCAAAAAGGACGGTGTTGCGATACTCCAGGACACCCGGCAGCCCTACCGGCTGCACTTGAACGGCGTTTACAAGCTCTCCCGCGAGAACCGGGTCACCGGGACCATGCCCCAGCTCGGTGGCGTTCGGAAGTGCAGCCAGAAGGCCAAGGGCGCGCCGCAAGACATATGGCGCGCCCAAGAGTTCGGTGACCGCCCCTATATCCACGCGATCGGGTTCAACGTCAACGAGTACAGCAGGATCACGCGCGACTCCGCCTATTCCATGGGTGGGCAACGCATCCCGACGTACCCGGTCTACGAATGGGGCTGGGTTGTCGCTGCTGAGTGGTCGTGTCTTGATTCGCCGTTAGTCACCACGATGGAGTGATTTGCCGTTTGCTTGGTGGTGTGTCTCGAACGTATGGTCGCCCACTGTGCAAACGATCTTCTTCTCGTCACAAGGCTGGGAGTCGTGGGACGTAGTGGCGAAGCCGGTGATCGCCGAGCAGATGCCGGTCCTGGTGGATGACGACCTGCTGTTCGAGGACTCGTCGGGACCACGACCAGCGGTCGCGGTGAATCAGTGGTTGCGCGAACTGCCGACCAGCGGCTGCCCGGCGCCGTCCTCGTGGGTGTACTACGCGCGCACGGTGCGCTCCTGGATGGAGTTCCTGATAAAGCGTGGCATGCGGCTGTTCGACGAGCGGACGGCCTTGAAAGCAGCGTTGAGCGCCTACGCGATCCACCGCGCGTGCGGGCCGGTCGAGGATCGGTTCGAGGCGTCCACTTGGAACCAGAACATGGCCATCCTGAGCGCGTTCTACCGTTGGGCGCTCGCGGAGGGCTACGCGGTCGCGGAGCCGTTCACCTACAAGCAAGCGACGACGGCGTACGCGGACTCACGCCGTGAGGTGACGGTCAACCAGGCACGGCGGCGGCAGGCCAAGAACCACGTCACGATCAAGTACCTCGCCGATGACTTTCTCACCCTGTTCCTGAACGCGCTGTCCGGATTGACACCCGATGGCGAAGAAGACCGCCGCTACCGGGGCCGCGACACCGCGCGCAACGGCGCGATCGGTCGGATGGTGGTGTCGACCGGGCTGCGACGGCAGGAGTTCACCTATCTGCTGGCCTGCGAGGTACCGCCGTTGCCGGCCCGCCCGCCTCGGCTCCCGGTGCCGTTTCCGGTCCCGGCTGGCGTGACGAAGGGCCGCAAGTTCCGCGTGACCTGGATCGACTACGACGATCTAGTCGAGCTGCACCGATACCTGGAGTTGGAGCGCTCCCTGGCCGCCGTCGGTTCGGGCTGGCGGCCACCACGGGCGTGGGGCGAGCCGCTGGTGGCGACCGAGACGGACGCGCGGGGCGGTCGGATCAACGGCAGGCGGCTGGCGTGGTCGACGCTGCGGCCAGCAGAGCGACGTCGCCTCGTCGGTCCGGATGGTGGGTCGATGCTGCTGGCGCTGCGCCGGGACGGTGGGCCGTTCACCGCGTGGCCGACGGTGTTCACCCGAGCCTGCGAGCGGATTCGCGTCCAGGTCGAGCCCAGGTTCCCGACTGTCCATCCCCACCGGCTGCGCCACTCGATGGCCATGCGGACGCTGGAGAAGCTGGTCAGCGGCCACTACGCGCAGGCGGCGAAGTTGGTCAAGGACGCCGACGGCGATGCGGCGCTCGCCCTGTATCTGACCAAAGACGATCCGCTGGCAGTTCTGCGGGACCTGCTCGGCCACTCGTCGGTCCTCACCACGGAGGTGTACATCCGCAAACTCGACATGACGCGGATCTACCGCGACGCCTACGACCGCGCGGGCGCCACCGAGGGCCTGACCGCTCAAGCGGCGCGGGACGCGGATGCAGAGTTCGGCGACGGCGAGGAGATCTGATGCCCGCTGTCGTGGTGGAGGACCCGCTGCGTGTGGCGTGCACGTTCAGCGATGGCACCCACTGGGAGGGTGCGGTGGCCACCAGTACGTACAAGCCGGTTGAGGCGCTGACGCCGTTGGCTTGGCAGGTGATGGAGGCGTTGGCTGACCTGGTCCATCCGCATGGCCCGCTGGATTCCTATCGCTCGGTCCAAACGTATCTGACCGCGGTACGGAAGTGGTTGGTGCGGCTGCACCGCGTCGGCTTTCGCGGTGGCGCGGAGGAGTTGACGCGTGGGCGGTTGGCGGAATCCTGGATCGGGGCCGAGCACAAGACCGAGTCGACGGCTCGAATCCTGTTGCGACGCTTGGATGATCTGCATGGTGTGCTCGGCCCGGATGTGCGGGAGTTGGTCGATGGGCGGCTGTACAACCCGAACCGGCGGGAGACCCGGTCATCGCTGCCGGCCTACTCGGAGACCGAGTGGGCGCGGCTGATCGAGGCGTGCCGATCGGTGATCAGGCCGGCGTTCGCCGGGTTCCGGCAGACTCGTGCCCTCGCCGAACGCGGAGCAGACCCGTCGGAGGCGGGGTGGAGCAAGGCGAGCATCCAGTGGCTGCTGCTGCACCACGGGCCGGACGCGGCGACGGTGCTGTGCACCACGGCCCGGCAATGTCGGCGTCGCCCCGAGGCGGTCCCGGCCGCGTTGTATCCCGGTGGCATTCCCGAGGGCGTGGCCGGACTGTATCCGGACGCGGACGTGGTCAAGGCGTACCAGCTACTGCTGGGCGCCTACACCGGCATCGTGCCGGACGGTCTGGCCGAGCTGGGCATGGACGGCATCGACTGGGCGAGTGAGACCACGGTGGTGCTGGATTACGTGAAGGGCCGCACCGCCGTGGAGAGTCTGACGCTGTCGAGTCGGGCGACCCGGTTGCTGGCGCAGTGGGTGGAGCATTCCTCGGTGACCCGGGCGCACGCCCCGGCGGGATTGCGGAATGAGCTGTGGGTGCGCTACCTGCCGATGGGCGAGCGTCGGTGGGCCGCTGGTGCGGTCGAACCAGGCTGGAAGTGGGTGAGCCGGCTCGGCCTGGTCGATGACGCAGGCGCGCCCTTGCGGCTGCATCGCCACCGCATCCGCACCACGTTCGAGTCGCTGCGGGATCGGCGCAGCTGGCGCGGCAGTGCGCGCGCCACGATCGACCCGAACCACTCCCCGCAGGTCGAGGGCGACCACTACCTCCAGGTGGCCACGCCTGCCCAGCAGGAGGTGGTGGAGGAGATCATCGCGGACGCCCAGCACGACATGGTGCGCCGCGCCCAGCCACCCGTCGTGCTGGACACCGACCAGACCACGGCGTTCGTGCAACAGTATCCGCAGCTCGTGGGCCGGTTGCACCTGACCGATGAGGTGATCGGCGAGCTGCTCGCGGGCGAACGCGACGTGTTCACCGCCGCCTGCGCCGACCAGTTGGCCGGGCTGCACGGGCCCAAGGGCAAGCCGTGCCCGGCCCGTCCCTGGGTGTGCCTGTTGTGTCCGCTGGCCCTGTTCGCGCCTCGGCATCTACCGAACCTGCTGCGGCTGAAGGCGTTCTTCACTCGCCAGTGGAAGCAGATGCCGGCCGCCCAGTTCATGGCGGTCTTCGGTCCCTATGCCACCCGGCTGGACCAGATACTCACTGCCGAGCAATTCCCCGCGGGCAGCATCACGCGCGCTGCGGGCCAGGTCGCTGATGCCGATGCGGAGTTGCCCTTGCTCGCCGAGGAGGCCACCGTATGACCATCCGTCGCACCACCACGGTCAGCGCCGTGTCCGGGAACGTGACCGGAACGCTGGGGGTCGCCCGGCAGGTGTCGGCGTTCGCCGGGTTGGATGTGTGCCGGGCGGCTGGGTTGGCGGTGCATCCGCATCTGCGGTCTCGGCGGCCGATCTTCGACCAGGACCTCTGGGACTTCACCTGCGTGATCGGCCTGCCCCGCCACCAACGTCCGGCCGAGCAGACGCTGGACTTCGCCCGGATACCCGATGCGCGCTGGCGGCGGGTCGCCAAGGACTACGTGATCGCCCTGCTCGCACCGGAGCATCCCGCAGTGCGGGAGGTGCCGCGCGCGTACCGATCCGCGCGGGGAATCTCCACGTGCCACCAGCGATTGTTTCACCTGCGCCGCTGGTTCACCTGGCTGACCGGCGAGGGGGTCGTCGAGTTGGCCGAGGTCGAGCAGCGGCACTGCGACGCGTTCCTGGCGTGGTATCACCACAGCCGCGACCGGCACGGCAGGATCACCCGTCCGACCACACCGGACTATCGGCACCAGGCCGTGTGCGTGGTCAAGGAACTGGCCACCTACACCGGCCTGTTCGCCGAGGCCGGGTACCGTCCCGGATTCGAGCCGTGGCCGGGACGAGCCGCCCAGCAGGTCGCCGGGGTCACGACCCGCGGGGAGAACAGCACACCGCCGGTCCGCGACGAGGTGCTTCAGCCGCTGCTGGCTGCTGCGTTCTACGTCATCGAACAGCTCGCGCCGCACATCCTGACACTGCGGGACACCGAACGCCGCCGGGAGGCGGCATGGGAACAGCGCTTCGACTCCTACCCCGGCACGGACGGGTGGTGGCCGCTCATCCTGCGGCTCGTGCGCCGCTACATCCACCGCGGGCAACCGTTGCCGGCCACCTCGGACGAACAGATCCGCGCCCGGCTGGCCCGCGGCTGGAGCCCGACTGATCCCCTGCTGCGGGTCAGCACCAAGCTGTTGGCCATGGAGGCGGGCATCCGCCACCCGCTCGGCCTGGCCGTGCCCGAGAAACACCGCGCCGAGCTGGTCGAGGCGACCCGCCAGGTCGGGGTGGAGCACCCCATCGCCCGTGATGCCGCCCCGATACCGCGCGCGGATGGCGCCGGACAGGTGCTCTGGACGATGCCGATTCCCGCGCACAGCAAAGTGGCCTGGCTCGTCGAGCGAGTGCGGACCGCATGTTTGGTCGTGGTGGCGGGGGTGACCGGGATGCGGATGAGCGAGATCGCCGAGCTGCCGGTGAACTGCCTGCTGCCGCCGCGACCGGTCGCGGAGGGTTTGACCCGGTATCGGATCAGGAGCAAGCGGATCAAAGGCCAGTCACACGGCGGGATGTGGGACGAGTGGGTCGTGGTCGAGCCGGTCCACGACGCGATCACTCTGCTGCATCGGCTGCTGGAGGGGCCGGAATCGCAGACGCACCTGTTTCCCAACGGGGATCTGTCCGGTGGGTATCGCATCCGGATCTTCCGAGACTGGGTCAACGGCCCCGACGGTCAACGGCTCGGCCTCGCCCCGATCCCGGGTGACCCGATCAACCTGCGGATGCTGCGCCGGACGCTGGCACTGGAGCTGGCACACCGGCCCGGCGGCCTGCTCGCCGCGAAAGTGCACCTCAAACACGTCTCGGTCGCGACCACCGAGGGCTACGCCGCGCGGCCGGGCGGTTCCCAGGCGCGGTTCCTGGCGGAGGTCGCCGACGAAGAACAACAACGCAACCTCACCCTGACGGTGCAGGCGTTCCGCGACTACCAAGCTGGCGTTCTGCCCGCCGGTCCCGGTGCCCGCAATCTGATCGAGTTCTTCGAATCCGTCGACGGCCAGATCGCGGCCGACACACCAGCCGTGATCAAGCGCAGCGACCGGGAGGTCGCTACCTTGCTGGCGCAGCGGGCCGGCACGTTGCACCTCGGTGCGGCCAACTACTGCTGGTTCGCCGATCCGGCCAAGGCTCTGTGCCTGAAACTGGCCGGCACCCCGACCGCGGATCAGCCCCTGGCCGGCATGTGCGACTCGGCGCGCTGTCCCCAAGCCACCCACCACCCCTGTCACCGGCCCGTCTGGGAGGCGACGGCTGCCACCACCACGGTGTTCCTCGGCAGCCTCGCGCGCCGGCACACCACCGAACGCGCCCGTCTGCGCACCCAACTCGCCCGCGCCGAACGAGTCCTGGCTGACATCACCGCGGCCGGCGGCACACCGACCCCCACCGAAGCGACGTGAACCGACCGTGGCCCGACTGACCGCACAGACCCGCGCGCACACGGAGAACACGATCCGAGCCGCGATGGACCGGCTGCTGCACGGCGAGATCCCAGCCGGCGGCAAGTGCGACGTGAAGACCCTGGCCATCGAGGCCGGGATCACCCGTGCCGCGCTCTACAGCACCTACCTGCATCTGAAGGAGGAGTTCGAGGCCCGCCGGGACCGGATGCGCGCGGACGGGCAGATCCCTGACCCGCGAGTCGCGCAAATCCAGCGGCTCAAAACGGACGTGGCCCAACTGCGCACGCGGGTCGCCGCGCGGGAGAACACGATCGCGGAACTGGACGCCTTCCGAACCGTCGCGCTGGGGCGGCTGGCCGCGCAGCACGACGAGATCGTCCGGCTGCGCCGCGCGCTGTCCGCGGCACTGGCACGACCGAGCAATGTCCGTGCCCTGCGCACTGATCGCGATCGCGGCACACTGACACCACCGCAGGAGCACGGTCCGGGCCACTGACGAGCCGCTGGTCGTGTGCCAGTCATCCGCCTGATCTGCGGCTGGGGCCGCCGGTCGGGGGCGTCAGCCGACGGCGATGACGGACCAGGCCAGCCGATGCGCCCTGCTGATGACGTCGCGCTGTTCAGCGGTCAGCGACGCGGTTATGCCGTGTTCGCTTTCGCCGCCGACGATGGCGATCGTGCCCGCCCACCGCCGGGGAGGCTGCCCCAACGTGGTCAGCACTGCCCGCGCGATCGGGTTGGGTGGGTAGGAGCGGGGTTCGTACTCGGCGGCGTCCGCGACCTTGGCACGCATGCCGTGGGCGAGGGCGACGCCGTTGACCTCGCCACGCCCGGGATCAACATCCTGGTGCACGGCGGCCCACAAGGTGGCCTGATAGGGCGTGTTCCACTCGTCAACCCTGATGCGGTTGGCCACGGTTCGGGTGACCAGCGTGCCGGTCGGGCTGATCACCATGTAGGTGACAGCCGGTTCCAGCATCTCGTCCTCGACACCGGCGCGCGCGTGCGCGGCCATCGCGTCCGGGAACAGCACGTCCGCCGCGACGGTCCGCACCGACGCGACGGCGTCCGTGGGCGAGGGAGTGCCCATCGGTCGACGCTATCGGCCCGCCGATGCGGTCACACCGTCCGGCATCCGATCGAGTGATACCGCGGATGGCCGTGCGGATGGCCACAGCGGACGGGCAGGCGCCGCCCGCGTGGTCGAGCAGGCACGGTGGACCGGGCGGAGTCAGTGGGTGGAGCCGACCAGTTCGGCGGTGGTCACCGTGTCGTCCCTGTCGTCCGTGGCCTGATCGGAGGAAATCGGCACAGTGTCTGAGTTCTCCGTCCGTGGGGTGGGGACGGGCTGGGACGGTGTTGGTTCGGTGCCGCTGGTGTCGAGGTCGGTGTCGAGGTCGGTGTCGAGGGTCGTGATGAGCTCGGCCACGAGGCGGTCGGCCGCGATCAGTTGGTCGCGGATCGCATCGCGCACACCACGCAGTCGGGTGATCTCGTCGCGAAGCGCGCCGGCATGGTGATCGAACTCGGCATCAGCGCGAGCACGACGCCGCGCGAGGTCGCCGTCCAACTCGGCACGGCGAGCGGACATGGCCAGGGTGAAATCGACCTCTGCTCGCGCCCGCGCCTGATCGGCACGGCGGTCGAGCTCGGTCCGCCGCTGCTGCGCCTCGCGGGTCATGCGCTCGATGTCGGCCTGGGCGCGGCGGATCAGGTCGGTGTGCTCGGCTTCCATATCCCGGCGCCGCTGATCGAGCTCGGTGAGCAATTCGCGATGGCGTTCGGTCAGCCGGGCCGCGGTGTCCTCGGCGTGGCGCCAGGTTCGGTCGGCGGCGGCCTGGGCCCGCCGGGTGATGTCGTCGGCGTCGGCGGTGGCCAGCTCCACCATCCGCCGCAGCCGCTCCGACAGCACAGCTGGATCGAGCGGGGTCCGGCTGATCCGATCGATGGTGGTCTGCAACTGCCGGATGGTCGCGCCGTGCTGAGCCGAGCTGCTGGGCGAGGTCCTCGGCCTGGCTCAGGGCGGCGTCGCGGTCAGCGACCAGCAGGCGGGTATCGCGTTCGGTGTTCTGGACGTAGTACCGGACCTGGTCGCGGTCATACCCGCGGAACACGGTGTCGAAATCGATGGTCAGCGGGACCAGTTCCGTCGCGTCGAGTGCGGTGTCGAGTGCGGTGTCGATCCGGGGGTTGGTTGTGGTGTCGTGCATGGGTTTTCCTGGCGGGTTGTGTCGTGGCGGGTGTCTGCGGGATAGCGCGGGGTGGGCGATCGGGTCAGTCCTGCCGGGCCGTATGCCGGTCGCTGAGGGTGCTGTGGCGGCGCTGGTCGGCGTCGGCGGCGACGTCGGTGATCCGGGCCGCCAGCGCCGGATGCTCGTCGACGAGGTGGGCGCGCAGGTCGGCCAGCGGGCCGAGCAGGGTCGCGGGGTCATTGCCGGCCAGTTCGGCGTGGACCCGGTCGGCCTCGCGTTGCCCGGCCGCACTGAGCCCGTTGACCGCGCTGACCTGGCCGGCGAGCTGGCGCAACACGGCGGAGTTCTGCCGGGCCCAGGCGGTGACCGCACGGTCGCCGGCGCGCCGGTCCCGGGTGGCCTGCACCCGGGCCTCCTTCGTCGTCTCAGCCCAGTCAGTGGGTTGTAGACGCAGGTAGCGGCGTTCGGCGGCCTGACGGCTGGCCACCCCCAGCGCGGGTGCCAACTGTGCCCAGCTCGCGCCAGCGCGGCGGGCCGCGGCGATCAACTCGGGTTCCCACCGTCCCAACTGGGCCCGCAGCTCGCGCAGCACGATCAAGCCGTCGAGTACACGCATGGCCAGGTCATCGTTCAGCTCACCGTTCAGGTCGCCGGGTGGGTCCTCGGTCAGGTCGTGATCGGCGTGGGTTTGTTCGAGCAAGGCGGTCAGGCAACGCAGCGCCTCGCTCCACGAGTCCGTGTCGGCCATGCCACCCCTTCCTGTCGTCTCTACGCTGACGGGCTCGTTGTCGTCATTTGGACGACATGATAGAACAGGAGGTGCGTGTTGACACCAGGCAGTTGACAAGGAGGAATCCGATGTTGATGCGCGCCACAGCGGCGTATCTCGACCAGTCCGCACAGTTCGCACTGTCGGGCACCTGGACTCGACCGGCCTCGCCGCCCGTGGACGTGGCCCGCACCGCCGAAGAATTCGTGGTCGTCGTCGACCTGCCCGGGGTCAGCCCCGATGCCATCGACATCGAGGCCACCGCGACCACGCTTGTCGTGCGCGCCGAGCGCCGCCCCACCCCGGCAAGCCCGGACGCGCGGCTGTGCCTGTCCGAACGCCAGTTGGGGGTGTTCGCCCGGCACCTGGTCCTGGACGCAGCCGTCGATGTCGAGCGCGTCAGCGCCTGCCACGAGGCTGGCGTGCTGACCATCCGGATGCCGCTGGCGACCCGGCCGGATCGCCGCCGGATCACGGTCACCGCTCCCGCCGCCACTGCCCCCGTGCCGAATGTCGGCGTGCCGAGTACCGCCGTGCCGACCGGTTGTCAACCCGAGGATGGTGTGGCGTGACCGCCAGCCTCGTCTACAGCTCCACCGAGCACGGTGTTGTTGAGCACCCAGCACTGTCCGATGTGGATGTGAATGTGGGTGTGGATATCGAGGTGGAGGCCCGGTTGCACCGCGCGCTGCGCGGCTACCTCGACGCCGCAGCCCATCAGCTGGGTGTGGGCCTGGAGTCCTGCACGCTCGACCTCGATCTGCCCACCTCGGCTTATCTCGCCCTCGACCGGCCGCTGCCCGAGTTCCCCGACCGCGAGCTGGCGCTGCTCTGGGACGAGGTGCACGGCTGGGCCGCCGCGATCGAAACCCACTCCGGCGAAGATCTCATCGTGGTGTCCTACCTGGACACCACGACGGTGACGCCGTCGCCCCGGTTGCTGGCGCGGTTTGTCCACGACCTGCATGCCGGTGGTCGTCGCCTGGCCCGTCCCGATCCGCCGTCGCTGCGTGTGGCCGGCGATCACCCGGTGCTGGTCCGCGACCTGGAGTCCGCTGCCGCCCGCCGGAACTAGCGGACGCTAGTCGGTGGGGCGGTGGTCGAGTTGGGCGCGCAGGTCGGTGATCGTGTTCTCGGCGTCGGTGAGCTGGTTCTGGGTGTCGGTGAGCTGGTCTTGCAGGCCGATGATGCGGGCGGCGGCGGCCAGCGTGTGGCCCTCGTCGAGTTGTTCACGCAGCCGCACCACCAGGGTGAGCTGGCGGCGCGAATAGCGGCGGTGCCCGCCCTCGGAACGCTGCGGGCGCACCAGGTCGGCGGTGTCCAGGCTGCGCAGGAACGCCTCCTGCACGCCCAAAAGCTTCGCGGCCTGCCCGGTGGTGTAGGCCGGATAGTCCTGATCGTCGAGGTTGCCCAGACCGGCCACCCGCATCTCCTCGCGTTCGCCCCGCGGCCCGCACGTCCTGTCACCCCGACAGGTGAGGTGCATGCCCGCTACAGATTATCTAGAGCTGATGCTTGACACAATCTCCAGTGCGCGCTACAAAAATAGACAGACGCGGTACATGACCTGGTATCGAGCACGACACGACGTTGCCGGGAAGTGATCGACAATGCTGGACACCCCACAGTTGCACATACGGCCGGACACCCCACACGACGCGGCCCTTGACAATGCCAGTGACAACACGGTGAAAAGCGGGTTCGCCGAACTGGTCTATGCCGATCCAGCCTGGCTGGACGCGGAGTTCGACGCGATCATGACCGCCAACTTCGGTGCCTGCTTCCCAACACTGTGTCCACCACCGAAACCACCCCGCTCGTGGCGTGGTCCCACCGGTCCGCGGCGAGGGCGCCCTACACCCCGCTCCACCGGCTCCGGCGACCGGCTCCTCAACGCGGTCCGGAGTGGACGGTCCAGTGGGCGTCGGGAGCGTTCCCCTCCGCAGCCCGACGCGCCCGATGGCCCGTAACCACAACGGCGACACGGTGACGACACGGCGGACGACACGGCGAAAGGCAGGTGATAGCACGCGGTCACGCCGGGAACGGCCGGTTCCCCTCGCCCATGCCGGACGGGGATGCCTGCATCGACCTGCGGCCGAGGAGACCCACAGGTGGTCCCGGCCCCGCGTCTCGCGGCGCAACTCCGCGGCATCCCCCGCCCGGCGATCGGGACGGCGAACCGGACCGACCCGGCGGTGGCCCGTTGATCGACCACACCGATAGACCAACCCGCGACACAGCGTGTCTCGACAACGGTATCTGTCTGGAAAGAACCCTCCCTTCACCCGAAATCGGTTCCGGCCCCGCCACTGGTCACCTGGTGACTCGCGGCGGGGCCGGACCTCCGACCACTCCCACCGAACCATCAGCAATCACCCAAAAAATCTCCAGTCACGGGAACAGAAAACCTGAGTGAGTCGTTAGCAGGTGGAATACAAGTTGACCGAGCCGCCTCCGGCCTACCAAGCACACCGGGGCGGCAGTGCGGAAGGAGACAAGGAGGCGCATGGTCATGTTGATGCGGACTGACCCATTCCGGGAGCTGGATCGGCTGACCCAACAGTTCTTCAGCACCAACGGCACCACGACCCGCCCGGCGGTGATGCCGATGGATGCCTACCGGTCTGGCAACGACTACGTCGTGGAATTCGACCTGCCCGGCGTGGCGCCGGACTCGATCGACCTGGATGTGGAGCGCAACGTGCTCACCGTCAAGGCCGAACGCACCCCCCGCTACGACGAGGGCGCCGAGGTCCAGGTGTCCGAACGGCCCCGCGGGGTGTTCTCCCGGCAACTGTTCCTGGGCGACACCCTCGATGCGGACAGCATCAAGGCCGACTACGACGCCGGGGTGCTGACCCTACGGGTGCCCATCGCCGAGCAGGCCAAGCCCCGCAAGATCGCCATCAGCGGCGGCGGCCAGGCCAAGCAGATCAACGCCTGAGCACCGATCCTGGCTCGGCCAACACGCTGGCCCCGCCCTGCGGCGTCGACACCACATCGACCCCCGTCGATACGGCGTCGACCGCCCACGGGCGGGGCCAGCGCCCGTCTCGGCCAGCCACATAGTCCCGCTACACCGCGGAAATCGGCTGGCAACCAATCATGCGCGTGCCGACCGGACCGGGCCAGGGGCGACCAGGGGAGGTGAGCACGATGACCGACAGCACAACGACTGCCACGAACACGGTCACTGGCATGGTGAGCGGACCCGGTGCCGTGCGGGCACAGCTCGACCAGGCCCACGAGCACCTGGCCGCAGCCGACCGTGTGCTCACCGCACGGGTGCCTGACCCGGTCGCACTGCACGCCGCGGTGGACGGCGCGATCCGGCTGGCCAACGCCCTGGCTGGCCTGGTCACCACCGTGATGCGTCAAGCACCGGCCGGCCTCGACCACCGCGCGGACCCCGACGCAGCTGGTACCGGCGCGCAAACCGGTCCGATACTCCATGAGTTGCTGGCCGACCTGCGCGCCATGCACGGCTGCCTGACGACCGGGCCGCTGCTGCTGGCCCCGGCCCGTGACGACCTACACCGCCTCATCACACACCAGAACACCACCCGCGCCACTCACCCAGCCACCAGGCAGGATGGAGGACCGGCGATGCGCCACCACAAGCCTGACCACACAGCCGATGGCGCACTCGACGACGGTGTACTCGGCGAGGGCGTCCTCGACTCTGCCCCGGCCGCGGATGTCGCCGACCAGCAGCGTCCGGCACGCCCCGAGCCCACCGACGACGATCACGACCACGACGAAGTCCTGGAACAGATCCTGAATGGCGTCGGGGACGTGCTGGACGCCGATCCGGCCGACATCGCAGAGCAGCGCCGCGACGCCCCGGTCCTCGACGACACCGAGCCCTGGCCCTGATCCATTACCCGTGATCCGACCGCTCCCGGCACAGCACGGAGGAAGGGGCAGTGGCAATGAGCAGCAGCACGCATCGGCGACCGGCTACCATCGCCGCCACGCTGGCCACCATGACTCGCGGCGTCCGGCGCGCTGTCCGCGCCGCCGACCCGGCTCGCGCTCCCGGCCTGACCTCGCTGCGCGATACCGGCTGGCAGCTCACCCAGCTCACCGGGGAGCTGACCGATCTGGTCGCGTTGCTGGCCGAGCACACCGGTCACCACATCGAGCACGCCGAACGCGTCCGCCAGGCCGACGGCCAGCCGGCCACCGATCAGCTGCCCCGCGCGTGCCGGGAACTCGCCGCGCTGCGGCGCGCGCTGGACACCGCCCACATCGCGGCACGCGACTACTACAGCGCGATCAGCAACCTCACGTCCACCCCGCACCCCGGACCTGCCCGGCCATCGTGACGAGTAGCGCCATGAGTCCTGATCAGCCCGACCCGTACGCGGTGCTCGGTGTGGACCCCGGCGCCAGCAGCGCCGAGATCGCCGCCGCCTACCGGCGCGCGGTCCGCGCCTGCCACCCCGATACGCCTGATCCCGACCTCGACCGGCTCGCCGCGGTGATCGCCGCCTACCGCCAACTTCGCGACCGACTGCGTAACGAGGACGCACCCCCGCCGGCCACGGGCTACTCACGGTCGTCCCGCGGTGTCGACATTCCTGTGCGCGTTCACCCTCCCGATCGCCCGCCGTCCGAGCCTGACCTGCGGGCCGGGCCCGTCCGCCGTCACCCTCCGCACCGCTGAATCCGACCGGGACCGCCGTGGTGCGGGAGGGCAGATGGAGCCCACTGCGCTGCTGAGCGGCGTCGGCCCGGATCGGTCAAGCGCAGCCCAGGGCCGTCCCGATGCCTGTGCGTGTTCTGGGGCGCAGACAGGTTCGCCGGCCATCCGCCGCGGTCGGCGGCGGTCAGCATCAGCCAGCCGGAGACCGATGTCACGTCGGCTGAGTCATGAACGAGAGGCCACCGGCATGCTTCGGGCAACAACCCGAGGCGCTACGGTGGGGAACACGATGGTCGAAGCCCGACCCCAGGAGATCATCAACGCGATCCATGCGCTCGCGGATGCCGAGGGGACAGCGCTGGCCATGCGGCACGTCTGCGGGTCGTGCGTCGACCTTCTGAGTGTTGACGGAGCCGCCCTGTTCCTGGCCAGTCCCGACGTCCCCGCCGAGCCGGCATTGGCCACCAACTCGGCCAGTGGCGAGCTCGCCGAAACGCAAACCACGCTGGGTGAGGGGCCCGCGGTGGAGTGCCTGAACGCCCAGCGCGTGGTCGCAGCACACGACCTGTCCACGCCCGCGAGCCTGGCTCGCTGGCCGATGTTCGCCCCGGCCGCCACGGCTGTGGGCGTCCACGCGGCGACGGCCTTCCCCCTGGCTGGCCCTGGGAACGGTTCCGGTCGGGGCGTTGCAGGTGCACCATCGTCAACCCGGCCGGCTGACGTCGGGGCAACGGCGCGATGGCCGCGTGGTCGCCGAACTCGCCCTCGGGCTGTTGTTGCTGTGCGCCACCGCCGAAGCCGCGCCCGACCTCCGCGACGAACTGCTCGCGGGAGACCTGCAAGCTCGGTGGCGTCAGGTGAACCAGGCGATCGGGACGATCAGTGCCCAACTGCACTCCGGTGTGGGCGAGGCGTGCCTGCGGCTGCGCGCCACCGCCTGCGTGCAGGACCGCCGGTTGTCCGACGTGGCCGCCGACGTCCTCGCCGGGCAGCTGCGCTATGACGATCCCGACCGCCGTTGACGGCGACAGATCGTGGTGCGGTGAGAGGTCCAGTCACAGCGGAACAGGACACGGGATTGGTGCCACACTTGCTGGCAGCTTGAGATTCCGCACGCCACGGTTGTCCGATGGAGTCTGAATGGTCGAGAACGTGTTCGGTCGCAGAGGAGGACTCTGATGTCCCACCAGCAGGGTGATCAGCAGGACGACCGTGACCCGGCCGAGGAACTCGCCGACCAGCTCGACGACGTGACCGGTGCGCTGGAAGGTCTGTCCCAGTCGTTGGAGGCCGAGGAAGAACTCCCGGTCGTGTTACAACGATGCTGCTGGCAAGCCGTCCACGCCATCCCCGGCGCGGACCTGGCCACCATCACCCTGCTGCGCGACACCAGCACTGATGCGAGCATGGAGACCGCCGGGAGCACCGACGAACACGCCAGCGAACTCGACCACGTCCAGATCGAGGCCGGCACCGGGCCGTGTCTGGATGCGGCCAAGACCGGACAGGTGGTGCGCGTGAGCGTGGCCGCCGCCCATGAGGACTGGCCCCGGTTCGCCCACGCCGCCACCGATGCCGGGATCGGTAGCGTGTTGTCCGCGCCGCTGTTCATCAACTCCGACTATCAGGGGTCGCTGAACCTGTATGGACAGGATCGCGAGGGCTTCCGGAATCTGGACGCGAAACTGCTGGAGGTCTACACCACTGCTGCCGAAGCCGCGCTGCGCGTCGACCGCCGTTACCGCACGGCCCGCGACCACGCCGGTCAACTCCGCACGGCGTTGAGTTCCCGCGCGGTGATCGACCAAGCCAAAGGCGTCATCATGGCGGTACGCCATGTGGACGCCGACACCGCCTTCGCCGTCTTGGTGGAGCAATCCCAGCGAGAGAACCGCAAACTGCGCGACGTCGCGGCCCGCTTCATCGCTCGCGTCACCGGCCTGGACTCCACCACCCCCCGATGCGTAACCCGGGACCAGAATCAGTGTTGAGCAACGGATATCCGGATTGAGAGATCGAACAGCCCTTTGTTCTGGCCCGACACGCTGCGCAAACAGGCCGCGCCGGGAGCCCGAGGCTCATGATCTCCATCACAAACCCCAGCCAAAATTAGACACCCTCGTCGGGGAGCGGTTCACAGTGCACATACAGCCAGCGACCGGCTGAACAGGACACGAACCTGACCTAACACGGCGACTGCCGCGACAAGTTGGAGCCGGCAGGACTGCATCGACTACCTGTACCGCAAACTCGGCGTGGTATGGCCGAAAAGCTGCTGCCGACACTGTCCTTACGCCGGCAACAAACCCGGTTGGCCAGAGCAGCTTGCCCGGTTCGCCGCGCTGCCAGTCGAGGCCACCGAGCACATCATCGATGAGTACGTGTGCCTGGCGCTCAACCCGCGCTCCGGGTTGTTCGGGCCCGGCAAGTCACTGATCACGCGACTTCAGCGCGACCGCGTGACCGAGCCCATCTCACTGGCAGTCAAACGGATGAAGTCGATGCCGTGGGCCATCTACCGCGTCCGGCGCCTCTACTACGGTCGCGCCACCGCAGCGCGCTCGGTGGACCGCGTACTGCTGGGTGGGCACCGCACCGTCCACACCGCACTCGCCGAGGTCGCCAGGCTCCTCGACATCCCGCTCACCAGGAACGAGCAGATCGTCGGGGCACCGGTCCACGAGGGCGACCTGGACCGCTACCGGCGGCTATGGCTGCGCCGACGCAGCAACGTGGCGTATCCAACCGTCGAGGAGTTCTACGTCGCGGCCCCAGCACAGGCGATGGACAAGGCACCTGACAGCTTCGAAGAAGCCTGGACCGGCCACGCCGACGCACCGCTGACCCGACTGGAATCCCGCGCCGGCACCGCGGTGACCATCGTGCAACAAGCCCTCATCGCCACGGGCCCGCGCCACACAGCGGCCTGAAGTCGGATTCGCTCTAGAACCAGCGGTTTCCGGAGTCGATCACCTGCGTCGATCCGCGAGTCATCCACCAATTCCGGTCTGGCGACCACCTGGTCTGTCGACCTCGCTGACCACATCCCACCGATTCATCAAGGAGTTGACCATGCCTTCGCTCGATGTCCTGCAAGCCCGCCTGTTCCTGCTCCGGGCCACCGAACCTCCCGCTCCCGCAACGTACGACTACGCGGCCGTACATGGCCCGGTCGACGCTGTCGCCAGCATCCGGAGCGGCACGGCACCGTCCGCCGTCCTCGACGAGGTCACCCGACCGCGCACTCGAATCGATGACGACCTGCGCGTCCTCGACAGCGGCACCGCACATCTGCTCACCCCCGAAGATGACGACTGGCCGCTCGGGCGGCTAGGGCCACTGGGAGGCCACGGCGTGCCGCTTGCCCTCTGGGTCCGTGGCACAGGCTCGCTGGCCGAGCTCACCAGCCCTGCGGTAACGATCACCGGCGCTCGCGCCTCGTCTGATCACGGCGACGCCACCGCGGCGGATATCGGCCACGAACTGGCCCGTGCCGGGGTGACCGTGGTCAGCGGCGGCGCCCTCGGGATCGACGCCGCAGCGCACGGCGGCGCGCTCGCCGCCGGAGGAAGAACCGTCGTTGTGCTGCCCTGCGGTGTTGACCGCACACACCCCCACCAGCACGCCGGCCTCTACCAGAGGGTGATCGAGCGCGGGGGGCTGCTGATCAGCGAGTACCCGGCGGGCACACCGCCGACCCGAGTCCGCTTCCATACCCGCTGCCGTGTGCTGGCCGCGCTCACCTCGGCAACGGTGATCGTCGAAGCAGTACGCCGCAGCGGAGTGCTCGCTGCCGCCCGAGCCGCGCACGATTTGGGCCGGCGGGTCTACGGGGTGCCCGGACCAGACGACGCCACCAGGTCGGCCGGCGTCAACGACCTGCTGCGTTCCGGCCTCGCCGTCGCGATCAGCTCCGTCGCCGACATCAACTACCCGGAGAAGCTGCGATGACCAGCGCAGACCGGTATCGCCACGCCCTGGCGACTCTCAACCTGCCCGCCGAATGGAAGGTCGACGTGGCGGTTCGACCACGGCGACGTCGCGCGGGCCTGGAGGTCAAGCCTGGCGGTGACGTCGTCGTCCTGATCCCACCGATGACTGATCCGAACGAGGTCGTGCGGTTCGTCGGCAGCCACCGCCGTTGGATCGCTGCGCAGATCGACACCGCGACGCGCCTGGCTCCCGACCATGCGCTGAAGCACCTGGTGGACGGCGAGGAGTTCACCCTGCTCGGCCACCGCTACCTGCTGTGCCTCGTCGACACCGTGCCCGCGGCCGTCGAGCAGTTGCCGGCGACCACGGCCGACGGTCTCCTGTATGTCCGCAGGCAGCGACCGCAGCAGGTGCGACGAGCCATCATCGACCTGTACCGGCAGGTCGGACTGGCCTGGCTACGCCGAGAGGGGCGGCGGTACGAGCTCGACGGCAGCATCACGGGGTTGAACTACGCCGTGCGGGACCTCGGCCGGCAGCGCTGGGGCACCTACACCGGGCCACTGCGGCACACGACCACGCTGCACTGGGCTGCCTTCGGCCTGCCGGTGCGGCTGACTGAGTACCTGCTGGTCCATGAGCAGGCCCACGCCACTCGGCCAGGTGGACGACCTCACGGCCGCGCCTGGCAGCGACGGATGGCCTTGTGGATGCCTGCGTGGCGGGAGCGCCAGGAGGAGCTGGCCGAAGTCGGCCGGCACGCATGGCTCGGAGGCTGGACCCGCTGCTCATGAGGGGTGCGTGACCGTTCGGATAGTCGACGTCTCGGGTCGGACTGGCGGCATCGTTCCAGTCCGACCCGACACTCCGGCGTGTAGAACTACAGTGTCGTCATCTACACCGTGATACAACATAGACGTTGGACGATGTGGCCGGCGCGACGACCGAGGCAGGAAGAGGCAGGAAGTGGACAACGAACAGCACTTCGAGCTGCTTCGCGAAAGCGCAGCCGAGATCAACGAGCTTGAGGATCAACTCCAAAGCATCCGGGATCAGGAAGCGGCGCTACAAGCCCAGCGAACGTCGACGCTCGAAAAGCTCAAGAAGGCCCGCGACGTCCGCATGGGCCGCATGAACGCCGCCATCGATGACAAGGTCCCGAAGGCGCACATCGCTCGTGCACTCGGCATGGACCGGACCAACCTGTACAAGCTCCTCGCAGGCAAGGTCGACAACGCCGATGCGTGACGGATGGTTCCGGCCGGACGCTACGCGCGGGAGTCGGAAACTGACGACCTAACAGCCTTCAAACCATGCCGTATTCGCTGGGGCTGGCCAGTCATCTGGCCGGTGCGACACCGGTGGCGACAGCAGTGCGGCTCTAACTGATCTGAGATCGACGTCGCGACCGGCTATCACCCGCCCTGCCGGGCTGCGCGGGTGGTCGCCGACCATACGACAGCGTCCAGTGGAACACGCCTGGCCTGCGCCTTCCGCTTCTGATCACCTCCGCCGCTTATCATCGGAGCATGGCAGAGAAGCTGAGCTTTGATGTTCTTCGTGAAGCGCCTGACTGGGTACAGAATTACTATCGGATTCGACTGGATGTCGAACTGCGGAGCGTGAGAGCCGACGGATTCCAGCGGCTCTTCGACCGTGTCATGCGTACGGTCCATGGCCGCGATTATCGGGATACGGCGGCTTTAGGAAGTCTTGGGGATCAAGGATGCGACGGCTACATACAGTCCGAGCGCACAGTCTTTGCCTGTTACGGCCCTGATCCATACTTCCGCGTCAGAGACGCTGTAGCTAAATTGCGCGCAGACCTCAAAAGTGCAGTCGAAAACTTCGACATACCAGGATTCATGCACAAGTGGGTCTTTATTGTCAATTACCCGGGTGCCCACCCATTGTTGATTAACGAAGTTGTGAAAGCAAGTACGCCTGGGCTAACGTGCGAGGTTTGGTCTCGGACGGACATCGTAGATCTGTTTATAAGCAGGGCGCGGCGCCAGGCGTTAGTGACTGAATTCGGAAGCATACCGAAGAATGCAAAGCACGTCGGTCGAGCATACGTCGTACCCGAGTCGACGCAACTCCCTCGACGTTGCGCTCAAACCGCTGTTCAGCTACTTCGCGCACGGCTACGGTGCGACGAGTACGGATATAGGTCAGCTCTGACAGAGTGGAGCGAGTCCGTTGCCGCCGATCCATTTGGTGCGGTTGTCGCACAGACCCAGCTACTACTCAGCGCGATGTGCGCAATAGCAATGGCAGGGTACTTCGACCCTGAAAAGCTCCAGGTAGCTCCTTTGCTGCGCGAGGCGGAAATGTCGCGCTCGGCGTGGCGCAATGATGGCCAGAGGGCATGGAATTTAATGATGAGTGTGCTGCATTCAGTTGACGACGCCATTGAGCGGAAAGACCAGGACGTGGCACCGACTGTTGACCCCATAGGTGAGGACTTCGACAAGTTGATGGCGACCGTTGTGTGCGGCAACCGGCTCGCACTTGGGCTGATTCGGCTATATTCTCGAAAATCCGGACAGTTTGAAACTAAATGCCTTGACGAGGTTTGGCAATTTATGCTCAAAATCCCCGTCATGACGGACAGTAAAGAGCATAAGCGACACGTTGCCCAAATAAAAGAGACAGGACTATTGGACAGGATATAGTCACTTTCTTAACCGTCGGGCCAGTGCGGGGTAGTCAGTTCAGACCGTGAGCGGCAGACCAGTTATTCTTCAGCAGACCGCTGATCGTCGTCGGGCACTTCCAATTCGCCCATTGTCTTCTTAGGTGGGCTCCATGCACCGGTCTGGTAGTCGACATACCGCTGAAGTCGATCACGTGACCACTGTTCGTATCTGTGGTCCGACATCCATCCGCAGGCGAGACACACATCCCACTGCTCGGAGCCAAAGTGACCGTCGCGTTCGATAAGGCCACTGCTGTCTTCCATGAGTTGACGCGAGTCGCATTCTGGACACTGCCCAGGTGATTCGTTTTCGCGGCGTATGCGCAGCAACGTGAAGGTGTTGAGTAGATGGCCAGTGGCGTCGAGCACCAGTTGCGCGTCCAATTCCGTTGCGCCTGAGTAGTGTTGAAGCCAGTTGGTCAGATCCCAAGTTTTCTCAGCCAAGGCTCGGATGTAAGCGCGCGGCCGGTCTACTGTCAAGCTGTCGGCGTAGATACGCATCCACTCCTTGACGTTTGAGCCTTGCGGCCGTTCTTCGGGCGGGCGAACCCAATCGGCATCAGTGTTCTCCTTGGCAAGGGCGATCAATGCTTCGCGACACCGCATACCGACAGACTGATAGTCCTCAACCTCTGCCGCGTCGTTCATCGCCTCCTGCGCACGCGCGAACCGACGCCATGGCTTGCTAACGTATTCAGCCTGATCTTCAGTAGGCTCGACCTTGAACTGCTCGTGGAGCACCGCGCGTAGCCCGATGTGGTAGGTCAGGACCTGATCGAGGCTCTTAAAGTCTGTCTGGTCATAGCAATTGGTGGGGTTTGTGATTACCCACAGTCGATCATTGTTTGACATGTGGACGTCGTACATTTCATAGGTAGACCCCATCACTCGCCGCCGTCCGACTTTTTGTACGAGAAGCACATCGCCATCTTGTTCAGGCGACGACTGCGATAGGACGTAATTGCGGATATCGCGTTCCTCGAACTCATGCATGGTGGCCATGTCTTGCGCTCCTCAGTGGTTTCCGGCGGAAGGGACCTTGACCGTCGACGCTTTGCAGCAAGGTAGTCAGTCCAGTCGGCTTGGGCATAGCCGGACCAGGCGATGTCGGTGTTGATGTCGATCCCGAAGGGGTGACAAGCGCGGTGGCTGGGAGGTTGGGCAGCCAGGGAGTCGAGGGTGGGCGCTGCGCGCACTTCGGAAGTGGACGTTCAGGCGAGTACGTAGCGCACGGTATATAGAGTCGCGGGCTGGTCGGCCGGGGAACCACCAGGGCACAGCCAAGCTGTAATCACCCGGATGGGCGCAGGCGATGGCGGACACCGCGATGCCCTGGTCACATTGAGCACCAGTCGCGCCCGGCAGATCAACCTGTCGCAATCCACCTCACCTCCCGGTTGTAGCAGACACAACGTCGTTGCACTAGGTATCACTGGCGCAGGTCAACGACACACTGGCACCTCCCGCCGCGTTGCCGTCCAACCACTGTGACTTGCGATGATAAGGTAGTCGCAAGCCATGCTCAGTGTTGCATCAAATGCAACAAATCCTATTTGGATGGCCGACTGGCCCCGAGGTAGTCGTCTCCGCTCCAGCGGTACGGGCTGATTTGGATGAGCTGGCCGGTTTCTGGTGCCTGGACCATCTTGCCGCCGCCGATGTACAGCCCCACGTGGTGGACCTTGCTGGGCGTGCCGTAGAACACCAGGTCGCCCGGTAGCAACGGTTGTCCAGAAGGTACCAACGGGCCGGCGTCGTACTGCGTTTGCGCGGTGCGCGGGAGGGAGATGCCCGCAGCGTTGTAGGCTGCCGTGGTCAGGCCCGAGCAGTCAAAGCCCTTGTCGCCCTGGGCAGGCCCGTTGCCTCCCCATTCATAGGGCAGCCCGATTTGGCCACAGGCATAGTTAATCGCCATCGTCGCTGCGGCTGTCGGGGCCTGGATGTTGTTGCAGTCTCCGCTCCCAACTACTGCCTGCCCATACTTGGCTGCCTGCGCGAGCACTTCGTTGACGTACCAGTCGGCATGGTTGTACGCGAAGATCGCCTTCCGGATGTCTTGGGGTGCGCCGGAATCACAGAGATAGTAGGCAGCGGCGTAGATCGCGTCGTGGGGGTTGTATCGGGATGGCGGGTTGGCGCCGCCGGGCGGTAGCGGGTGGCGCGCGACGACGCTGTCGAAAGTGGGCTGAAGGAATTGCATCGGGCCACCCGCCCCAGCGGAGTTCTCACCGCTGGAGACGCCCGGCAGCGTCGAGCGACCGTGGTCAGTCTCGACCTTCCCGATGGCGGCGAGGATGGACCAGTCTAGGCCAGGACACACCGTTGCTGCCTGCTGGTAGAGGGCCAAGTAGTTGGCCGGGATGTCGGCGACCGCATTCTGGCTGGGCTGCGTACTGCTGCTGCCGAACAGCGCGTTGGCGATTGCTTCGCCGACTCCGCCGATCAGGATCGGGATCATGACAATGAACGCGATCGCTGCGATGGCGATCTTCATGGTCGATCTCCAGACCGGAAGCGACTGGTCGGGGACGATGGCGGAAGCGGGTTGGGCACCGCCAGCTCCGTCCGTGATGCCGGCTGCGCTTGTGCCGGCGGGGTGGGCTGCGTCGGTGTCGGCGCTGTGACGTGCGGCCAGCAGCGAGCGAGCTCAGCGAGCCGCAGCCGACCGGCCCGTTGTGCCGAGGTGCCGGCCAGTGGCAGCCACCGCGCCGCGGCGGGGCCGTTCTCGCGGCTGTCGCCGAGAAGGTCCGCGGTGCTCGTTGCTACCGGTACCAGCGCAGGCCGGTCCAGCTGCGACACCGTGTCCGCGAGCGCTCGTCGCGCAGTGGTCTCCCGACGGTTGCTGGTCAGCCACACCAGCACCGGTGTGGTGATTCCTGTTGAAGCGGCGAGCTTGTGGTAGCCGTATAGCTTGCTGGCGAGCTTGGCCAGGTCTTCGGTGCCGAAGTCGAATTCGAGGAAGAACTCGACCTCATCGCCGTCCTCGCGCCACCGCCCGTACGCGTCGGGGCGGACCATGTCGCCGAAGAGCCGGCCGCAACGCAGCTCGGACCACCAGGCGGTCAACCGACCACGAGCGTCAGGCTGACGGCTGGATGCCACGAGGTTGGTGAAGAACCCGTTGATTCCCACGGAGTGCGCTAGTCGTAGTGAGTGGGCGATGCCGATGGCGTCGTCGTGCCGGTAGCCGAGGTCTTTCGGGTCCAGGCCCTCCTCGTAGGCCAGGGCGATCGCGCCCGCAACGTCGAGCACGTAGTGCATCGGCGCCGTTCCCGAGGTGACGAACGGCTGGAACCGGTCAACGACGCGCCACCGATAGAGGTTGAGTAGGCGGTGGTTGGCCGCGCGCATGGTCGGGTAGCACAGTTCGACGATTTGGTCGGTGGTGAAAACTTTGTGCTCGTACAGCATCCGAGCGAGCCACCGGTCCCGATTGGTGAGCCGTCCGGCGAGTTGGGCATGGTGTTCCCCGGTGGTGGCTGCTCTGGGCGTGGGACGTTGGGGCATGTGCCCGCGAAGTTCCCTTTGCTGCGTGGGGTTTGTGATCATGATTCGCACCTCCCAGAACGGGGGTCAGCGGAAGGTGCGCAGGCGACCCACGTGGATCGCCTGCGCACGGTGAACAGCCCGCGTGTGTTACGGGCAACGGGTGTGGCTGGTTATGCGGCGCGGCGCGGGTCAGCGGTCGGCGGAGTTGTCTGGTCGATGACCGGTGCGGCGGGCGGACGGTTGTTGACCCTGGCGGCGGTGCGGATGGCCTTGGCGCGTCCTGGAATCGCGGGCGGGAGCTTCTCGGTGACCGCGGTGAACGGTGGTGCTTCCTCCCCGCCCAGTACGAGCCGCGCGGCGACGTGGTAGACGCCGAGGTTGGACAGGTCGTGATCGGACAAGCGCGGCAGGGTGTGGCGCGCGAGGCGCTTGGCGTCTTCCGGTGAGGCGTTGAAGAAGATCTTCGACCGGGCGTTGGTGCTGATGCCTTCTTCCAGTTCCTTGGGCAGTTGGCCGAGGTACTGGTGTGCCAGGGTCATCGCCAGCCGGTACCCGCGTGCTTCGGCGAGCATGTCCTCCAGCGGGTAGGCCAAGTTGAGGAAGTTGTGGCATTCGTCGATGTACAGGCCGCAATCACGGCGCCACCGTTGCGGGACGCGGGCCCGGCGGGTGGCGGCCTGCCAGGTGCGGGCAACGACGATGGAGCCCACCAGCCGCGCGGTCTCCATGCCGAGCGCATCGCGGGCGATGCGGACCAGGCAGATGCCGCCGGTGTTGAGCACCTCGTCCATGTCCACGGTGGATTCGCCGCCCGCGATGGCCGCGCGGACGAAGGGGCGCAGCAAGAATCCCCGCACTTTGTTCATCAGCGGGGCGATCACCTGTGCCCGGCTGGCCTCGGACAGGTCGTCGTACCAGGCCCAGAATCCCTTGAGGACGTCGTCGTCGATCTGGTCGCAGGCGCGCTTGCGGAACTCGGAGACGGTCAGCAGTTTCGGTAGATCGACCAGGGTCGGTGTGCCGGGCATCGCGGTCAGGGTGAGCAGCCCGGCGCGCAGGATGTCGTCGGTCCGTGGTCCCCAGGAGGAGGCGTAAATCCGGGAGAAGATCGACACGAGGTTGTCCACCGAGCGGGCCTTGTCCGTGCCTTCCAGCGGGTTGAGGATCGGCGGTCGGCCTCTGCTGTCCGCGTCGAACAACACGACCTTCTCGCCCAGTTCGGCGGGGAGACGCATGAGGATGTCGGACACGAGGTCGCCCTTGGGATCGACCACGACCACGCCGCGGCCGGCTTCCGCGTCGCCCAGGATCAGCCGGGCCATCAGCTCGGACTTGCCCGAGCCGGTCGCACCGAGGATGTGCAGGTGGTGGCGGGCATCGGCGACGTGCAGACCGACTGGGCGGGCGTGACCGGAGTCGGACAAGCCGATCGGCTTGACCTGTTCGCCGCTCGTGGCGATACCCGGCGGCGGCGGAACTGCCTTCGCGCCGGCCCGCTGGAGGCCGGGGGTGGCCTCGTCCATCGGCAGGTGCGCGATCGCGGCCAGCTCCGGGATGGACAGCAGATCACCGCGGCCCAGCCGGTGCTCGGCCAGCACGGTCACCGGCTCGGAGCGCAGCCGGACCCGCCGGAAGTGGTTGTGCTCGGCGTAGGCGGCGAACGCGCTGGCGATGGCGTGCCCGCGGCCCCGGAGGACCTCCCGCGCCGCGTGCACCTCGCTGGAGTTCGCGTCGGCCGGCACGGTAGTGGCGATCGCGTAGCGGACCCGGACTTCGAACTGGTTCTGCCGCAGCTTCTCCACGACCACGCGATCCTGGGCCGCGAACTCCAGCCTGGTCTGGCGATCCAGGCCAGGGTTGCGCGTGGTGGAAGTCGGCTTGGGCGTCTTGCCCGGCGTGATGACATCGAGCAGCCGACCGACCAGCCGGGTCGACCCGCCGCTGTGCACATGACGAGCGGCCCGGCGGGCCTTGGACACCCGGTGGCCGGCCACCGGGCGCGCGAGGATCTGCACGCAGGCCCGCTCGTGCGGGCCGAGCCCGACCGGCGCACCCAGCAGTGCCCGAATCGGGTCGGCCGGGTGGTCGGTGCGGATCGGCAGCGCCTCCGAGCGCGCCAGCCGCAACTCACCGCCGACCGCTTCGATGCGCCGACCGGCCGGCGCGGCCGTCGGGATCGGCGGCCGGGCCGGGGTCGTGCGGGTGTGCGCGCCGGGCCACGCGGCTTCGATGGCGCGCTCGACCATGCCCGGCGGCACGACGCCGGGCACCCAAAAGGAGATCCGCACGCCGTCACTGTCGAAGACGAACTCGAAGCCCAGGTGCGGCTGCCCGCGGAAGCGACGTGCCCAGCCAGGCCGCAACAAGCCGACCAGATTCGACCACAGGGTGATAGCCCCGGACGGGTCGACGGTGGGCGGTGCGAGGACGGTGACCATGCGGGCGTCGGCACTCAGGCGGGCGTGCCGGCGCGCCGTTTCCCGGCGGCGGACGAGGATTACCACGGTGGTCGCGAACGCCAGACACACGAGCACGACCGGCCACCACACGCCGAACCACTGCACGACCGGGGTGACCAAGGCCCGCAGGAAGCCACCGGGGTCGCGCAGGTAGTCGCCGACGGGCGATGCAGAGACACCGGTCAGCACCGGACGGGCAAAGGCAGCGGGGGGCGGAACGGTGGGGTATGGCATGACGATCTCCTGATCTGGACAATGGGAGCGCGGCGCAGCGGTGCGGCGTCAGGCCGCGCGCGGGTGATCGATCTGCTCCGTGGCGGGCTCGGCCGGGGCCGGCGGCTGGTGCTCGTCGGTGTCGACCAGGCGCAGATGCCGGGTGCCGCGGCGCGCGGCGCGGTCGGCGTCGGCTTCGGCCTGCCATTCGCTGAACCGGCGTCCGGCTTGGCGGCGGATCAGGTGCGGAACGCGACGGGCCGGGGTGCCGATCCGGTTGGGTCCGGAGACCGCGTCGGTGTCGCATCCCTCTTGGGAGGTCCAGCCGGCCTCGGTGATGCTGGCCGCGTCGGGGAAGACGTCGGTCACGTGGTCGCGCTCAGGGTCCAGGTCGGCGTCCTGGGTGCCGCCGTAGCTAAAGGTCCACCGGAAGTTGTCCGGCGGGTCGGGCTCGACGAGTCGGCGGAATCGCTCGACTTCCTTGGTGTAGCAGTAGAACGTAAGGTTCGGACGCTGCCGGATGATCCGCAGCCACGCCGCCAAGTACTCGTCGGAGAAGAAGTCGCCTGAGTCGTGGATACGAATCCACCCGGTGCGGTGGCGGGGTGCGGCGAGTTCGGCGAGCATCGCCTGTTCCCAGCCGGCCAGGTCATCGAGCACAAATGCCAAATTGGCCTCGTGCTTGGCTTTCACCGTCGGGAACAGGAACCGGCCCGTGCGGGCGTAGCAGACTTCGCGGCAGATTCCCGCGCTGGGACAGGTGTTGTAGGTGCGTCCGTCGGGCAGCCGGCCGGCCCAGGCGGGCAGTGTCCAGGCCCACACGCCGATCGGGCGCAGTCGGGAGTTCTGGCTCAGCAACCGCTTCGGGCGCTCGGGGTTGAGGTGTTCGGGGCTGTGTGAAGACATGGGTATCCTCGCTTCGGATTGTTGGTGTGCAAGAAAGGCGGTGATGGAAAGGGATTAGGCGGCGTCGAGTTCGATCTGCGATGCGCCGCTGTCATCGAGCGGGTCGGCGATGTCGGTCGTGCCGTCCGCGCCGAGTTCGACGAAAGAGTTCGCGATTCCTGACGAGTCGTCGGAATACTCGGCGAGTTCTGCGGGATTTGAGGTGACGAGGTAGTGCTCGGTCGGTGAGGCGATGGACTGGAACGCCACGCGTTGCGTCCCGGTACTCAAGAGACCCTGTCCGCGATCGGCGGAGAGCAAGAACTGACGCTCTCCCAGGGACAGGTCGAAGGTGCGGGTGATCTCGTCGATGGCCTGGGACGCCTGGCGCAGCAAGATCTGCGTCGCTGCGTTGGCGACGACGGCTTTGCCCAGATCGGACCCGAGTACGTCGGCGGTGTCCTGCGTGGCCACCGTGAGGCCGGCCCATTGCTTGCGGCTGGCTTTGGCCATGCGGAACAGGAACTCGGCCCCGGCGGGCTCTTTCATGAGCAGCCACGCTTCGTCGACCACGACCAGCCTTGGTTTGCGGATGGCCGGGTTGGACACCTGTCGCCAGACCGCGTCGAGCGTCAACAGTGTGCCGATGGGCTTGAGCTCCTCGGGCAGATCCCGCAACGAGAACACCACCAGATGCCCTTCGGGCCGCGTCGAGGTGGCGCCGGAGAACAGGCCGGAGAACGCGCCGGTGACGAAGGGATGCAGTCGCGCGGCCAGCTCGATGCCGGCCGAGTCGCCGCTGGCGGCGAGGACCTCGGCGAGGTCGGCCAGCAGCGGCGCCGGCCGAGTCCAGGTCCGGGCATCCGCCGTGATGCCGACTCGCTGATACGTCGCGGTGATCGCGCGGTCCAGTGCGGCGCGTTCGGTCGGGGCGAGCTCACCGCCCAGCAGCACCGACAGGACGGTGTGCAGGAACAGGCTGCGTCGGATCAGGGCATCGCGTGGTGCGGTGCGCCGGCCGTCCGGGCGAGTGTGGATCGGCAAGTCCATCGGGTTCAGGCGGACCTGTTCGGCACCGAGGTGGACGTAGGTGCCGCCCACGGCGGAGGCCAGCCGGGCGTACTCGTCCTCGGGGTCGATGACGTGGATCTCGATCCCGCGATACAGGCTGCGCAGCAACTCCAGCTTGACCAGGTAGCTCTTGCCCGCGCCGGAGCGACCGAGGATCACGCTGTTGTGGTTGTCCAGTGCGAACCGATCGTGGTGCACGAGGCCCTGGCTGCCGACGTTGAAGCCGTAGAGCACTCCGCTCGGCGCGCCGACCGAGGTCGGGTCCGGTGGTGGCAGGTCCGGCGAGGTGAACGGGTAGGCCGCGGACAACGCGGACGTGTCGAAGGTGCGGCGCATGCCGACCAGGTCCAGGCCCATCGGCAGGCTGGTGATCCAGCCCTGCAAGGACCGGTAGGTGGTCGGCTTGGCATCCAGCAGCAGCGACGCGGCCAGCGATCGGATCGCGGCGACCTCGTCGCCGAGGGCTTCCTCGGTCGGCGCGTGCACGGTCAGGTAGAGCCCGAGCCGGTAGAGCTTGCCTTCGCCGCGGGCCACCCGCGCCGATAGGTCGTAGGCGTCCTCGGTCGCCGCTTCCACCTGGGGGTCGATCAAGCGGCCCTTGTCACTGGTGTGCCGGCGCCCGGACTCCAGTTTCGACAGCTGCTTGCGCAGCCGGTTGGCCGCGGTGACGGGGTCGATCGGCTCGATGTGCAGCGACACGTCGACCCGGCCCGGGTAGGTCAGCAGGGGCTGGAGCCAGCCGGGGTGCACTTCGCGCGGGTAGCCGGTGATCGCGAAGGAGGAGACCCATTCGCCGCCGACTTCCAGCGCGCGGGGACGCACGGAGATGGCGTCCGGGGTGAACGCGCCGGCCCGCCCCACCGGCGAGGCGACCGCTGGCTTGGTGCGGGCGCGGCGCGTGGTCTTGGTCGTCATGAGCGGCGCCTCCTGTCGTAGTCGTCGAGGTCCTCCGCCGTGTCGTCGAACCGGTCGTCGAAGCTGTCCTCCCAGGCGTCCTCGCCATCGGGAGCGCCGCCGGGGATCTGGTCGGTGGTGAACACGGAGCGGCCGAACGCGTCTGCGTCCCAGCCCTCGTCCGGGGCGGTCGTGATGACCTCCTCGGCGCCGGCCAGCCCGGAACTCGGCGGAATCAGCGAGTCGGGGTTGCAGGCCGCGGCGAGGACCGCGGTGGCCTGCCCGGCGTCCAGCGGCGTGACCGTGATGCCCGAGGGCGAGAGCAGTTCGACCGCCTCGCCGAGCCGGCGGACCAGCCGCGCCTCGGCGGCCCGGCGGGTGGCGTCATCGACTGCTCCGGTCTGCTTGGCCGCCTTGCGTCGCGCGGTCAACGCGGCCAGCGGCGACGAGCCGCCGAGACCATCGGTGGGGCCCATGGAGTGCAGCGGCTCCCGCAGGACCAGCAGCACTTGGCGGCGCAGCAGGGTGGTGGCGCGGCCGAGTTGGTCGAGGTAGTCGGCGTGCTCGCGCGCGGCTTGTTCCAGCGCCGGGTGCGGGAGGCCACCGGCTTGCGTGCGCAGCTCGGCGATCTGGGCGGACAGGTCCAGCCGTTCGGCCCGGACCAGCACCTGGACCGGTGCGGTGAGGCTGTGCAGGTAACGGCCGAATGAGGTGACGAGCGACTCTTGCTCGGCCGGCGTGCGCAGCCCGAAGTTGATCGTCGAGCAGACCGCGACCACGGCCACGCCGTCCTTACCGAGGTCGATGACACCGGTGTCGGTGACCGCTTCGGCCGGCAGCCGCAGCGCCGCTGGCGACACCGCGGACGCCGCGCTGCCCGCCCGGTTCTTGCTCTTGGTGGCGCCCGCGGTGGTCGTGGTGGCGTGGGTGGTCAGCCACTCGGGGGCGGGGCGGATGCCTTCCGGTGCGGCTACCCGGTGCTGCGGGCTCATCCGCTGGCGCAGCGCGGCGAGCACGAGACGGTCGAGAGTGATGCCGTCGCGTTGGCCCAAGGCCAGGAACGCGGCGGTCACCCCGACGGGGATGGCCAGGATGAGGAACACGGCCAGCGGCACGACGTGTCGCGTGACGTTGTACGCGGCGTAGAGCAGCATCCCGGTCACCGCGAGGATGAGCAGTTGCCGGGCGGTCAGCGGGCCGATCACGCGGTCCTCGCGATCGACGTCGGCGGGAATCCGAACGGGCTGGCTCACTTCCCGTCACCTCCTCGGGGCGGGGTCGGCGCACGGAACAGGGGTGGGGGCGCGGAGTGCGTGCGCCGGTAGGCGTCACCGAGGCGCGGTTCGGGCTGTGCCGGTCGGAACACCGGCGCGGCGGGCGCTGCGGACGCCTTGGTCGGTGGGGCCGGCGGCGGCGTGGGTGTGGCGGGTTGGAACCGCAGTTGCGGTGGCACCGACGCCACGCGGATCGGCCGGGCCGGCGGCGGAGTACTACCGCGACGGCGCGGTCCGCCGGGCGACTGGAACGGCGGCGCCGAACCTGGACGCGGGCGGCGACGCGACGAGGGGGCGATGGGTGTGTCGGGTGTGGGTGCGGAGCTGAAGTCGGGCATGGCCTGTCCGGGAGTCGACGGAACGACCGCAGGGTCGTGGGTGGGTTGCTGGGGCTGCGGTTGCAGGAACTGCGGCGCCTGCGAGGGCAGCCGGGAGCGGCGGGCAGCACGAGCGCGTTCGGCGTCGTGGGCGGCTTTGAGCCGTTGGGCGACCATCGCGGGGGTCGGTGCCAGCCGCGGTTGCGCCGGCCAGGGAGGATCTGCGGGACCGGCGTTCGCACCCGTGCTGCTGCCGCGTCCTCGCCCGGTCTTGGCGGCAGCGCCAGCCCCGGCTTTGCCGGCGAGGCCGGCCTTCCCGGCGACCATGCCGAAGGTCTTCGCGGCGACGTAGGCGCGGACCAGGCTGCCGAGGAACGAGCGTCCCGATCCGACCTTGACCGCACGCAGCATCCAGAACGGGATCTTGAACAGGACGAAGAACAGCACGATCGCGACGACGAGCGTGCCCAGCGCGGACAGCGTCGAGCCGAACAGGTGCACCGAGCCGTTGAGCATCACGCGCACGGCGGTCACGAGCACCAGGGCTTGGGCGACTTGGACACCCAGCGTCGCGATGACCGCCTTCCACCACCAGCGCGCCAGCGGATCGGTGTGGGGCAGCGCGTGGCACATGAGAAACAGCGGTCCGCTGATGATCAGGATCAGCAGGATCACGATGCGGACGACGTAGACGATCAGCAGCAGCAGGCCCAACACGACCAGCACCAGACCGACCAGGATGATGAACAGGCTGCCGGTGCTGGCGCCGTTGAGAGCGTCTTGCAGCGTGGAGCCCATGGAGCTGGGGGCGATGTTGCCGCCGAGGACGGCCAGGGTGAGGGCGTTGGCCAGGCTGATGAACTTGTCGATGCAGAACAACGACAACGCCGAGGCGATGAACGCGATCGGGATGCGCGGACCGATCTCCTTGAGGGAGTAGCGGGTCTGGACGCTTTCGTGGGCCATCAGCAGGATGCCGGCGGCCAGAACGAAGAAGCCGTAGCAGGCCATCACCAGTTGCCAGGAGTTGTTCCAGAGGTCGCTGATGCCGGGCAGGTCGTTCAGGGTCGGTGTGGACAGTGCGGTGTGGCCGATCAGCTCCAGGATTGGCGACAGCGCGGCGTTGACGATCGAGGCGAATGCGTTGTTGATGGCGTCGCTGATGCAGGCGCCGAGATCGGTGATGCCGCAGTCGTCGGAACTGTTGTCGCCGCCGCTGGAGCCGGGCTGCCCGCCGCTGCTCGGCGGTGCGGTCGTGGGCTGCGGGATGCAGTCCTGACCGGTGCAGGGCGTTGACGATGCCGGTGCCGTGGTGGTGGGTGTGGACGGTGTGCAGCCGATCTGGCCGGGGAAGCAACTGGTCGGTGTCGGCGTGCCGGTGGGAAGAGGCAACGGCGCGGTGGGCTGCGGCGTGGTGGTCGCGGCTGGCTGATGGCAGACCGGCAGTGGGGAGTCCGGGGTGCACGAATCGGCCGTGGGCAGCGGCAGGGGCGGGGCCGATGTGGACGGCGGCTGCGGCGATGCTGCGGGCGCGGCCCAGGCGCTGACCGCGAAGACGCCAACCAGGAGCACGATGATGCTCAGCGCCAGCATCCAGCCCGCGCGCCGACGCCGCCGACCAGCCGGCGACCGGTCGCTGCCGGCATCGCGGACCGCGGACACCACCGCGCGGTCGGCATCGGCAGCAGTCGTGACCGGGCCGCCGGACCGGCGGTGCGGACGCACCGTGGGCGGGGTGCTGACGGCCATCGGTCAGGCCCCCACGATGCCTTGCAGGACGGTCACGACCAGCGGCGCCAACGCCGCCAAGCCGTAGCCGATCCCCGCCGCCTTGAACGCGGTCTTGGCTTTCTCAATCTCGCCGGGGTCGCCGCCGCCCATCACGTAGCGGACGCCGCCGATGGACAAAAACACCGTGGCAAGTCCGGCGAGGATGCCCATGATCCAGTTGCGGACGTTGTTGAGAACGTCGGTCACCGAGCCGGCCAGCGCGAGGACCGTGGTCGTTTCCGCGTGCGCCGTCGACGCCGAGAGCAACAGGACAAGAGACGCCGCCTCGGCGACCACGATCAGCCGGCGGCGCGCCCGGCGACGGCGGGCGGGACTGGTAGACCTCGGAGCGGTGGTGGGCCGGTTGTCGCGCGGCCCGGTCGAGCAGGACCGCGCTCGACGGGTGGTGCGTGGCGCCGAGACCGGCGCGATCGCGGGCCCACGACGCGGTCGGTTGTGGGGGCTGCGCTCGCCCGGTCGCGGGCGAGCAGGCGAATGAATCAGGCGCATTGAGGCACCTCCGAAGGTCGGGTTGCGAGCGGGGAGATCCCGCAGCCCTGACGCGGAAATTTCGTAACCATGGGTCAACCTCCTGGCGTGAGTGGGTCTTTTGAGGCGCGCTTGAACACCCGGCGTCAGGCGAGCCGGTGTTGTGAGGGCAGGGCTGGTTGGTGTTAGGCGGAAGGACTGTGGTGTTCGATGGGTTCAAATCGGACGGTCAGCCCGAGTGCATTGGCCTGGCGGACGATGCGTCGTTTCGCGCGTTCCGGGTCCAGCCGGACGAAGTAGTCACCACCCAGATCGTGGTAGCCGGCGCCGGTAGACAGCATGTGCCAGACCGCGACCAGGATTGAATGCTGGACAGCGACTTGGGCGCGCATCGGACCACGGCGAGCCGCCAGCCGCCGGTACTGGGCTTGCACGTAGGAGTTCTTGACCTGGACACCGGCGAACACCGCGATACCCAGGGCCGCTTTAAGGTAGGCGTTGCCCGGCCGGACGCGGGCGGACTTGTTCTTGCCGGCCGACTCGTGGTGTCCCGGCGTGACGCCCGCCCAGGACGCCAGGTGCCCAGCGGTGGGAAACCGGGTCATATCCGCTCCGGTCTCCGCGATGATCACGTCCGCGGTCAGCCGGTTCACCCCGGGGATGGTGACCAGCAACTCCACCGCGGTCCGGTAGGGCTCGATCGCCACCTCGATCCGGGCGGTCACCGCTTCGATCATCGCGGTCAACCGGTCGACCAGATCCAGATGCAACCGCGCCAAGAACGCGTGATGGTCATCAAATCGGCCGGTCAACGCCTCGACCAGGTGCGGGATCTTGCTGCGCATCCGCCGCTTGGCCAGGTCCGCCAGCAGCCGCGGGTCACGCTCGCCGGCGATCATCGCTTCCAGCATCGCCCGCCCGGACACCCCGAGCAGGTCCGAGGCGACCGAGGACAGTTTGATCCCGGCGTCTTCCAGCAGCTTCTCCAGTCGTTGGATCTCGCGGGAGCGTTCGTAGGCCAGTCGGGTGCGGGTCCGGGTCAGATCCCGCAGATGACGTATTGGTGCCGGGGGCACCAGCGAGGCGCGGACCAGTCCGTGCGCGGTAAGTTGGGCCAGCCATTGCGCGTCGGACACGTCGGTCTTGCGGCCGGGGACGTTCTTGGCGTGCCGGGCGTTGACCAGCATCACGTTCAGGCCGTCTTCCAGCAGGTAGTAAAACGGCTTCCAGTAGTCGCCGGTCGCTTCCATCGCGACCACGGTCACCTGCTGGTCCCGCAGGAACTCCCGCAACGCCAGTACCTGGTTGGTGGTGGCGCCCCAGGTGGTGACCTGCCGGGTGAAGGTGCCCGCCCGCTTGCCGGGCACCCGCAGGCACAGCTTCGCGTCGGTCTTGCTGATATCCAGTGCGGCGCACCGCTCGTGCACGATGTCCATCTCGCTCTCCTCTGCCGGCCGGGGCCGTCCCGGGGAGGGCGGGAAGATCGGGAATCTGACGCTCGTGCTCGTAGCAACAATCCACGGCTCCCGTGGCAGGCCCTCCACGACCAAGCTGAACTGCGGGCTGTGCTGCGCCACAGGGATGGCGGTGTCTACCGGAACGGCCACGTTCATCGTCACCCCCGTTGTCTTGGCCCGCCTCGTCGTCGACGTGAGCGGGCCGCTCAATTTCCTGTCCTTCACCGCGCGCCCCGGACAGGGGTGCTACGTAGCTGAACTCCGGATTTCGGGTCCGTTTTGGACACACGAGCCGGAACTTTTTTCGCCGCCTCGACCTCAGCGACCGATACGGACAGTGACGAACGAGGTAGACGCCGAGCCGGCACGGCCGGGCGCGACAACGCGATGGCGGTGGCCACCTGGTCGGTCAGCGCGTCACTCGGATCGGTCTCGGCGACGCCGTCGCGCAGGTACTCGGCGAGCCGAAGCTCGGCGCGTTTGCGTGTCTTGTAGACCGCCCACTCGCCGGCCCCGTGGTGCGCCGCCCAGTCCGCGACGGGCATGCCCTCCAACCGGGTCGCGCCGATCAGCGCGGCCTCGGTCTGGGTCAGGACTCCGTCCGCGACCGCGCGGGCGAGGACCAGATCGGGATGTCCCCACGGAGTGTGCGGAGGTGTCGACCGGAAGCCGGGCGCGACCGGAGTTGGACCCGCCAGCGCGTCGGCGAGTGCGTCGTATCCGGACCGGTACGCGGCCCACCGCAGCCGCAGCATCACCCGCGGCCGACGCAGATCGATCGTCGGCAACGCGGCGAGAAATCCGGAGAGGACTTCGGCGTGAATGTCGGCGGGGTCGGCGGCGAACCGGTCGGACAACCGGGCCGCGACGGAGGTCAGCGCCGGCAGCGCCATCCCGACCGCGGCGACGGTCCACGTCGCCCCTTCGGTGCGGGCCCGCAGCACCAGGTGCGCCCACACCGCGTCGCGCGTCTGCGTTGGGCAGCGGCGCGCCAGCAGGCGGTCGCGGACCTCATCCAGCGGGATCAGCCGGTCGGGCAGGCCGGGAAACAGCCGGCCGTTCAGCGATACCGGGTCCGGCCCGGTCACCAGCCAGGTGAACGTGTCACGCGCGATATCCAGAGAATTCAAAACAGCGTCGTCGCTGTAGCGACGAAAGAGGGATTGTGCAGTCATTTTTATGGCTTCCCAAGCGTCGTGGTGAGCAACTACGACGCCAGGAAGCCATGGCGGATACCACGGAAATACCACGCCATTACTAGCCGGCTACTAGGGCGGCGCACTGGAGGCTACTAGTGCCCTACTATTTTCTCTTCTCAGCCCGCGCGAGGAAGATCCACTACGTGGACCAGGCGAGCTGTGCATTGATCAACATTAGTAGCCTTTGAACTGCGAATATTTGCGCATCATAGTAGATCACTAGTAGGCTACGTGCCCCAGCGAATCACCGTCATCGACCAGGCTTGCAGATCAACTTCGAGATCTTCTAAAAAATCTTGGAAACCCGCGCGGCGACGCCTACGCATCGCACCCGAGGGCCCTGACGTTCACGTAAAGGCAGGGCCATATCAGCCGTTCTCTTGCGTTCTTTTACTATCTGGCCCGATACGGCAGACGGTCACCGATGGTGCGCGCAGAAAATCTGGCGATGCGTGTCCAAAACAGGGTCGAAATCCGGAGTTAAGGGGTGTCCGAACACGCCACGCCGACCCGCCGGAGGAGACCTGCGATGCCCCCGACACGCGACCACGACACGCCAGATGACCAGTCTCAGCAGCACGATCCGACCGACCCGCCCACGGTCCCGATCCGGCTCCCGCATCGTCCGCGGAACGCCCGGCTCCGCGACCTGCGGCTCGTCCTACGCCACCCCCGTCCAAGCCGCCCGGCCTCGGTCTGGCCGTGCGCGGAAGACGAGCTGCGGGAAGGCACGGGGCTGATCGCTCAGTGGCTGCTGACCGCGATCATCAAGATCGTCACCGGCTACACCGCACCCGGTCAGCGCATGCTGCTGCTCGACCCCGCACCGCACATCACCCCGCCCGCCGGATGGCCGTCCGCCGCGGCCGGCCACCGCCCTGGGCACGGCCCGTATGCCGGACTACTCGAAGCCGGATGGGCCGTGGTCCGACTCGGCCGCGGGGTGCACACCCAGACCGCCGCGGCGCGCCCCGACTGGTTCGGCGACAGCGCGGCGGACGCCTCAAGCGAGTCCGAGTCCGGACCCGGACTGCACACCCCGAGTCCGGCCGGCGACCACCTCGGCGCCGGTGGCACCGACCGCCAGTCCGGACCCGACACGGCCACGATCGCGCACGGCCGGGACCGGTTCGAGCTGATCCTCACCGCCGCCGAGCCGGCCACGCTCGCTGCTCTCCAGCCCACCGACTGGGCGGGACTGCTGACCCCCACAGGCACCCTCGCGGTCATCACGCATAGTGATAACTCAGGCGGCTGGTTCACCGATCCCGCCGGGCCACTCGTACGCGCCGCGCACCACGCCGGCCTCCGCTTCACCGACCGCATCGCGCTGCTGCGCGTGCCCATTCGAGACACCGTGCCCGCAGTCGCCGGCACCGCCACGCACAGCCGTCCTGCGCGCGCACCGGGCCCGCCGACGACATCGGTCCGGCACACCCAGGCGCACGACGACTTGTTCGTCTTCACCCGCCGCACCGCCGCCAACAGTGACGCGACGTCTGCGGTGACCGGGGAGGGGACCTCCGATGACTGACCGCCCCACGCTCCCGTGGCCACCGTCCCGGCCGCCGCAGGAGCAGCCGCCGAACCCGCGACTGTCGGTCTGGCCGACCGGCCAGCGCGACCCTGCCGCCCAGCTCCGCGACGCCGGGTGCGTCGCCGGCACCGACACCGATGTCGACCGCATTCCGCCCGCCGTCGCCGCGCACGCGATCGCCACCTACACCCGGCCCGGCGACCTGGTTCTGGACCCCGACTGCGGCGCCGGCACAGTCCTGGTCGAAGCCCTCCGCGCCGGCCGTCACGCGCTCGGACTGACCTCTCGGCGTCGGTCGTGGACGCTCGCCCGCGCCAACGTCACCGCCGCCAAAGCGGCCGGCGCCTGGCGCGACGGCTCCGTCCTGGACGCCCGGCCAGCGATGCTCGCCAGCGTCCGCGCGGCCGGACTGGCCGGGCGGATCGGACTCGTGCTCACCGCGCTCCGCGTTACCGCCAACGGCGCCGACGAGCAGGACCCAAGTCCGGACCGCGACCACGCCGCCGCGATCAACCGACTCGCCGCGACGCTGACCTACTGCGAACCGCTGCTGCGCTCCGGCGGCTACCTCGTCGTCGTCGCCCGACCCCGCCGTCACCCGGACGGTTCGCTGCTCGACTCGGTCACGCCGCTGCTCGCCGCCGGCACCTCTGTCGGTCTGGCTCCGGTCGACCGGTGCATCGCACTGACCGCCGGACTGCGCGGCCGTCGGCTGGTCACCCGTGCCTCGCTGGACGAGCGGCGCGCCGCCGCCCGCGCCCGCGCTGTCGGCGTGCCGACGGCGCTGACCGCGCATCACGAGGTGCTCGCATTCCAACTCGCTCACGAGGCCGAACTCGCCGCCGCAGCGGCAGCCGCGATCCCGTGGCCGACCGAGCACAACGACACCCGGCCAGCCGTGAACGGTGCCGAGTACCGCGGTTGGGGGCGAGCGGCATGACCACGCGCCTGTGCTGCCGCGAGTGCGGCTGGCACCCCGAGTTCCGCCGCAAGCGCACCGCGCTGCGCGCCGCCGCGCGCCACCACTGCACCACCCCGCCCCTGGCCCAAACGCATCCACACTGGTGGGTCCGACTGTGGACAACCCTGTGGACACGTAAGCGCGCCGAGACGATCGACGCCGTCACCGACAGGGTGCCCGAGCCGGGTGGTGGAGACGGTGAACTGCTCGACGCGCACGGCAACCGTATCCAGTGGGCGGTGCTCGCCGCGCACCACGCCGAAACCACCCGACGAGCCCGCCGCGCAATGGTCGAACTCGTCCGCGCCGGCTACCAGATCGGCCCACCGCCGTACGGGTACCGCACCCTGCGCATCCGCCTCACCGACCCAACCGGACGCAGCCAGCTGCGCGCCGTGCTCGTGCCGGACTGGCAGACCGCCGCGGTCGTCCGCCAGATCTTCAGCTGGCGCGCCGAAGACGGCCTGGGCTTCGCGGCCATTGCCGGACGACTCAATGCGGACGCACGTCAGTACCCGCCTCCGGTACCAACCGGGCGGTGGACCGCCAAAGCCGTCAGACGCGTCATCACGAACCCCAAGTACGTGGGCCGCCAGGTGTGAGCGCGCACCGTCGCCGGCCGCCCAGCACCGGTCGACCAGTGGGTGACTTCTGGCCCGAACGCGCACGAGCCATTGATCGATCCGAGGACCTTCCAGCAGGCCCAGCCTCGCCACGACGAGTCCCCGCACGACGTGACCGACCCGGCCGACAATGCACCGCCGGGCGCGGCATGACCACGTGCCGGCGTCATCCGGCAGCGGGCGGGTCGCCAGCGTCGGTTTCCTCGACGAGCGAGACCTCGCGCGGAGGAACGACGCCATATAGCTCATCCGGCGTGCACTTCAGAGCCGTACACAGCGCCCGCAGAGTGTCGGTCTTCATCTGGACGGGTTGGTTCCGGATGAGGGCGGACACCGCCTGGAGGGACAGTTCGTACTCGGCTCGCTTGATCAAGAGTTCGCGCAGATCCGTCGCGTTCCAGACGTCACGGGAGGCCATGACCTTCCGTAGCTGCCACCCGATCTGCACCTACTGCCTTCCTCATGCTCATCACGCTGCGGCACTCCGCGCCGTCGCCAACAGACGCTCAGTGTCCCCGATGGCCAGCGGAATCGAGCGGCGGTAGCACCGGGTGTCTTCAACAGACCACGATCTGCACAAGCATTACTTTCTGTACATATGCTGTACTTTCACTACGAAAGTGTTACTTTCGTCAGATGGCAGACCTGTACTCGATCCACGAGAGAGGAGGTGCCTCGGCATCCATTGCGTTCACCCCCATGCCGATGCGCAGCCGTCCGCGGCTCGCACCGGCGCTGATGTTCTGGACTCGCGTCGACCACCTACTGCGCGCTGACGAGATGGGTCAGCACGAGTTCGGCGGGCCCCATGGCCCTGCCGAACAGCACGAGTCCAGCACGGCCACGGGAGCCGGCCCCGCGGAGATGCAGTCGGGGAGTAGAGGCCCGTTGGTCGTGACAGCTTCGGCAGTCCCAGACCATTCAACGCACGTCATGGTGCGTGCCCGAGTCGCCGCGCAACCCGCCTCGCGCGGACCGGCCGCCACGGGTGTCGACGGCTGGGATTGCCCGCTGTGTCGACGGTTCCTGTCGCCGACCAGCAGGCCCGTGAACGGCCAGCACCTGCGGAGTTCACGGGCTCGGAAGGGGCGCTCATGTGCGCGCAACCTGCCGACCCCGCAAAGGTCAACAACAAGCACACCGACGTTCCTGTTCCAGTCGAATCGGAGCAAGCCGGAAGCGCCGACAGCGGGCCACGCAAACAGCCTCGGTCGCGCGTCGGCGTGGGCGGTGCCGGACGCAACTTGGTGGTGCGCGGCGTTCGCCGCGATCCGCCGAACATGCGCAAGCTCGCGCGGGTGGTGGCCAGCCTCGCGGCATCCATGTTGGCGGAGGAAACCGGTCAGCAACCCCTGTGCTCCAAACCGGACGCCACCGCTGCCAGCCCTCGCGATGACCGCGATGCGGCATAGCCCCAGCACGTTCGCGCTCGTCCCGCGAGCGCAGCGGATCTACCCAACTCACCTCATGAATCGAAGGAAGGGCCAGCACGATGTCGCTTGCCATGCCGGACCCACCGAGCGGTCGCCGGACTACAGACCAGCAGGCCCAGCGCCCCGTGCGCGTCGGTCTGTACCAGCGGCGGCCCAAGGTCGGTGAAGACGAGTTGTTGAGCTCCTACATCGCGTCCCAGCCGGGCTGGGAGATCCGCCTGCGCTGCGCTGACCTCGACGCATCAGGCGCCACGCTGCGGCGTCGGGGACTTCAACGAATGTTGGCGGCAGCCCGATCCGGAGAGATCGACGTACTCGTCGTCTGCGGTGTCCACAATCTGTCCCGAAATCGGCAGCACCTCGCCTACCTGCTCGGCGAGTTCAGGAGCCGAGGTGTCCGCGTCGTCTCGGCCGCCAATCCTTCCTTCGACACAGAGACCCCGTTCGGCGCCGTCCTCGCGTGCGCGCTGGATCTCATCGTCGGCATCGAACAAGCGGGCGCACTCGAAGACCGCCGCGCTCAGCGCCGCCCGACGCACTCCGCACGAGCCTCCATTCGCCGCGCAGTCGCCACGGCCACCGCCAGTCCGTTGACCGCGACTGCACCGGCTACGCCCTCGTCCATCCGGACAGACCCACAGTGAGGTTGTCATGACTAACACTGATCCCTGCTCGAATGACGGGCAGCACGACGTCATCCTCAGCGGGCAACCGCCCTCGTATGACGTTCAACTCGGTACTCGCGCAGTGGTCTACCTGCACGTGTCGGCATTGCAGCCAGCCGCAACCGACCGCAGTATCGCGGCCCAGCGTGAGGCGTGTCGACGCAAGGCCGCCGAACTGGGTTTCTCGCTCATCGACGACGTGATCGTCGATGAGCGTCCGGCCCGACACGTGATCACGCGAGACCTGTTCCGGGGCGTACGCGCCCAGGTTCGCAGGCGAGTGAGGAGTGCCAATTCATGGATAGCGATCAGCCAGGGATCGCGCTGGCCGGGCCGCGTTCGCCGACGGCCGTGTAATTCGTCCAGGCCAATCCACCAGGGGGTGTCATGACCAGCGCCTATGCCGACTTCGTCGATGAACTGGAGCGGGACGTCGCGATCCCCGTCCTGGGACTGCCCAACGACCTGGCCCCCGGCACTCGCGCGGTGATCTACCTCCGCGTGTCCTCGACCGGGCAGGTCAAGACCGACTACAACGCCGAGGGCATCTCCATCCCGGCCCAACGGGAAGCATGCCACCGCAAGGCACGCGACCTCGGCGTCACGGTCATCGACGAGTACGTCGAACCCGGCCGCTCGGCCCTGGAGATGACCAAACGCGAGGCGTTCCAGCAAATGCTCACGCGCGTGCGGAGCCAGGGCGACGTCGATGTCATCATCGTCTACCAACTCTCGCGCATGGCCCGCAACCGCTACGACGACGCGATCGTCATGGCAGACCTGCGCAAGCGCGGCGTCACCCTGGTCTCGGCCACCGAGGCCATCGACGACACCCCGGTCGGTCAACTGATGCACGGCATCCTGGCCACATTCAACGAGTACCAGTCCCGCCAATCCGGTGTGGACATCGCCTACAAGATGGGTCAGAAGGCCCGCAACGGTGGCACTCTCGGCCGCGCCAAGATCGGCTACCTCAACCACATCGACCACTTCGACGGCCGCGTGATCCGCACGATCATTCTGGACCCCGAGCGGGCGCCACTGGTCAAGCTCGCCTTCGAGCTCTACGCCACGGGCGACTACAGCCTCGATGACCTGGCCGACGAACTGTACGACCGCGGTCTGCGCACCCGCCCCACCAGTAGGCACCCGGCCAAGAAGATTTCGATCCACAAGCTCTCGGACATGCTGCGTGACCGTTATTACCTCGGCTACGTCGACTACAAGGGCGAGGAGATCCGCGGTCGGCATGAGCCGCTGATCGAGGATGAGGAACTATTCGACCAGGTCCAGGAAATCATCGAATCCAGGGCCACCGCGAAGGAACGCCGCCGCGTTCACCACCACTACCTCAAGGGCTCGGTGTTCTGCGGCTACTGCCGACGAGCCGGCAGGACACAGCGGCTGGCGATGCAACGGTCCGTCAACCGCCACGGGACCGAGTACCTGTACTTCTTCTGCCGGCACATGCGCGAGGGCCTGTGCCCCAGCCCGCACGTCCACGCCTACCAGGTCGAAGAAGCCATCGAACGCCACTACGCCCACATCCAGTTCCGGCCCGAGTTCATCGCCGATGTCGGCGCGCACATTGACTCCGTGATCAACGAGCAGGAAGCCGCCGCGCGTCTGTTGCACAAGCAGATTTCCGGGCAACTGCGTGAACTCGACACCAAGGAGGAGAACTTGATCGACCTCGCTGCCGACGGCACCTTGCCGCAGACCAAGGTCAAAGCCAAGCTCCGCGACATCGCCACCGAGCGACGTCGCCTCACCGAGCGGCTCGACACCGCCAGCGCCGATCTCACCGACAGCGCTGAGCTCATCCAAGCTGCCCTCAAGCTCCTGGAAGCCCCCGAGGAGCTCTACCGCCGCTGCAACGAGCAGCAACGACGCCTACTCAACCAGGCGATCTTCCAGGGCCTCTACATCGAAGACGACCAGGTCACCGACCACGACCTGCATGAGCCCTTTGGACAGCTCCATGCCATTCAGCGTGAACACGTCGCTGAGCGCCGAAGCGCCCCTTCTGTCAGGCCGCCGCGGGCGGGCAGCAAAAAGGCCACCCGCCCAGCGGGTGGCCCTTCGACTACCGGTGTCGCCCTCCTACTGAAGGGCGTCTACTCAGGCAGGGGTTCTAATAAGAACCCTAGGGTGGGCCTGACGCAACACAATACGAACCGCTCTATCGTCGCTGCCGGGCCAATTGTCGATCTTTGTCCGCTGCGTCCGTGCATTCGTGACCCCAAGGAGTAGCCACGTGTCAAGTTCCACCCTGTTGTTGATCTCTGGGTGGTACTAGATCGCTGCTAAAGGCGAGATAGATCCGCAGGTCAACGGCTACTGTGGCTACCTGGCGGATGATCACTGCGGCGACCTGGACCGCGCGGTCACCGACCGATCTCACCGACAGTGAACTGATCTGCCTCGCCGTCGCTCAGGTCCTGCCGGGCTTCGACCGGCGGGGATCTGGCCGAGTTTCTTGACGTCAATATGGATCAGTTCGCCCGGCGCGTGGCGTTGGTAGCGGATGTCGCTGTGCCGTCGGCGGACGGGGTAGGCCGCTCACCGCGTCGATCGCGGCCAGGTGCGGCACGCCGTGGCGGGCCAGGACCCGCCCGACGGTGGAGGCGGCCAGCCCAACTGGCCGGCCATGTAGACCCGCCCCGGCAGGTGGCCGCCCGGGCGGCCAGGATCTGCTGCTCGGTCTCGGCGGGCAGCCGAGTCGGACTGGTGTGTCCAGGAATTGTCACGTCGAACCTTTCGTCGACTGAACCCGCTGGCGGCGCAGATCATCACAGCATGTTGATCTCGCACCCAAATATATTGCCTTCACCCGATCAGCGGTTGTTCCCTTCACGGTGACCTGGCCAGAATCGTGCGGGGGTTCACCTGGGGGGGAATTGCGGAAGCAGTGGACACGCTATGACGTGCGGCCTCAATCCCATCCCTAGGTAGTCGGTAATGCAACACTACTATAGATCTGATTAGGAAAGAGGGTTTATCAAAGTTGAGCAATAAGAGGCGTTCTATCATCATTTCAATCGCGACGGTTGCTGCGCTTACGCCAACCTTACTAATCGGTGGGGTCGCTTCAGCGGCGCCCGCTCCTCGCACCGAACCTTTAGACGCGAGCGGGTGTAATGGAAGCGTGTGCATTTCAATAATAGGTAACGCCAGCGGATATTCGGCTGCGGGTCGCACCAGAGCAGGATTTTCGTTCTTTGGTCACATCGATCTTACCGGACCAGGGATGAGCGTGCCCGGGGGCGCGGACCAGCAGAATCCAGCAACAGTCGGCGGTGGCAGCGGAACGGGTCAAGCGTGCGCCACCGGATGGCGTCGCAACAGCAACGGTACATTCACGATGGTAGGCAGGCCCTGCGAGACCATCTCGTAGCGTCGCAGTCAGCCGACGAAGGCAGGAAGACATTCCATCCTTCGTCGGCTCACGTGGATCTAGCCATACTCGGCGCGGACAATCTCCTCACACAATGTAATGCAATCCCGACAGATAACCAACTGCCTCTGGTCGAGCCCCCTTGCACCTCTCAGCCTTCGACCACAGAAGTCACAGCAGTAATGCCGATGAGGTTCAAACGGTGCAAATCCAGAGAATGTGCCTTCCGGGCGTTGCACTCGACCGCTGAGCGCCCAACGGGCCTTTCTCACGCATACATCACACACCGAGACCCCCCGGCCGTGGATTACTTTTCGGACAGTCGACTCAGTCTGGTTGCAAAATGAGCAATGAAGAGCATTTCCTGCCACGGTTACAGTCTACGCCAAAATGTTTACCTGGCACGGCCCGTGTCGTTACGGTCTGCTTCCTCTACTGACCCGCCGTAGTCGATCAACGCTCGCAACGCCTGAACCTCGCAGATGTACGCCCGGCTTCCTGATGGGGTGAGCTTGACGGTCGTTAGCGGCCGACGACCGCTGAACTGCCTAATCACCGCGACATAGCCCGCACGCTCCAAGATCGACAAGTGCCGTGAGAGATTGCCGGCAGTCAACTCAAGGAAGTCCTGAAGCTCGCCGAAAGCACGCTGCCCGCCAGAGTGCAGCACAGCCATTACTGCGAGCCTGACTCGCTGGTGCACCACCTCGTCAAATCCGGGCATAAAGTACTGCTGACCGTCTGACCTACCTCGACCACGCACAGGCACGCACAGAGTGTGCATTGCCTACAGGTAGTTAGCAACGGACCATGGATTCGTACGGCCGGTCTGTGGTCAACGCAGATGAAGCTCGACGGGGATGAGCAGGGCGGGGTTCGCCATGGTCGTCGTCCTGCTGGGGGCGGCGGATGTCGTCCGGGTGGCGTCCGTGTGGTTGTGGCACCTGGAGGATCTGATCCGGATGGCGGGCCGCCCAAATCCAGCCGATCGCTGCCTCAGCCTGGTCGGCGGCCCAACCGGCCGCCCGGCTCTGCTTCGAAGGCGCTGGCGAGTGGCAGTATTGCAACCAACACCCGCCGGATCACCAGGCCATGCGCGGGACTATTGACGTCCGTGCGGGCGGCTTCGGACATCGACAGCCACACGTTGATCAAGAGGCTGGTCGTCTCAGTTCTGGTCTCAGTCCGGGCTGGTTCATCCGGGTCCAGTCCTGTGGTGTGTTTGATCATCGCCGTTGGCGGTTCACACGGGGGATCACACTGGGGTTCATACGGGGGGTCAGGTTAGAGCGCCACCCCCGCGAACCGGCGTATTGGCTGGTCAAGGTACCTATAAGAGGTTCCGTTGGTATCCCAGACTCACAGGCACTCACAACCCTAGTGATCCAATCGGCCGGGGTCGGTGCGGCGCCGTGCCGACAGGGCTACCTGCCCACCTACTCATGCGGCTACCGATCCACCTACCTGTTAGACCGGTAGCCCCCGCGCGGTCTGTTCGACCTGCTCAATGGCTATGCGGCCCCTACCGATGCTGTCCCCAACTCGATCCCCACGATGGGAGTCCGACCCCAATGTCGGCGCGCTGACGCGCGCTGTTCCAGCCGTCCCGTACCCGGTGGCCGAACTCCCGACCAGCCCCGACGCTTGTCACCTTGGGTGACTGGTGTGACGATTGCTGTAGTCAACGTTCGCGACCGGAGATGTGGGGGACATCGTGATCGGACGGTTGATCGGCCGGTTGGTGCTCATCGCCGTAGTGGTGTTGGGCGCCTACTTCGTGTTCACCCACTACAGCAGCAACCGCACCCGGTTCGGCTGCGAGACCGGTTCCGCGACCGCGCACGCCGATTCCGACGAGTGCCCCGCCGACCTCGGCGCGGCGGCCGGTGACGCCCGATGGGCTGCCGACCGGATCGCCACCATCCCCCGCGCGACCAGCGCGACTACTGGCCTGTTCTACGACGTCGACGGCCACGAGAGCCGCTACACCAGCGGCCAGGAGGGCATCTCCACCCGCATTGATGCGTTCCTGCGCGCATCCCGGGCGGTCCGGATGCCTCCGGTCGGCCAGCACCCGGCCGCGACTCACGTGGAGGTGAAAGTAGCGATGACGATGCGGGAACAGCAGGTCAGCCGAGGTGTCCTGGTGATCAACAACCCGGAAGGCCCGTGTCCGGGTGCCTACTCCTGTCAGCAGGTGCTCGACGTGCTGCTGCCACCTGGGGTGCCGTTGACCGTATGGTGGCCTGGAGGGCAGCACGAGACGTTCACTGGAAGGGGATGACCTGCCGTGACCTCGACAGCGACACAGGCGACACCACACGTCGTTTCTGCCATCTCCGGCGGTGCGTTCCGCCCCTGGTACTACGCCACCACGCCCGACCAGCAACGCAAGATCATCACAGAACTACTCGGCGAGACAGCCGGGCACGTGTTCTTCTACGTGTGGGACCGCCCAGCCGGCGGTAAGGACCGCCAGTACCCCGACCAGCAATTCAAGGTCGTCTACAACCACGACTACGGTGCCGCGCACTACACCAACGGCGACCCCGCGCACGGCCCGGTCGGAGCCTGGCTGGCCGTGGCCGACGATCCCCCGGCCGACCCGGCGCCGGTCGCCTACGACCCGTGGGACCCCGCCCGCGTCACACTCACACCCGATGTTCTCCTGCCGATCGTTCAGCTTCAGCGGTTGGCCATCGAGTACGCGACCACCGGACAGCGACCCGTTGGGGCGCAATGGAAAGCTGTCGACTTCGTGTGACCCGGCGGGCGCTCAGTCGCGCCGCGATCCGGCAGGCCAGATGACCGTGACTGGTAGGCCACGTTTCCGGGCTACATCAACGACGTCGCCGGTGCCACCGTATCCACGGGCTGGTTTGCCGTCCCACACAGCGAACAACTCGTCTGCCTGTTCAATCATCTGGACACTGGCATCCATATGCGCAGACGAATCAGACTCATAATGATCCAAGTTCGTTACCTCGGACGCTTGTGCGATGATCGCATCATAAGTCGTGTGATGGTCTTCCGGTAGTTCGTCCCGATAGTTAGTCGCAGGCACAAAGATGTGGAGCGACCCGCCCGAATCTAGAACGATTCGCGAGAATATGGTGTCTGCGCCATCAGCCAGGCACGTCAAGCCTATGAGTGACGCACCAAGTCGCCTCTCGACCTCTTGTCGTAAGGCTTCCTCGACAAGCAACTCCGTTTGCCTCGGCATTCCGCGGTGCCCCGTGATAGCGATCGTCGTCATCGACTGCTCGGCTCGTATAGGGCAGACAAGGCATCGTCCAACTTCGCGGCCTCCACTGTATGTACTGGCAGGCTGGTCCGAAATTCGCGTACACGAGTAGCGATTCGCTCGCTACCGTAGGCTCGTGCGGTGTCCAGCGCAGCCATCGCCAGATCGCAACCACCCGTAAGATCACCAGACCGCGCCAGCACGTGCGCATGTTCGATCTGTGCCAGGGCACGCGGTTTGGGAGTGGTGAGCGCTGGTGCGGCAGCCTGGTAAGCCGCCGTCGCGGAGCGAACGTTTCCCATTCTTCCGAAAGCGCTGGCTTGATAGCGTGCGACCTTGGCGCCGTCGAATTTGAATACCCACGGCCAACACAGTTCTGGCCCCTCTCGCTCCACGAGAGCTTCAGCGAGCCGAAGTGATCCGATCGCCTGTTCTGGGTCGCCAAGTGCGGCGTGGGCCGTGGCGCACAGCGATTCGATCCAGGCGCGTGCGGCGTTCGGGGTCGTCTGGTCAAGCAGGTTAGACGCGCGCCTGATGATTTTCAGGCCAGCCCCTGGATTGCCCGTTTCGACGGCGAAGTGCCCGAGGCTGGCGGTCATGTACGAGACAAGCAAGGGGTGGTGCGCCCGTTCCGCACAGCGGATCGCGTCGGCGTATCGACGACGGGCTGTTGCCGTGTCTCCACGATCAACGGCAAGCCATGCCGCCAAGCCCGCGATCTCGGACATGACTTGGTATGCAAAGGCGGTCGGCGTGCGCTGTTGCACAATGTGCGACGCAAGGCGTAGATGCGCCTCGACTGCGGGCGCGAGCTGATCGGATGGAACGGCCGACTCCATACGTCGGTAGTGAGCAGTCGGGCCAGACAAAATTTCAGCCAAGTCGAGATTCGGGGAGTTCGGTACGACCTGTGCGAGCAATGCCCCGGCGCCGACTCCTAGAGTCGTTTTAAGAAAGTCTTTTCGATTCACTGATTCAACCGTAACCAATTCAAAGTCTTGTCGCTCCTGCTGGAGTTTACTATGCTCGATGATACTCGCTTGGAGCGGTGATCGACCGCGTCGATGTTCATCGAATCCGAGTTCGACGTCTGATGTGGCGCCGAGTACATGACGCAGGCCAGAACGGTAGGGCGCGCTGGGCCAACGAACTGTGCCACGTTCCAGTTTCGCGATGTAGTGCCCGTCGAGGGCGTAGCGGACTTTCGTCGTGTTCCACAGCCAGGCGCAGACCGCTTCGGCCAATTCGTCGCGGCTGAGACAGTCACCTGGCGCGAGTCGTGAGGGTGTTCGTTCCCTCACGGCCCTCAATTTCTGGTTCGGTTCGGTCCGCCGTGTGCCGTTGTCAACGGTTGAAACGCCATCCAGTGTCGGTGTCGCTCGCAGTCGACTCTGCCCGGGGAGGTTGAACCACAGCCTGTCTTGGGGCAGGTGGAGGATCGCGGCCCACTCTTGAAGGAGTTCGAGGTTCTGTTCTGCCTTGCCGTTTTCCTGCCGACTCATCTGGTTTTGGGTCAGGCCGAGCCACCGGCCAAGGTTCTCTTGCGTCAACGGCCTGGCGAACATGCCGAGAAAGTAAGGATGAGCCCGATACGCCCGGAAAACCCGACCGATATGCCAACTCTCGAACGCGGACAGCAACTCAGCGTTGTCGAAAAACTCATCCTCGAACTGGGGAGGCTGGTCAAGCTGACCGTGCTGGACCCGCCGACAGGCACCGCACAGATTCTCGGTGTTGTCGGCCGCGAGCACTTTCCCACACTTCTCGCAGCATGGTTTCGCCAGGAAACCGACCAACTGATCGGTGGTGATGTCCAGTTCTTGCGCGAGGCGCGGCCACGTCAGCGGCATCGGGTCCAACGTTCCGCGCTCCCACCGGCGAACAGTCGAGGGCTCGACACTCAGCGCGTGCGCCAGGCTTTCCAGCGTGTGGCCCTGCCGTTTACGCGCGTCGACCAAACCACTTCGTACGCGGGCGACCACGTGGCACCTCCACGTCAGGGCGCTACCGTCACGCCAACCAACCGATCAGGTCACCCAGTGTAGCGCCGCAGGTCAGAGACCTGAACCGGCCAATACGGAACAACCGGGCCTCGCCGCTAGCGCTAGCGGCTCGCACTGCTAGCGCTAGCACCACCGCTAGCACCTAAAACCGGCCTCGACCTGGCGGTTAGCGGTTAGCAGTCACGAACGGCAGCCCGCAGAGAAGGCTGGATGAGCGGTCCTACGCACCCCCTTCCCTATTCGTGACGTGTTTCGTGACAGCCCGTGCTACGGTTCCCGTAGGTCACGAAACACGTCACGGAAAGCAGGTGGCATGGTGCTGTGCTCCGGCTGCGGCCAGCCCTTGACCACCCGGTCCCAGCGTGGGCGACCGGCCCGCTACCACGGTGCGACGTGCCGACAACGTGCCCGTCGTGCCCGCCTGGCCACCGACCAGCACGCGACGCTCGGGACGCTGACAGCCCTGGAGACAGCGGTCCGCGAGTTGCGTCACGCCCTCCTGACCAATCAGGACACCAGCCCGGCACGCAGCCGGATCGCCACCGCTACCGCCGAACTGACCCGGCAGTTCACCGATGGACCAGTCCCCACGTCACCCGACCAGTCGTACGTCACGGAAAGCGTCATGGAACCGGCGCCGCTGGTGCCGGTCACCGTGTCCCGCCCGGTCCCGACTACCACCGACGAGCCGGCCGACCCGATCCACGAGTCACCGGCGCGGGTGGTCAAGACCGTCGATCTGGCCGAGCGGATCGGGCCGGGCTGGACGCTGGTCCAACACGAGGGCGAGGCGGACGCGGCCCTGTGGCACGTCCACCACGACGGCAACGCCGTGGGCACGATCCGCCGCGCCTACGACCTGGCCACGAACACACGTGGCTGGGAAGCCCGTACGGCGCGGTTCGACCAGGTTCGGGCCGTGGGCTCGTTCGCGGCCAGTCGCCGCACTGAGCGCCTGTGGCGCACCCGCGACAGCGCCGCCGCTGGTATCGCGGCACACGCCACGCCGACCCGCGCCGCCCGTAGGCGCCGACGCCCGCGATGAACCCGTCCCAGCCGCAGCCGCCCGACCAGCGCGAACATCCTCGGGACGGGTTGGACAGGTTCCCGCCGAACCCGTCCAACCCGTCCAGAAACACCCCTGAGAGCGGCGACGCCGACCCGATGCACGTGTCCGGCGACCCGTCCCAGTGCGTTCGCGAACTGGCCGCACCCGGCACCACGGCGCCCGTCGTGGGACCGGCCTCGTGGGCCACGCTGCGCCGACGCGGCCGGCGAACCCGTCGCGACGGATCGAACCAGGTAGGCGTCACATGAAGATCAACTGGCCGTCACACCCGTCACAGACCCTGTGACGGGTACACAAGGCCGTGACCAGCTAAAACGTGAGCTGTGACGGGTGTGACGGGTCCGCGTGAACCCGTCACACCCGTCACAGACAGCCCACGATCAGTGGTTCTCGACTTGACAGCCAGGCCGTCACGGTTCGCACTGACAGATGGATCAGCGTTCTCGCTGGTCTGACGGCACCTGCCACCGTTCGCGGGGTGGGTGTCGTGGTCGCCTGGAGAGGGAGCCCAGTTGGATCATGATTCCCTGATCCCGCTACCTCGCGTCAGCCCGGAATCCGGGCCTGTGCGGGTGGTGGGTGTGGAGTCGGAACCGCTGACCGCCGAACAGGAAACCGCCGCTGTCAGGGCGTTGTCCCGGTTGATCGCCGCATGGATGGTCAACCGCACAACACCCGAGCTGTCCACAGCGGACGATCCTGTCACGCGCATCGCCTGAACTGCGATTCGCGTGATCAAACCCCGATTCTCGGGGTGGGATTCGGTGGGCGCCCGGGAAGGGAGATGAACGCGGGGTGGTGTCGCGTCCGCGCGGCACCACCCCCATTCACGCCAACGGGTGACACCCTGCGAAACGGGCCGTGACCAGGGAAGACCTGGTAGGCTCCACCATGATCGGCTGATTTCCAGCGCCTCAGCGGAACATAAAATCGCCATTTCAGGGGGACGCGACAATGGGTAAGCCTCGGACCGCGAAGAAGGCCGCCGCCGCGATCATCCCGGCCGGTGACGTGCGGGTCGGTGTCTACGAGCGACGCTCCACCGACGAGGAACACCAGCCCTACTCGATCGAAGCACAGGACACCAGCCTGACCGCCTACGTCGCCTCCCAGCCCGGATGGCGGCTGGTCAAGCGGTTCACCGACGACGCCTCCGGCGCCACCACCAACCGGCCTGGCCTGCAACAGGCACTCAAGGCCGCGCGCCTGGGTCTGATCGACGTGCTGCTCGTGTATCGGGTGGACCGGTTCTCCCGCCGCCTGCGCGACCTGGTTGACCTGCTCGACCAGCTCACCGAGTCCGGGGTCGCGTTCCGCTCCGCGACCGAGCCGATCGACACCTCCACCCCGATGGGCCGGTTGCTGCTGCAGCTGCTGGGTATGTTCGCCGAGTTCGAACGTGAAGTGATCATCGACCGGGTGATCGGCGGGATGGAACGCAAAGCCGCCGGTGGCCGCTGGGCAGGCGGTTCCCGCCCCTGCGGGTACACCCCGCACCCGGACACGGCCGTGTTGCAGGTCGCGTCCGAGGAAGCGCCGATCATCCGCGCGATCTTCAGCGGCTACGCCGACGAACGCATCGGCGCCCGTGCGATCGCCAACCGCCTGAACCAGCGCGGCTACCGGACCGTGGCGGGTGGACCGTGGTCGGCGCACCAGGTGTTGCGGGTGCTGGTCAACCGGGTCTATATCGGAGAGATCACCTTCCGCGAGGTCGTGGTACCGAACGCGCACGAGCCGATCATCGACGTGGAGACTTTCGAAGTGGCGCAACGGATTCTGGCCGCACGCGGCGAGGACCACACCCGCCGCGCCTCCAACGCCTCCGAGTACCTGTTCACCGGCAAACTGCGCTGCCCCGACTGCGACAAGGCCATGATCGGCACCGCCGCCACCGGCCGCTCCAAGACCTACCGCTACTACACCTGCTTCACCCGCGCCCGCTACGGCACCGCCGAATGCTCCGCGCCTCGCCTCAACGCCGAGGACACCGACCAGGCCGTGCTCGCCGCCATGCGCGAGTTCTATGCCCACCACACCGACCTGATCGCCCAAGCCGTCGCCGACACCCGCGAGTTCTACCTCGCCGGCCACGCCGAGCGGATCGCCGAACGCGACATGATCACCAGCGAACTCGCCAAGACCAACGCCAAGGTCGAGCGGTACTTCACCGCGTTCGAGAACGAAACGATGGACGAGGACACCGCCGCACCCCGCGTGGCGAAGCTCAGCGCACAGATCAAGCAACTCCGGCAACGCCGCGACGAACTCACCGAAGAACTCGACGGCGAACCCACCATGCCCGAACCCGCCGAACTCGCCGAGATCGTCGCCCACATCGACCAGGTACTCAGCCGCAACCAACCCGCTCAGACCAAGACCCTCATCGACGCGCTCGTCAGCCAGGTCAAGATCGTCGGGCCGAACCAGGTCATCCCCATGTTCCGAATCCCCCAGCGCAACCACAGCCACGAGAACGCCGACAGCGAAACGGGCGCGTCGGGGGACTCAGTGATCCCGCTACGCGCCCGTGACCAGGCACATACCTCGGTTCGCACAATGTGTCAGGTGGTGGAGCTGAGGGGAATCGAACCCCTGACCTTCTCGATGCGAACGAGACGCGCTACCAACTGCGCTACAGCCCCATGAGTGCAGCGGAAGCATAGCAGCCAGGTGCCATGCTCCCGCGCACCCCCTGAGTGGCTACTCGCCCACCGCCCGCCGGTACGGCAGGGCGCCGGGCTCCTCGAGTTCGGCGAACACCGGGTCCTCGTCGTCCGTGTCGACCACCACCGTGCCGGGGTGGACATGCCTGGTCAGCGGCTGCCGCTGGGGCAGCACCGGCTCCGGTTCCGGCTCGACGACGTCCTCGTCGAGCAGGTCCTCGTCGGCCGGTCCGTGCGCGTCGTGCTCCGGTCGGGCGACCGGGCGATGGGCCGGGCGCGGTTGGGCGGCCAGGCGGGCGGCCCGCCGGTCGCGGATCTCCTCCTCGATCCGGACCTGCCGCCGCAGGTAGCCGAGGTAGGAGACCAGCGCGATGTCGACGACGGCGTGCACCCACCACAGCAGCGGCGACACCATCACCGCGAGCAGCGCGCTGACCACGGCCGCGAGCAGCGTGAGGACGACGATCCGCTGGCGGAACGTGTACCTGGCGCGCGCGGACATCGCCGCGGCCTCGGCGTCGTACCCGCCGCGGCCGGGCCGGAACGGCCTCGGTTCGCTCTGCGCGTACTCCTCGTAGTCGTCGTCGGATTCGTAGTCCGCGTCCGACTCGTAGTCGTCATAGTCCGCGTCGTAGTCCGATTCGACGTCGTAGTCGTCGTACTCGGGACCGTCGACCGCTCTGTCGACCTCTCCGGTGTCCGGCATGGTGGGCTCCCTCTCCGCCGTGCCGTGTACACCCCCGCTGCGCACGACCCGGGCCGCGAGCGTGGAGTCCGCGGTCCTGGCCACCTCCTGGCGCCTGCGGGCGACGATCGGGACGAGGACCAGCAGCCACGCTCCGACCAGCGCGACAATGATCAACGAGCTGGGCATGCCCCCGTCACCTCCCCCTGTGTACACGCATGGCATGGTTGGTGCCGTCGCCACGCTAGTCACAACAGTCACACTGGTGTCGGAGCCACGCCGGAAGATCCGGCCGGAGCCTTACCACACGTGATAATCGCCCGAACGGGCGAACCGGTCACGGGATTCGGGCGCGCCCCTGTCCCACCAAGCGGTTCACCAGCCCGGTGGGCGCGTCCTCCGTGGTCAACGCGAAGCAGTAGTGGTCCCGCCAGCCGCCCGCCACGTCCAGGTACCGGCGGAACAGCCCCTCCTGCTGAAACCCCAGCTTGGCCAGCACGCGGAGGCTGGGCGTGTTCTCCGGCCGGACCGTCGCCTCCAGCCGGTGCAGGCCGCCTTCGGCGAAGCAGTGGTCGACCAGCATGGCCACCGACGCGGTCGCGACACCGCCGCGCACCACGTGGCTGGCCACCCAGTAGCCGATCCACGCGGAGCACAGCGCGCCCCGCACGATGTTGCCCACCGTGACCTGCCCGACCACGTCCCCGTTCACGCAGATCATGAACGGCAGCGACTGCCCGCTGCGGGCCAGCGCGCGCAGCGCCCACCACTGCGACGGCCACGCCAGCGTCCCGTTGCGGTCCTCCCACCGGCCGACGCCGCTGGGCTCCCAGTTCTCCAGATGGGCCTGGTCGCGCAGCCGGATCCGGCTCCACGCCGACGCGTCGAACAGGTGCGGCGGCCGCAGTTCGACCATGCCGGCGGGCACGGCCAGCGGGCCGAGCCGGGTCGGCCAGCCGGGGTGCCGGCCCGTGGAGGCGCCGAGTGACCAGCCGGCGTCACCTGCTCCGGCGGATAGTCCACGTTCGGCGGGCACTGCGGCGCTCCCTCAGATCTGCGTTCCGGGATGCCACGAACATATCCGGCGTGTCACCCGCCGCGACCGGCTACCCGCGCTGCGCGAGAAAGGTGACCTGTACGTCGTCGCCGACCGCGATGTCGGTGGTCTCCTCCTCGACCAGTATCAGGCAGTTGGCCTCGGCGAGCGATGCCAGCAGATGCGCCCCGGACGTGCCGAGCGGCTGCACCAGGTACTCCTCCGTCGCGGTGTCCCGCAGCAGCTGGCCGCGTAGGAAACCCTTGCGCCCCTTGGTGGACGCGATCGGCGAGAGCAGCCGGGCGGTGATCACCCTGCGGTGCGGGCTGCGCTTGCCCAGCGCCACCCTGATCAACGGCCGGACCAGCACCTCGAACACCACGAGCGCGCTCATCGGGTTGCTGGGCAACAGGAACGTGGGCACCAGGTCGGGGCCGAGCCGCCCGAAGCCCTGCACCGAACCGGGGTGCATGCCCACGCGGGTCACGTCGACGTTGCCGAGTTCACCGAGTGCCTCGTGGATCTCCGCGCCGTTCGCGCCGCCGACGCCACCGGCGACGACCACCACCTCGGACAGCAGCAGCCGCCCCTCGACGACCTCGCGCAGCCGCGCGGCGTCGCCGGGCACGATGCCCACCCTCGTCACCTCGGCGCCCGCGTCCCGGCCGGCGGCGGCCAGTGCGTAGGAGTTCACGTCGTACACCTGGCCGGGCCCCGGCGTGCGGCCGATGTCCACCAGCTCGTCGCCCACCGAGATCACCGACACCCTGGGCCGGGGGTGCACCAGCACCTTGTCCCTGCCCACCGCAGCCAGCAGGCCGACCTGGGCCGAGCCGATCGTCGACCCGCGCCGCACGGCGACGTCCCCGGGCTGCACGTCCTCACCGGTGCGCCGCACGAACGCGGCCGAGGGCACCGGCCGGTGGATGGTCACCCTGGCGTCGTGGCCGTCGGTGTAGTCGGTGGGCACCACGGCGTCGGCCAGCGTCGGCAGCGGCGCCCCGGTGGCCACCCGCACGGCCTGGCCGGGCTGCAGGCGCCTGGGCTGCCGGGAGCCGGTCGGGATCTCGCCGACGACGGGCAGCGTGACCAGTTCGGTGTCGGCGGACTGCACGTCGACGCTGCGCACGGCATACCCGTCGACGGCAGCCTGGTCGAAGCCGGGCAGCGCCCGTTCCGCCACGACCTCCTCGGCACACAACAGGCTCTGGGCCTCGGAGATCGCCACCCGGACCGGAGCCGGTCGCACCGCACCGGCCAGCACTCTGGCGAGCTGCTCGTCTACTGATCTCATCGGCTGGTCCTCGCAGTTCGGCGGTGCCCCGGCGCCGTGCCGGACACCGTCATTCGTGGTCGAGTCGCTCCCGCAGCCACTCGCGCAGCGCCGGGCCGTAGTCCGGATCCTCCAGTGCAAAGTGAACAGCGGCCCGCAGGAATCCGGCGGGATTGCCGAGGTCGTGTCGCAAGCCGGAATGGACGACGACGTGCACCGGATGCCCCTCGTCGATCAGTAAGGCCACCGCGTCGGTGAGCTGGAGCTCGCCGCCGGAGCCCGGCGTGATCCGCCGCAGCGCGTCGAACACGGCCCTGTCCAGCAGGTATCGGCCGGCGGCGGCGAACGTGGACGGCGCCTCGTCCGGTTTCGGCTTCTCCACCATGCCGTGTACCCGCTTGACGTCGGCGGCATCGGTCTCGGCCACGTCGAACACGCCGTACGCGGAAATCTGCTCGCGCGGGATGTCGAATGCACACAACACGCTGCCGCCGTAGCGGGCGCGCACCTCGGCCATTCTGGTCAGCACGCCGTTGGGCAGCACCAGGTCGTCGGGCAGCAGCACGGCCACGGCGTCGTCGTCGGGCAGCAGCTTGGGCTCGGCACAGCCGACGGCGTGCCCCAGGCCCAGCGCCTTGTCCTGGATGGCCTCGACGACCTCGATCAACTCGGTTGCCCGGCGCACCTTGGCGGCCAGGTCGGCTTTGCCGCGTTCGACCAGCGTGCGCTCCAGGTCCGGCTGCGGGCGGAAGTAGTCGGTCACCGCCGACTTGCCCGGCGAGCTGACGATCACCAGCCGGCTCGCGCCCGCCTGCGCCGCCTCGGCCGCCACCATCTCGATGCCCGGCGTGTCCACCACGGGGAACAGTTCCTTCGGCACGGACTTGGTGGTGGGCAGGAACCGGGTGCCCAGTCCGGCGGCGGGCACGATGGCGGTCTGGCAGGCGCGCGTCGGGCTCATGGTGAGCGAGCCTAACCTCCTGCTGTGGCCGACCCTGGAGAAGATCGCTACTCCAAACGTCACTGGCGTGCCCGGCTGCTGGCGGCACGCCGGCTGGTCCCCGCGGAGCAGCACGCCGCCGAGGCACGTGCCCTGGCCACGGCTGTGGTGGACATACCCGCTGGCCTGGTGTGCTGCTACGTGCCGGTGGGCAGCGAGCCGGGATCACTCGACCTGATCACCTCGTTGGCGGGCGCCGGCAGACAGGTGATGCTGCCGGTGGTGGTCGGCTCGGCGCCGCTGGACTGGGCGTACTACACGGGTCCGGATTCGCTGGCGCCCGGCCCCTACGGCCTTCGCCAGCCGTCCGGACCGCGGCTGGGCGCCGGTGCGATCGGCGAGGCGGACCTGGTGCTGGTGCCCGCGCTGGCGGTCGACCGGGCGGGTCACCGGATCGGGCGAGGTGGGGGTCACTACGACCGGTCGCTGCCGCTGGTCGCACCCGGGACACCGCTGGTCGCGGTGGTGCGGGACGACGAACTGGTCGACGCGCTGCCCCACGAACCCCACGACGTACCGATGACGGCGGTGTTGACCCCGATCGGGGGACTTCTGCGGCTGGGGTGACTCGCGTCGTGCCTGGTCGGGCCGGCCCTGTGCGGGGGTGTTTGCACCCGGTACGGTGTCTGGCGCATCATCGTATTGGCACTCTCCCCGATCGAGTGCCAGTCAGGGATTTCGCGGTAGTCGCGTGAGGGAGCCGAACGTGCCGACCTACCAGTACGCCTGCACGGCCTGTGGCCACCGGTTCGAGGCCGTGCAGTCATTCACGGACGCCTCGCTGTCGGAGTGCCCGGAATGCTCGGGCAAGCTCCGGAAGCTGTTCGGCTCCGTGGGCGTGGTGTTCAAGGGCAGCGGCTTCTACCGCAACGACAGCCGGGCCGACGCCAAGAAGCCGGCGGCCGCCGAGTCGAAGCCGGCCGAGTCGAAGCCGGCCGAGTCGAAGCCCAGCGAGAAGTCGACCTCGTCGTCCAACGACATGAAGTCCACGAGTACCACAGCCAAGGCCTCCTGAGCGGCAGTTGTCCACAGCCCCCTGATCTGTCCACAGCCCACAGCTCACGCCCCGCCTCCCCCCTCCACTTCTGCCTACTGTCGCCTCACCACCCGCGACACCCAGGAGGCAGAAGTGTTCCGACGCACGCCGCTCGACCCGCTCCCGCTCGACCGACTGCGCACCGTGCTGCGCGGCCGAGGCTGGCCCCGCACCATGGCGCTGCGCCGAGTCGTCGCCGTGGCCCTGGTGGTCCTGGCAGGCGCCCTGGCACTGCGCCCGGCGGGTGCCCGAGAGGCCACCCAGACCGACGTCGTGGTGGCCGCCAAGGACATGGCGCCCGGCAGCCTGCTGTCCCGGTCCGATGTGGCGATCCGCTCGCTGCCCGGCTCCGTGGTGCCCAGCGGCGCGCTGACCGACCCCGAGGCCGCCACCGGCCGGGTCCTGTCCGGCCCGGTCCGAGCCGGTGAGCCGTTGACGGACGTTCGATTGGTCGGCCCGGCCGACACGGCACTGACCACAGGCGACCCGAACGCGGCCACGGTTCCGGTCCGCCTGGCCGATCCCGACGTCGCCGACCTGCTCCGCCCCGGCATCCGCGTCGACGTGGTCACGCTCGATCCGGACCATCAGAGCGACCCGGTCCTGGCCGAGAACGCGACCGTCGTGACCGTCCGCGACACCAGTGGTTCGACCGGTGGCGTGGCGGGTACCGATCAGAACCAGAACGGCAGATTGGTGCTGGTGGCCCTGCCCAGGCAATACGCGACCCGGCTGGCGGCCGCCTCATTGCGACAACCGGTCACGGTTACCCTCCGCTAGTCCACAGCGCGGCCGGGCGACGGCGCGCGGCGCAGATCCCCACCGAGGAGCGGTCATGCTGAAAGGCTTCCGGGAGTTCGTCTTCCGAGGCAACATCTTCGAACTGGCGATCGCGGTCGTGATCGGCACGGCGTTCACCGCGGTGGTGACGTCGGTCGTGACCAACCTGATCAACCCGATCATCGCGGCCATCGGCGGCCACAGCGTCAACGGCCTGTCGATCACGCTGGTGTCGGGCAACGCGAAGACGGTCATGCACTTCGACACGGTGATCACGGCCATCATCAACTTCGTGATCATCGCCGCCGTCGTGTACTTCGCGTTCGTCATGCCGATGCAGAAGATCATGGCGATGCGTAGGCGCAACCAGCCGGAGCCCCTTCCCGAGCCCACCGACGTCGAAGTCCTGATGGAGATCCGCGACCTGATCCGCACCCAGTCCAGCCGCAACCAGGTCTGACCCCGTCCCGCTCCCCGACGTGGTCAGCGGTCCGGGCCACACGTTGGTGGACTCAGTCCCGGTCGTGATGGGGCGGGCGGTTGTCCTGGTACCACGAGTCGTCATCGCGCGACTCCTGGCTGGTCGGGCGCTCGTCCTGGGTCACATCGGGCAGGACGTCGCCGAAGACATCGGCCACGGTGGGGCGCCGTTCGGGCGGTGGGGCTGGCTCGGTCACCCCTCCATCATCACACCGGGCCGCCGGTCCGCGATGGTGGCAGCATGGAGACATCCAGGCCGAACCCGACACGAAAGCTGAGCAGCGACATGAGCTTCCTTGACAAGGCTAAAGACATGGCGTCCAAGGTCGCCGACGACCTGGCAGGCAAGGCCGGCCCGCTGGGCGAGAAGGCCAAGCCACTCGCGGAGAAGGCCGCCCCCTACGCCGAGAAGGCCGCCACACTCGCCGCCAAGGGCGTGTCCACAGCGGCATCCACAGTAGACAAGGCAACCCACGGCAAGTACCACGACCGGATCGAGTCGGTCAGCGGCAAACTCGGCGACGCCCTCAACCGCGACGGCCACACCGCCAAGCCGGAATCCACCCCGGAGCCCGGCCCCACTTCGCAGCCGAAGGAGAACCCGGAGCCCAACCAGCCGTAGCCGCCGCGACCCCACCCCACCGGCAACACGGCGCACACGGAACCGCCCCACCAGCAACAGCAGCCGCACCCGCCCCCGGCGAACGCGCTGCGCCCGCCGAGCACTCGCGCCACCCACTCACCGGCGGACGCGGCGCCAACGGACCTACCTGCACACCACCCGGCATGGGCGCACTCCCAGGCCTAGGCGAACGCGGCTCCAAGGAGGTCCGCCAGCGATAGCCGCATCCCGCTCATCGGCGAACACTGCTAGGGCTGGCACAGCTCATGCGGGCAGGGCTCAGGCTTCGTCCAACCCGGACAGTTCCTCGATGACATGCGGCACCAGGGCGGACAACGTGGCCATCCCGTCCCGCACGGCGGCCCGCGAGCCGGCGAGGTTGACCACCAGCGTGCTCCCGGACACACCCACGAGCCCACGCGAGATGCCGGCATCCACGGCGCCGGCCGCGAGTCCGGACGCCCGGAGCGCCTCGGCGATGCCGGGAATGGGCCGGTCGAGGACGCCCTGGGTGGCGTCGGGGGTGACGTCCCGTGGCGAGACACCGGTGCCGCCGACGGTGATCACGAGGTCGACGCCGCCGATCACGGCGGTGTTCAGGGCGTTGCGGATGTCGACTGTCTCACCGGCGACGGCGACCGTGCCGTCCACGATGAACCCGGTCTCCTCCAACAGCTCGGTGACCAGCGGCCCGGTCTTGTCGTCGTGCTCACCGTGTACCACCCGGTCGTCGACGATCACGACCAGTGCCCGGCCAAGTCGCTGCGTACTGCGCTCCATGCGGCTCACGGTAGCGGTTGAACTTTCCACAGCCGCCCCAGCCCACCCAGCCACCCGGAGCCCGGCCTGAACGCCGGCGCACCAGGCCGCCAGCAACGGCCAAGGACCTGATCGTCCGCAGCCGAGCACTGTGCGGCCGCGGATCGCCCGTCGCCGGCAGCCCGCAACGAATCATCGACCAGCTGGCGGTTACCGGCGGATCACTGGAACAGGCTCGCGCCGGCCCGCTGGCCGACGGCGGCCGATCGCATGGCCCGCACCAGATCGCCCACGACGGGCGGCGGCCGGAGGCACAGGCCACCAGCCTGCTGGCGGCGCACGCCTGGTCTCCGATCCGCAGCCCTCATCGCTCGCAACTCGACATCGCCCGCAGTAGCCGTTCGCGGCCCCTGGCGGCTGTGGCCGGCTCGCGGCTGACGCCTCGGGCTGGCGGCTCGCGCCTGCGGCTGGCGGCTCGCGGCTGGCGCCTCGCGACTGGCGGCCTGCGGCCTGCGGCTGACGGCTGACGGCTCCCGGCTCCCGGCTCCCGGCTCCCGGCTCCCGGCTCCCGGCTCCCGGCTCCCGGCTCCCGGCTCCCGGCTCCCGGCTCCCGGCTCCCGGCTCCCGGCTCCCGGCTGAGGATTCCTCGGTTGCCCGCGGGCCACAAGTTGGCCATTAGGCGGTCGACTGGCGCCCGCCCACGCCGCCGCCCCACCGCCAGTTCCCGCGTGTCGGCCGTTGGGTGGTCAGGTCAGTGGGCCGGGGTGGTCGTCACCAGGGGGAGGCGGACTTCGAAGCGGCAGCCTGGGCCGTGGTTGCTGGCGTCGATGTGGCCCTGGTGGGCCTCCACCAGGCCGCGAGTAATGGCCAGGCCGAGCCCGGCGCCTGCCGGGTCCTCGGGCGGTCCGCCAGGCATGCGCGCCGCCGTGCCCCGGAACGCCACGTCGAACACCCTGGCCAGTTCCTGCTCCGGAATCCCGCCACACCCGTCGTCCACCCGCAGCAACGCCTCCTCGCCGACCACGCCCAGCCCGACCATCACCGATCCGTCCGGCGGCGTGTGCCGAATGGCGTTCGACAGCAGGTTCCGCACGATCCGCGCCAGTTCCGGGTCGCTCCCCAGCACCACCGGCCACGCCTGCACGTCGGCGAACACCTTGACCCGCTTCCGCTCGGCCACCGGCATCGCCGCCGCGACCGAATCGCTCACCACGTCCCGCAGCGGCACTGCCGACAAGCTCAGCCGCAGCGCCCCCGCCGTGATCCGCGACAGCTCGAACAGGTCGTCCACCATCCCGGACAGCCGGGTCGACTCGTCGCTGATCCGGTCCGCGTAGCTCGCCACCTCGGCCGGCGCCACCACCACGCCGTCGGCCAGCGCCTCGGCCATGGCCCGGATGCCGGCCAGCGGGGTCCGCAGGTCGTGGCTCATCCACGCGACCAGCTCACGCCGGGCCGCCTCCGCCGCCCGTTCCCGCTCCCTGGCCTGCCGCTCCCACACGCTGCGCCGCGCGATCGCCCGCCCGAGCAGCACCGCCGTCGGCACCGTGACGACCGCCGTGGTCAGGCACACCAACAACGTCGTGTTGAGCACCGGGTTGAACATGAACCGGCTCGCACCGAGCACACCGGACAGCTCGGCCAGCAGCGGCACCAGCACGAGCACCGTCATGGTCGCGACCAGCGACCGCTCCCCCAGCAACCGCAGCACCAGCACGCCGAGCAGCGCGATCGGCAGCGAGAAGGCCAACACGTACGGCCCGATGTGCAGCAAGTCCATCCACATGTCAGCCGACCCGGTCGTATCGGTAACCAACGCCCCAGACCGTCGCGATCCGCCCGGGTCGCGCCGGGTCCCGCTCGACCTTCTCCCGCAGCCGCCGCACGTGCACCGTCACCGTCGACTGGTCGCCGAAGTCCCACCCCCACACCCGGGACAGCAACTCGGCCCTGGTGAACGCCGTGCCGGCGTGGGTGATCATGAACTCCAGGAGGTCGAACTCACGGGTGGTGAGCGACAGCGGTGCGCCGGCGAGACTTGCCCGTCGAGCGGTCAGGTCGATGACGAGATCGCCGTCCACCAACTCGTCGCGGACCGGGGCCCGGTCGGCGGAGGTGGCCCGGCGCAGCACCGACGTCACGCGCAGCACCAGTTCGCGCGGGCTGAACGGCTTGGCGACATAGTCGTCGGCACCCAGTTGCAGGCCGGCGATCCGGTCGTCCTCGTCGCCGCGGGCGGTCAACATCACCACGGGCACCGCGCCGCGCTGCCGCAGCCGCCGGCACACCTCGAACCCGTCAATGCCCGGCAGCATGAGGTCGAGCACGACGAGGTCCGGTTCGGTCTCGGCGGCGCGCACCAGCGCCACCTCGCCGGTCTCGGCGACGCTCACCCGGTAGCCGGCGTGCTCCAGGTAGCGCCGGACCACGTCTCGCACGTTGTCGTCGTCGTCGACGACGAGCACCTGCCGTTCCCGACCCATCGGCCCCACCGGACAACCGTAGTGACACTCCGCATCCGGCACCGAGCCTGACCGGCGATCCGTCAGAACTTCGTAAGAGCTAGTTGACGCTCACCGGATGGCCACTGAGCGTCACCGTCACCGTGGTGCCGGTGCTCAGCGTCAACGTCATCTTGTCACCGGGCGCCGCCGCGTGCACCGCGGCCACCAGGCCGTCGGAACTGTTGACCTGCCGGCCGTCGGCCCTGGTCACCACGGCACCGGCCTTCAGGCCTGCCTTGTCCGCCGGGCCGCCGGCCGTCACCGACTTGATCAGCGCACCGTTGGGCAGGATGCTCGGCTGGCCGCCCTGCGACGGCATGTTGTCCTCGACGGACACGCCGAGCACGGTCTGGATGGCGGTCCCGGTCTTGACGATCTCGTTGGCGATCCGCTTGGCCTGGTCGATCGGGATGGCGAAGCCGATGCCCACGTTGCCGCCCTGGCTCTGCCCCTGCAGGCCGCCGGAGTTGGGCGAGTAGATGGCCGAGTTGATGCCGACCACCTGGCCCTGCATGTTCACCAGCGGACCGCCGGAGTTGCCCGGGTTGATCGGCGCGTCGGTCTGGATGGCGTCCAGCACCGTGGTCTGGCTGTTGCCGCCGTCGCCCGCCTCGGTCGGGCGGTGCAGCGAGCTGACGATGCCGGACGTGACCGTGCCGGACAGTTCGAACGGCGCGCCGATGGCGACCACGCTCTGGCCGACCGCGAGGCTCGCGGACCGGCCCAGTTGGGCGACCGGCAGGCCCGCCACGTTCTTGGCCTTGATCACCGCGATGTCCGTTGTGGGGTCCCGGCCGACGACGGTGGCGTCGACCGTTTTGCCGCTGGCGAAGATCACCTGGATGTGGCCGCCGTCGGCGGCGTCGGCGATCACGTGGTTGTTGGTCAGGATGTCGCCGTCGGAACTGATCACGACGCCGGAGCCGGTGTCGCCGTTGAGGCCGCTCTGGTCCTGGAACTCGGCCGCGATCGTCACCACGACGGGCAGCACCTTGTTCGCCACGGCCTGCACGCTGCCGGCGGGCGCGTTGGCCGTCTGGTTGGCCGGCGCCTGCTGGTCCAGCGAGCTGACCACGTTGGTGTTCTGGCTGGCGACCAGGTAACCGCCGAGCGTGCCGGCGGCGCCGCCGATCACCAGGGCCAGCACCGCGATCCCGGCGACCAGCCCGGGCGAACGCCTGCGCCGCTGCTCGGGCGGTAGGCCGCCGACCGGGTAGCCGATGGTGATGGGACCAGTCGGCGGGCCGGACGGGCCGTAGCCGCCATAACCGGGCTGGCCGGGTGGCGGCACCTGGTGGTATCCGGACTGCTGGCCGTAGCCGCCGGGCGCCCACTGGCTGGCCGGCATCTGCGCCATCGGGATCGGGCCCGAGTGCTGCGGGGGCGGACCCGCGTGCTGCTGGGTGGACCCGCCCAGCGGCGGGTAGACCGGTGCGGCGGGCTGCTCGTTCGGTTGTCCCGCAACGGGTTCGGCGGGCGGCTGGTCCACGTGGTGGACCGCCGTCGGCGATTCGGGCGCCACGGACCCCCACGACTGCCACCCGGGAGGATCGGCGGGAACGGCGGCCGGAGGATCGGCCGGAGCGGCGTCATCGGCCGGGGCGGCCTCAGCCGGCGTCTCGACCGCGGGCTGGTCGACTTCGTAGGTGCCCGTGGGAGATTCCGGTGTGGGGTCCCCGGCCGGGGGCTCGGTGGGACCGGATGTGTTCGCCTGGGGTGTCGAGTGGTCCGCCGGTTCGCTCGCACCGCCCGGGAAGTTCTCGGTCATGCGAACACTGTGCGCCCTACGCCTGAGAACACGCTGAGATACCCCTGCGGTTCTGCTCAGTAAGCACGCGGCGAGTCGGCGGCGGCGGAAAGCGGCGGCCGAAATCAGTGCACGAGTACCGGATCGTTGGCCCGCAGGCGGTCGGCGATCTGTTCCGGCGTGACGTCGTTGATCCACACGGCCATGCCGGACTCCGAACCTGCCAGGTACTTGAGCTTGTCCGCCGTACGCAGCACGGAGAACACCTCCAGATGCAGCCACGCCAGGTCCCGGTCGGCCCGCACCGGAGCCTGGTGCCACGCGGCGACATACGGGAGCGGGCGGTCGTACAGCGCGTTCAGCATGTACAGCACCCGCAGGTACAACTCGGCGAATCCGTCCCGCTCGTCGCCGGTCAGCGCCGGCAGGTCGGGCACCTGCCGGTGCGGCACCATGTGCACCTCCACCGGCCACCGCGCCGCGGCCGGCACGTACGCCGTCCAGTGCTCGCCGCTGGCCAGTACCCGCCGGCGAGTCGACCGCTCACCGGCCAGCACGTCGCCCATCACCGGGCGGCCGTGGGCCAACTGGTAGTCCCGCGCGGTGGCCAGCATCCGTTCGGTCCGCGGGGTCACGAACGGGTACGCGTAGATCTGGCCGTGCGGGTGGTGCAGCGTCACCCCGATGGCCTCGCCACGGTTCTCGAACGGGAAAACCTGTGCCACGCCGGGCAACGCGCCCAGTTCGACGGTCCGGTCGGCCCACACGTCCATCACCGTGCGCACCCGTTCTGGGCGCAGCTCACCGAAGGAGCTGTCGTGGTCCTGGGTGAAGCACACCACCTCGCACCGCCCCCGGCCGGGGGCCGTAGGCACCATCGGCAGGCCGTCGACGATCGGCCCGACGTCCGGTACGCCCTGCGCGAACGAGGGAAACCGGTTCTCGAACACGACGACGTCGTACCCGGCCTCGGGGATCTCGGTGGGCCGGCCGGGGCTGCTCGGGCACAGCGGGCACAGGTCGGGCGGCGGGAAGTAGGTGCGGGTCTGGCGGTGTGCGGCCAGTGCGGTCCACTCGCCGGTCAGCGGGTCGCGCCGGATCTCCGACATCGGCTGCTGCGGTGGCAGGTCGCGGGTGTCGACGGCCGTCCGCTCGGGTGCGTCCGGGGTGTCGTCGAAGTAGATGATCTCCCGGCCGTCGGCCAGGTGCCGCACCGACCTGCGCGGGCCGCTCACGCGGTGTCCTCCCGTCGCCCCCGCACGTGCGCCACGACCAGATCGCTCACCTCGCCGGAGAGGATCTCGCGGCCGTCCACCGGCAGCCCGTCGTCGACGACCAGCACGTCGGCCTCGTCCAGGGACGCGATGGTGGAGATGCCGACGACGCCCCACTTGGTGTGGTCGGCCAGCACCACGAGCCGGCCGGCCGCCTCGACGAAGGCCCGGTTGGTCTCGCTCTCGTTCAGGTTCGGCGTGGTGAACCCGGACCGCTCGGCGACGCCGTGCACGCCGAGGAACACCACGTCCAGGTGCAGCGTCCGCAGTGCCTGCACGGCCACCGGCCCGACCAGTGCGTCCGACGGCGTACGCACCCCGCCGGTGAGCACGACCGTGCGGTCGGACCGGCCCTGGCGCAGCACGTCGGCGACCTGGACGGAGTTGGTGACGACGGTCAGATCGGGCACGTCGGCCAGGAACCTGGCCAGCGTCCAGGTGGTGGTGCCGGCGGTCAGGCCGATCGCGGTGCCGGGCCGCACCAGCGTCGCGGCCTGGCCGGCGATGGCCTCCTTCTCCGGGAGTTGGCGGACCGACTTGGCCTCGAAACCCGGCTCGTCGACGCTGCGCCCCTCGACCGAGGTGGCGCCGCCGTAGACCTTGTCCACCAGGCCGCGTGCGGCGAGCACATCGAGATCCCGGCGCACGGTCATGTCGGAGACGCCGAGGCGTTCGACCAGCTCGCTGACCCGCACCGCACCGGCGCGCCGCACCTCGTCCAGGATCACCGACTGTCGCTGCCGCGCGAGCACCTGACTCCCGTCTTTCCACCCGCCGTCGAATACGTCAAAAGTCTACACAGTTCAACACGGATGTTGTTGGGATCTGTTGCGGTAACGCAACGTCAGCCGGGCTTGCCGGGTAGCCGGATGGCCATCAGCGCACCGCTGTCCGGCACCCGTCCCGCGTACGCCATGCCGCCGTGCCGATGCGCCGCCTGCATCACGATGGACAGGCCCAGCCCGGAACCGGGCAGTGTCCTCGCCTCCTCCGAGCGGTAGAAGCGGTCGAACACCCTGGGCAGGTCCTCGGTGGAGATGCCCGGACCCTCGTCGGTGACCTCGATCACCGCGGTGCCGTCGCCCAGCGCGCGCAGCGTGACACCGATCACGCCACCCGGCGGGCTGAACTTCACCGCGTTGTCCAGCAGGTTCAGCACCGCGCGCTCCAGCGAACTGGAGTCGCCCAGCAACGACCACGGCTCCAGGTGCACCTCGAACGACACGTTGTTCGCCCGCCGCCGCGCCCGGTCCAGCGCCCGCTCCACGATGTCGACCAACTCGACCGGCTCATGCACCACCTCGGGCGCGTCCTGCCTGGCCAGCTCGACGAGATCGCCGATCAGCGTGGTCAACTCGGCGACCTGGGCCCGCACGTCGCTGTAGAGCTCCTCGGTGTCCTGCTCGGACAGGGCGGGCGCGCCGGGCCGGTTGACCGCGACGAGCAGTTCCAGGTTGGTGCGCAGCGAGGTCAGCGGGGTGCGCAGCTCGTGGCCGGCGTCCGCGACCAGCCGGCGCTGCTGTTCCTGCGATTCGGCCAGCGCGCCCAGCATCACGTTGAAACTCTGGGTCAGCCGGGCCAGTTCGTCGTCGCCGGTGACCGGGATCGGGCGCAGGTCACCCGTGGTCGCGACCCGTTCGGTCGCCTCGGTCAGCCGCGCCACCGGGCGCAGGCCACCTCTGGCCACCGCCGTGCCGGCGACCGCGGCCACCAGGATGCCGGCCGCGCTGATCAGGATCAGCACCAGGCTCAGCGACCGCAGGACGTTCTGTTCCTCCTGGAGCGGTTCGCTCGCCACCAGCGCCGTGTTCGCCAGCCGGGTGAACGGCACGGCGACGACCTCGTAGCCGTCCTCGGATCGAGCCGACGTCTGCACCGTGCCGGCCGCGACCGCCTTCTCCTGCGGCCCGAGCAGGCTCGCCGGCAGCCGGAGGTTCGCCGGGCTGAAACTGCCGATCTGGGACACGCCGTTGGCGTCGACGATGTCGAACTGGATGTCGGAGAACTGGAACGGGCCGGTGCTGATCCGCATCTGGCCGTTGAACTCGTTCTCCGGCGGCAGGTTGGCCACCGCCATGGCCCGGTCCAGCAACTGGTTCTGCACCTGGTTGTACAGGTTGTTGCGCACCGTCACGAACGCGCCGAGTGACACCAGCGCCACCGCACCGGCCACGCAGGCCGCGGCCAGCATGGTGACCCGGGTACGCAGGGACATCCGCTGGCCGAACCGGCGGCCGACCGGCCGGGGGATGCGAGTGGTCTGCTGGCCGTCCGGCTCGTCACCGGTGTCCGGCCGCTGCGCCGCGACGTCGGTGTCGGTCACGGCGGTGTCTCCCGCAGCACGTAGCCGACTCCGCGGACGGTGTGGATCAGCCGGGTCTCACCGCCCGCCTCCGTCTTGCGACGCAGGTAGCCGACGTAGACCTCGAGCGCGTTGCCGGACGTCGGGAAGTCGTAACCCCACACGTCCTCCAGGATGCGACCTCGGGTCAAGACCTGCTTCGGGTGGGCCATGAACAGTTCCAGCAACGCGAACTCGGTGCGGGTGAGACTGATCGACCGCTCCCCCCGGTGCACGTCCCGGGTGCCGGGGTCCAGGTCCAGGTCGGCGAACCGCATCGCCGGTGGCGCGTCCGTGGCCGAGTCCGCCTCGGCGGCGGCCCGGCGCAGCAGTGCGCGCAGCCGAGCCAGCAGCTCCTCCAGGGCGAACGGCTTGGGCAGGTAGTCGTCGGCGCCCGCGTCCAGGCCGGCGACCCGGTCGGACACCGCGTCCCGCGCGGTCAGCACCAGAATCGGCAGGTCGTCACCGGTGCCGCGGAGCCGCCGGCACACCTCCAGCCCGTCCAGCCTCGGCATCATCACGTCGAGCACCATCGCGTCCGGGCGCTGCGCCACCACGGAGTCCAGCGCCTGCTGACCGTCACTGGCCAGGTCGACCTGGTAACCGTTGAACTGGAGGGACCGCCGCAGCGACTCACGCACGGCGCGGTCGTCGTCAACGACGAGGATGCGCATGTGGACAGTGTCTCGGCATGTCCTGAGAACCGCCTGAGAGACAGCCGTGCAGACCTGCCGAATTCACCCGATTCGTGCTAGGTCCGCACGAACAGGCCGGCGAACAGCGTCAGCACACCCTGCCGGACCTCCGCCCGCACCTCCGCCCGGTCGGCCGACTCCCGGGCGTCGGCGACCAGCAGCGCAGCCTCGATCAGCGTGCTGTTGAGCAGTTGAGCCAGTATCCGGACCGGCTGTCGCGGTATCAGGCCCTCGGCCATCAACGCTTCCAGCATCTCGATCAGCAGGCCGAGGCCGTGCTCGTGCTCGATGTCGCGCCAGCCCCGCCAGCCCAGCACGGTCGGCGCGTCGTTGAGCATGATGCGGACGATGTCGTCGCGCTCGCAGGCGGACAGGTAGGCGTCCAGCGACGCGGCGGAGATGGCGATGGGATCGGTGACGCCCTGCGCCTCCGCCCGTTCGGCCGCGGCCTGGATCTCGCTGTACATCTCGACTTCCAGCTCGATCAGGACCGCGCGGAACAGGTCCGCCTTGTCGGCGTAGTGGTGGTACAGCGCGCCCCTGGTCAGCCCGGCCGCGGACACGATCTCCGCGGCCGAGACGTCGGCGTAGCCACGTTCGGCGAACAGCCTGCGCGCGGTTGCCGTCAGGGCCGTCCTGGTCGCGCGGGACCGGTCCGCCTGGCTCTGTCGTTGCTGTGCCGCCAACCGACCAACCTTCGTGCCGCTGCGGATCAGCCTGATCGCAGGAAGTCGACCACCAACCTGACCAGTTCGGCCGGCTGGTCCTCCGGCACGAAGGTATACGAATCGTCGACGACGACCCTGCGGGCGTCGGGCAGGAGTTGTTCCAGCTTCTGCGCCAACCGTTCCGGGAACACCCGCTCGTCCGCGGCGCCCACCAGGAGCACCGGCATCTTCACGTCGGCGAACTTGTCGGCCGCCGCGAGGGTGTGTCGCTTGTCCACGCGCCGCAGGAAGTTGCGCATGTCCCGGCGCACGCCCGCGACGTCGTGCACCGGCCGGGTGTAGGAGTTCAGGATCTCCTGCGGCAGCGGGTGCTTGGCGACCATGCCGAGACCGGCCTTGGACCGCTGGATCGCGGGGATCGACGACAGCCTGCTGAGCAGCCACACCCCGACCGTCGTCGAGCCGACCACCCGCAGCGGGGTGAGCGACGGCGGGAAGAAGTCCTCGAAGGCGTCGCACGGCGTGAGGACGATCCGGCCGAGGCGTTCCGGGTGCTCGGTCATCAGGATCTGGGTCAGCGCGCCGCCCGTGTCGTTGGCGACGACGGTGACGTCGGTCAGGTCCAGCGCGTCGAGGAACTCCGCGATGAACGCGGCGACGCCCGGTGGGCTCAGGTCGGCCGACGGTGGCATCGGCCTGCGATGCGCGCCCAGCGGCCAGTCCGGTGCCAGGCAGCGGTAACCCGCGTCCGCGATGCCCGGCACGACGTTGCGCCAGAGGTCGGCGTTGACCAGCAGTCCGTGCACGAACACCACGGCGGGGCCGGAGCCCCGCTCGTGGTAGTCGAGGCGACCGCTGGGCAGGTCGACGGTGTGCAGGGGTCCGAGAAGTTCACTGGTGGCCATGTCGCCACAAAAACATACATACAGTCTGTATGTCAATGCCCGAACGAGCGGACTCAGATCGAGGCGCCGGTGTCCGGGTCGAGGAGGTCGGCGGTGAACATGGCGACCAGCTGCATCCCGCCGATCTCGGTCAGGTTCGCGCCGGAGGCCTGCCACTCGGGCGACTTGAACGCGGCCTTGGCCGACGCCGCGGACTCGAAGTACAGCTCCGCGATCAGGTACGGCTCGGCCTCGCCGAGGAAACCGGGCACGTAGATCCGCGAGACACGCGCCACTTCGGCCCGCAGCAGACCGGGAGTCTTGTTCACCAAGGGAACGTGCGAACCGAAGTACCGCTCTTCGAACGCCTCGGGATCGTCCGGCTTCTGGTACAGCGCAATGTACTTGAGCATGGACCGACACTAGCCGTCGCGACGGGCCCCGACATGTCCATCGATGTGGCCGGTCGGCCACTCCGAGTGCCCGCCGGGCACAATCGGTTAGTCCGATCCGGCGACATTGACCGCGACTGACAGTACAAGGCGCGACTGTCACCGGTAACCTCTGAGCACACCGGCGACATCACCGTGCGTACCAGATACGACCGTCGGGCAGGGAGCGTCGAGACCGAGGTGGAGCAGGACCAACCGCAGAGTCCAGGTCAGTTGACGGACATGGACGTCGAGGTGCGCCGGCTGTTGACGTCCGGCCGTCTCGCGGAGGCGAACGCCCTGCTCGACCAGATCCTGGCCAAGCACGAACCCAACGGCGATCAGGCCGGCCGCGCGTTCCTGCTGGTCCACCGGGCCGTGATGGCCTGGTCGCTGGGCCGCATCCCCCTGGCACTGGAACTGGCCGCCGACGGCTGGACCGACTTCGGCGCCGCCAAGCAGGAGGGTCCCGCGGCCGCCAGGACGCTGGGCCAACTGGGGTACCTGCTGGAGGGCCTGGGCAACCGCAGGGCGGCGTTGGACACGCTGCGTATGTCCGTGCGGTGTGCCCGTGAGGCGGGCGATCCCGAGGTGCTCGCGATCAACCTGCAACGACTCGGCGGCATCCTGAACTTCCGCGCCGCCGAAGGCGTCGAGGAGAACGCACGCCCCGCGTTCGAGGAGGCCCGCTCGGTGCTGGCCGAGGGACTCGGGCTGGGCGCGGAGCCGCGTACCCACCGCGGTCTGCTCGGGGCGTACGGCCGGTCGCTGGCCGGACTCGGCGAACTGTCCGCCGCCGCGGAGGCCGGCCGGCAGGTGCTGCGCCTGGGTGTGCAGGAGGACGACCGGTGGGCCATCGCGGTCGGCGAGTGGGTGCTGGCGATCGTGCACCGCGCCCGTGGCGAGCTGGCCCAGGCCCGCACCAGGGCCGCGCACGCGGTGGCGAACGCGGAACAGATCGCCGACACCTCGCTGCTGCTGCGGTTCTCCACCGATCTCGCGGACATCTGCGCCGAACTGGACGACTCGGTGGGCGAGGCGGCCGCGCTGCGGCTGTCCGTCGCCGCGGCCCGCAAGGCCGGTGAGACCCTCCGTGAGGGCCTCGGCCAGGCGATGGAACAGCGCAGGCTGGCCGCCGTGGCACAGCGGATGGCGATGGCCGCGCAGGAGGCCGCGGCCCGCGACCCGCTCACCGGCCTGGCCAACCGGCTCGGGCTGGAACGGTCCGCGCCCGCCATGCTCGCCCAGGCCGTGGACGGCGGCCGGACGCCGTGGCTGGTGCTGGTCGACATCGACTGGTTCAAGGGCGTCAACGACGACGCGGGCCACGCGGCGGGCGACGCGGCGCTGCGCGAGATCGCGCAGTTGATCCGGCACGAGTGCCGCAGCGACGACCTGGTGGCGCGGTGGGCGGGCGACGAGTTCGTGGTGCTGCTCGGCGACGCCAGCGGCGACCGGGACGCCGGGCCGGTGGTGGCCGAGCGGATCAGGGCGTCGGTGGCCGGTCACGACTGGACGATGGTGCTCGGCTCGGCCCGGCGGCCGACCGTCAGCATCGGCGTCGCCAGCGGTCCGGTCAGCCTGGACGACCTGTTCGCGGCCGCGGACATAGTCCTCTACCAGGCAAAACGGCAGGGCCGCAACCGCGTCGCCGTCTACGAGCGGGACGGCGTGTCCCAACTCGCGTCCGAACGCTGACTCAGGCGATCAGTCCGCCGCGGTAGGCGACGAGCGCGGCCTGCACCCGGTTCGCCGCGCCGATCTTGCCCAGCACGGCCGAGACGTAGCCCTTCACGGTGGCCTCGGACAGGTGCAGCGAACCGCCGATCTCGGCGTTCGACATGCCCTGCCCGATCAGCGCCAGCACCTCGCGCTCCCGGTCGGACAGCACGGTGAGCAGCCTGCGGGCCGGTTCGGCTGCGCGTTCCCCGCTGGCCACCACGGCGAGCACCCGCGCGGCCACGCCGGGGTCGAGCACCGCTCCCCCGCGGGCCAGGTCGCGGACGGCCTTCACCAATTGTGCCGGCTCGGTGTCCTTGAGCAGGAAACCGCTGGCGCCCAAGCGAAGCGCCTCGCTGACGTAGTCGTCGACGTCGAACGTGGTGAGCATGGCGACCGCGGGCGGGTCGGGCAGCGCGAGCAGCTTGCGCAGGGCGGCCAGGCCGTCGGTGGAGCGCATCCGGATGTCCAGCAGGACGACGTGCGGGCGGTGCAGGCGGACCAGTTCGGCCACCTGGCCGCCGTCGTCGCACTCGCCGACCACCTCGATGTCGCCGGCACTGCCCAGGATCATCCGCAGACCGGACCGGACCAGATCCTCGTCGTCGGCGAGCACAACCTTGATCATGGCCGTCTTGATCATGTCGCCTCCCCGATCAGCGTCAACGCACGAAATCATCTCATTACGCCTGGCGGCGGTGCACAGGCGTCCACCACTGCGCGTTCTGCGCCGATCGGCGGAAAGTAAACGTGAGGACCTTTCGCAAAAGTGTACTTCTGGGTAGCTTGTGATGTCGGACACAACGGACGTGCTCGGAGGGAGCGGACGTCATGGGCATCCGACCGTTCATCGTGCTGGTGGTGGCCGCGACGACGGTGGTGCTCGGCGCCCCTCCCGCCTCGGCCGCACCGTTCGCCGTCACCGACTACTGCGGCGGTCAGTGCTCCGACATCCTGCCGCCGGGCGAGAACGGCAACGCCACGCTCGCCGACATCCTCGGCAACCAGTTGTTCGGCACCCGCCCGCCGCACACGGACGACCAGCTGAACACCTACGGCAACCTCGCCGACAACTACCAGAACCTCACCGACGCCACGATCGACCACTACTTCAACGACTCGTCCTTCGGCGTCCCGGCCGGCCAGGTGGCCAGCTCGATCAAGCCGAGGGCCGACGTGACGATCGTGCGGGACAAGGCCACCGGCGTGCCGCACGTCTACGGGACCACCAGGTCGGGCACCGAGTACGGCGCCGGCTACGCGGCCGCGCAGGACCGGCTGTGGCTGATGGACCTGTTCCGGCACGTCGGCCGCGGTGAGCTGACCAGCTTCGCAGGCGGCGCGGTGGCCAACCGCCAACTGGAACAGACGTTCTGGGCGGCCGCGCCCTACACCGAGCAGGACCTGACCAACCAGGTCACCGCCATCGAGAACAGCGGACCGGCGGGCGCGCAGGCGATGCAGGACATCAACTCCTACATCGACGGCATCAACACCTACATCACGCAGGCGTTCAACGGCCGGTTCTTCCCCGGCGAGTACGACCTGACCGGTCACGTCGATCCGGTCACCAACGCGGGCGGCATCCAGCCGTTCACCGCCACCGATCTGATCGCCATCGCCAGCGTGGTCGGCGCGCTGTTCGGCAGCGGCGGAGGCGGCGAGGTGCAGTCCGCGCTGGTCAAGGAGGCCGCGGACGCGCGGTACGGCGCGGCGGCCGGTGACCAGGTGTGGCAGGCGTTCCGCGAGGAGAACGACCCCGAGGCCGGACTGACGCTCCACGACGGACAGTCGTTCCCGTACGCGGCCAGCCCCGCCTCGCCGACCGGCGTCGCCCTGCCCGATCCCGGCTCGGTGACCGCCCAGCAGGAGGTGTTCGACCCGACCGGTTCGGCGACCAGCACGGCCGCGTCCACCGGTATCTTCGCCCACGGCGTGCTGCCGGCCGGTCTGCTGGCCGACAAGCACGGCATGTCCAACGCACTCGTCGTGTCCGGCCGCTACACCGACGACGGACACCCGATCGCGGTATTCGGGCCGCAGACCGGTTACTTCGCGCCGCAGTTGCTGATGCTGGAGGAGTTGGAGGGGCCGGGGATCAGCTCGCGGGGCGCGGCGTTCGCCGGGCTGAGCTTCTACGTCGAGTTGGGGCGAGGACCGGATTATGCGTGGAGTGCCACGTCGGCCGGCCAGGACGTTACGGACACGTTCACGGTGCCGCTGTGCACGACGGACGGATCGCCGGTCACCAAGGATTCGAACTTCTACCTGGACAACGGCGCGTGCACGGCGATGGAGCCGGTCGAGCGGGACGACTCGTGGAAGCCCAACACCGCGGACAGCACGCCGGCCGGGTCGTACAAGTTGATCGTGTACCGGACACACTTCGGGTTGGTGACCGATCGCGCCACGGTCGGCGGTCAGCCGGTCGTGTTGACCAGTCAACGGTCGAGTTACCAGCACGAGGCCGACTCGATCATCGGCTTCCAGATGTTCAACGACCCGGACGACATGGCCACGCCACAGCAGTTCCAGCAGGCGGCGTCGAACATCAACTACACGTTCAACTGGTTCTACGCCAACGACACCGACATCGCGTACTACAACTCCGGTTGGAACCCGGTGCGCCAGGCGAACGTCGACCCGAACCTGCCGACCAGCGTGGCCGACGAGTGGGTCGGGTGGGATCCGACGACGTGGCGGTCGGCGGACACCCCGTTCGCGGCGCACCCGAACTCGGTCGACCAGGACTACTACGTGTCGTGGAACAACAAGCAGGCGTTGGACTACACGACGGGCGCGTACGGCGACGGCAGCGTGTACCGGTCCGACCTGCTGGACGAGCGGGTAAGGGCGCTGGTGAACAGCGGTAACAAGATCAGCCGTGCGGACCTGGTCAAGGCGATGGAGGACGCGGCGGTCACCGACCTGCGCGGCGAGAAGGTGCTGCCGGAGCTGTTGCAGGTGATCAACAGCGCACCGGTGACCGACCCGACGGAGGCGGCCGCCGTGGCCAAGCTGACCGCGTGGGCACAGGCCGGAGCCAAGCTGGTCGAGTCGTCCCAGGGCAGCGAGTCGTACGTCGACGCGCAGGCCATCCAGATCATGGACGCGTGGTGGCCACTGCTGGTGCAGGCGGAGTTCGCCGGCGGGATGGGCAGCGACCTGTTCACGGCGATGATCGGCGCCATCCAGATCAACGAGTCGCCGTCAGGCGGCCAGGCGGGGCCCAGCGTGGGTCCGGCCGACGCCAATGAGTCGATCCCGCACAAGGGTTCGTCGTTCCAGTTCGGCTGGTGGTCCTATGTGGACAAGGATGTGCGGACGGTGTTGGGTTCCCCGGTGTCGGGCTGGGTCAACACGCCGTTCTGCGGTTCGCTGGCGACGTGCCGGACTGCCCTGCTGACCAGCCTGTCCCAGGCAGCGGCCGAGCCGTCCACGCAGGTGTACCCGGGCGACGCGGACTGTGCGGCCGGCAACCAGTGGTGCGCCGACTCGATCATCCAACGCCCGTTCGGCGGCGTCACGGACGGCAAGATCACCTGGCAGAACCGGCCCACGTACCAGCAGGTGGTCCAGTTCACCAGCCACCGGTGACGGGGCGCGGGGGCGCGGCAACCTCCGTCGCCGCGCCCCGCGGGTCTCAGCTCATCGCGCTCTGGTGGCGGCGGATCTCGTCCTCCTTCTGCTTCGCCAGGGCGGCGATCTCGTCGTCCAACGTCTGGTTCAGCTCCGTCTCGTGGCGCAACTGATCCACGTTCATCTGGTCCTTCAGTTTCTCCATGCGCAGATGGGCACTCATCTGCTTGATGCGCAGGTTCTCCTGGGCACTGCCCTCCCGGACCTGGCAGGTCGCGTCGAAGATCTGCTCTGCGGTCGCCGTCTCACGGGCGACCAGCCTGTCGTACGCGGAGATGCCGCCCAGGAGTTTGCCCAGTACGGGCAGGCAGTCGACCATGATGAAGAACAGCGTCAACGCCCACTTGGCCGCGGACAGGAAGCTGTTGCTGGACGTGAGGTCGCTCAGCGCCTGGAAGCGTTCGAGCAGGCCGATCTGCTTCTGGTGCGACCGCAGGTCGTCGGTCTTCTGCTTGATCAGCGCGCTGCGTTGGCCGGTGAACGTGTTCTGCTGCGAGGCCAGCGACCGCTGCAGGCCGTCGACCTCGCTGTTCAGCGTCGCGAGCTGGCGTTCCTGTTGCGCGACCGGATGGGTTGCCGCGTAGTGGTTGGCCGCTGCCCTGCGCTGGTCGCACAGCGGCCCGTCCCCCGCCTTGCCGCTGAAGCCGGCACCGGCCTGGCCGGCACACTCGGCGAACACCGCTGCGTTGAGGGTGTTCTGCTCCGCGGACTCGGTGTTGACCGTGTCTCGCAGCGTCGAGATGTCCACCTGGTCGGCGGCGAGTTGGGTGTCGACGTTGCCCGGATCGGAATTCACGTTGAGGTGGTACTGAGCGCATCCGGACTGGTCGGCGTTCACCGCAGTCGTACCGGGCACCGGGTTGCAGCGGATGTACCTGCTGGCGAGCTCCCGCACGCTGGAGTCGCGGCCGTCGTCCACGTGCTGCTCGATCGCGGTCTGGAAGATCCGGAGCACGACGGGCTCGGCGATGATCAGCCCGAAGAACGCCGCCAGCACCAACCGACCGAGCAGCAATGTGATGCGCGGGGCCCAATTGACGCCGGCAGCGCTCGAGACGAGCCAGCGATCCAGGTTCAGGATGAACGCGCCCCACAGCAGCGCCGGCAGGAGGTAGGCCACGGAGAAGCCGCCGAGTGCCTCGTTGACCGCCATCCACATGGAGAACGTGGCGATCGACGCGGTGCCCAGGACCACCCCGCCGAGCGCCGTGTAGCGCGGCCGTTCGCTGGGCACCTGATCGAGCAGCGACTCGTCGACGCCCGCCAGCACTCGCAGTCGACGTCCCCACGGGACGGTGGCGCGTGTACGGCTCCGCGACCGGGATCGGACGAAGGGGTTCACCACGGGGAGTTCTTCGGTCCGGTCAAGCAGCTGGGTCACTAGTGCACCCTCTTCCGTGCAGGCCCGCCAAGGGGGCTTGTGGTAGGAACTAGGCGGAAGCCGGGGTGACGGCCTTGCTCGGTCGCCCTTCGAGGGCCTGCATGACACTGCCGCCCCCGGCTTCCCCGGAACCGCGAAGCGATGACAAAGGGACGCGCCATCGAGCGCCGGTTAGTGACCACTCCGCCCTCGGTTCCCTCGTCTCCGCCTGGCTCCTGCCGACCATTGTGAGCAGGAAGACGACCACGTTGTCGCTGCACGATCAGCCGCTGTTCTTCGTCGGAATCGACTGGGCCGCCGCCGAGCACGCCGTGTGCGTGCTCGACCCCACCGGCCGGAAGGTCAGCGCATTCACCATCGACCACACCGCAGCCGGGTTCGCCCGGCTGGCTACCCGGCTGGGCAAGCTCGGTGATGTCGGCCGCATACCCGTGGCGATCGAGCGCCCTGACGGGCGGCTGGTGGACGCCCTGGCCGAGGCCGGGCACCCCGTGCTGCCGGTCAAGCCCACCGCGATCAAGTCCTGGCGCGAGAACGAGGTGCCCTCCGGGGCGAAGTCCGACCCCGGCGATGCGTACGTGATCGCCGACTACCTGCGCGTGCGCTTCCACCGACTGCGCCCCGCCCAGCCGTTGTCCAGCCATACCAAGGGCTTGCGCGCTGTGGTGCGCACCCGCGGTGACCTGGTCGAGGCCCGGGTCGCGGCCACCAACCAACTCGCCGCACTGCTGGATGCCCACTGGCCCGGCGCCAAGGCCATCTTCGCCAACATCGAGTCCGCGATCGCCCTGGCCTTCCTGACCATCTACCCCACCGCTGCGGCGGCCGCCGGCCTGACGGAGAAGGCCCTGGCCGCGTTCTGCTCCCAGCAGGGCTACTCGGGCAAGAAGCCCGCCGCCGTTCTGCTGGCCCGTCTGCGATCGGCACCGGCGGGCACGCTCGATCCCGTTGTCTGCGAAGGGATCCGCGCTGCGGTGCTGGCCCAGGTCGGCGTGCTCACCGCCCTCAACGCCGCGATCAAAGACCTCGATCGCGCCACCGCCGAGCGGATCGACGCCCACCCTGCCGGCGCGGTGTTCCGCTCGTTCCCCCGCGCCGGCACCATCAACGCCGCCCAGATCCTGGCCGAATGGGGCGACGCCCGCGCCGCGTTCGACCGTCCCGACGCGATCGCCGCGCTGGCCGGGATCACCCCGGTCACCAAGGCGTCCGGCAAGCACCGCGGCGTGTCGTTCCGGTGGGCCTGCAACAAACGCCTGCGCGTGGCGATCACGACTTTCGCGGCGAACAGCCGGTTTTCCAGTCCCTGGGCAGCCGACATCTATGACCGGGCGCGGGCCTCGGGCAAGGACCACCCGCACGCCACTCGTATCCTCGCACGGGCCTGGGTGCGGGTGATGTGGCGTTGCTGGCAGAACGACACGCCCTACGACCCCGCACTGCACGGCGGCGCCTGTCAGCGCGGCGAAACCCAGGTCGCGGCCTGATTTCGGACCATAGGTTGACACAAGGGGTGTCATGTCTGCTCCAGCAGCCAGACGAGCAGCGCCTTCTGGGCGTGCAGCCGGTTCTCCGCCTCGTCCCAGACCGCGCTGGCCGGGCCGTCCAGCACCTCGTCGGTGATCTCCATGCCGCGGTGGGCGGGCAGGCAGTGCAGCACGATCGCGCCGGGCGCCGCCCTGGCCAGCAGTTCGGCGTTGACCTGGAGCGGGCGGAACGGGCTGATCCGGTCCTTGCCGTCGGTCTCCTGGCCCATGGACGTCCACGCGTCGGTGATCAGCACGTCGGAACCGTCGACGGCGGCGTACGCACTGTCCACTACGGACACACTGCCGCCGGTCCGCTCGCCGCTGCGCTTGGCGTCCAGCAGCACGTCGGGGTGCGGCTGGAAACCCGCCGGGGCGCCGATCCGGACGTGCATGCCGGCCGTCGTGCCGCCGACCAGGATGGAGTGGGCCATGTTGTTGGCTCCGTCACCGAGATAGGTGACGGTGACGCCGGCCAGCCTGCCCAGCCGTTCCCGGATGGTCTGCAGGTCGGCGAGCACCTGGCAGGGGTGGAACTCGTCGGTCAGGGCATTGATCACCGGGATCGCCGACACCGACGCCATCGCGGCGATCCTGGCCTGCGCGAACGTCCGCCACACCACCGCGTCCACGTACCGGGACAGCACGCGCGAGGTGTCCTCGATCGTCTCCTCCCGGCCCAGCTGCATCGTGCGGCCGTCCACGATGACGGCGTGGCCGCCGAGCTGGTGGATGCCGACGTCGAAGGACAGCCGGGTGCGGGTGGAGTTCTTCTCGAAGATGGCGGCGATCGACTTGCCGGCCAGCGGTTGCCGGCCGAGCGGGTCTGCCTTGAGCCGGTCGGCCAGGTCGAGTACCTCGGCCTGCTCGTCCGGGCTGAGGTCGTCGTCGCGCAGGAAGTGCCTGACCACCGATCAGACCTCCGACGCCGCGTCGAGGACCGCCGGCAGCGCGGCGACGAAGTCCTTGGCCTGCTGGTGATCCACGATCAGTGGTGGCGCCAGCCGCACCACGTTGCCCTGCACCGGGTTGACCAGGTAACCGGCGGCCTGGGCGGCCGAGGCGACACCGGCGGACACCGGGCGGTGCAGCTCGATGCCGAGCAGCAGGCCCGTTCCCCGGACCTCGCTGACCAGCGGGTGGTGCAGCTGCTCGATGCCGTGGGTGATCTCCTTGCCGATCGCGGCCGCATGCTCGGCGAGCCGGTCGGCGGCGATGGTGCGGAGCACGGCCAGGCCGGCGGCACAGCACACCGGGTTGCCGCCGAACGTGGTGCCGTGCTGGCCGGGCCGCAGCAGGTCGCCCGCCGCGCCGACACCGATCACCGCACCCAGCGGCAGGCCGCCGCCCAGACCCTTGGCCAGGGTGATGACGTCCGGGGTGATGCCGGCCTGCTGGAAGGCGAACCAGGTGCCCAGCCGGCCGAGGCCGGTCTGCACCTCGTCGATCACCAGCAGCGCGCCCGCCTTCGTGGTGATGTCCCGTGCCGCCGCCAGATAGCCGTCCGGGGCCGGGACGACACCGCCCTCGCCGAGCACCGGTTCCAGGAACACGGCCGCGGTCTCGGTGTCGACGGCGGCGGCCAGTGCGGCCACGTCGCCGAAGGGGACGTGGGTGACGCCGGGGGTCAGCGGTTCGAACGGGGTGCGCTTGGCCGGCTGGCCGGTGAGCGCGAGCGCGCCGAACGTGCGGCCGTGGAACGCGCCCTCGGCGGCGACCACCTTGGACCGGCCGGTCAGCCTGCTGATCTTGAACGCGCCCTCCAGCGCCTCGGCGCCGGAGTTGCAGAACAGCACCCGGCCGTTGCCGGCGAACCCGGTGACGTCCAGCAGCGCCTCGGCCAGTTCGACGGCGATCGGGTTGACGTAGAGGTTGGACGTGTGGCCCAGCACGCCGATCTGCTCGGTGACGGCGCTGACCACGGCGGGGTGCGCGTGGCCGAGCGCGTTCACCGCGATGCCGGCGACGAGGTCGAGGTAGCGGTTGCCGTCGGCGTCCCACACCCAGGCGCCGTCGCCGCGCACCAGGGTCAGTCCCGGCGTGCCGTAGTTGTCCATGAACACGGACCGCCAGCGTTCCTGGCCGTCCACATTGGAATTGATCGTCATGCCGGCTCCTCGTCCGGTAGCACCATCGTGCCGACTCCTCGTGAGGTGAAGACCTCCAACAGCACCGAATGTTCCAGCCGGCCGTCGATCACGTGCGCCTTCGCGACACCGCCGTTCACGGCCCGCAGGCACGCCTCCATCTTCGGCACCATCCCGGTGGCCAGTCCGGGCAGCACGGACGCCAGATGGCCGGCGCGGATCTCGTGGCACAGCGAGGACCGGTCCGGCCAGTCCAGGTAGAGGCCCTCGACGTCGGTCAGCACGATCAGCTTGGCCGCACCCAGCGCGATGGCCAGCGCACCGGCGGCCGTGTCGGCGTTCACGTTGTGCACCACGCCGTCCACGTCCGGGGCCACAGTGGACACCACGGGAATCCGACCGGCCCGGACGATGTCCAGCACGGCGTCCGGGTTCACCGCGACGACGTCACCGACCAGGCCGATGTCCACCGACGCTCCGTCCACCACGGCCTGCCGGCGCCGTGCGGTGAGCAGGTGGGCGTCCTCGCCGGAGATGCCGACCGCGTACGGGCCGTGCTGGTTGATCAGGCCGACGAGCTCGCGGCCGACCTGCCCGACCAGCACCATCCGGACCACGTCCATGGTCTCCGGTGTCGTCACCCGCAGGCCGCCGGCGAACTCGCCGGGAATGCCCAGCCGGGTGAGCATCGCGGTGATCTGCGGGCCGCCGCCGTGCACCACGACCGGGTGCACACCGGCCAGCCGCAGGAACACCATGTCCTGGGCGAACGCCTGCTTGAGCTGGTCGTCGGTCATGGCGTTGCCGCCGTACTTGACCACCACGATGCTGCCGTGGAACTCCTGCAGCCAGGGCAGGGCCTCGACCAGCACGGCTGCCTTCCGCCCGGCTTCGGCCCGCTCCTCGTCGAGGATCTCGGTGTCCGTCACGACGTCCTCCCGGCACCGGACGACAGCATCAGCAGGTTGTCGCCGGGCACCGTGGCCAGCGCGGCGGTCATCGTGGCCGCGTCGACGTCGGCGTCGGTGAGCAGCACGGCCAGATCGCCCGCGGTGAGCGCGGTGACCGGCCACTCGGTGGTCGGCACGGGACCGTCGTGGCTGATGCCGTCGGCCCACCACACCGCCACCTCGACGGCGCCGATCCCGAGCTGGTCGGCGACCCGCTCCGCGGTGGTGTGCACGGACTGGAACTGCTCCGGGCCGGTGCCGCTGACCGGCGGGACGAGGGCGACCGCGCGCAGCCTGCCGTCGGTGAGCACCTGGCGGGACCACAGTGCGGGCGCGTGCGAGTCGGTGAACAGGCCGACGGCCACGTCCATCGGGCCGTCGTTGACCAGCAGGTTCGACTCGAACCGGAACCCAGCCGGGAGTGTCATGGCGCGATCCCCACGCTGGACAGGCCGGTGGTCTCGGGCAGGCCGAGAGCGAGGTTCATGGACTGGATCGCGGCGCCCGCCGTGCCCTTGGTCAGATTGTCCACTGCGGACACGACGATCAGCCGGCCGGCGTCGGCGTCCACGGTGACCTGGAGGTGGATCGCGTTGCCGCCCAGGGTCGCGGCCGTTGCCGGCCAGGTGCCGTCGGGCAGCAGGTGGACGAACGGCTCGTCGGCGTAGGCGGCCTGGTAGGTCTTGTACGCGGTGTCGGTGTCGACGCCGGGCAGGGCGGGTGCCGAGCAGGTGGCGAGGATGCCCCTGGCCATCGGCGCCAGCACCGGGGTGAACGACACGGTGACCGGGCCGCCAGCCACCCGGCCCAGGTTCTGCGCGATCTCCGGGGTATGCCGATGGCCGCCGCCGACGCCGTAGGCGGACGCCGAGCCGAGCACCTCGCCGGCGAGCAGATGCGGTTTCAGGCCGCGGCCGGCGCCGGAGACACCGCTCACCGCGACCGCGTTGATGTCCCGTTCGACAAGACCGGCGGCCAGCGCGGGGGCCAGGGCGACGCTCACCGCGGTCGGGTAGCAACCGGGTACCGCGATCCGCCGGGCGCCGGCGAGTGCCTCGCGCGCGCCGGGGAGTTCGGGCAGGCCGTAGGGCCAGGTGCCGGCGTGGGTGCCGCCGTACCAGCGGGTCCAGTCGGCGGTGCTGGACAGCCGGTGGTCGGCACCGCAGTCGACGACGAGGACGTCCTGGCCGAGCGCGGCGGCGATGGCGGCCGACCGGCCGTGCGGCAGCGCGAGGAACACCACGTCGTGGCCGGCGAGGGTCTCGGGGGTGGTGTCCTCGATCACGCGGTCGGCGAGTGGGACCAGGTGCGGCTGGTGGGTGCCCAACGGTGTGCCGGCGCTGTCGCCCGCGGTGAGGGCGCCGATCTCGACGTCCGGGTGGGCCAGCAGCAGCCGGAGCAGTTCGCCGCCGGCGTAACCGCTGGCGCCGGCTACGGCCACGCGCGCTGTCATATGGATGATTATGCACGGCTCTGCAAGTTCAATCAACGAGAGGCGGGGCACAACGACGCCCGCCCGACACCGTGTGGTGCCGGGCGGGCGTCGGGACCGTGGATCAGGCGCGCAGCGCGGCACCCAGGCGTTCGGCGGCCAGTGCGACGGCGGCGTCCCGGGCGGCGGTGGCCTCGTCCCGGGTCAGCGTCCGGTCCGGGGCGCGGAAGCGCAGCGCGTAGGCAAGCGACCGCTTGCCGTCGCCGACCTGCTTGCCGGTGTAGACGTCGAACAGCGACAGGTCCTCCAGCAGGGCACCGCTACCGGCGCGCAGCACCTCGGCGACCTCGGCGGCCGGCACCTTCTCGTCCACCACGAGCGCCACGTCCAGCAGCACCGGCGGGTACGGCGACACGCGGGGCGCCGGGCGGCGCTCCACCACCGGCACCGCGGTCAGGTTCAGCTCCATCGCGCAGGCGCGCCGGGGCAGGCCCAGCCGCTCGATCACCTTCGGGTGCAGCTCACCGGCGTGGCCGACGACGACACCGTTCACCGAGAACTCGGCACAGCGGCCGGGATGCCAAGGGGCGTAAGCACTTGCCGTGATCTCCAGGTCCACTCCGGACGCTTGGCCGACGATCCTGGCCGCCTGCACGGCATCCGCCCAACCGGCCTGCTCGCCCTTGCCCCACCAGCCGTGCCGCACTCGCTGGCCGGTCAACACGGCGGCGACGTGCACCGGCTGGTCGGGCAGGGTGGCGTCCAGCGCGGCGATCTCGTCGTCCGACGGCCGGTCCGCCACACCCACCTCGGGCATGGCCGGCTGCTGGGCCCGGACGATCGCCACCTGGCGGATGTCGTACAGCGCCAGATCGGTGAAACCGCGGGAGATGTTGCGCTGCACGGCGTCCACCAGACCGGGCAGCAACGTGCTGGCCAGTTGGTTCGCGTCCGACTCCAGCGGGTTGAGCAGGGTCAGCGTCCGGCGGCGCGGGTCGTCCTCGGCCAGACCGAAGTCGTCCCACACCTGTGCGGACACGAACGGGAACGGCAGCACCTCGACGTAACCGGCCTCGGCCAGCGCCCGGGACACCGCGCGCTCCCGGCGCTGTCCCGCGGTCAGGCCACGGCCGGGCGGCGCGGAAGGCAGCACGGAGGGAATGGTGTGGTAGCCCTCCAGCCGCAGCACTTCCTCGACGAAGTCGGCAGGCTGGTTGAGATCGGCCCGCCAGCTCGGCGGCGTCGCGATGACCACGGGCGTGCCGTCGTCCGCGGTGTCCACCTCGACCAGACAGCCGATCTGCTGCAACCGCCGGGCGGTGACACCCCGGCCGTAGTCGACGCCCGCCGTCCGGTCGGGCAGCGCCATCGGCACGACCACCGGGCCGGGCAGGGTCGGCCGGCCGACGTCGGTGCGGCCGGGCTGGATGATGCCGTCGCCGGTCCGGGACAGCAGGCGCGCGGCCAGTTCCAGTGCGGTGGGCGCCACGGCCGGGTCGACGTAGCGCTCGAACCGGCGGGACGCCTCGCTGGGCAGCTTGTGCCGGCGGGCGGCCCGCGCGATCGACGCAGGCTCCCAGGTGGCCGCCTCCAGCAGGATGTCGCTGCTGTCCGAGCGGACCTCGGTGGACGCGCCACCCATCACGCCGGCCATGCTGATCGCGCCACTGGAGTCGGCGACGACGATGTCGTCCGGGTCGAGGTCACGTCGCACGTCGTCCAGCGTGGTGAGCCGCTCGCCCGGCTTGGCCCGGCGGATGACGATGTTGCCCTGCAAGGACATCGCGTCGAAGGCGTGCAGCGGCTGGCCGGTCTCCAGCATCACGTAGTTGGTGACGTCCACCGCCAGTGAGATGGAGCGCATGCCGCAGGCGCGCAGCCGATCGGCTATGAACGCCGGAGTCGGGCTGGCCGGGTCCAGGCCGGTCACCGCCCGCAGCGAGAACCGCGGGCAGCCCTGGGCATCCGTCACCGAGGCGGGGTAGCCCTCGCCATCCGCGGCCGGCACGCTCGCGGTGATATCGGTGAAGGGCACCGTCAGCGCGGCCGCCGCCTCCCGG
>DASUGU010000050.1:0-6819 GCA_036273855.1 Pseudonocardiaceae bacterium
TCCTGGAACGCGGTCGGTGGGCGGGCCGGGACTGCTTCGCCGGATGCTGGTAAGCCGCTGAGGCGTTCGATGTTCACAGCGATAGCGGTGAAGACATGTTGCAGATGGGCCTTGGGCTGTCCTCGGTAGCGGCACCGGCGCTTGCTCGCCGGAACGGGGACGGACGGACAACGGGCACCTCGGCAGCTGGATCGACCTTGAACAAGGTTGATCATGCTACTGATCATGCGCCACGCCGTGGAACCAAGATCACCGACAGAGTCAAGCTAAGCCAGCATCCCGACATCCATATGGTGTGCCGCGACGGATCGGCCACCTACGCCGAGGCCATCCGAGCCGGCCTGCCGCACGCCGTGCAGATCAGCGACCGGTGGCACCTGTGGCACAACCTCGCCGCAGCGGTGGAGAAGACGGTCATCGCGCACAGCGACTGCTGGAAGCGCACCCCCGGCTACGGACTCCGCTCTCGCCGTGCGCACCCGCGAACGGTTCACCGCCGTACACGCCCTGCTTGAGCAAGGCGTCGGACTGCTGGAGTGCGCCCGGCGCCTGGGCTGGGCGCTGAACACCGTCAAGCGCTACGCCCGCGCCACGCACGCCGAGGACCTGCTGCGCCCGCCTCGCTACGGCCGATGCCTGGTCGACCCGCACCGCGACCTGGTTCGGCAGCGACTGGCCGAGCAGGTCCCGGTCACCGGGATACTGGCCGAGATCCGCAAACAGGGCTACACCGGCAGCGCCAACCTGCTGGTCCGCTACATCAACCAGGGACGCGCCGACGCCGACCGCGCCGCACCCTCTCCGCGACGGCTCGTCAGGTGGTTGATGAGCAAGCCTGAGAACCTGACCGATCACCACCGACAGCACCTGCACGAACTGATCGCATCCTGTCCTGAACTGACCACCCTCGCAAACCGGGTGCGCCAGTTCGCAACCCTGCTCACCCAGCGTCGCGGTGCCGAGCTCGATGCCTGGATCAGCGACGTCCGCAGCGAGGACCTGCCCGCCCTGCACGTCTTCACCGACGGGCTCGAGAAAGACCACCACGCCGCCGTCGCCGGACTCACCTACCCCCACAGCAACGGGCCTACCGAGGGCGTCAACACGAAAATCAAGATGCTCAAGCGCCAGACCTACGGCCGAGCTGGCTTCGCCCTGCTCCGCAAGCGAATCCTACTCAACGTCTGACACCCATCCCGATCCTTGATCACGCAATCAGGGACAGAGCCGAAAGTTCTACAGTCCCACAACCGGCCACGGGCGCGTCTCAACGACAAGAGCCCGCACCAGATGATGCAACAATGGGAACGTCGACTAATCGCCACGGTCGTTCGCAACGACCGTTAGAAACCGCCCCGCGTACAGTGGCCGGTTGGCCCAGTCCTGCATCTCGGCGATCACCTGGTCAGTGATCGCCGGAGATCGTCTCCTTGCTCACCGACGCCCCGTACATCTCACCAAAATGCGGGGAGATTTCTCCGGTGGCCATCCCCTTCGCATACAACGACAACACGATCTCGTCCACATCGGCAAGTCGACGCTGCCGCTTCTTCACGATCTGCAGCTCCAACGTGCTTCCCCGATCCCGTGGCACCTCGATCCGTACCTCGCCGGCGGCGTCCGAGATCACCGTCTTCGGTCGGTGCCGTTTCGCACGTTGGTCGAGTCTCGACCCGGATCAGCCTGGTTCTTCTCCTGCCCGAGATGCTCGGTCATTTCCTCGTTCAGCGCCGTTTTCCAGCACGTTCTTGGTGAACAGCTTCAGCAGGCCGTCTGGGCCGGTCAACGCCAACCCTCGCGCCTTGGCCTCGGCCACCATCGCCGCCGCAGCGGCCTGCTCCGGCGACAGCTGCGCCGGCTTCACCTCACGCTTGCGTGGACTCACAAGCTCCGATGTCATCATTCACAGTGCCCATCCCGCCGGATCTCAGCCCGGCGTGTCGGGCCGGAAACACCGATCTTGGAACAGTCCCCACCGACAGCCTCTCGGCAGCTTTGGCACCACATGAAGACCAGACACGCAATAGGCTTTGATGTGTCGTCGCAGTAACGCACCAGGACACCATGCTCCCCGGTGTCCCATGCCCGGTCCAACCGGTGCAGGAACACGTTGCACAGCAACGGAGGCGCCGGCCTACCCTGCGGGGTCGACCTCCCGTTTGCCGGATACGTTGGCTGCTATTGAGATTGAATGATGGTCGTGTTTTGAGGGAGAGCGGGGTGCCGGTAAGAGGCTTACCGGCACCCCCAACTAAACGGCCGCAATGACGCAGGATCGTCCGCGCGTGACCGCATAGTCGTTGCGTGGCGTCTGCGCAGGCTAATTGAACTCGTGTGAGGCGTTGTTGTCGAACAGCGCGGGGATGAGGTCGATCCTCTGACCCGGCTCGATGTTCTGGAATGGTCCGCCAAAGTTGCTGTTGAAGAACACCGTCACCGTCCTGCTGGAGCGGTTCCACACCGACTCAGCATTGTTCTTGATGCACTGGCCCTGGCCGGTGCCGGGACCTTTGAAGTCGAAGCAGGTCGGCTCTGTCGTTCCATAGTTGGCGACCGATCCGGTGAAATCTGAGAGCGATCCCTGTTCGCCGGAGAAGAAGTAGTAGCAGAACTCACCGCTGTCGCAGACGCCGTCTCTGGCCGCCGCGAACGCGGGTGTACCGATGGCCATGAGAGGGGCGGTGATGGCCAGTGCGGCGCCGGCGATGGTGAGAGCCTTGCGTAGATGGCGCATGTTTCCTCCTATGTAGTGATCGGTGTGGGTCGGATATGTCTCGGTCGGTCAGTGCGTGCCTCAGAACGTTTCGCAGGTGTGGATCGGGGATCCGTATCTGCTCCGTCCCACCGTGTTTGCGGTGTGTCGCCATCACGGCCCCAATGGGGCCGGCGGGGTCGACCACCTCACGTCCCCTTTGCTACGGGCCGCCTTGATTGATCGACACCCGTGCGATGGCGAATCAATCAATGCCGTACAAAGCTCATGGCCCGCGCGCGTCTGCGGGCGGCGTGTTCGGGCCGGTCCTGGGCGTTTCGCTGGCATGGCCCTGGATCTATCTGATGGCCCGGCATCTTGTAGTGGGCGTGACCGCGACGTTCTGGGCGAGCTGGCCTGCTGCTCATCCGCATCGTCGAGACCCGGACCGCAAGGACCTGTACCCAGACCCGCCGCGAAGTCCAACGCCTGCACGTCGGGACCTTCACCAGCCTTACCGGAATGTTCCAGCAGGTCACCGTACTGACCGAGCCGCAGACCGACCTGCTGGCCAAGCGGGCGTCCCTCACCCGAAGCGGGTCGTCGACCTTCAGCCCGCAACTCGCTGACCAGCCCGAACACCGACGCCTAGAGAAACGCCCTCCAGGCGGTCATATCCATGTCCGCCCAGCTCGAGTGCCGATTCGACACTCCAGGCAGCCGAATTACGCGGAACACAGGGTCGTGTACTTCCAGCGGACCGAGCATGCCGAATTCCACCGGGTTTCCCGTCCTTCCCTACCAGAACGCCCGTCACGCCATCCATTCTTGCTATGTTCCCCTGATCGCCCGTTCCTTGGCGGCGGCGGGTACGTTCTGCTCAGATTTCGGTCAACTCTGCCGCCACCTCACAAGGGCGTCACCAGTGATGACACCCAAAGTGCTCAAGCTGGGCAGATTCCACGGCCTGGCGCCCGGCGAACGTGACCGGAGGCCTGACGAAATCTGCGCGTCGGCATCGATGCAGGCCGTTCTCACCGAGCTGTTGTCCGGGCCGATCTTGCGAGACTTTCGTCGGGCGGCAGTCGGATCGACTGTCGCTGCACTGCACAGTGAAGCGGCAGCGATCATCAATCCCCACCAGGCCACGCCGGGATCAATCAACGACGAACAACCCGGTCCCGAACAATCAATCTGGCAAGCCGGCCGTCGAGTGGGTCGCTTTCGGCGTGTTGCGGGCCCAGGCGGGCAGGCTGGCCGAGGCGAACCGCGTGCGCTCATCCGTCTCGGGGTCGACGCTCTTGTCATTGACCGGCGGCACACGGGCATACTTCCACGAAGGCTGACTGCCTGCGCACCATCACCCGCGTCAGGACCAGGCGTACCCGCCGAGCGCGTACCACGTTCCAGGAGCTGCCCGCCTCACCCAACCCCTGGTCTGGGGTTGGGCCAGACGCTCAGCCGTGCGGCGTTCAGTTAGCCGTGGGATACAGACAGGCCGAGCGCTCTGCGGTGGCCCGTTGGCCGGCGTGCAGGCGGGTGGGCAGAGTGCTGCTCGTGCCGTCGGCGTGCACCGCGAGTACGTCCAACACGTCCGTAGGGCCCTCGCCACCGAGGCAGGCGACCGCAGCCACCAAAAACTGTTCGGTCGGCGTGGGCTGGTTGCGTACTGGGCCCAGGCGCCACCGGACGAGGAAGTCGGGCGCCGCTTCGCCGGTCAAGGTGATCTGCTGCCAACGGCGTCTGCCGGGTGAGGCTGGGTTGATCGGGTAGAAAGCGGTGAAGCCGGTGATGTGCACGAACCTGCCGGTCGCGCGCAGGAGAAGTGTGTCGGGCATGCGGGGGTCGGCCGTGACCTGGAGTGCGATCGACTCCGGCTGCGGCAACGCGTCCCTGCACCGGCCGGGTGCCAGGTTTGTGGGCGGGTTGCCGTGGACCAAGGCCGATGCGACAACGCCGCCGCCGGGCAACCGTAGCCAGCGAACGTCCGGTGTTTGCGCCGTCGCATCGTAGATCGGTTCGCCGATGCAGTACCCGGTGAATCCGACCTTGCAGTTGGGCGGGATGGTGAACACAATCGGGTCGTCCCGGGACGCACCCGTGCGCACGTGCACGCCGCTGCCGTAGGTTCGGCCGGTGAATGCCGCCAAGGGCGGCATGGCCGGACAGTCGGCGTCCGCCGCACTCGTGGCGCGACTCGCGGGGGCAAGGTACCGAACGATGACAACGCCTGCGGTGCCCAGCACGATCAGCAGCACGCCCAACATTGCGGCACGAACTGCGCGCCGCCCTCGCCGACCGGCCGGCACCGGATGCGGTGGATCTTCGGTCGCGCTAGCGGCCGATTCCATTGGTGCGGTGCTGCCGGTCTGCGGCAGTGGCAACGTCCGGTCCGAACCCACGTCATGTTGCGTGCTGTGCGCGGTGGTCTGCAGGCCGGGATCGTGCAGTTCCGCGTCTAGTTCCAGCCATCGTTCGCGCCAGTCGGCCGTGTCCCCACCGCAGGCTCCCACATAGGCCAGCACCACATCGAGACTGGGTTGGCGAATACCGGCGGCCGCTTCGGACAGCGTGGACGCGCTGTATCCAGCTGTTCGAGCCAGCGCCCGGTATGTGGGATTACCAGCCTCGACGCGCGCCTTCCGCAATTCCCAAGCGAAACGTTGCAACGGACCGGCACCGGGATCAATTGGTCGTTCCTGCCGAGCCATCTGTGCCCCCTCGTAGGTGCCTCGCATCCCACAAACCGAAGCAAATATACGAGCTTCAGCAGGGAGAGGAAAGTTAGTAACACGCAGGGCCGGTCCGGCGGTAGACATCGACATCGAGCACATCTGCGTGATCAATCAGGATGCTGAGGCAACCACGCAAGTGGGGCAGGGCCCGAACATCCCGGATTGGCCAGGAGAGATGCAGGCCAGCTCGTCTGTCACTTGCCAATTTCTGGACAAACAATGGACAGGATCAGAGCTGCCAGGCCCGGTTGGCGTGATCGCTTCGGTGAGTGACGCCGGGACGCGCACCGACACGACGGCCTGCTCATTTTCGACGGCCTCGGCCTCGGCGGACTCAGCCTCCTGAAGGCGGCGGGATCGCAGGGCTGGCTTGTCGATATGCGGTGGATCCGGAAGAAGCTCAAACGGTTCCAAGCCATGCGCAAGGCACGCGCTGCCTGGCAACGGCTCACGGCCCCGCTACCCGCGCATTTGCGCACTGGCAGTGGGTCACCCATCCGCTGATGATCAAGACGACAAGAGCCGAGTGATGGGAGACTGTCACGCCCGGTTCCGTGGGAGCCCGAGGGCGCAATCCCTCGGGCCACCCGACCCTGGGGGCGGCAATCACTTGACATCACACCCCACCTGGACCGCCACTCCAACAAGGGGGCGATGACGCCTGGGGTCTCCGGGGAGACCGTGGACGGCATGTCACTGGGCAAGATCGGACGCGTCATCGACGCGCTGCGCCACGAGCGCTACCGATGGAGTCCGGCACGGCGGATCTACATCCCAAAGAAGAACGGGAGCAGGAGGCCGCTGGCTTGCCGCCGTGGTCGGACAAGCTGGTCGGCGAGGTGGTGCGTCTGCTTTTGCAGGCCTACTACGAGCCGACGTTCTCCGACCGTTCACACGGTTTCCGTCCCGGACGGGGATGCCACACCGCGCTGCGGGAAGTGGCCAACACCTGGACCGGGACGACCTGGTTCATCGAGGGAGATGTCTCCGACTGCTTCTGAGGTTCCCCCGGTTGCCCGGAGACTTCCAAACCAGGTTTGATCATGTGAACCGAGGAAGGAAGTCATCGTGCCTGCCCCCAAGAAGTACCCGGATGAGCTGCGGGAACGCGCCGTAAGGCTGTATCGGGAGTCCGACCCCAAACCGGTGATCCGGCGGTTGGCCGAGCAGCTCAACGTCCATCACGAGGCCCTCCGGAACTGGATCCGCCAGGACGAGGCCGACCGCGGCGAGCGACATGACCTGCCCAGCACTGACACGAAGATGAACGGAACACGCTGCTCACGAGGCGTTGCGTTGGTTGTGGCGTCAGCCGGGGATCGGGTCGAACCGGACGGTCATGCCCAGCGCGTTGGCCTGTTTGATGATCTGGCGCATGGTGCGCCGGGGGTC
>DASUGU010000051.1:0-15504 GCA_036273855.1 Pseudonocardiaceae bacterium
ACCGAGATCACCTGGTCGGTCATCGACTCCAGGTACACCGCCTTCTCGTAGGCGCGGATGCCCCACGGCGCGCTGTCGTCGATCATGCGCTGCAACTCCACGTACGGCAGGTCGGTGACCATGTCGAACGCCGGCGGTAGCAGATCGCGCACGCGCCGTACCAGCCCGGCATGCACGGCGGGATCACCGAATCCGGCCACCAGGAGTGCGTAACCGGGCGCGAGGTGATACTCCTCCGGCACGAACGGCGCGGGCGGCGCGTTCAGCCCGACCAGCAGCGCACCGAGGTCGCGGGGCATGTCGGTGGTGACCTCACGGGTCACGCGCATCGCCTCGACACCCTGGTCCAGGCCCCAGAAGAACAGCGACACCTGCACCATCGGTCCGACCGGGAACAGTTGGAACTCGAAGTCCGTGACGACACCGAAGTTGCCGCCACCGCCGCGGATCGCCCAGTACAGGTCGGGGTGCTCGACGGCGGATGCGTGGATGAGTTCGCCGTCGGCCGTGACCACGTCGGCGGACAGTACGTTGTCGCAGGCCAGGCCGTGCCTGTTGGTGAGCCAGCCGAAACCGCCACCCAGCGTCAGACCGCCCACGCCGGTGTGGCTGATCGTGCCGGCCGGCACCGCGAGACCGTGCTCCTGAGTGGCCGCGTCCAGGTCGGCCATGGTCGCGCCACCACCGCAGTGCGCCCGCCGAGTGGCCGGGTCGACGGTCACGCCACGAATGGCGGACATGTCGATCATCATGCCGTCGGCGGCGACAGCGGCACCGCCGAAGTTGTGCGCACCACCGCGCACCGAGATCTCCAGACCGGTGTCCCGAGCGAAACGGATCGCCTCGCCCACATCGGATGGTCCGGTGCAGCGGGCGATGACGGCGGGACGTCGGTCGATGTCCCCGTTCCACACGCTTCGTGCGGTGTCGAAATCGGTGTCTGACGAGCTGATGAGCCGTCCGGTGAAGCGTGCGCGGTACTCGTCGATCGTGCGATTGGTGATGGACGTCATGGGCGAATCCCCCGATGGGTCTGGTGTGGACAAAGCCTCCCCAGACCCCCATCGGACCAGGGTCTGTCCGGCGCGAACAGGGCCGTAAGTCCCCGACGCGCACGGTCGTGCGACCCATCCCAGGCCCGTGACCAGGCACGTTTCGTTTGGTTGCTACCAGTACCGGTGCTGCTTCCCGTCGGTGTCGGCGATGAAGATGACCGCGTCGGCGCCGGCCAAATCCGCCGGTGTCAGCGGGAAATGACCGGACACGATCGGTTCTCCCGCCCGGATCGACGAAGGAAGCGCGGCGCGCAGGGCAGGCGCCGGGAACAGGGCACGGCGGGTGGTCGCCTCGGCCAACACGCCCTGAAGTGTGGCAGGGTCGCTGTGCGGGTTGGCGTCGGTCGCCAGGAACACATAGCGCTGGCCGAGGGTGAGTTCGACGAGCGCGCCCGCGCTGCCCCAGCCCTCGCTGTTCGGCTGCGCCCGCTGGAGGTGTCCGTTGTGCGCGAACACCAGGATCGGTCCGCGTCGCTGTTCCCGCGCCACGATCGCGAGGAGGTTCTCGGCCATCATCTCGGAGCGCAGGCTGACCAAGGTCCCGATGCGATCGGGCCCCGGGCTGGCCATGGCCGCGTGATAGCGCAGCAGGCCCAGGGCGGTGCGCGCGTGCGTGACGGCGCGGGTGTAGCCGGCCGGGTCGGCGGGGCGCAGGCCGGGTGTCGCGCGGTGCAGTGCGCTGGCGAGGTCGTCGGCGACGACGCGTAGAGCCCGAGCGCGGTCGGAGTCGCCGACAGAGGCTGCCGGATCGAACATCGCCGCCTGATTGGTCCAGTCCGTGTCGTCGCCGAGCAGGGTGTCGAGGTCGCGGATCGCGGGCCGCACCGCCGTGGGCAGGTAGTCGATGACCGAGCACAGTGCGTGTCGCGGGCTCGGTGCGCTGGAGATCTCCAGCGGTGCGTCGAAGCCGTGGAAATGAACCCGGTCCTGCGGTGCGCGGTCGCGGTTGTGCGTGCGCAGCCATTCGACGAGTTCGCGGTTGCCCGGCACGGCGCCGAACCCGTGGCTGAATCCGGTCGTGAGCACGGTGTCGATGTCCGCCGCACCCCCGGTCACGTAGGCGTCGACAACGGACGCGGCGAGGACGTCGGTCTCCAGTGCGATCGACCGGTACCCGCGTTCGACGAGGTGACCGAGGACTTCGTTGCGCAGCAAGGGGAATGCCTCGATCCCGTGGGTCGGTTCGCCGAGGGCGAGCAGGGTCGGCGGCTCGGCTCGTTCGGCCAGCAACTCGTCCAGGGCGCGGCCCAGGCCGGCCGGGTCGTCGAGCCGGCGGCCGATCCCGCGCAGTGCTGCGGCAGTGGACATGAACACCCCTTCTGGCTTCGACTGTCCTCGACACTATCGTTGAAGACTCAGTTGAAACTTCGACGACAGCTACCTGGAGCCGATAGCCTGAAGTCTCAATCGGAGGTGTGGTGCGACCCGTCGACCTGGCCCGGGAGCACGGGCTGTCCGCCCAGGCGGTCCGCAACTACGAGGACGCGGGCATCCTCCCGTCCACCGCGCGTGGCGAGACCGATTACCTGCGCTACACGCACCTGCACGCGCAGGCCCTGCGCGCCTTTCTCGCGCTGCGCGGCGGCCACGGGCACCAGCAGGCGACGGAGATCATGCGCGCGACCAACAGCGGTGACACCGAGTCCGCCTACCGGCTCATCGACGCCACGCACGTTGCCCTGCTCGCCGAGCGCGACACCCGCACCGAGGTCGCGACGGCCCTGGGCAGCCTGTCCACCACGAGACCCGGGCCGGCCACCGGTCGACCACTGACCGTGGGCGAACTCGCGCGTCGGCTCGGCGTGCACCCGGCGACAGTGCGCACCTGGGAGACCGAGGGCATCCTGCACCCCGAACGCGACCGCGCGACGGGATACCGCCACTCGGGCCGGAGAGCGTGCGCGACGCCGAGATCGCCCGGCAGTTGCGCCGAGGTGGCTACCCGTTGCGCCAGGTCGCGCGGTTCGTCGAGTCGCTGCGCGAGGCGGGCGGGGAGGAGGCGTTGAGCGTGTTCCTGGACTCGTGGCGGGACCGGTTGACGCGGCGCGGCCGCGCCTTGCTCGCCGGTGCGGCCCAGTTCGAGGCCTACCTCACCCTGTTCGACCAGTCGTAGCTGGGAGTGGCGGTTGCGCCGAGGCGGGTACCGCTGTGCCAGGTCGCGCGGTTCGTCGAGTCGCTGCGCGGGCGGGGCGGGGCGTTAGCCCGTTCCTCGACTCTCGGCAGGACCGGCCGACCACGTGCAGCCGCGCCTTGCTCGCCGGTGCTGCCCAGCTCGAGGCCTACCTCACCCTGCTCGACCAGCCGTAGCGCGGAGCGGTGACACGAACGGAGAGCACTGCTCTTGACAAAGACCTCTGCACTCGTGAACACTGATCTCGACAGAGAGCGGTGCTCATAGGGGAGGCAACATGATCGGCACGGCATGGCGGATGGGCAACCTGGGCCTGGCGTTCCTGCTGGAACTCGGCGCGGTGGCGGCGCTCTGCTACTGGGGGTTCAACACGGGTGGCAGCCTGCCCATCAGGCTCACGCTCGGTATCGGGGCGCCGGCGGTGGCCATCGTGCTGTGGGCGTTGTTCGCGGCACCGCAGGCGACGTTCTCGGTACCGGTGCTGGCCGTGATCACCAAGGTTCTGGTGTTCGGCGGTGCGGCAGTGGCGCTGTGGCAGGCCGATCAACGGGTGCTGGCGATCGTCTTCCCGGCCGTCGTGGTCGCCAATCTCCTGGTGATCAACCTGGGCCACCTGACCATGGAGGCCGGCTGACCGTGCGGCCCCTCGGGTGGTTGTCGGCGGACCTGCTGGACCACTTGGGGCGTAACGGTTTACGGTGGCCGACTGACCGACGTGTCGCTGAGAGGACTGTAATGCCGCCGGAGCTGCCGGACATTCTGTCGCCATCGTTCGCCGCCGATCCCTATTCCGCCTACGTGACACTGCGGGAAGTGCCGTTGTACTGGCACGAGCCGATGCAGAGCTACGTGATTTCCCGCTACGTGGACGTCGAGCTCGCCTTCAAGAACCCGGCGTTCACCACGGACAACTACGGCTGGCAGCTCGAACCCGTGCACGGGCGGACGATTCTGCAGATGAGCGGCCGGGAGCACTCGGTCCGCCGCGCGTTGGTCGCGCCCGCGTTTCGCGGCAGCACGCTGCAGGATCGATTCCTGCCGGTGATCGAACGCAACGCGGCGGATCTCGTCGACGGCTTCCGGTCGGCGGGCGAGGTCGACCTGGTGGCCGGGTTCGCGCGGCGGTTCCCGATCAGCGTGATCGTCGACATGCTCGGTCTGGACCAGGCCGACCGCGAGCGTTTCCAGCACTGGTACACGTCGATGATCGCGTTCCTGGGCAATCTCAGCCAGGACCCCGACGTGACGGCGGCCGGCCTGCGCACGCACGACGAGTTCGCCGAGTACATGATCCCGGTGATCCGGCGGCGGCGGGACAATCTGGGCGATGACCTGCTGTCCGGGCTGTGTTCGGCCGAGGTCGACGGCACCACGATGAGCGACGAGGACATCAAGGCGTTCTGCAGCCTGTTGCTCGCCGCCGGTGGTGAGACCACGGACAAGGCCGTGGCCAGCCTGTTCGCCAACCTGCTCCGGCATCCCGACCAACTGGCGGCCGTGCGCGCCGACCGTGGCCTGATCCCGCGGGCGTTCGCCGAAACGCTGCGCTACACGCCGCCGGTGCACATGATCATGCGGCAGCCCGGTGAGGACGTGACGGTCAGCGGCGGCACCATCCCGGCCGGCAGCACGGTGACGTGCCTGATCGCGTCGGCGAACCGGGACCCCGACCGCTACCGGAACCCGGATTCGTTCGACATCTTCCGGGACGACCTGAGAGTGGCCACGGCGTTCACCGCGGCGGCCGACCATCTCTCGTTCGCGCTGGGCAGGCACTTCTGCGTCGGCGCGCTGCTCGCCGAGGCCGAAGTGGTGACAGCCACGAACCAACTGCTCGACGCGATGCCGGACCTGCGGCTACGCGCCGGCTTCGTGCCGGTCGAGCAGGGCGTGTTCACCAGGGGACCGGCGCGACTGCCGGTGGAGTTCACGCCGTCGGCGAACTGACCGCCCACCATGGCAGCGCTCGGATCCGGCTCTGCCGGCACCGCCATCACCATGCGCAACGCGGTCTTCCGGCTCGTACTCGCGCGCGCGGCGGCAACCCTCGACAACCCGTCCGACCGGGACGAGTTGGCGATGGCCGAGGCGTTCGGCGGCATCGCCTTCGACCAACTGGAACCCGGTCAGCGCCAGAGGATCGGCACCGCGGTGCGCGACGGACTCCTGCGGCTCGGGCGAGACGTCAGCGCGGGCGTGGGTCTCGACGAGCCCGTCTACCGCGACATCCAGGCGAAGCTCGCCGAACTCGCGGCGTTCCTGGACGCGCATCTCGGCCAGGGAGATCCACGGTCCGTGTGACCGCGAACTTCGTTCTCGGCCCGACCCAACACTCTCGCGGCTCGCCCGTAGTGATGGGTGAGAGCGCGAGAGGGAAGGTGACCACCATGAACGACATCAGGTTGGCCAAGCTGCGCCAGGATGACCTCATGCGGGACGTGAAACGGGCACGGGGGATGGGCAGGGTGCGCACCGGCGACCGCTGGTGGGTGCGGTCGGTCGGGCGTCTGGAATCGTGGGCGCGCAGGCGCCGCCGGTTGCGACTGGTGCCGGCGAGCGCCCAGGCGGCAGCGAGGAGGGCACGATGAGCGAGCCGGACGACAGCGGTGTGCTCGGCGGTCAGGGTGTGCTGGACCTGAGCCATCTGCGCACACCCGAGGACCTGGCGACGATCACCCGCATCGAGCGGGTCGGGGTAGTGGTGATCCGCGAGTCACTGGCGCCGGCGTACGCGGCGATTCCCACGCTGGACATCGGCTCCACGATCTACGTGCCCGACGACGTCCACGTCCGCGTCCACACGGGTCCACTGATCGTGGGGGGCGACGGCATCGGCGCGGAGGACGACGTGCTGGTAGTGATCGGCCTGCTGGTGATCACCGGGCCCGTCAGCGGCGTCGTGCCGAAGCGAATCCACGTCGTCGGCTCGGTCATCGCCCCGAAGGGCAGCGAGGCGGCGGTCGGTCGGATCCTGGGCAGCGTCGTCGGCTCCGTCAGCTACTACCGGCACACCGCGAACATCGACGTGAAGGTGTTGAGCGGCCAGGTCAAGCTGTCCGGCGCCATACTGGCCAACCACACGGGCACGCCCGACGACCTGTTGCTGGCGGCGGGGCAGGTCGTCGTGACGGGATCCGTCGGCAAGATCGGGTATGCGCGGATCATCGTCGCCGGTCAACTGGTCGCGCCCGCGTCGACGCAGGACGCGCTGGAACCGTACCTGGAGATGCTGGGCCAAGCGGCGTGGTACGAGGCGGCCAAGCCGTGGCTCGTGATGGACGACATCGAGGTCGGCGCCGACTTCTTCCGGTTGCTCGACGAACCGGTCAGCCCGGTCGTCCTGGGTGACCTCACGATCTCGCCCGGCGTCACCGAGGACGTCGTCCGGGAGAAACTGCTGAACCTGACGGTCCTCGGTGACGTCATCGCACCCGCGGAGATCGTGCCGATCCTGCAGGTCCGCGCCACCGAAATCCACGGCATCATCCGGGTCGCCGGTGGACCGGGAGAGTGAGTTCCGCGGGCTGTACGACGCCCACCGCGCCGCCGTCCACGCCTATTTCGTCGGCCGGACCGGTGATCGATGGGTGGCGGCCGACCTGATGCAGGAGGTGTTCCTGCGGGCGTGGCAACGGCTCGCCGAACTGCGCGGCAGATCGGCGGACGGCCAGCGCGCGTGGCTGTTCACCGTGGCGCGGAACCTGTCGGTCGATGTCCACCGGCACGAGCGCAGCAAGGCCGACGCCGTAGCCGCGTTGCGCCGCGAACCGGCAGTGGTAGCGCCGTCCGCGCACACCGCGGTGGTCGCGGCCGACCGGGTGGCGATCGTCGGCGACGCGATCGCGGCATTGCCCGAACACCAGCGGGTCGCCCTCGCGCTGGCGACTTCCGGTCTGAACAGCGCCGAGATCGCCACAGCCCTGGGCGTGCCCGCGGGCACGGTGCGCTACCGCCTGTCGGATGCGCGGAAGACCCTGGCGGGCGCGCTCGCCCAGTACGATGGGCCAGAACACGGCACGGAGGGATCATGAGCCTCGACGACGTTCTCACCACCTGGGCGGCGGCCGTGCGCCTGCCCGACGCGGCGGCGGAGGACATCTACCGGCGCATCGTCGCCACCCCGGCACCGCGGGAACTCGACGCCCGCTGGTGGCGCGACTACACGAACGGGTTCACGTCCCGCATGGTGGCGAGCACGCGACCGGTCCGGTGGGCCGCCTGAGCGCACCGGCCAGTTGCCGGGCTGGGTCCGGCCGACCGCGAACCAGCAGCCGAGCACCGGCGGGACCGAACTGCCACACCTGCAGAGAGCCGCAGGCGCAACGGATCCACGCGGTCAGTCCGTCCGCGGTGGGATGCCGGGACAGCACGTGGAATGGATCCGAGTCCGACCATCCGCAGTGCGGGCACCTGCCTGTCATCGGGACCCTCCTTTCGCCTCCGTCTCCAGCCTGACGGGACCGTGCCATCAGGTCCAGGTTGCGTTTTCGGGCACGACCGTAAAGAATCGACTACATGATTGACCTGCGTCGCCTGCACGTACTGCGTGCCGTGGACCACTACGGCACCGTGACCGCAGCGGCACAGGCACTGCACTTCACCCCGTCGGCGGCGTCTCAGCAGATCCGCCAGCTCGGCCGGGAGCTGGGCGTGGCACTGCTGGAACCCAACGGCCGTCGAGTGCGGCTGACCAGTGCGGCACAACGACTTCTGCACCACGCGGACGACATCCAGGCCCGGTGGGAACAGGCCGAACTCGATCTGCGCGACGACGGCGACCAGCCCGCCGGTCCGCTGCGCATGGCGGGCTTCCCGGTCGCGGTGACATCGTTGCTCGCCCCGGCGGCCGCCGCGCTGGTGGCGCACCATCCGCGGCTCGAGCCGCGGATCAGCGAGGCCGAGGCCGGCGAGTGCTTCGACCTGCTGTTCACCGGCGACGCCGACCTGGCCGTGGTGGAGGCCAAGCCGGACGAGCCGCCGCGCGACCAGTCCCGATTCGAGCAGCACCCGCTGCTGGACGACCCGTTCGACCTGGTGGTCGCCGCCGACCACCGGTTGGCCGGCCGCGAGCGGGTGGACCTCGTCGAGGCGGCCGACGACCCGTGGATCGTGCCCAGCACGGCGTGCACCTGCCGCACGCACGTGCTGTCGGCGTGCGGTGCGGCCGGCTTCACCCCGAACGTCGCGCACGACGCCCTGGCGTGGAGCGCGACCATCGCGTTGGTGGCGCACGGATTGGGTGTGGCGCTGGTCCCGAGGCTGGCGCAGGTTCCGGCGCATGCCGCTGTGGTCCGGCTGCCCGTCGTGGGGGAGCCGCGGCGCAAGATCCTCACCCTGACCCGGCGCGGCGGCCGCGTCAGCCCGTCGGTCGCCGCCGCGCTGGACGAGCTGAAACGCCTCGCACCCGCCCTGCTCGCCGTGTGAGCGTGCACCATGACCAACGATCTTGCCCGGCAATGCACCGCCAGAAACCCCCCAGGGCCGGCTGGAATTCCTGCGCACGCATGAGCTTCCGGTGCATCTTGCCCGTCCCGGTGCGCACACTTCCTGGCGGTTGCGCAGCCCTCCCTACCTGATCACCACTGGGCGGCGACGATGTAATCGGCGGCGGGCTTTTCGAGCCATTGCGTCAGCCGCATCGTGAGTTCCAGGTCCGCCAGGCGAGCCGTTCGCAGATTTGTCAGGCGGCTCGGCGTGCAGTCGAGTGTGTCCGCCAGCGTCGACCACGTGAGACCGCGCTGCTGACGTTGCGCGTTGAGTGCGACGTAGAGCTGGTTGAGGTCCCACCGCAGACGATGGCCGGGACCCGGTTCCGGCAGCCGGACATCGCCCACGTCGACCACCGAGCCGGTGAGGAAGTCCTCGGGCGCCCGGCCGAGCCAGCGGAGCATGAACAGCGCGTACTGACACGAGGTCGCGCCGCGCGCTCCCAGCCGGGAAACCGCTCCACCGCACAGCGGGTGATCCATGAGCCGCGCGTTGAGGTCCGACGACTGCTCCCACAACTCGTCGGCGAACTCGTACCAACCCAACCCCCGAGCACGCCGCTCGGTGTCGAACGCGTCGACGAACGCCGCGAAGTCGAATACCGGCACAGCGCTCACGACGGCAGGCTACAACGAGCGGCGGACAGTCACCCTGGTCACTGAGCTCAGGGGGTTGATCGGGTGTTGAGGCGGATGCTGCCGTGGTCGAGTGCGGTGGTGACGGCGGCGAGGCGGTCGTCGACGCCGAGCTTGGCGTAGATGTGCGGCAGGTGCGTTTTGACGGTGGCTTCGCTCAGATGCAGCGCCTTGGCGATCTGCTTGTTGCCGTGCCCACGGGCCAGTGCGGTGAGGACGTCGATCTCCCTGCCGGACAGGCCAGGTCCGGGTTCGCCGCGCATCCGGGCGAGGAGTCTGGTGGCCACCGCGGGAGACGGTGCCGACCGGCCCTGGGCGGTCGCGCGGATGGCGGTGCACAGTTCGTCGCGGTCGGCGTCCTTGAGCAGGGGGCGCGCTCGCCACCTGCTGGTCGTGCTGCTCGGCGTCCCGATCGTCGGGCAGTTCGTGCCCGACGATCGGCAGGCGGTGATCCGGTACCTGCCACCGGAGGCGGCGTGGGCCCTGCTCACCCCGGACCACGACTCGCTCGCCCTTCCGGCCGCCGTCGGCGTGCTGGCCGGCTGGGTCGTGCTCGTCCTGTTCGCCGCCGCGGTCACCTTCCAGCGTCGGGACGTCTGAACCGGCCGATGTCCGGCCACACTGGTGGCCAACTGCTGGGGAACGGAGCCACTGGGGTGAGTACACAGGTGCGGGAGCCGGCGTGGCGGGTGTTGCTGGGTTACGTGCGGCCCTTCCGGCTGGTGCTGGTGGTGGGTGCGGTGTTGAGCCTGGCCACCTCGGCGGCCGGCCTGGCGCTGCCGTTGGTGGTGCGGGAGTTGATCGGCGGCCTGTCGGCGGGCCGGGGCATCACCGGGTTGCTGGTGTTGATGAGTGTGCTGGTGCTGGCCAACGCGGGCATCGGGGCGCTCGGGTCGTTCCTGCTGGAACGCACGGCCGAGTCGGTGGTGCTGGTGGCGCGACAGCGGTTGGCGTCCCGGTTGGTGCGACTGCGGATTCCCGCGTTGGACGAGCACGAGCCGGGCGATCTGATGTCGCGGGTCAGCGCGGACACCACGCTGCTGCGCGAGGTCAGCACCACCGCGGTGGTCTCCGCGGTCACCGCCGGCCTGACGTTCCTGGCCACCGTCACGCTGATGGCGCTGCTGGACCCGCTGCTGCTGGGCGTCACCGTCGGCGTGCTGGGTCTGGCCCAGCTCGTCGTGCGCGTGGTGGTGCCGCGCATCTCGCGGGCGGCCAGGCAGGCGCAGGAGTCGGTCGGCGCGATGACCGCGTCACTGGAGCGGGTGCTGGGCGCGCTGCGCACGGTCAAGGCGTCCGGTGCCGAGGACCGGGAACGCGACCGGCTGCACGACGCTGCCCTGGCAGCGTGGCGGGGCGGGGTGCGGGCGGCCAAATGGCAGGCGATCGCGGGCAACACCGGCGGGCTGGCCATCCAGGTGTCGTTCATCGTGGTGCTCGGGCTGGGCGGCGCCCGGGTCGTGTCCGGCGCGATCGACGTTGGCACGCTGGTGGCGTTCCTGCTGTACCTGTACTACCTGATGCCACCGATGCGGGACCTGGTGAACGCGGTGACCCAGTACCAGGTCGGCGCGGCGGCCGTGGCCCGCATCCGGGAGGCCGAGTCGATGCCGGCCGAAACGCTGGACCATCAGCCGTGCCCGTCCGTCGGCGCGCCGCGGCCGGCGGCCGTCACGTTCGACGACGTACGGTTCCGCTATCGCCCGGACCTGCCCGCGGTGCACCACGGGGTCAGCTTCACCGTGCCGCCACGCGGGATGACCGCGTTCGTCGGGCCGTCCGGCGCCGGCAAGACCACCGTGTTCTCGCTGATCGAACGCTTCTACGAGCCGGAGTCCGGCCGGGTCCTGGTGGACGGCACGGACGTCACCCGGTGGCCCCTGGCCGAGCTGCGGGCGGCGATCGGCTACGTCGAGCAGGACGCACCCGTGCTGTCGGGCACCCTGCGCGACAACCTCGTCTTCGGCGCACCGCAGGCCACTGACGACGACGTGCGGGCGGTGCTGCGCACCACCCGGCTGGACGGACTGATCGCCCGGCTGCCCGACGGCGTGCACACCACGGTCGGGCACCGCGGCATCAAGCTGTCCGGCGGTGAGCGGCAACGGGTGGCCATCGCCCGCGCGCTGCTGCGCCGCCCTCGGTTGCTGCTGCTCGACGAAGTCACGTCACAGCTGGACGCGGTCAACGAAGCCGCGCTGCGGGAGACCATCGCCGAGGCCGCCCGCACCACCACCGTGCTGGTGGTCGCCCACCGGTTGTCCACGGTGACCATGGCCGACCGCATCGTGGTCATGGACGCCGGCACGGTCCGCGCGGTGGGCAGCCACGTCGACCTGGTGGCCACCGACCCGCTCTACGGCGAACTGGCCGCCACCCAGTTCCTGGCCACCGCCGAATGACCTGGTCGCCGGCCTACGGGTGGGTGATCCAGTCGAACGCCTGGTCGGGTTCGGGCGTCCCGTCCGGGTCCCACACCTCCCGGCGCCGCAGCTCGCCGTAACTGTCGAACTCCTGACGGCGGGCCAGTTGGCCGTTGGGGTGCCAGTCCAGGGCGAGGCCGACGACGGCGCCTGCCACGGCCTGGTACTCGGACTCGGGTGTGCCGTCGCTGTACCACTCGTGCTGCGGCCCGTCCTCCAGTCCGTCGCGGTAGGACTTCTGCGTCACCAACGTCCCGTCCGATGCGGTGTCGTACACCTGTCCGGTGAACGGCACGCCCTGGTAACAGACGTCCTCGTGCTCGTCGACGGTCGTGTCGCCGACCCGGACGCGTTGTGGAGACGTCACCGCGGTGTCACTCCTCGCTGGTGTGGCAACCTGGCTGAGCCGTCGACCCAACGGCTCAGCCAGGAAGACTTGTCAAGTGTACGAAGTGGACGGTGGTCGCGCCGTGGCCGCGATCCTGACGGGTACGACGGCCATGAGCATGCCGATGGTGTCACGGAAACCGTCCGGCCGATGGGCGAACGGGGTTCCGATCCGCAGCACGTCCGCACCACCGATGCGATACAGGTAGGCGAACAGCGCCACGGCCGGCACGGCCACCACCAGGCTGGCGCCCACCTGCCAGGCCAACTCCCTGACCCTGGTCCTGCGTTCGTCCGGTGACTGCCGGCCCGCTCGAACGAGCGGGCCGGCCAGAGGCTCGCGGAACCGCACGATTGTCGCCCCCTCGGCTGACCGCCCGTGACACCACTGTTCCTAGCACCGTGCGTTGTCCGGCGCCGGAACAGAACAATTCCGTTCGTTCGCGGCTGATCAACGGCCCGCGACGCTACGCTGTCCGGTTGTCCGCAATCTGTGTGGTCCGAGGGGATCCTGATGGCACGGCGGGAACGATTTCTCGACCAGGACAGTACTGATCCATTGGTCCGTTTCGCGTTGGATCTGCGCGCGTTGCGGAAACAGGCCGGTGATCCCACGTATCGCACGCTGGCGGGGAGTGCGGGCTTTTCGGTGACCACGTTGGCGGCGGCGGCGTCCGGGCGTGGACTGCCCACCCTGGCCGTGACCCGGGCTTATGTGCGTGCCTGTGGCGGGGACGTGCCGGCGTGGGAGCGGCGTTGGCACGGTCTGGCGCCCGCGAGGGCAACCGCGCCCGGAGACCGGACCGGCGAGGCCGGCAGCACCACCGGGGCGTCGCCCTATGTGGGTCTGGCGGCGTTCGAACCGGGCGACGCGGATCGGTTCTTCGGCCGGGCGGAAGCGACGGCCGAATTGTTCGACCGGGTCGCCGAACAATGCTGCGTGGTGGTGTTCGGCGCGTCCGGTTCGGGAAAGTCGTCGTTGCTGCGCGCCGGGCTGATCGCGCGCTGGGCGGGCACCGGAGGTCGTTTCCTGGTGCTGACGCCGGGCGAGCATCCGCTGACCACGTACGAGACCGCGCTGGCCGCCGCCGATCCGTCGGGCGCCGAGCTGCTGGTGGTGGTCGACCAGTTCGAGGAAGTCTTCACGGTCTGCGCCGACGACGCCGAACGGACCCGGTTCATCGCGGCACTGCTGGAGGCCGCCCATCGGGCGGACAGCCGGGTGCGGGTGGTGTTGGGCGTGCGCACCGACTTCTACTCGCACTGCGCGCAGGACCCCGGCCTGGCCAGGGAGTTGCAGCGCGGGCAGTTCCTGGTGTGCCCGATGACGACCGAGCAGCTCCGGGCGGTGATCACCCGACCGGCGGTGCAGGCCGGGGCGATGGTGGAGACGTCGCTGGTGACCCAGATCGTGGCCGACTGCACCGGCCAGCCAGGGGTGTTGCCGCTGCTGTCGCACGCGTTGCGGGAGACCTGGCGGCGGCGCAGCGGGGCGACGTTGACCCTGGCGGGCTATCAGGCGGTGGGTGGCATCGTGCATGCCGTGGCGCAGACCGCGGAGCAGGTGTTCACCGGCCTGGACGAGTACGAACAGCGGCTGGCCAAGTCGTTGTTCCTGCGGCTGGTGGCGTTGGGCGACGGTACCGAGGACACGAAACGCCGGATCACCACCGCCGAGCTGGACCTGACCGACCCGCGCATGGCCACGACGTTGCGGCGGTTGACCGAGGCCCGGTTGGTCACGGCCGACCATGACCGGTTGGAGATCACCCACGAGGCGTTGATCCGGCACTGGCCGCGGCTGGGCGGCTGGTTGACCGAGGACCGGGACGGCCTGCGGGTGCACCGCCAGCTCACCGCCGCCACCGCCGTGTGGGACTCGCTGCGGCAGGACCCCGCGGCGTTGTACCGCGGGGTGCAGTTGGCGATGGCGCAGCAGTGGTCGAAGGGCCGTGACGTGCTGCTCACCGGCATCGAGCGCGAGTTCCTGGCCCGCAGCACGCAGGCCGAGGACCAGGCGCGGTTGCTGACCCGGCAGCGGACCCGGCGGCTGCGCACGTTGGTGGGCATGCTCAGCGTGCTGGTGCTCGTGGCGGGCAGCCTGGCGGCGGTGGCGATCACGTCCAGGCAGGCGGCGGTCGCGGCAGCGGCGGCGCTGACCCGGCAGCACGACCAGGTGGCGGCCGAGGGTCTGCTGGATCGGGCGGCGGCCGAGGTCCAGACCGATCCGGCACTGGCCGCGCAGCTCAGCCTGGCCGCCTACCGGTTGTTCCCCGAGCAGCGGACCCGCAGCGGCGTCCTCAACTACGCCGCCGCGATCCACGAATGGAATGCCGATGCGGCCGGTACTCCGCTGGCGTTGAGTCCGGACGGGCGCCTGCTGGTCACCGATTCGGGGACCGGGATCCGGCTGTGGGCGCTGGCTGCCGGCACGCACCGCGCCCACGTCGTCGGTTCCGTGCCGCACGTGGCCGACCGCGCGGCACTGGACGCGGAGTTCAGCCCGGACGGACGGCGCCTGCTGATCGATTTCGGGGCCGCCGGCGCCGACCTGTGGAACACCGCCGATCCGACGCGCCCCGTGCCGCTCCGTCCCACGTTCGACGACGGCTTCGGCACGTTCGGATCGGACCGGTACCTGGTGACCGGTGGCGCCCGGGACACCGTCTGGGACCTCACCGACCCGGGGCACCCGACGCGCCTGGCCACGCTGCCCGGCTCGACGGTGGACGACACCGCCACGGTCAGCCAGGACGGTCACACCGTCGTCCAACTGGACGGCGAGTCGACCGTCCACCTGCGGTTGTGGGACATCAGCGACCGGCAGCGGCCCCGGCTGGTGTGGCAGGCGGCGGTGCCCGGAGATTCCGGCCCGCTGGTGTTGCGGGGATCGCTGCTGGCCGTCGCCACGGACACCGCCACGATCCAGTTGTGGGACATCGCGCACATCGCGGCGCCCACCTACCTCGGAGTGGTGCGGGGACAGGCTCCGGGCATCGTCGGCATCACCCTGAGCCCCGACGGAACGGAGCTGGCGGCCGCCATGGTGGGCGCCGTGGAGGTGTGGGACGTCAGTACACCCGCCACGCCGCATCTGATCGCCGGCCTCACCGGCCATCTCGGCGACTGGCCGCTGATGGCCTTCCGTTCGGACTCCACGCTGGTCAGGTCGGACAACCCGCTGGAGTCCGGATCACCGTCCGGTGACGAGGGCACCGCGGTGCACTGGTGGCAACTGCCGGCGCCCGGTTTGAGCGGTCGGACCGTGGATGGTGCGATCAGTCCGGCGTTCAGTCCTGATGGCCGCACGATGGCGACCAGTTCGACGGGTGGGACCCAGTTGTGGGATGTCCGCCAGCCTGCTTCGCCGGTGCCGTTGCGGTCGT
>DASUGU010000052.1:0-21529 GCA_036273855.1 Pseudonocardiaceae bacterium
GGTCGACTTCACGCTCGGTGGGTTGAACTACCAGATCGAACACCACCTGTTCCCCAGCATGCCCCGCTCCAACCTCCCGCACGCCCGGCCGATCGTGCGCGACTACTGCGTGGCTCGCGGGATCAACTACACCGAGTGCGGCGTGCTGCGGTCCTACGGTGCGGCCCTCGCACACCTCAACGCGGTCGGCGCCCCGTTGCGGGTGCCCGCGCGGCAAGCCTGATCACCACGCTCCACCAACAAAAGGACGTCTCTGATGACCACTGACCTTCCGATCGTGCTGTCAGGCTACGAACTGCGACTGAAGATGGTCGCCGACGCGATCCAGGCCAACTCGAAGCTGGCGGAGAAGGCGGCGACCGAGGTCGCGGTGCACGTGCTGCACTCGCTGGACAGCATCCCGGAGAAGATCCGCTGACCCGTCCCCCGTTCACCGGCGCGGATGCGGGTACTGGGCCGCCCGCTGCTGGAAGGACAGGATGGCCGGATTCTGGATCACTCCGTCGCGGATCTCGATGGCGCGGCGGATGCTCTCGTGCGCGTCCCAGGAGTCGGGTCCGCCCAGCACCACCGGCAGATGCGGCAGTAGCGCCTCACTGATCTCCCACGTGGCCGAGTCCCACAACAGCGATGGGCTGTGATCCACGCCGTAGTAGGTGACGCCTTCGCCGACGACGAACGTCGGCTCGGTGAACGATGTCGGCCGCGCCCAGCTGAAGCCCATCCCTTCATCGCAGGAGACATCGATGACCAGGCTGCCCGGCGCGAACGCCGCGAGGTCCTGTTCGAGGAGAAACATCAGCGGCGCGGTGGGATCCTGCAGCACGCAGTTGACGACGATGTCGTGGTCGGCCAGGAAGTCCGCGAGCGGCACCTGCTCCTGGCCGATGACCGCGTGGCTGATGCGTTCATCGCGGTCGTCGGGGTCGAAGTGGACGATGCGGGCGGAGTGGATCGGTGAGGCTACGGCGGTGACGCCACGCTGGGTCAGGATGTCCACATCGTGCACGCCGTGCGCGTTGAGGGCAGTGACCGCACCACGGGCGGTCGCGCCGAAGCCGATCACCACCGCGCGCAGCCTGCGGCCGTAGTCGCCGGTCGAGCCGATGGTCTGCAGGGCGTGCAGCACCGAGCAGTAGCCGGCCAGCTCGTTGTTCTTGTGGAAGATGTGCAGGTTGAACGTGCCGTCGTCGTTCCAGTGGTTCATCGCCTCGAACGCGATCAGGGTCAGCCGCAGGTCGATGGCCAGTTGTGTGATCCGCTCGTTCTGCACGCAGTGTGGCCAGCCCCACAGCACCTGTCCGGTGCGCAACTCCGCGAGGTCGGCGGGCTCGGGCTTGGGCAGCAGGATCACGTCGCAGTCCGCGATGAGCCGTCGCCGATCCCGCAGGCCGCCCACCGATCGGGCCAGTTGCCCGTCGGACACGCCGAACGGCACGCCGTAGCCGCGCTCCAGGAAGACCCGCGTCAGCAGGTCGGGCTCGATCCGGTCCAGATGCCGGGGATGGATCGGTAGGCGGTGCTCGTTCTCCTTGCCCGACTTGGCCAAGACACCGACCTTGAGTTCGTCCATGCGGTTCCTCCCCGGCTCGGCGACCCGGTCCGCGCCAGCTGGCCGGCCCGTGTCGTACTCAGCGTACGGACCGACGTTCGCCATCCAGTGATTCCAGGGGCCCCGACCGCACCGCGCGGTCCGTCCGCGCGCCATTCGACGTCACGTCGACCGGATCACAGCCGAGGGACCCGCCAGGTAGACCGCCGTGAAGCGCGCCTGCAGCCGCCGCGCGGGGACCGCGCCAGGGAAAGATCGTCGCCGAACTCGACTCGCTGAATGTGGACGGCGGCCACCGCTAGACGTTCATCCGCATGAGACTCAGGTGCGGGCGATGGCCGCCCGTCATCCGTCACGCCGCGTGGCCAACAGTCGCGCATCGAGAGCGTAGGCTTGGTGCTATCCGGACACGATGACATCACCTTCGAGATGCCAGTCGTACCGGCAACTCTTGGAAAATGGTAAGGCTCGATGGCCCATCCGGCTCATCCGGCCGACGACGTGGCCGCTGGAGGGGCCGTGGCGTCGCAGAGCCGGGCACGTCAGTTGCTGGACGCCGTCGTCGGTGTCGCCAGTGACCTGAGTCTGCCTGACGTTCTCCTTCGGATCGTGCGTTCCTCGCGTGACCTGATCGACGCCGACTACGGGGTGCTCGACGTCCTGGGAGCAGATCAACGGCTGACCGAGTTCTGCCGCGTGGGCGTCGACGACGAGCTACCCGGCCGCATGGATGTCCTGCCTGCCGGCACAGCCGACCATCCGGTCACGCGCGCGTCTCTCGACGTACGGGTGTGGACGCACGGGGTGCACTTCGGCGACCTTCACCTGGGCAGGAAGCAGGGAGGCGCGGCGTTCACGGAGGAGGACGAGTTCATCGTCGGTGCGCTGGCCGCGGCCGGTGGCATCGCCATCGACAATGCCCGGTTGTTCGAGCGGACCCACCAACGGGAGTTGTGGCTGCGGGCGTCCAACGAGATCACCGGCGCCCTGCTGGGCGGCCAACACGCACCGACCGCGCTCGCGCTGGTGGCCCGGCAGGCCCGCACCGTGGCACGGGCACAGGTCGCCGTGGTCGCCCTGCCACACCTTCGCACGTCCGATCTGGTGGTCGGGGGCGCGGACGGGGCGGGCACCGAGCACCTGGTGGGCGATCCGATCGCCCGCGCCGACGCCGTCGTGGGGCAGGTCATGGTCGACCGGACGTCGCGGCTGATCGACGACCTGGACGAGGACCTGTATGCCTGGTTGGGCGGTCCCGCGGCGAGGTCTCCGGGACGGAACGGACGGCTGGGTTCGGCGGTGCTGGTGCCACTGGCTGTCGGCCAGTACGAACTCGGCGTGCTCATGGTGGCCAGGCCCCAGGACGACCCGGCGTTCACCGAGGCCGACCTGCAGCTGGCGAGTACTTTCGCCGAGCACGCGGCGCTGGCCATCGAATTCGCACGGGCGCAGGAGGCCCGTCAGCGGGTGGCGGTGTTGGAGGACCGGGATCGCATCGCCCGTGACTTGCACGACCTGGTCATCCAGCGACTGTTCGCGGTCGGACTCGGGCTGCGCGGCCTGGTGAAACTGGCTGGGACTGGCCCGATCGCCGACCGTGCCTCGGGGTTCATCGTCGATCTCGACCAGACGATCCGCGAGGTCCGGCGCAGCATCTTCTCACTGCACGAGGTGCCTGCTGGACAGGTGAGCCTGCGCCGCGATCTGCTGCGGGCGGCCGAGGACGCCGCCGGCACTCTGGGTTTCCAGCCGAGGGCCGACCTGACCGGCGCGCTGGACTCACTGGTACCCGACGAGGTCCGCCCCGACCTGCTCGCCACCTTGCGCGAGGCGTTGTCCAACGTCGCACGCCACGCCACGGCCAGCACCGTCCAGGTCGAGGTTGGCGTGGACCGTGACGGCCACCGGCTGCGGCTGGTCGTCCGGGACGACGGCCGGGGCGCGCCGCCAGGGTTGCAACGGCACAGCGGCCTGGCGAACCTGGCCGATCGGGCCGCGCGCTGGGGCGGCAGCATCGACATCGACTCCGCCGAAGGTGCCGGCTTCGCCTTGACCTGGACGGTTCCGCTCAGGTCACCTGACGTCACCGGTCCGTAGTGGACCGCCGCGCAAAGCTGCCCGAGGACCTGGGCCCCCGGGCGTCGTGTGGTGCCGCGACTCGGCTGTATACGCCGGCGCCGATGTTACTTCGTACCGTCAAAGGCGACCGGAACGCGGTATGGCTCGGCCGGCTGGCTGACCGGAATCCGGATCTCCAGGATTCCCTTGTCATAGCTCGCGCTGATCTCACCCGGCTTCACGCCCGCGGGCAGAGTCACCATCCGGGATGCCTTGCCGTACCGGAATTCCGTCTGCTGGCCCTCATGGTTGGCCTGGTTCCGGTCGGCGGTGATGGTGAGCGTTCCGTCCGCGACCGTCACCGTGATGTCCTCCTTGGGCTCCCTGCCGGGAAGCTCCGCCCGCAGCACGTATCCGCGGTCGTCGGAGAACTCCTCGACGGCCATCGAATGTCGGCCGCTGAACGGCAATGCCGCCTCCAGCCAGCTGAAGATGTCCGGTGCCAGGCCGCCGCCGGCGTAGCGTGTCATCGTGGTCATGTTCACTCCTTCTTGTAGTTTGTCCGGTTGATATCTCCAGACAACACCCTGACTCACCATGCTGGTAGGGCCGATGCGCCCTGTACGTGCCCGCATTGGACCGTACCGGGCCGTTGGACCCTGGTGGACCGGCTCGGCCCGGGGCATTGTCGACAGGTACAACCGCAAGCCAGGAAGCGTCGAGATCGGTCGAGTCCGCATCCCACCCTGGCGGGTTCCTGGTCTCGGCTTGGCCCGTGCCGGTTCTGAGGAGCACGGGCGGTCGCAGGGCGCTGGTGTGGTTCACCGTGCACCATGCGTTCTGCGGTCGGTCACGCACGGAGGTCAGACAGTGGTTATCTCGGTCTTTCTGCTCGACGACCACGAGGTCGTCCGCCGGGGCCTGCTCCAACTCCTGGACACCGAACCAGGGATCGCGGTCGTCGGGGAGGCGGGTACAGCGGCCCAGGCGCTGGCACGGATCCCCGTGCTGCGTCCCGATGTCGCGATTCTGGACGTCCGGCTGCCCGACGGTGGGGGGATCTGGGTCTGCCGCGAGGTTCGGTCGTCGACGCAGCCGCCGCCCGCCTGCCTGATGCTGACGTCGTACTCGGACGACGAAGCCCTGTTCGGGGCGATCATGGCCGGTGCCGCCGGCTACATGCTCAAGCAGGTGACGGGCAGTGATCTGGTCAGTGCGGTGCGCACACTCGCGGCGGGTGGATCACTGCTGGATCCAGGGGTCGTCGCCACAGTTCTCGCTCGGTTGCGGTGCGGCGGTGGCGAACAGGATCCGCGTTACGCGACGCTGAGCCCGCAGGAACGACGCATCCTGGATCTGATCACCAGCGGGTTGACCAACCGGGAGATCGCCGAGCAGGTCCACCTCGCCGAGAAGACCGTCAAGAACTATGTGTCCTCGGTGCTGCGCAAGCTCGGGGTCGCGCATCGCACCGAGGCAGCCGTCTATGCGACCCGCAGGCAACAAGGCGGGGCACCGGAGATCAGCTGACCGCCGTGGTCGGGACTTTCGGACGCCTCAGCGCACCAGCGCCGTCGGGCATGCCATCCGGCCCCGCTCGAGCCTGGACGGTCCACCCCAGATGCCGTAGGGCTCCCGGACGGCCAGGGCGTGCGCGCGGCACTGTCGCAGGACCGGGCAGGATCGGCACACGGCCTTGGGCTTCGCGCCGCGCCTTGGCCGGTCCTGGTAGCCGTTGGGCAGTTCGGTGAGGGCCGGCGGCGTCACCTCGGCACCGGTGCTGCCGCGATCGTTCGCTCGGGTGCCGTGGCACGTTCGAACCGCGGCAACTCCACCGGGAACGGCATCACCCGCGTGCTAGCCGCGTTCGTGGACGGGACCGCCGTCCGTGACCCACCGGGACTGGGCGTCATCGTCGGGCATCCGGCGCGGCCACGGCACCGGGACACCGGTCAGGAGGCCGCCCGCGGCCAGGAGCTGCCCCGGCCGGTCGGTGTTACCCCGCGCGGAGGCGGTCATCATGGCGTCGTGGGCCGCGGCGGCTGCTGCGTCCGGCGGCACCACCAGCAGGCTGAGCCGCTGATGGTCCGATCCGGACACATGCACGACATCCTTGTCCTGGGAATGGAATCCATCCAGGCGAACGGTGCCGCCGGCCGCCGTGATCCGTCGCGGTGTGGTCGCCCAGGCGTCGAGTGGGAACGCCACCCTGGTGACCCGGCCCAGCCGGACGCCGAGCACGTGGACCAGCGCGGGTAGTTCGGCGGACAGGTCACGTGAGCGTGGCCACCAGGCACCGTCGACGTAACCGGTCGGCGCCGCCTTGGGCTTGAGGCGCAACCGCAGGCCCGTCGTTGGCTGGTCGGCGGCCGACAGTACGGGCGAGACATGCAGCCGAGTGTGCGGGACCGACGTCATGTCGGGGCTCCCGTCTCCGGTCGACCAGCGACCGGCGAACAACGCGCCGAGGACGTCGCCGGCTTGGCCGCCGGCGGACGAGGTGCTCTCGGTACCGCCGACCCTACACCCCCGGACGCGGCCGGTGACGTTCGAGTTGTGCCTGGACAGACAGCCTGTGGATCTCGGCCGATATGCCGATGGCACGGTACGCTGGCGGCAGATCGCGTTCCCGTGACCGCGACGTGGAAGTGCCCGAGACCCCGGTGCGCCGTTCAGCGACAACGGAGGTATCGGATGACCTCGGCCGGCCCGTCGGCGGGCGCCGTGCAAGGTCGGCAAGGCAGTGATTTCGCGGAGCTGTCCCGCGCGATCCGCCAGGCTGGGCTGCTGCGGCGCCGGTATGGCTACTACCTCCTCACCAGCGGGCTGACGATCATCGCGTTCGCCGCCGCCTGGGTGGTGTTCGGGTTGGTCGGCAACTCGTGGTGGCAGCTGTTCGTTGCCGCGTTCCTGGCGCTGGTGTGCACCCACCTGTCGTTCATCGGCCACGACGCGGGCCACACGCAGATCTTCCACGGCCGCCGCGCCAACGACGCCGTCGGTCTGGTGCACGGCGGCTTGGTCGGCCTGAGCTACGGCTGGTGGGTCGCCAAGCACAGCCGTCACCACGCCAACCCCAACCACGAGGACGACGACCCCGATCTGCACATCCCGGCGCTCGCGTTCACCCTGGGGCAGTGTGGCACCAAGGTCGGCCTGACCCGCTGGATCGCGAAGTACCAGGCGTTCCTGTTCTTCCCGCTCCTGTTGCTGGCGGGTCTGAACCTGCACTGGGCCAGCATCCAGGCCGTCTGGCGCCGCGAGGTGAAGGCCGGCAAGGTGGAGACGGCGCTGCTGCTCGCCCACGTGGGCGCGTACCTGACCGCCGTGTTCCTCGTGCTCTCGCCCGCACGGCGTTCGTGTTCATCGCGGTGCACCAGTGCGTGTGGGGTGTCTACATGGGATGCTCGTTCGCCCCCAACCACAAGGGAATGCCCATGGTGACGAAGGGGCACACTGGACTTCCTGTAAGCAGGTCGTGACGTCCCGGGATGTCCGAGGAAGTGCCTGGGTGGATCTCGCATTCGGTGGGTCGAACTACCAGATCGAGCACCACCTGTTCCCAACATGCCCCGTCCGAACCTGCGGCGCGCCCAGCCGATCATCCGCGAGTACTGCCGGGCACACGGCATCGACTACGTCGAGTACGGTCTGCTGCAGTCCTACGGCTCGGTGCTGAACCACCTGCACGCCGTCGGCGCCCCGCTACGGCAGCCCATACGACTCTGAACGACAACCCCGGCACGGCGCCGGCGGGTGGCCGAGCAACCGAGCGGGAGGCCAGGAGATGACATCGGCCGACGGCATCGGCCCGGGTCGGCGGGTACGGGCCTGGGTCGCCGAGCGTGCCGCGAATACCGGGCGACCGGTGTCGATGTCGGTGCTGTGCGAAACGGCCATGCTCCGGCTCGGGATCAGCGGAGTCACCCTGACGATCGAACTGCCGGCGGGTTGGCCGGAAACCAGGCACGCCACCGACGGACTAGGTGCACGACTGGCCGAACTTCAGCTGACCGTGGGTGAAGGACCGTGCCTGGATGTATGGCCGGAAGGCGGACCGGTACTCGTGCCCACCCTGGACGAGGCCGCCATCCAGCATCGCTGGCCCATGTTCACCCCGCTGGCGGTCGAGGCCGGCGCGGGGGCGCTGTTCGCCCTGCCCATGGCCATCGGCACGATCCGGGTCGGCGTCCTCGCCTTGCACCGCGTGCGGGCCGGCCATCTCACCGCAGCCGGCGTCGCGGAGTCGCTGGCGTTCGCCGAACTGGCCCTGCAACTACAGCTGGACCAGCAGGCCGGCCCGCGCACCACGGAAGCAGCCGGGCTCCAACTGCACGCCCCCCAGGTACACCAGGCAACCGGAATGATCTCCGCGCAGCTCAACGTGAGCCTGAAAGAGGCATTCAGCCGGCTGCGTGCCAGGGCGTTCGCCGACCAGCGACCATTGGCCGAACTGGCAGCCGATGTTGTGGCACGCCGGCTGCGGTTCGACACTGAAGGGGGCGCTTCATGACCACCGGCCAGACACCACAGCACAGCACCGGCCGCACGCCGGATCGAACGGAGGAGGCGACCATAGTGACGGATGAACGTCTGCTCGACACGTTCGTCGAACTCGCGGACACCCTGACCGACGACTTCGACGTGATCGATTTCCTGCATCTGCTGGTCGAGCGGTGCGTCGAACTGCTCGACGTCGAGGCCGCCGGGCTGCTGCTGGCCGACGAGCACGGTCACCTGCGGCTGATGGCCAGCTCCAACGAGCACGTCCGGGTGCTGGAGCTGTTCCAACTGCAGAACGACGAGGGTCCGTGCCTGGAGGCCTTCACCACCGGAGCCCGGGTCAGCAGCGCCGATCTGGGCGACGCGGCCACCCGGTGGCCGCGCTTCGCGCGCGCCGCCACCGTGGCGGGATTCGCCGCGGTGGACGCACTGCCGATGCGGCTGCGCAGCCAGGTGATCGGCGCGCTCAACCTGTTCCACGCACACGCCGGCGCGCTGCCGGCCACCGCGCTGCGCAGCGCGCAGGCCCTGGTCGACGTGGCCACCATCGGCCTGCTGCAGGAACGGGCGATCCGCCACCAGGAAGTGATCACCGAACAGTTGCAGACAGCGTTGAACAGCCGCGTCGTCATCGAACAGGCCAAGGGTCTCGTGGCAGAGCGGCTCGGCGTCACCACGGACGTCGCCTTCACGACGTTGCGCGCCTACGCACGTGGGAACAACCAGAAGCTGGGTGACCTGGCCCGCCTGGTGATCGCCGGTCACGCCAGTACCCGGGATCTGCTGGACAGCGGCGTGGCACGCCCGAAGCAAGCGGCACGACAGCGGCGAGCCCCGAAGCCGGAGTAGCGGCCTTCTACTCGCCCCAGGTAACGAGGAGGCCCACATGGATCAACTCACCCTCGGCGTCATGTCGCGGTCAGGCAAGGAGAACGAGCGGCGCCTGCCACTGCATCCGCTGCATCTCGGCCGGATCGACCGGATCTGCGCGGGCGCATCTTTCTCGAGCACGGCTACGGTGCACGCTTCGGCGCGTCCGACGCGGAGTTGGCGCCGTTCGTCGGCGGTATGTATGAGCGCGAACGGCTCATCGCGGAATGCGGCGTCATCCTCCTGCCCAAGCCGCTGGCACAGGACCTCGCCGCTCTGCGTGTCGGGCAGGTGCTCTGGGGCTGGCCGCACTGTGTGCAGGACGAGCAGATCACCCAGGTGGCCATCGACCGGCAGCTGACACTGATCGCTTTCGAGGCGATGAACCACTGGAACGCCGACGGTTCGTTCAATCTGCACGTCTTTCACAAGAACAACGAGCTGGCCGGCTACAGCTCCGTGTTGCACGCCTTCCAGCTCATCGGGTCGACGGGTGACTACGGTCGCCGGCTCCGGGCGGCGGTGATCGGCTTCGGAGCGACCGCACATGGCGCGGTGACAGCGTTGAACGCGCTGGGCGTGCACGACATCGACGTGCTCACCCAACGCGGTGTCAACGCGGTCGCCTCACCGATCCACTCCGCGCGCATCGTGCATTTCGATCACGGCGACACCGGCCTGCGCCGCGCCCACGCCATCGTCGGGCCGTTCGGGTGCCGCTCGCGGACTTCCTGGCCGAACAGGACGTGGTCGTCAACTGTGTGCTGCAGCAGCCCGACGCGCCCCTGACGTTCCTGATCGAGGAGGATCTCGCGGCGTTCGCGCCGGGCAGCCTCATCATCGACGTGTCCTGCGATGAAGCCATGGGCTTCAGTTGGACGCGGCCGACGTCCTTCACGGACCCGTCGTTCGTCGTGGGCGACAACGTCACGTACTACGGTGTCGATCACAGCCCGTCGCTGTTGTGGAATTCCGCCACGTGGGAGCTCAGCCAGGCGCTGCTGCCTTATGTGCGAGTCGTTCTGGGCGGAACCGCGGCATGGGACGCCGACGACACCGTTCGGCGGTCCATCGAGATCCGTGACGGCGTCGTGCAGAACCCCGCCATCCTGTCCTTTCAGCACCGATCCGCGGACTATCCCCATCTGCGGAAGTGACCCGTGAGTCTGACCACGATGGTTGTCCGGGCGTTCAGGGTGCGTCCATCGAGATCCGCGACGCGGTGGTGGGAAACCCGGCGTCCTGTCTCTCAGCACCGCTCCTCGGACTGCCCGCACCAACGAAAGTGGTTCTACGTGTGCGACTGGACATACCGAGAGCACCTCGCACGCTGGCGGCCGAGCCGGTGTCGTCCTCGGCGCTGTACTCGCTGGCCGCTGGTTGATCAGGGACAGGAGCACCGACATGATGTCGGGCCCGCACACTCACACAATTGTCGCACAGTCGATCGGAATCGGTGATCCACCGCCGGTCCGTTGCGGATAGCGCTGAGTTCCATCGGCTCGCTGAGGATTGACCTTGACAATAAGCCGTTGCCACACAGCCGACAGCGGGTTGTCGCACGGCCCATGTTGACCAGGACGCGAGTCCGCGCCAGGACCAGGGCCGAACTGGAGGCACTGACCGACGATCTACCCCGGAGCATCTGGTAGGCCGAGGCAGACCGCGCCTCCTGGCTCCATCCTGCACCGGGTCGGCACCGGCCCGCCGACGAGGTCCTACCAACGGGTCGGAGCGAAGCGATCGTGCCCGGTCCGGGTTCTGGCGCTCCGATGGCGTGCTGCCCGAACAGGGCCGCAACGGCACGGCGGCCTGGCCGATCTGACCGATCGAGCAGCCGCTGGGGCGGTAGCTTCGACGTCGAGTCAGCTTCTGACGCGAGATTCTCGCTGTGCTGGATCGTTCCGGCTGCCCGGGCAAGAGGTCACCGACAGGTACAGGGGCGTTCGGCCCTGGTAGGACTGCGCGGCGCACGGCATCGTCGAGAACTACGACACGAACATCGCAACGTCGGGATCGGTCGAGTCCGAGTCCACATGTCGGGCTCCCGGTCTCGCCTTGGCCGGTGCACCTGGACGTGTGCACGGGCGGTCGCAGGGCACTGGTGGTCCCACCGCGCCACGCGCTCTGCGACCCATCAGACGCGGAAGGTCGGACGATGGTGCCAGGAAATCCGCTCGTCGATCAAACCACCGCCGGCACCGTCCATATCGGTGTGGACCTGGTTGATCGCCGACGTGGACGCCAGCGGTGCGGACAGGGTAACCACGATGCCTGCGATCGCCAGCAGAGTCAGGTCGCCGCCGCGTCGGCCTACGGACGGCGCGTGGAGGAGGACGCCCGTCTCCAGGGGCCGTTCGCTGGCCTGTCGGACGTTCATTGCCGTTCACCGCTGTCCCAGGCTCGTGGCATATGGGTCACGCCCCGTGTGGCTGGGTCGCCTCATCCAGGGTGGGTGTGATGTCGAACAAGGTGTCCAGGCCGGTGATCCGCAGGGGGCGCAGCACACTGCGCTGGGTGGCCACGACCCGCAGCGTGAGTTGCTGCTCGCGGCAGTACCACCGGGTGGTGAGCAGCGAGGTCAGGCCGGCGGCGGACAAGAACCGTATTCCGCTCAGATCGATCACCAGCGGTCCCGGTCCGCAGACTGCTCGCAGCGCTGCGGCGAGGTCCGGCGCGGTGTACATGTCCACCTCGCCGCTGGCCTGCACGACGACGGTGTCTCCCGTCCTGCGGCAGATCAACCCGCAGGCCATAGGCCACCGCGATGGTCCCCGCCGCGTCCTGGCCGGCTTGACTGGTGGTGCGACGAAGGCTGATGTGAGGGCGGTGGCGGCGGTAGTCGTTGATCAGCCGGCGGGGCCAGGTCGGCGAGGTCGAAGCCGACGTGGTGAGAGTCGCCAATGAATCTGATGTCTGTCAGAGTGGACGAGGTTCGACTGCCGGGGTCTGGGACAGTGCCCACTCTGAAGGAAGCCACACCGGTATGGCGCGGCACGGGACCCTGAACAAGGATCCACGAGCCCAGGTCGGCTCGGCGCGGCGTCGGCAGGATCCTCGATCTCCAACTCAGGACCTGGCCACATGTCCAACAGTTCATCAAGGAGCATGACAGACCCGGTCTAAGACACGCCACACCTTTGACTCACTACTAATGGGCAGTGATCGGACGAGTGCTCGACAGGTGGAAGATCAGTGGCACGTCATTGTTCTGCGGATATCGGTTGATCAGGACGTCGAGCGGTTGTTGGGCAAGTTTTGGGAAGTCGTAACAAATGGAGATCCACACATACGGCGGACAGGTGCTGGAGCCGTGTAGAATTGCCAGCATCCGGACACGGCGACATCCTCGATTCCGAGATGCCAAACAAACACCGGCGATGCTTGGAAACGTGGTAGATCATGTCCATTGTGCACAGCGCCGGTGCCGCCTCGGCCGCCGATGTCACCCCGGAGCCCGAACGTCAAGGGCCCGATCAGCCGACCGTCGCACGCTTCAGGCCCCGTCGACGCGTCGGAGCCGCGTGGGCCGGCGTGTACGCGGCCGCCGTCACCGCCATCGCGCTGGTCATCTTCATGGTGCAGGACACGGGCAGAGCCATCTACTTCCTGTGGATGCACGACAACATCTTCGTCGCACTGGCGTTGCTGATCGCCGTCATCGGCGCGGTCGTGCTCACGCTGATACTCGGTACCGCACGGATCACCCAGCTACGCCACCTCGGCCGCCGACGGTGACCGGATGGGACGTCAGCCCACCCCCAGCCGGCTCGCGACGGTCAACCCGAGCACCGCGGCCGCCAGGACGGCGATCACCGCGACGCACCCGGTGGCGACCACCCGAAACACCGGTCCGTTCGCTGCGGTGCCGAGCAGGGATCGCCGGTTGCCAGTATGAGGACGTAGGTCAGCAGGATCGGTGTGATCACCCCGTTGACGACTTGGGCATGGACGAGCAGTTGGATGAGATTGGCCGGTATGTCGCGGAGATCGGCGACGTGACCCAGTTCCGGGGTCCTGAGCAGTTGGCCTGCTGGGCCGGGTTGACACCGCGCCATCACGAGTCCGACACGTACGTGCGCCGGGGAGCCCGATCACCAAGCAGGGTTCCCGGTTGGTGCGCTGGGCGGCGGTGGAATCGGCGCAGATCCTGCCGGTGAGCACACGTGTGGGTACGCTGCGGGATCGGGTCGCCGCGCGTCGTGGCCGCAACATCGGTGTGGTGGCCGCGGCCCGCCAGCAACTGTGTTACGTCTTCTACGCCCTGCGTGACCACCATGTCCGTGCCCTGCGGCGTCCCGGGCTAGTCGCATGAACCGGCCCCACGGGGTATCGGGCTTGGTCGGCGTGGGTCGTGCAGCTCACTAGCGGGGCGACCCGTGGCCACGCACGAGGGGCAGCCGCAGGACTCTCCGGCCGACCAGCGACCGGAATGGTTTGCGCCGAGGACGTCGCCGGCTTGGCTGCCAACGCGCGAGGACGTCTCGGTACCAGCGATGCCACACCCGTGCCGGGTCCGTGACGATCGGGTCGGGTCGCTGGGCGGATTGATCGGCAGAGCCGTGCTGGCTCGCGTTCGTGCTAGTGTTACTGCGGCGGTCAATGTTCACCATTGCGAATGCCGTGGGTTTCGCCGGCATGCTGGTTTTCGAGCGCCTCGCCGAAGGATCAGGCTGGCCCCGTCGCGGGCATGGCAATGGTCCACGCCGAATTCTTCGCGCCGAGTGTGGGCGGTGACCCGCCCACACTGAAGCAACGAAAGCTGGGGCAGCACGAATTGATCTCGTTCATCTGGTCACCGGGAAACCCGCTGCCCGCCGGCACCGGCGGCTCGGAGAACTACACCATCGGCCAAGTCAGGGAACTGAAACGACGCGGCATCCCGACTCAGGTGGTCACCGTCGGGCTGGGCGCCGACGACGGCAGGGCCGACTTCGCCGGCATCCCCTTCCTATCACTGCGCACGCTGGCCGACGTCGGCGACCTGGACGGCACCGTCGTCTTCGTGAACGAGCCACACCCGGTGGCGACCAGGCAGCCCGCGTTTCTGATCCTGCACAACCCGCCGCCCATCCGGGAACAACAGAGGCCGTTCGCCGTCGAGGGAACCCGCGATCGGGTACTCATCGCCACCAGCCGCTACGCCGCCGCGCTGTGGTCGGCCTACCTTGACGTCGACGTGTCGACCGTCAACGTCGTGTACCCGTTCGCCGAACCGTGTTTCGCGGCACAGTCCCGAACGGGCAACGCGACCGGCACGACCCGCGTCCTGTTCGCCGGCAGACTGAGCCCGGAGAAGGGCATCTACACCCTGCTGGAGACGCTGCACATCGACGTCATCGATCAGGACAGGGGACTCACGTTCACCGCGACCACCGCTGGGGCGGACAAGCCACAGGGGAAGACCATCGAACGGATGCTTCGCAGCCACCCCGGCATCTCGGTGGTCGCTACTCGCAAGACACCGAGCGGAATGGCGGCGCTGATGGCCGATCACGACATCGTCGTGATGCCGTCGAACAGCCAGTACTGGCATGAGACCTTCGGCATCGTCTCGATCGAGGCCCAGCATTCGGGTTGCCGGGTGATCGCCTCCGACGACGGCGGACTGCCGGAGACGGACTGCGGCGGGGTGGTACTCGTGACACCGGACGACGCCGAGGCACTCGCCTGGGGCATCAGAGAGGCCGTCGCGAGCGGGCCGCTGCCGCCGGCCGTGCGGCAGGACGCCGGCACCAGGTTCACGGTGGAGCAGTCCGTGGACGCGCTGCTGGCCGTGTTCGCCCAGCCGTTGCCGATCACACCGGCCAGGATCGTCCGGCAACTGGAAGAACTGATCCTCGCACCGTCGGCCGAGGCGCGCGATGTCGTGCATCCAGGTGGTCGATTGACCGGCACGGCGCCATAACCCTGAGTGTTCCCTTGCGCACGCGCTCACGAGATTCCGGCGGCTGCGGCGCGGACATCGTGCGGAATCACGGCCGTGTGCTCGGAGCCGGTCAGCAGGCAAGGGCTTCCAGGAGGCCAAACCGTTCGTCGGCCGTTCACCGGACAGATCATGCGGCTCCGGTGCTCGGGTCGGCCATCGCGGGCCGGCTCGGTGTCGGCTGACCTGAATCATCGACTCTGCAGGGCTCTTCTGGCCATATGTCGTCGGCTGAGACAGCGTGGCTGCGTGATCCGCGCGGTACCGAGTATCAGGGTGAGCAGGATCGCGCCGACGACGGCGATCAGCAACGCCAGGGCGACGAACCTGCTGCCGTGCACCCAGAGAAAGTAGATGGCTGTACCGGTGCCCTGCACCATGAAGGCGACCAGCGCGACGACGACGACCGCGTACACGCCGACCCAGGTGATTCCGAGGCGCGTGTGCGGCCGGGAGCGTGTAACGGCTGACTCCGCTCGCCGGTCAGGTCCTTGACGCCCGGATACCACCCGTGGCGCACCGGGTTCCGCGGTGATCTCGGCGGCCGAGTCGGTACCGCTGCGGGGCGCGATGGACATCAACTACCACGTTCCAAGGATCGCCGGTATCGTTGGCATCTCGGATCGGGGATGTCGTTATGTCCGGATACCGATAACCCTACACGGCGCCAGCGGATTTCCACCGACGCCATCGGTTCTCCCCTTCTCGTTACGACTTCGAAGCGCCGCTGTGAGGGACTGGCTCGTGTCGGCGTCCGGTGGTCATCGTGCCGGCCGGTGCTTGGAACAACATCTGCGGGCTCTTCCGTCCTTCCGGATCGGACCGCGCGAATCGCTGGAGATCTGCCGGAGTGTCCAGGGTGGGGTCACTGAACTGGACGGGCTGGATGGCGATACGGGCACGCTTGTCGCCCGTTTGAGCGGATACGATGATGATCGTTGTCCTTCAGGTTGTGGCCGCGCCGATGTCACGGGGACCTCGGAGCGAGTACCATGGTAATTACCGAGAGTACCCCGAGCGTTGGCAATCAGGTCGGCGTCGTTCCCGGCGAACGTCTTGACCGGCCAGTTGGTGGCTGGGGACGGGAGCATCGACATGAATCCGGGCTCGTCACCTTGCGTCGACATCACCGGCAGTGTCCGCGGATTGGGTACGTCCTCGCGCGTTGGGCTGCGGTTGGCGTTGAAGCCGAAGGCTGCGTTGATGGGTACCGTGGACGGCGCGTGGTGGCCACGATCGACCGATCCGCTCGCCGAGTTCCCCGCGATGATCGCCGGTATCGAACTACATCGGGGGCCTGTCAACCGGGTGGCGTTCAATTCGATCGTCTGGGACGGCGCACCTGATCGTGTGGTGGTGGACGGTGCAGTGGTCGAACTGGAAGGGTTCCGTTCGCTGGATCACCGCACGGTGTTGGTATCGGGCGTCAATTGGCATCGGATGGTCCTACTGGTGATTCCGCCGGAGGCCAAAGAACCTGCCGCCATCGCAGCGATCGAGCGGGCGGCGAGCGACTACAATACCGAGCACGCAGCGCAGATCCTGATCGCGAGCGGCGCCGATCGTGGTGCCATGTATCCAGGCGTGTGATCGACGGAGGGGCCGCAGCCGCTGTGCACGGCGTCGGAGGCGGCGGCGATGGGTGACAGACGGTCGTACCCTGGCCTGCTCCTGCTTTGCGGAGATCCTGGGGGCACCGTCCACGATGGTCACTGTGATGTCCTGCTTCGGGTCCCTGCCGGGCAGCTCGGCCCTCAGCACCGTGACCGTGGGCCGTCGGAGAACTCTGCCACAGCCACCGAATATCGGTCTCTGAACGGCTATGCCGCTCGCGGCCGGCTGACGTCTCGGGCGCCGGCGAACCGTCGGGGTCCCGGGCATGGAGGTTGTCATGTTCATTCGCGCCCTGCGACCCTTCACCCACGGAAGGTCGGACGGTGGTCCTCTCCGTGTTCCCGCTCAGCGATGACGAAGTGGTCCGCAGGGGCCCGCTGGAACTGCTGGACTCCGACAGGACCGCCGCGGTCATCGGGGAGGCGGGCACAGCGACCCACGCGCTCGCATGGATCGCCGTGCCGCGCAGCCGACGTCGCGATTCCGGGACGTCCGGCCGCCCGGCGAGGGAGTCTCGGTCGGTCAAGTCGGAGCAACGTCTTTCCTTGGTGTGATGGGGGAGGCGGGCGTGGGTGTGAGTGCTGACAGGCCATCGATCTGCGGCTACCTGATGAAAGGGCCCGGCGTGCCCTGCGGCCTGCCGGCCGATCATGAGCCGCCGCACCGGCCTGCATCGGTCCCGGCGACGAAGTCGGTCGGGCCGGTGAGAAACGTGCTGTCACACGTTGAGAGGCAGGACGCGGCCTACCGCGAGCAGTTGGGCGTTGCACCAAGTGGGAATCTACCGAACGTCATCGGCGGTGAACCCAGGGTTGTCAACGATGCGCGGGATGCCGACCGGCGGCGCCGGAGCAGGAAGCGCCGATGGTCTGCGGTGACAACGACAAGGGTCGAGAAGCAGGCGCCGAGTGAGCCGTACGAGCCAGAGAGGAACACGTCACGCACCGACGAGGCCGACACCTGACCAGGATGCGCGGAGACCAGACATCGGCGTGCTGACCGCCACTTTCGCGCTGCCGTTGATCCGCCGCTCATCCGACCCTGCCGGTCCGGCTCTGCAGTGGACCATTTGGTGGCCGTGTTCGCGTTCGGCCCGGGCGTGGGCGCGGCAGCCTGTCGGGCTCGTAAAGTCATCGCTGCACGTGGGAGCCTACGTGCAGAGCCCTCGACAGCGGCTGGGATGCTGCTCGGATGATCATCTCGCTGTTGTATCGAGCAACCCGTGCGCTGCTATCCGTGCCGGGGGTATTGCTGCGCCGGGACATCACCAAGGACGCCGAACTGCTCGTGTTGCGGCACGAGAACGCGGTGCTGCGGCGACAGCTCAACGGTCCGGTCCGCCACGAACCAGCTGACCGGTTCTGGCTGGCTGCACTGTCGTCGCTGCTGCCGCGCCACTGCTGGAGCAGTGTCTTTCCGGTCACTCCGGCGACCCTGCTGACCTGGCACCGCCGAATGATCGCCAGGAAGTGGGACTACACCGCTCGACGCCGACGCACCGGGCGCCCACCTACCGCGGCCGCGCTCACCAAGCTGGCACTGCGTTTGGCCCAGGAGAACCCACGGTGGGGCCACCGCAGGATCCAGGGCGAACTTGCCCGGCTTGGGTATCGGATCGCGCCCTCCACGGTCTGGCAAATCCTGCACTCGGCTGGCATCGACCCAGCCACGCGCCGCGCCGGCCCGAGTTGGCGTGAGTTCCTTACCGCCCAGGCCGAGGGGATCATCGCCGCAGACTTCTTCCACGTGGACACGATCACCGGCAGGCGACTGTACGCGCTGGCGTTCCTCGAGCATCGCACTCGCAAGCTCCACATCACCGGCGTCACGGCGCATCCCACCGCGCAGTGGGCGACCCAGCAAGCCCGTAACCTCGCCAGTGGGCTGGGCAGCCGTGTCGAGTCGCTGCGGTTTGTCCTGCGCGACCGCGACTGCAAGTACACCGGCTCCTTCGACGCTGTCTTCGAAGCCGAGGAAATGGATGTGCTGCTCAGCGCGCCCCAGGTTCCACGTATGAATGCTCATTGCGAACGAGTGATCGGTACGATCCGCCGCGAGGTTCTCGACCACGTTCTGATCATGAACGAGGCTCACGCCGGACGGGTCCTCGCCACCTACCAAGATCACTACAATACGCATCGCCCGCATCGGTCCCGAGACCAGCGACCACCCAACGTCCAAGTACAGACCCGTGCCGCGCACGAGTCCGAGGCCCGAAGGCTCGTACGCACCCGGGTCCTCGCGGGAGTCATCAACGAGTACCGATACGCCGCTTGAGCTGCAGCGACGACTTTTCGAGCCCCACAGGTTCCCACGTTCACCATGAACCGATCGTCGGGTGAGGTGCCCAGCTATACCCCTGCGGCATCGCCACGGCTACGCCGCAGACTTTCACCGTGGCCTCCGGAACCGACGACTTCGATTCGGCCCCGGAGTTCCCCACCGGTCGTGGTGGGTGCGCACCGCAGTCCAGCCCAGATCCACCGGGTTCGAGCTGGCGGGAGACTTGAGGGGCGTTAACCGCTGGTTCCTCGCGTACACCTTCCCGTCTCGCTTGCCGGACCCAAGCCATCCGGTAGTACTGGCCCGTCCCGGCGTTGTCGGGGCTGCTTGCCATCCTCACCGGCGTCTCCCGGCTCGAACTGCCCCAGCTTCGCTACGCTGCTGCGACAGCGCATCGGTGCAGTCGAGTCGGCTTGGGGCGCGGTGACCGGGTTTCCCCGACCCCGTTTCCCCAAGCCGCTCTCCGCACCGGACGTGCGACTCTCACCGCATCCGGCGCTCCACGGATTCCCTTGGGCCACAACGGTCAAGCCGTTGCGGTTCTCGCCCATGGTGTCGGGATGCTGTATCCGCGCCAGCGATAGCGGGTCACCTTCACCCGTTGCGGAACGAACAGCGCGATCCCGTCCTCTGCGGGCCGCCAACCGGGTTCGCCGGTCAGGTAACGACGCCGCAGAGTCTTCCAGTCGATCCCGGGATGCTGCTTCCTCAACCACAGCGTCACCCGACGCCAGCAGAACGCGTCGAGGTAGTGGAATGTTGCTGTGGACGACCCGAACCGGAAGTAGTTGCACCACCCCCGCACCGCCGAGTTGAGCTGGCGAAGCAGGTCGGCGAGGGTGCGTTGACCTCTCTTGTTCGTTGCCGCCCGCACCTTGCCCGTGATGGAGGCCAGCGCCTTCTTCGACGGGTAGGTGTAGACGTAGTACTGGCCGGTTCCCCTCTTGCGCCTGCGCTGGATGCGGAAGCCGAGGAAGTCCAGCCCCTCGTCGATGTGGCTGACGCGGGTCTTGGCCGCGGACAAGCGGAGCCCCAGCGGGCCGAGCACTGCCGCGACCTCCTCCCAACAGCGCGTCCGCGTGAGCTTGGGTACCACACACCATGATCAAGAAATCGTCCGCGTAGCGGACGATTCGGTATGTCGCGCCTCCGCGTCGGCGGTGCGCTGTCCGCCTGCCGCCACTGCCGTGTGCGTCCCACTTGGCGCAGAAGTGTTCATCCAGCGCCGAGAGGGCGATGTTCGCCAGCAGCGGCGAGGCGATGCCGCCTTGGGGCGTGCCGGTGTTCGTGTCCCTGGTCTTGCCGTCGGCAGACATGATGCCCGCCTTCAGGAATGCCTTGACCAGAGCGAGAACCCGCTTGTCCTCGACTCGTCGTCGCATCCGTTCCAGGAGAGCGGAGTGTGCGATGTTGTCGAAGCACACTTCGATGTCCGCGTCCAGCACCCAGTGATAGCCCTTGGTGCCGAAGTGGTGGACCTCAGCGATCGCGTCGTGGGCCCGTCGTTCGAGGCGGAAACCGTAGCTGACCGGCTTGAAGGACGCCTCGAAGACCGGTTCCAGGACCAGCACGAGTGAGGCTTGCACGAGCCTGTCCATCGCGGTGGGTATCCCCAGCCTTCTGAGCTTCCCTCCACTGCCCGGCTTGGGAATCATGCGCTCCCGCACCGGTAGCGGGGTGAACGTGCGGGCTTTCAACTGCTCCCGCGTGTTCTTCAGGAAGGCCACGATGTCGGCGTCGTCGGCGATGAAGGCCGGGACGACCCGGTCCACGCCGGCGGTGCGTGCCCCCTTGTTGCCCCTCACCCTTTCCCACGCGACGGTGAGGAAGTCGGGGTGGTGGACGAGGTTGTAGATATCGTCGAACCTGCGGTCGGGATCATCGACCGCCCATTGGTGCAGTTTGGTCTGCATCCGCCGTACCCGCAGCCAGGCCCCGTCGGGGTCGGACCACAGATCACCGGTGTTCACCAGCGTCTCCGTCCATTGCAGTTCCACAACTACCTGAATCCGCTGGGCTGCTTCGCCATGTGGACGGCTTTCCCGTCCTCGGACTACTACCAGCCCTCCGTCCCATCCCGGGCCATCGGCGGACGACGCGCCTTCCCACCTGACACGCCTGGAAAGCGCGTTGGGACGGGAGCTCCGGGATGGTTCCCACGTTCACTGCGATCCGCTCGTCGGGTGAGGCGGCCAGCTTTGCCCCTGCGGCATTGCCACGGTTACGCCGCAGTCCTTCACCGTGGCCTCCCGACCGGCAAGATCAATCCGATCCAGGAGTTCCCGCCCATACAGGCGGTGCGCACCGCGATCCAGCCCAGATCTACCGGGTTTGAGCTGGCGGAGGTCTTGAGGGGCTTTACATCGCTGGTTCCTCGCGTCCACCTTCCCGTCTCGCTTGCCGGACCCACACCGTCCGGTAGTGCCGATGCGTCCCGTCGTTGTCAGGGCTGCTCTCCACCAGATCCGGCCGACTCACCAGGCCCGGCTGCCCCCTGCTTCTGTCGTCCCGCTGCGACGGGACGACGGTGCGGGTCTCACACCCGCACACGGATCACAGCGCCTCGTGGCGCACGGTCTTTCACCTCCACTCGGTTACATGGCGCCTCGTGGCGCTCCAAGTCGCCCTCCCAGTGCCCGGGCACGGCCCGGTCCTCGGCTTCGGCCGGGCGCTCGCTGATCAGGACATCCGGGGTGACGTGCGCCCATGCCTTCTGCCTGGAC
>DASUGU010000053.1:0-38333 GCA_036273855.1 Pseudonocardiaceae bacterium
CTGGTGTTCTGGGGATTCGCGGTGACGTCGGGCCCGCTGTTCCGCCCGACCCATTTGCCGCAGGCACCCGTCACATACTCGCGGCCGATTCCCTGTTACTCCAGCGGAGGCTCCAGCGACTGTCCCGGTGGTTGACAGCACGGTGGATCGGTCGCGCCGTGCCCGGCTCGTCGGCTACCTCGCCGACATCAAGTGTTGTTGCCCCAAGGCATGTGGGACCGCGGTACGCCGGAGCCCGAGTTGTGGGCGCTCCGGTTGGCCTGCACAGTGAGCAGGCCGGGCCGATGTTCCACTGCCACGTGTTGCGGGGGATCGTGCCGTCCGATTCGGCCCGGCTGATCGGCTCTGGGTGATTCACGTGTCGGGAGGGCAACTGTGAGTTGTCGGTGGCGATGGGGGAGCGGCATCGCGGCGTGCACGGTGGTGTTCTGTGCGACGATCACGGGCTGCGGTGGCTCGGTCACGGCGCCGTCCCCGCCGGTCACCGCGCCGACGGCGGCAACGCTGCCGGATCGCGTGAGTGGGCAGGGCGCCATGCGACATCTACAAGCCCTGCAACGCATCGCGGATGACAACGGTGGCAACCGGGCGACGCCGGGCCCAGGTTACGACGCCAGTGTCGACTACGTCGCAGCCGTGCTCCGCAGCGCGGGTTTCCAGGTGAGCACACCTGAGTACCGGGTCGACCGCGACAACGGCTCGATCATCTCGCGCAACGTGATCGCCCAGACCCGGACCGGCAGTACCGATCAGGTGGTCATGCTGGGTGCACATCTGGACTCCGTCGAGGCGGGACCGGGCATCAACGACAACGGGTCCGGTGTGGCCGCCCTACTGGAGATCGCGACGAAACTCGGTGGCTCACCCGGGCTGCCCAACGCCGTTCGACTGGGCTTCTGGGGCTCGGAGGAGGACGACATGCAGGGCTCCACCGACTATGTGGAATCCCTGTCAGGTGCCGATCGCGCTCGCGTCGCGCTGTACATGAACCTGGACATGCTGGCCTCGCCCAACGCGGGCTACTTCGTGCAGGGTGGCCGGGGCGACGGCCGGACGGAGTCCGGCCCTCCTGGCTCGGCGGTGGTCGGCGACGTCCTCGGCGACGAGCTGACGGATGTCGGGGTGACAGCACAGCATGTGGCGTTCGACGACGGGTCTGACTTCGTGCCGTTCATCGATGCCGGCATCCCGACAGGGGGTGTGCTCACCGGCGACGAGCAGCGGAAGACCGTGCGACAGGCGTCGCGGTGGGGCGGCCGGTCCGGCCAGGTCTTCGATGCCTGCTACCACGCCGCGTGTGACCGCGTCGACAACATCGACTCGACGGCACTGGACCGCTACACCGATGCGATCGCCGCGGCCGTGGTTCGGTTCGCGACGTCACCCCAGCCGGTCGCCCGCTGAACCGGACCTGCTCCGGGGCCGGTGTTCAGCAGGTGAGGTTGGGTGTTGGCAAGACCTCGGGCGCGAACTGACCTCGCTGTTCCGGGAGTACGTGCCCACAACAGTGAGGTCCGGCTCGCCCGGGCCCAGTTCTGGCAGCCGCGCCCCCGGCGACGACTTTCAATCCCTACAGGGGTGGTGTGAATCGCGCGTCTCGGCGAGGCTGGACGTCAGGCGCTGGGTAGGAGGTCACCGTGAAGGTCGTCATCGTCGGGGCGGGGATCGGCGGGTTGACCACGGCACTGCGGCTGCACCACGAAGGCATCGAGTGCGTCGTCCACGAGCAGAGCGAGCGGATCACCGAGCTGGGCGTCGGGATCAACGCGTTGCCGCACGCGGTCAAGGAACTCGCCGCACTCGGCCTGCTCGACCGGCTGGACGAGATCGGGATCCGCACCCGCGACCTGTTCTACACCCACCGGCTGGGTCAGGTGATCCTGCGCAAGCCGTGTGGGCTGGATGCCGGATTCACGCTTCCCCAGTTCTGCCTGCACCGGGGCAGGTTGCAGGGCATGCTGCTGCGCGCGGTCCGGACGCGGCTCGGGACCGACGCGGTGCGGGCCGGGCACCGGCTGACCGGGTTCGATCAGGACGAGAGTGGCGTCCAGGCGCACTTCGTCGACCGGCAGGGTGGCACGCCGGTCACGGTGGACGGCGACGTCCTGGTGGCGGCCGACGGCATCCACTCGACCGTGCGGTCCCTCCTGTTCCCGGCGGAGGGCCCGCCGCGGTGGAATGGCGTCCTGATGTGGCGCGGTGCGACCGACTGGCCCGAGTTCGGCGGCGGTCGATCGATGATCGTCGCCGGCGGCACCGCGGCCAAGCTGGTGATCTACCCGATCGCGGAGGGCCGAAGCGCGGGTACCAGACTCACCAACTGGGCGGTCTGCATCCAGACCGGGCAACCTGGCGATCCGCCGCCGAAGCGCCAGGACTGGGCCAAACCCGGCGACCGGCAGGAGCTGGCCCGGTACCTCGGGCGGTTCCGGTTGCCGACCGTCGACCACGCCGCGCTCGTCGACGCCACCGAGGAGATCTTCGAGTTCCCGATGTGCGACCGGGATCCGTTGCCCGCCTGGTCGCACGGCCGCGTGACACTGCTCGGCGACGCCGCCCATCCGATGTACCCGATGGGCTCCAACGGCGCCGTTCAGGCGATCCTCGACGCCACCAGTCTCAGCGGGCACCTGGTGCGGCACCCCGATCCCACCAAGGCGCTCCTGGCATACCAGGACGACCGTCTCGCGGCCACCAGCGAGATCGTGCTCCGCAACCGCCGAGGTGGGCCGGAAAACGTCATCGACGAAGTCGAACGTCGCGCGCCGGACGGCTTCTCCCGCATCGAGGACGTGATCGACGCGGCGACGATCGACGCGATCGTCACCGGCTATGCCCAAGTCTCCGGGGCGTCGCAGCAGCAGGTGAACGATCCCGGCCGGTGAACCCGCTCCGGGTCGTCAGGCGCCCTCCACCGAACCGGGCGGCAGGAAGTCGACGTCGTGCAGTGCCGACAACCGGACGACCTCGGCCGGGTCCGAGAGGTTGTGCAGCTTGTCGAACAGTTCCGCGAGCCGCCCGGCCGGGCTCACCCAGAACAGTCCGCGCGTCATGCCCTCGCTGCGGTTGTAGTAGGCGTGGGGGAGAGCCCTCGGCATTCGCACGGTGTCACCGGGGCCCGCGGTCTCCCACTTGCCGTCGAGGTAGAGGGTGAACACGCCTTCCAGGACGTAGATGTGCTCGTCCTGGGTCGGGTGCACGTGCGGAGGTACGCCGGTCCCTGGCGGGTCGAGTGTCTCGAACGCGAAGCTCGAGTCGCTGGCGGCCTTCATGTAGTAGGTGTGCCCGAGCACGTTCCACACCTTCTGCTGCATGCCTTCCTGCGCGAGCGTGATCCCCTTCGGTAGGGGACCGAGCACGATTTCCTCGCCGGTCATCACACCTCCTGGCCGATGGTTCGTCAGCAACGCACACTGCGCCGTGCCGGTCCCGAAGAACACGTGAGCACGAAACGTGATGTTGTTTCCCCAGGATGGGGAGATCACGCGCTGACCGTAGCATCTGGATGGATCGGACACGGCTACGGCGAACGCCAGGACCACGGTGTGCGCGCTTCCGGGCGGGCGCACGGCGTGTACATCGTCGAGATCGATCGCCTCTGCGATCCCGCCTACGAGATTCGGCCGTGGAGCGGGCGCGGGACGCCCTCCGTGCCGATCTCCCGCCAGGACCCTTCGGCGAGCGTGAGTAAGCCCCCTCGGCACTGAGCCGCGCCTGCTATCCTCTAGACCGTGCGGTCGAAAAATAGTCCGGGCGGCCGAACCTTTGCCGACGAGGCCCGGCGCAAGCAGATCGTCGAGTGCGCCATCGAGGTGATCGCCGAGGAGGGGTTCGCGCAGGCGTCGCTGGCGCGGATCGCGCAGCGGGCCGGGGTGGCCAAGAGCGTCGTGCTCTACCACTTCGCCAACAAGGACGAGCTTGTCGAGCACGTGCTGATGGCGGTGTCGACGGCCAGCGCCGCGCAGCTGCCCGAGCGCATGGCCGCGGCCGGTGGTGCGCGGGACATGCTGCGGGTGGCCATCGAGACCATCGCGGAGTTCGTCGATGGCAACCGGACCTACGCGCTGGCCGGTCTCGAGACCTGGAACCAGACCCGCTCGCTGCCCGGCCGGGCGCGGCTCGCCGAGGATCTCGCGGGCGCCGGCGTGGAGGACATCCGCCGGCTGCTCGCCGAGGGCCAGGCCCGCGGTGAGCTCGGTGAGTTCGACCCGCACGTGCTCGCCGTGATGTTCCGGCAGGCCGTCGACGCGATCACGCTCGAGGCCGCCATCGACCCCACCGCCGACCTGACGGCGTTCGCCGCCCAGCTGGTGGCGATGTTCGACCGGATGATCAGCCCGTGACGAGGGAGGGACCATGACGACAATGGACACGAAGCCGACGCTCACCGACGGTGGCGCCGAGCAACTGACCTGGCTGGCGTGGATGCGCGCGGAGCGGCCGCACTGGGCGGACGCGAACGGCGGGCACCACGTGTTCCGGTACGCCGACGTCCAGCAGGTCCTCACCGACCCGCGGTTCTCGTCGAACCTCGGGCGCGTCATGCCCTTCCTCGACCCGGAGAAGCTCGCCGCGAACCTGGTGTGGACCGACCCGCCCCAGCACAGGTCGCTGCGCGGACTCGTCAACCAGGCGTTCACCCCGAAGACCGTGTCCCGGCTGCGCCCGCGGGTCGCCGACATCGCCGCCGAGCTGATCACCGGGCTGCCCGACGGCGAGTTCGACGTCGTCGACGCGCTGGCCTACCCGCTCCCGGTGACCGTCATCGCGGAGCTACTCGGCCTGTCACCGGCGGACCGGGCGTTCTTCAAGGACTGCGCTGACCGCTCGCTCGGCCTGCGGGTCGACCCGGCGCTGTCGCCAGAGGAGATGGGGCAGATCGTCACCGATGCGACCAAGGACCTCGACGCATACCTGCTGGCCGAGGTCCGCAACCGCCGGGAGCACCCCTCCGACGACCTGTTCAGCGACCTCGTGGCCGCCGAACTGGACGGTCAGCGGCTCTCGGACACGGAGATAGCGGCGCTCGCCTCAACGCTGCTCACCGCCGGATACGTCACGACCACGCTGCTACTCGGCAACGTCCTGCTGTGCCTGCGGGACAACCCCGGTGTGGAGCAACGCCTCCGCGCGGACCGCTCGCTCGTACCCGGGGCGATCGAGGAGGTGCTGCGGTGCCGGCCACCCGCGCCGCAGGCGTACCGGATCGCCAACGAGGACGTGCCGGTGGCGGGCGAGGTGGTGCCGGCCAACGCGTTCGTCACGATCTCCATGCTGTCGGCGAACCACGACGAGCGGCGGTTCCCGGACCCGGACCGGTTCGACCCGCACCGCGATCCCAACAAGCACCTTGCCTTCGGCCACGGCATCCACTTCTGCCTCGGCGCTCCCCTGGCGCGACTGGAGGTCGCCGTCGCGCTCAACCGCCTCTTCGACGAGCTGGCCGAACTACGCGTCGGCGACGACATCACCTTCCACGACACGGACTTCTACGGCGCCAAGCACATGACGGTTTCGGCACGGCGCTGAGCGGGCCCGGCCGCCACCCGATGCCACGACCAACGAGACACGCCATCGATCGCACCGAGTTCTCCCTTGTCGGGCGCCCGTCGGCCGCACGGGCGGGCGCGCCGATCTCAGTTGGCGGGTCCGGGTTGGTGGACGAGACGGCCGCCGAGCAGGGTGTGGGTGGGGTCGAGGTCGCGTAGCGCTTCGGGTGGGCACTGAGCGGGATCCTGGTCCCAGATGGTGAAGTCGGCGAGGCGGCCGGTGGCGAGGGTCCCGCGCAGGTGTTCCTCGCCGTGGAGGCGGGCGGCCTGGGTGGTGTGCAGAGCGACGGCCTCGTCGTAGCCGATGGCCTGGTGCGGTCCCTGGACGCCGATGACGGTCTGCCGCGTGGTCAGGCCCCAGACCGACCGCATGGCCCCGAACTGGCCGACGGGGAAGTCCGATCCGGCGCTCACCTGGCCTCCGTCGTCCAGCCAGCCCCGGGCGGGGAAGAGCGCGGCGACCCGTTCGGGCCCCCAGAATCCTTGCTCCACTTCCGCGGTGTCGTGCAGCAGGGGCTGTTGGATGGTGACCGGGATGCCCAGAGCGACGGCGCGGGCGCGCTGCTCGTGGTTGGCCAGGCCGCCATGTTCCATGACGAGGGTGCCTTCGGGCAGGCCGGGGTTGTGTTGCAGCACGCGTTCGTAGACGTCGAGCAGGACACGAACGGCGCGGTCGCCGTAGGCGTGCGTGCCGACCCGCCAGCCACGGCGCACCACGGCGTCGACCGCCTCGACCAGTGCGTCCGGCTCCCAGGTGAGCGTGCCGGAGAAGGCGTGGTCGCAGGCATAGGGCTCTTCGGTGGCACCGGCTTCCAGCCCGCCGTCCAGGCCGAATTTGACTCCCCACACCCGAAGCCACGGGTCCGCGCTGTAGCGCCAGTCCTCCATGGCGTCGAGGGTGTCTGCGACCTGGTTCGTCTGTGCGAAGCCGATCAGGATCAAGGCACGCACCCGAGTGTGCAGCGCGCCGGCTTCATGGGCGGCCAGCAAGGCCCGGTAGTCGTCGAGAGTCACCGCGCAGTCGCGGACGGTGCCGATCCCGGTCGCGGCGTAGTGACGGCTGGCCAGCCGTAGCCCGTCGATGGTCTGGTCCAGGTCTCCGGCGGGGACGAGCCGCTCCACGAGTCCGAGTGCGGTGTCGATCAGGCGGCCGTTGAGGCGGCCGGCAGCGTCGCGGCCGATGACCCCGCCGGCGGGAACGGGGGTGTCCTCGGTGATGCCCGCCAAGCGCAGTGCGTAGTGGTTGACGACGTCGTTGTGGCCGCCGCGTTTGACCAGCACCGGGTGGCGGTCGGTGGCCTGATCGAGCTCCGCGGCGGTGGGCATGCGCCGCTCCGCGAGGTTGAGTTCCTGCCAGTTGGCGGTGGTGCGTATCCACTCGCCCTCGGCGGTGGTCGCTGCTCGCTGCCGAATCAGGTCCACGAACTCGGGGATGGTACGGGCCTGGTGGACCGGGACGTCGTGCGCGCTGCGTCCGGCGAAGATCAGGTGCGTGTGGGTGTCGTCGAACGCGGGAAGAACCGTGGAACCGGGGAGGTCGAGAACCGTGGTCCGGGCCGTTACCCAGTTGTCGAGCCCGTGTGGGTCGGCTGACAGAGCCGCGATCCGATCGCCCCGCACGGCCACGGCTTGCCCAGTGGCGACGTCGGGCACCAGTGTGTGGATCGCCGCGGCCCGGATCAGCAGGTCGGCATCTTCGTCAGCCATGGTTCGATCATCTCATCGGTTGACCGAATCGTGGAGTGTCCTGGGTGATGTGGTAGCCCTGAGCGGTTGGCCGGTCGCGGACGACGTCGGCAAGCTGGGCAGACCAGCGGACCAGCCATGCCTACGAGATCCCCGGCCGGCAGAACCGTGCGGTGATCAACGCAGCGCGCCCGGCGGCCGAGCTGCCGGTCGGATTGTTGCGTCGGAGACCGAGAGCCAGGTCGGAACCCAACCAGAACGACGTTCTGCCGTACCTGCTCGTCCACCCAAGTGGACGGTTGAGGGCGTCAGCGAGGTTCACCGGTTCCCGACCCGACCGGAAGCGATCACCCGTGGCCTGCGCTCCGGTCCTGTGCTCCCGGTTCCGTCACCGCTGCGGGCGTGCCCGGGTTCGTGGCCGTCGCAGGCGGGGGACACTGTGCGCTATGACGGTGTCCGACAGGGTGGTGGACTACGTGTTCGGCTACCGGATCGTGCGAGAGGATCCGGCGGTGGTGGCGGCGGCACGGCTGCTCGTGCTGGACTGTCTCGGGGTCGCCTTCGCCGGGGCACACGACGTGGAGAGTGGCACGCCGCGGCTGGCGTCGTCGGCGGCCCGGCCGGATGGCTGCTCGATCATCGGAGCCACGGTGACCTCGGCGCCGCCGGACGCCGCGTTCGTGAACGGTTACTCCGCGCATGTGCTGGAGTTCGACGACTCCACCCTGAACCCGATCGGGCATCCCAGTGCGACGATCCTGCCCGCACTGCTCGCGGTGGGTGAGGCGCACCGCCGTGGTGGCGCCGACCTGTTGGCCGCCTACCTGGTGGCGTTGGAGGTCCATGCCCGCCTCGGCCAGGCCAGGCCGGCTCACTGGTCGGCCGATGACCCGTGGCTACCGATCGGCACCATCGGCCTGCTGGCCACGGTGGCCGGCGCCGCACGACTGACCGGGTTGGGCCGGTCGGCGACCGGGCACGCTATCGGCCTGGCGACCCATCTGTGCGGGCAGCTGAGCGTGGGCAACGGTAGTGCGGCGAAACCACTGGGCGCCGGGCACGCGGCCCGGTGTGCGGTCCAGGCGGTCCAGTGGGCCGAGGCCGGATTCCCCGGCCCGGCGGACCCGATCGGGCGGCCCGGTGGTTTCGCGGACGTCTTCCTTGGGGCCGATCGGGTCGCGCTGTCGTCCAGTCTCGATCGGCTCGGCGGGCCGACGCATCTTGGCGAGACCGGAGTCGCGATCAAACGGTATCCGAACTGCTACGGGACGCACTGGAGCGTCGACGCGCTGCGGGACCTGTTGGCGGACAACGGGCTACGAGCAGACGACGTTCGAGAGGTGGAACTCGCTTACCCGGACGGTGCCGCGTTCCTCGACGCGCCGGCACCGGTCACGCCGGAAGAGGCACGGTTCTCGCTCCAGTACGGGCTGGCCGCGTGCCTGGTGCACGACTACCCCCAGCGGTCCAGCTTCACCGCCGTCGCCGTCGCCGATCCACTCGTGCGACGCGCACTGGACCGGATCACGGCCCGGCCGCACGCGCAGGGCACGCCGGAACCGGACCGGTGGGCGCACGTGGTCACGGTGCGCACCGTGGACGGCGCCCGATACCGCCACTCGGTGCGCAGGCCGCGCGGCCATCCGGGCAACCCGCTGGCCGAGGCCGAGATCATCGCCAAGTTCGAGGACAACACGGCGGAACTGGCCCCGGACCGGCGCACCGCCGTGATCGACGCGGTCGCCGACCTGACCGCCCGGCCCGACCTGACCGGACTACTCGGCCCACTGGCCGCCTAGCGGAGATGTGTAGCCCTTTATCCGCTGCCGGATCTCCCAGTGGCAGGCGGTGGAGGGTGGCATCTCTGCTCATAAGTGCAGCTAGATACCATCTTGACCGAGCAACACGGTCGTCTCGCGGACACGCTCGGTAGCCAAGGTTGCTGAGCTGAACGGCCTATTGTGTAGCATCATCTCTTGTGTTGGAGCTGATCGGGCTCCTATCATCCTGTTGCTCGCACCCGGGCAAGGCAGCGCTCCTCGTCCCGTCAACCCGCAGCTCGTTTCGTGGCTGCACCAGACATCCGCGCTTCGTCAGAGAGGATCGAAGATGGTCGGATCGCGTACGACGAGACTGCTCGCCAGTTGCCTCGGCGCGCTCATGGCAGTGGTCGTGCTGGCCGGTTGCGGCGGTGGCGGCGGCAGTTCCAGCGGTTCGGGATCACTCCCGACCATCCGGCTGGCGGTCAGCATCACCACGCCGGACGTGGCCCAGTCGTACTACACGTCGCTGCCCCAGGAACTCGGCTACTGGAAGAAGGCCGGGATCAACGTGCAACTGGAGTTCTTCGACGGTGACGCCGCCGGGCTCCAGGCCGTCGCCGCCGGCAAGGCCGACGCGTCCATCTCGGGCACCAACACCATCGTGACCGCGCTGGACAACGGCAAGAGCCTCGTCGGGTACATGGTGGACGCCCGCAAGAACCTCTACTTCCCGGCGGCACCGGCCGGCAGCGGCATCACCACGATGTCCGAGTTCAAGGGCAGGACGGTCGGCCTGCAGAGCCTCACGTCGTCGTCCTACGGCATCCTGAAGGGCATCCTGAAGTTGTCCGGTGTGGACCCCAACTCGGTGCACTACGTGTCCGTCGGCACCGGTGCCGAGGTGGCCGCAGCGATCAAGCAACACCGCATCGACACCTACCAGGCGTCCACCAACCTCTACAGCGCCCTCCAGCCCTACGGTGTCAACCTGCAACCGGTGCCCAGCACGGTGTCCGACCAGATGGGTTTCAGCACCGCACTGGAGACGCCGACGGCCAACCTCACCTCGCACCAGAAGGAGTACGTGGCACTGGCCAAGGGCATCGCCGAGGCACGCGCGTTCGCCGCTGCCAACCCGAGGGCGGCCGTGCTGCTGCACTGGAAGGCCTACCCGACGGTGAAGCCGACGAGCATCCCGGAGAACGAGGCCATCACCGATGCCATCGCGCAACTCCAGTCCCGGCTGTCAGTGGCCGCGGTGGACAGTGACGGCAGCTACGGCCACGGCAACCAGCAGCAGATCACGTCGACGCTCAAGGTCTACCAGGCCGGCGGGATCATGACGAAGCCGTTGACCGCCGGCCAGGTGTTCACCGACAAGTACGTCGACCAGATCAACGACTTCGACCTCAAGGCGATCCAGCAGCAGGCCGCCGCCTACAAGGTGAGTTAGCGTGTCCGAACTTGTCAAGGAGTTCTTCACGCCGACGTCCATCGCCATCGTGGGCGCGAGCCCACGGCCGGCGAGCGTGGCGAACCGGCTCACCACGAGCCTGCTCCGTGGCGGCTACCCCGGCACGCTGGCGTTCGTCACCGACCGGCACGCCGAGATCGACGGTATCCGTTGCGTGCCAAGGGTTCGCGACCTGCCTGAGCCGCCGGGCCTCACCCTGGTGTGCGTGCCCGCGGCCGGTGTCGCGGAGGCGCTGCGGGACATCGCGGCGATCGGTGGCCGCAACGCCATGGTGGTGGGCTCCGGTTTCGCCGAGGCAGGCGCAGCGGGCAGCGTGCTGGAAGACGAGCTGTGTCGGACCATTGTGGACACCAGGATGACAGTGCTCGGACCGAACTGCATGGGGTTCATGAACTGCCTGGACGATGTGACGGCGTCGTTCGCGTCGGTGGTGGCCGACGGGCCGTTGCGCAAGGGCAGTTCGGCGGTGCTCAGCCAGAGCGGCGGTGTGGCCGGCATCGCGGCGTTGCGCGCGGCCCGCACCGGGATGGGATGCAGTTTCGTCATCAACTCGGGCAACGAGGCCGGGTTGACCACCACCGACCTGCTGCGCATGGTCGTCGCGGACGGCCGCAGCACCGGCGTGTTCGTGTACGTCGAGCAACTGCGCGAGGGTGGGCGGCTGCTCGCGGCGATCCGGGAGGCGCGGGAGGCCGACGTGCCGGTGATCGTGCTGCATGGTGGCAGCGAGCCGGCCGGGGCGGTGTCGGCCGGTTCGCACACCGGAGCGCTGGCGGTGGACGGGCGGATCGCCAGGGAACTGCTCGCGGACGCGGGCGCCTGGGTGGTCACCAGTCCGCTGGAGGGCATCGAGGCGCTCCGGTACACGTCCCGTGCGCCGGTACGGGCCACCGCCGCCGCGCCGACCGGCACGGCGGGACTGGCCACCAGTGGTGGCATGGCGGTGCTCAGCGCGGACGCGATCGGCCGGACCGGCGGCCGGATGGCCGAGTTCGCCCCGCGCACCAGGGAACGGATAGCGGCGATCCTGCCCGACTTCGCGACCGTGACCAACCCGCTGGACATCACGGCCTCGATCTCGTTCCAGCCGGAGCGGGTGCGGGAGTTGATGGCCGCCGTGCTCGGTGACCCGGACGTGGGCAGCGTGCTGGTGTGCGGTGCCAACCCGCTGCTCGCGTCGCAGCGACTGGCCGAGGCCATCGCGCCGGTGTTGGCCGAGTCGCCGAAACTCGGTGCGGTCGCCTGGTTCGACGGTGACGATCCGGTGGCGACATCGTTCCGCGAGGCCGCGGTGCCGTATTTCGAGTCGGTCAACGAGGCCGCCGCGTTCCTCGCCACGGCCCGCCCACCGCGGGTCCGTCCACCGACCCGGCCGGCACCGACGGTGGCCGCGCTGACCGAGGACGCGGTGAAGTCGGCATTGGCCGCGCGCGGGATCGACGTGCCTGCCGGCGTGGTGGTGGCGGCCGGCGACGACCCGGACACCGCCGTCGCCGGGCTGACCGGGCCGTTCGCGGTGAAGGGCCTGCATCCCACGCTGGTGCACAAGGTCGCCGCCCGGGTCGTCGAGACCGGCGTGCCGCCGGACCGCGTCGCCGACGTGGTGGCCCGGATCGCCGGCCGGATGCGGGACATGGGCATCGAGGCGCCGGAGGTGCTGGTGGAGCCGATGGTGCCACCGGGGACCGAGGTGTTCCTCGGGCTGAAGGTCGACCCGTCGTTCGGGCCGGTCGCCGTGTTCGGCCTGGGTGGCACCGGTGTGGAGTCCGGCGGTGGCCACGTGATCCGGTCGGTGCCTCGGGACGCGGACCGGCTGGACGCCGAGGTGGCCAGGTTGGTGGCCGGACTGGTCGACGACGCCACGCTGGCGGCCACGGTGTCCACAGTGGTCGGTTACTGGTTGGCCGAGCTGGCACCGAAGACGTTGGACGTCAACCCGATCATCCTGTCCGCCGGCCGGGCATGGGTGGTCGACGCGGTGGCACTGGACGAGGGAGGCGTATGACCGTCAACTGGAGTCGCTGGGGCGAGGACGACGAGCGGGGCGCGCTCAACCTGCTCACCCCCGACCGGGTGCTGGCGGCGCTGGGCCAGCCGGGCACCGGGCGGATCGACTGCCTCGGCCGCCGGATCTCGCCCGAGGCGCCCAGCTCGCCGCGCCGCAACCCGGTATGGCAGTTGACGGTGCAGAACCAGCACCCGTCCGGGCGCGGCGCCGCGGACGACATCCTGGTGATGCACAGCCACAACGGCACCCACATCGACGCGCTGTGCCACTACTGGGGTGACGACCGGCAACTGTTCAACGGTGTCAGCCCACGTGGTATCGGCAGGAACGGCAGCGACCGGCTCGGGGTGCACAACCTCGGCGGCGTCGTGGCCAGGGCCGTCCTGCTCGACCTGACCGACGTGTGCCCCACCGGGGCCGCGGGGCACGGCTTCGAGATCGCCGTCGAGCACATCGAGGCGGCGCAGCGGGCCGCCGGCGTGACCATCGGCGCGGGTGACGTGGTGCTGCTGGCCACCGGCTGGGAGACCCAGCTCACCGACGACCCCGAGGTGTACCACTGGGGCGAGCCGGGTATCGGCCCGGACGCGGCGCGGTGGCTGGCCGAGCGGGACGTGATCGCGGTCGGCGCGGACACCTGGGGCATCGAGGTGGTGCCACCGCCGCAGCGGGGACACGGGCTGAGCGTGCACCAGCTGCTGCTCAACAGCTACGGCGTCTATCTCATCGAGAACCTGCACCTGGCCGACGTGCGCGTCACGCCCGGCGCCGGCGCCTACCTGTTCGTCGTCGCGGCACTGCCGATCGCCGGTGGCACCGCGAGCCCGGTCAACCCACTCCTGATCAGCTAGCAACGAAGGGCGGCCACCGGTGACCGACACGCAGACTGTCGACTGGATGGACGGCAGGATCTCCGACGCCGACGTCGAGCACATGCGTTCCCTGATCGGCAAGCGGGAACCGTTGCGCGGCTGGGTGACCGCCGCCGACCACGACGCGATCTGGCACTTCGCCCAGGGCGTCGGCGACGACAACCCGCTGTGGTGGGACACGGAACAACAGGCCGGTTCCGTGTGGCGGCGCAGGCCGGCGCCGCCGACCCTGCTCTACACCTTCATGTCCGGGCCGCGGTTGCCCGGTGAGACCACCATCGGCGGCGTCGAGGACCTGCTGCCCGGCGTGCTCGGCCTGTGGGCCGGTGACGCCTGGGTATGGCGACGGCCGCTGTGGGAGGGCGAGCCGGTGCTGGCCACCAGCGGTCTGTACGCCGTGCAGCCGAAGCAGACCCGGTTCGGCGGCCAGGCGATCCTGCAGACCGACGAGATCCGGTTCACCGAGCGGACCACCGGCGACGAGATCGCCACCCTGTACCGCAAGCGGATGCGGGTGGAACGCGGTGCCGCGCGGAACAACGGTGCCACCGACGAGTACCGGACCCCGGCCTACACCGACGAGCAGATCGCCGAGATCGAGCGGCAGTACGAGTCGGAGTACGCCAACCGGCGCGGCGGCGAGCCGCGGTTCGGCGACGACGTGTCCGTCGGTGACACCCTGCCGCCGCTGGTGAAGGGGCCGCTCACGGTGACCGGCATCGTGAGCTGGCTGCTGGGCTGGGGTTCGCCGCTGTGCCCGACCAATCGGATGGCGCACACCTACCTGGCCCAGCATCCCGGCGCGCGGCTGCACAACGACGAGACCAACATCTCGGACACCATCGAGGGAGCGCACTGGGACCGGCACTTCGCCCAGCGCAGCGGCCTGCCCGACGGGTACGACTTCGGCGGACAGCGGATCGCGTGGCTGGCGCATCTGCTCGGCGACTGGGCCGGTGACGCCTCGGTGCTGCGCGAACTGGACGCCCGGCTGCGCCGGCCCAACCTGCTCGGTGACACGACGTGGGTGCGCGGCACGGTCACCGGGAAACAGCCCGGCACGCACAGCGATCTGGTCACCTGCGAGCTGAGCACCACCAACCAGCGTGGCGAGGTCACCGCGACCGCGACCGCCGTGGTGGAGCTGCCGAACCGGGCGGCCGGCGTCGACGGCCTGGTCGGGCTGTACCAATGAGCGGCACCGTGGCGGCCACCCGGCCCGTCGCCCTGTCGGCACGGGCGGTGAGCAAGACGTACGAGTCGTCCGACGGTTCGCCGGTGCACGTCGTCGACGAGTTCAGCGGCGACCTGCGGGGCGGCGAGTTCGTCAGCCTGGTCGGGCCGAGTGGCTGCGGCAAGACGACGCTGCTGCGGATGTTGACCGGCCTGGTGTCGTGCACCAGTGGCACGGTCGAGTACCGCGAACGCGGCGGTGGCGTGCCGCCCGGCGAGTACGGCATGGCGTTCCAGACGCCCGCGCTGCTGCCGTGGCTGCGGGTGCTGCCCAACGTGCTGCTGCCGGTCGAGCTCCTGCGCCGGGACCGGCGGGCCGCGCTGGAGCGGGCCCGCACCCTGCTGCGGTTGGTCGGGTTGCAGGACTTCGAGCGGCGCTATCCGCATGAGCTGTCCGGTGGCATGCAGTCGCGGGTCGCGCTGGCCCGCGCACTGATCCACGACCCGGACGTGCTGTTCATGGACGAGCCGTTCGCCGCGCTGGACGCGCTGACCAGGGACGACCTGGCGCTGGAGTTGCAGCGGCTGCACATGCACGAGCACAAGACGGTGCTGTTCGTGACACACAGCATCGCCGAGGCGCTGCTGCTGTCCGACCGGGTGGTCGTGTTGTCCCACCGGCCGGCCAGGGTGCTCGCCGACATCGCCGTCGACCTGCCTCGGCCGAGGTCGCTGGACGACCAGTCGCTGCCGGCGTTCGTCCAACTGGAACAACGCATCAGGGGCCTGCTACGGCGCCCCCACGACGAGGTGCAGTCATGACCGGACGGGAGCAGACCGTGTCGGCGCCACCCCGGCCGACCAGGCCCACCACGCCACAACGCACCCGGCGGCGGCGCCGCGGCACGGCCCTGACCTGGGTGTACGCCGGGATCACCGTCGTGGTCGGCGTACTGGTGCTGCTGCTCGCCGAGTTGTCGGCGCACCACGAGTGGATCGACACCGTGATCGTGCCGGCACCGACGTCGGTGTGGACCGCGCTGGTCAACGGATTCTCCACCGGGCTGTACTGGGCGCAGATCGGGTCCACAGTGGAGGCCGCCGTCATCGGGTTCGCGATCTCGTCGGCGGGTGCGGTGCTGATCGCGGCCGTGATGAGCACGTTCGACCCGGTGCGGCGGATCTTCTTCCCGTACGTCATCGCGTTCCAGACCGTCCCGATCATCGCGGTCGCTCCGATCGTGATCCTGTGGCTGGGTTTCGGGCAGCCCGGCAAGATCGCCGTGGTCGTGGTGGTCGTGTTCTTCCCGGTGCTGATCAACGCCCTGCACGGGTTCGAGCTGCGGGACAGGGACGCGCTGCGGCTGTTCGAGTCGCTGGGTGCCAGCCGCATGCAGTTGTTCCTGCGCCTGCGGCTGCCCGGCGCCCTGCCGTTCCTGTTCGCCGGCCTGCGGATCGGCCTGCAGTTCAGCCTGATCGGCGCGGTGGTGGCCGAGTTCCTCGGGTCGCAGAACGGCCTCGGGTTCGTGCTGATGACCCAGAAGGCGGCGTTCGACGTGCCGGGCGAGTTCGCGGTGCTGGTCATTCTGATGATCATCGGGTTGGCGTTGAACGGGCTGCTCGGCCTGATCGAGCGGGTGGCCATGCCGTGGTCGGCGCGACTGAGGGCGGGGGACCGCGAATGACCTACCGGATTCTGGCCAACTGCGTTGTGGGACTTGGTTTCTCGCGACGCGGGTTCGACGCCGGCCTGGCCGCGAGGCCCGATCTCGTCGGGTGCGACGCGGGCAGCGCCGACTTCGGCCCCGCGCCGCTGGGCAGCGGCAGCGACCCGAAGTCCGAGACGGCCGTGCTGCGCGACCTGCGACTGATGGTGGCCGGCTCGGCCGACGTCGGTGCGCCGCTGGTGATCGGCTCGTGCGGCGGTGCCGGCGACGATCCGCACCTGGGTCGGTACGTCGACTACGTGGACCGCATCTGCCGCGAGCTGGGCACGCGGCGGCGGGTGGCGGTCATCCACGCCAGGCAGGACAAGGCGGCCGTGCGGCAGGCGGTGCGGCGCGGCGGCACCAGCCCGCTGGGCGCCATCCCGCCGCTCGCCGTGGCCGACGTGGACTCGTCCGCCGCCATCGTTGCCATGATGGGTGCCACCCCGATCGGGGACGCGCTGGCCGGCGGTGCCGACATCGTGTTGGCCGGCCGGGCCGTGGACCCGGCGATCTTCGCGGCCGGCCCGATGCTGCACGGCCTGCCCGCCGGGGTGAGCTGGCATGCCGCCAAGAGCGTGGACAAGGGCTACCTCGCGTGCGTCGACCCGTCGGACGGCTCCCCGGTGCTGGCCGAACTGGACGCCGACGGCTTCACCCTGACACCGACCAAGCCGTCGTCGCGCTGCACCGTGCAGAGCGTCGCGCGCATCACGATGCACGAGAACCCCGACCCGTACCGGATCGCCCAACCGGAGGGCGAGATCGACACCGAGCACTGCGTCTACCAGCAGCTCGACGACGGTCGCAGCGTGCGGGTCACGGGTAGCGAGTTCCGCGCCGCCGGCACGATCCGGGTGAAACTGGAGGGCGCCCGCTTCGTCGGGCACCGCAAGGTCGCCATCATCGGCCTGCGCGACCCGAGACTGCTGGCGGACCTGGACGGCTTTCTGGCCGAATTCCAGGCGAAACTGGCCAGATCGGTGGATTCGCTGGGGATCGAGCGGTCGTCGTGGTCGCTGCGCTGGCGGCAGTACGGCCGCAACGCGGTCCTCGGTGCGGCCGAACCGATGCGGGACGTACCGCCGCGCGAGGTCGGGCTGGTGCTGGACGTGGTCGCGGACACCGCACAGACCGCGGAACTGGTGCTGCGCAAGGCAGGACCGATCGGGTCGCGACTGGACCGGCTGGGCAATCTCGGTGGTGGCGGCAATTTCGCCTACCCGTTCTCCCCCAACATCCTGGACGGCGGCCAGGCATACGAGTGGAGCATCTGGCATCTGATGGACGCGCCCGACGGGGTGGCGCCGTTCGCCACCGAGTTCGTGGACCTGGGGGTCGGCCGATGAAGACGTTGGGTGACCTTGCCGCGTCGGTGAAGAGCGCGAACGCCGGCGCGACGCGACTGACGATGGAGATCGGCTTCGCCGACGCCGAGACGTTCGACCGGGTCTGCACGGCCGTCCTGCCGACGCTGCCGGAGACCGTCGGCCTGCTCTACGGGCTGCCGGCCGACACGGTGCGGGTGTGGGCCTATCAGCCGGCGCTCACCCTGAAGATCACCGTGCCGCGCGGCAGTTTCGCCGACCAGTTGGCCGAAACCGACTTCGACGGCGTGCAGCAGCACGTTCCGCTGCTGGACGTGCGGGTGCCGGAGGTGAGCGGGTGAGGTTGGTCGACGACGACACGCAGGCCGAACTGCGCGCCACGGCCAGGAAGTTGTTCGCTCGCGAACTGCCCCTGGAGCTGGTGCACGCGCGTCTGGAACAGGACAGCGTGCTGGACCCCGGATGGTGGCGCGAACTGGCCGGACTGGGCTGGCTGGGCCTGCTGGTGCCCGACGAGACGGGTGCACCCCCAGGCCGGTTCGCCGATCTGGTCGTGCTGGCGGAGGAGGCGGGCGCCGCGGTGGCGCCGCTGCCACTGGCCGCCGTGGCCGCCCTGTCGCTGGGCGTGCCGGAACTGGCCGACGGACTCGCCTCTGGTGACGTCGTACCCGCTGTGCACTGCGGCACCGGGGTGACCGCACGGCGGGACGGCGACACGTGGCTGCTGGACGGCCGCGCCACCCTGGTGGAGGCCGCGGCCGAGGCCACCCACCTGCTGGTCCGCGCGGGCGCGACGGACTTCCTGGTCACCGGCGACGCCCCCGGCCGCACGGTCACCACGACCCACACGCTGGACCTGACCCGGCGCTTCCACACCGTGGACCTCGCCGCGGTACCGGCCGTCGCCCTACCGGCCGATCCGGTGATGCTGGCCCTGCGCGCAGCCGGTACGCGGGTGCTCGCCTGCGCCGACATGCTCGGCGCCGGGCGGCGACTGCTCGACCTGACCACCGGCCATCTCGCCGACCGGGTGCAGTTCGGCCGGCCACTGGCCGGTTTCCAGGCGCTCAAGCACATCTGCGCCGACATGCGCGCCTGGGTGGACGCGGCCACCGTCACCGTCCGGGCGGCGGCCGACGCCGTCGACACCGCCCGCGGGAACCTGACCGAGCTGCGGCGGGCGGTCGCGGCCGCCGTCGTGGTGGCCGCCGAGCTGATGCCGGCGCTGGCCGGCCAGGCCCTCCAGTTGCACGGCGGCATCGGCATGACCTGGGAACACCACCTGCACCTGTTCCTGCGCCGTATCGCCACCGACCAGGTGCTGCCCGGCCCGGCCGCCGAACACGCCCGCGTCCTGGCCACCCCGGCAGCCGACCACCCGGCCACCGACGACCCGTATCGGCAGCGGGTGCGCGACTACATCGCGGCGCACCGGCCGCCGATCGAGCGGCGGATCGGCCACCGGGCGCCCCGGTCGGCCGACGAACTCACGACGCTGAAGGCGTGGGGAAGGGCGCTGTTCGACGGCGGCCTGTACGGCGGGCACTGGCCGGTCGAATGGGGCGGCGACGGTGCCGCGCATGATCCCGGGCACGAGGTGGTGGTGGCCGAGGAGTTGGCCATGGCCGACGTTCCGACGCCACCCGGTGTGAACAACCATGCGTCGCACGCCATCCTGCACTTCGGCTCGCCGGAGCAGCAACGCTACTTTTTGCCCCGGTTGCGCGCCTACCAGGACGTGTGGTCGCAGGGGTTCAGCGAACCGGAGGCGGGCAGCGATCTCGCGTCGCTGCGCACCACCGCGCTGCCCGACGGCGACGGCCACTACGTGGTCGACGGCCAGAAGGTGTGGACCACCAACTCGATCTGGGCCGACTACCTGTTCCTGCTGGCCAGGACGGATCCGGCGGCCGAGCGGCACGCCGGGCTGAGCTGTTTCGCCGTGGACATGCGGCTGCCCGGGATCGACGTGCGACCGCTGCGCGAGATCACCGGCACCGCCGACTTCGGCGAGGTGTTCTTCGACTCGGTGCGGGTGCCGGCATCGGCGATGATCGGCGAACCCGGCACGGGCTGGCGAATCGCGCGCAGCACGCTGGCGGCCGAACGCGGCAGCCTCGCCGCCGGCCAGGTGCTGTTGGAACGCGGCGTGCGGCGACTGGCCGGCATCGCCGGCACGGTCCGCGACGGCGACGGCCGGCCGCTGGCCGAGGACGACGAGGTGGCCGGTCGCATCGGCAGGCTGGCCGCGTTCGCCCGCGCGGCGACGCTGATCGGCGTGCGCAACCGCACTCGGCCACCGGATCGGCCCGAAGTGGCGGCCGCGGTGGAGAAGCTGTTCTTCAGCGAGCGGTACGTCGAGGTGGCCGAGTGCGCCGTGCGCCTGCTCGGCGGTCACCCGGACGTCGCCGACGCCGACCTGCCCTACTGGACCGAGATGTTCCTGTACGCGCGGGCCTACACGATTTCCGGCGGCAGCAACCAGATCATGCGGAACGTCATAGCCGAGCGCGGCCTCGGCATGCCACGGGAGGTGCGGCAGTGACCGAGCTTGCGAGGGCATCGGACAACACAGCCGGCCCGATCCGCGTCGAGGTCGGCGACGGCGTGGGCGCGATCCACCTGGAGGCGCCGAACATCCTCACGCCGGACATGATGGAGCACGTCGCCGGCACGCTGGACGAGTTCGACCGCGGCGGTGACGTCCGGGTCGCCGTGGTGGCCGGCCGGGTCGACGTGTTCCTGATCGGCTCGGACGTGCGCGCCATGCGGGAGCGGACGTTCGCCGAGACGCTGGACCACCCGTCGGCCCGGTTCTGGCCCCGACTGGCCGCACTCGGCCTGCCGGTGATCGCCGCCGTGTCGGGCAACGCGTTGGGCGGTGGCTGCGAACTCGCGCTGGCGTGCGACCTGATCGTCGCGTCGGACACGGCCCGGTTCGCGCAGCCGGAGATCCGGTTGGGCATCATGCCCGGCGGCGGTGGTACCCAGCGGCTCGCGCACGTGCTGGGCAAGGCGAGGACGATGGACATGGTGCTGACCGGCCGCCGGGTCACCGCGGCCGAGGCACTGTCCTGGGGGCTGGTCAACCGCGTGGTGCCGCCCGCCGAATGTGTGGCCGAGGCGCTCCGGCTGGCCGCCGAACTGGCCGCCGCGCCACCGATCGCGCTGCGCCTGGCGAAACGCGCGGTGCTCGCCGCCGGTGACACGCCACTGACCGCCGGGCTGTCCCTGGAACGGCGGCTGTACGAGCTGGCCATGGCGACCGACGACCGCGTCGAGGGCATGACCGCGCTGCTGGAACACCGTGATCCGATCTGGCGGGGGCGTTGAACGGCAAGGGAGGCAACCAGGTGGACAGCACAGGCCAGGCCGTCGTCGTCGGCATCCGGCGCAGCCCGGTCGGCAGGGCACACAAGGGATCACTGGTCGACGTCCGCCCGGACGACCTGGCGGCCGGCATCGTGACCACGCTGCTGGACGAGTACCCGCAGCTACCCCGCACGGCCATCGACGACGTGATCTGCGGCTGCGCGTTCCCGTGGGGCGAGCAGGGTTACAACGTCGGCCGCAACATCGGCGTGCTGGCCGGCCTGCCGCATTCGGTACCCGGACAGACCATCACCCGGCTGTGCGCCTCGTCGTTGCAGGCGCTGCGCGCGGCGGCGCACGCGATCGCACTCGGTGAAGCCCGCGCGGTGGTCGCCGTCGGCGTCGAGTCGGTGTCGCGGGTCGGGCGCGGCCACGAACTGGCACAGCTGAACCCGCTGCTCGACCCGGCGGCACCCGGCGACACGCTCGGCGCGGTGTTCCTGCCGATGGGTCTCACCGCGGAGAACGTCGCACGACAGTACGGTGTGACCCGCGCCGAGATGGACCGGTACGCGCTGCGCTCCCAGGAACTGGCGGCCAAGGCGCAGGCAGGCGGCAGCCTGGGCAGGCATGTCGTCCCGATCGGCCCACTCGCCGCCGACGAGTCGCTCCGTCCACAATCGACACTCGACGGACTGGCAGCGCTGCGACCGGTGTTCCAGGAGGACGGCACGGTCACCGCCGGCAACTCCTGTCCGCTCAACGATGGTGCCGCCGCCGCGCTGGTGATGGACGAGCGGTACGCGCGGCACCTGGGTTTCACCCCCATGGCCAGGATCCTCGGCTCCGCCGTGTCCGCGGTCGACCCGGCGCTGATGGGTGTCGGCCCCATCGACGCGATCCGCCGGGTACTGGACCGCACCGGGATCACCATGGCCGACGTCGACGTCCTGGAGTTGAACGAGGCGTTCGCCGCGCAGGTCATCCCGGTCTGCCGCGAGGTCGGCATCGATCCGTTCGACGACCGGTGCAACCCGCTCGGTGGCGCCATCGCCATCGGCCACCCGTTCGGCATGACCGGCCTGCGGATGATGTCCAGCCTGCTGACCGGTCTGGCCGATCGCGACGCCACGCTGGGCCTGGAGACCATGTGCGTCGGCGGCGGCCAGGGCCAGGCCATGCTCGTGGAGCGACTGGCATGACAGCCTTCCCGTTGGCCGGAAAGGTCGCGCTCGTCGTCGGAGCGGGCAGCGGCTGGGGCCGGGGGTGCGCGCTGCGACTGGCCGCGGCGGGCGCCGCCGTGGTGGCGTGCGGGCCGACGGCGAGCCGGATCGACGCCACGGTGCGGCAGGTCCGCGACCGAGGTGGCCGAGCCGAGGCCGTCGCACTGCCCGCGGACACGTTCGATTCGGCCCGTGCGATCGTGGACCGGACCGTGGCCGCGTTCGGGTCCGTCGACATCCTGGTGAACGCGGCGGGCTACCGGCGGGAAGGCGCGGTCGTCGACCTCACCGAGGCCGACGTCGAGCGGACCGTCGGCGCGCAACTGCTGGCACCGTTGTACTGCACCCGGTTCGCGGCGGCCGCGATGGTGCGGCAGGGCCGGGGCGGCCGGATCGTGACGGTGTCCGGCGGCGCCGCCGTGCGGGCAACGCCGGGCCAGAGCGTGCACGCCGCCACCAAGGGTGGTGTCATCGCCGCTTCACTTGCCTGGGCGGAGGAACTGGCACCACACGGGATCACGGTGAACTGCGTGCGCGGCGGCGTGAGTAGCGATGGATCACGAACCCTGATCGAGGCCGTCCGGCGGTCCAGGAGTCCGGCGGACGACCGGGCGCTGGGTTTCTTCCCGGCCGAGGAGGCCGCCGAACTGGTGGTGTGGCTGGCCACGCCGGAAGCCGCCCACGTGACCGGCCGGTTCATCGGCATCGACGGCAACACGGTGACAGTGTGGGGACCAGCCCCACTGGAGTCCATTGGGGAGTCGACAGAGCCGTGGTCACCGGCCTTGTTCACCAAGCGGCTCGGCCCGCGGCTCGGCCGGCGGGCCGACAGCCTCGCCGACGTGTCGCCCGGCATGCGGACAAAGATCGGCTGGGAGCAACACACGGGAGGTAATGCCACATGACACGAATCCCCATTCGCCTGCTCGTACGTACACTCCGTACATGACTGTTGACCCGCTCGACCGCAGGGCCGCCCAGCAGGCCGCTGCCGATGGCGCAGGAGACGGTCACCACGCGGTGCCGTACGAGGCGGCCCGGCACAGCACGCTGGCCCAACGCGTCGCCGCGCGGATCGAACAGGACATCATCCGTAACGGCTGGCAGGTCGGCACCGTGATCGGCTCGGTCGCGGACCTGGTCGAACGCATGGGCGTGAGCCGGACGATCCTGCGCGAGGCCGTCCGCATCGTCGAACAACACGACGTCGCCCGGATGCGCCGCGGACCCGGCGGCGGCCTCGTGGTGACCGCACCGGACGCCGAGGCCGTCCAGCGGGCCGCGTCGCTCTATTTGTCGTTCGCCGGCGTGGAGCCGCAACAGCTCTACGAGACCCGGACCGCGATCGAGGTGGCCTGCGCGGGCATGGCCGCGGAGCGCATCACCGAGCAGGGCATCGAACGGATCAGGCAGATCATCGCGGCCGAGGAGGAAATGGGCGAACAAGCCCTGCACTCCCGCCGCCACCACGACCTGCACATCGTGATCGCCGACCTGACCGGCAACCCGGCGATGAGCCTGTTCGTCACGGTGCTCACCCAGCTCACGCCGTCCGGACCGCGCACCAACATCCCGGAGGAGACGGCCCGCTACCACGCCGCCCACGAGGCGCTCGCCTCCGCGGTCATCTCCGGCGACCCGGCCCTGGCCCAGCACCGCATGCGCCGCCACCTATCCGCTATCGCACTGGCCGTCGGCGGTGTCCGGGTCGGCACCGACTGACGATCGCGGAACAGCGTCGTCGGGTCACCCGTAGGTGCGGGCCCGTCCCGAGCTAGTGGCCGCACCTGCTCGGCCTGGACCCGCCGCAGCGGGTCGAGGCCGCGATCACGGCCGACGTCGCCATCGACACCGGTCGACCGGTCCCACACCACCTGCGATCGATGGCACGTCCTGGTTCTCCGAATTCCACGCCGACTTCCTGACGCGGGCCAAGCGCTGGCCGCGCCGGTCACCGAGGCCGGTCGGAGCGTGGGCTCGTTTCTGCGCGGTCGCGGTGGGATGCCGTTGATGCGTTTGAAGGTACGACTGAATGTCGGAGAGCCGGGTGGTGACGGGTCGACGCCATCGTCCTGGCCGCCGACCTGGCCCGCCTGCCACGCTGACCTGCCGCGTGCGCGACGTCCACCCCGTTCTTACCTGGACCGATGATGGTTGGCTCGCTCGTGCCGCGGCCTCCGGGCGTGTGTCGGGCGTGCCATGATGTTCCGCTGTGACTGTGGACTCGATCGCCGCATGGCGTGATGCCGGTCTGGGTGTTACCCGGAGCCTGGAGCTTGCTCATCAGTCCTTGCTTGCCGGCGGTTTGCCGGTTGGCGCTGTGATGATGGGCTCTGGTGGCGAGGTGATCGCGGAGGGCCGTAATCGGGCGTATGACCCGCCCGGTGGCGATGACCGGTTGCAGGGTAGCCCGATCGCTCATGCGGAGATGAACGCGTTGGCCCGCGTCGGTGCCAGCGCGGATCTGTCCACGACGACACTGTGGAGCTCCCACCGTCCCTGCGTGATGTGTGCGGCGGCATGCGCATTCACGGGCGTGGGGCGGGTTCGGTTCGTGGCGCCTGATCCTTCGGACGATCAGCCCGGTCCCGATCCGACCGGTGTGGACGGCCGGTGGCTGATCGTGGCCAACCTGCTGTTTCTGGCGGGCATCCGGGCGTACTCCGGTGCGAGTGCCCCGATCCTCGTGCGAGCCCGTGACCGTGAGCCGGACACTATGGACCTGCTCGACACGGTTGCGCCGTCACAGTTGCGAACCACGACCTTGCAGGATGCGCTGGAACCCATCTGGCCGAACGTCGTCGACGCGGCGCGGCAGCGACGGCACCGCATCGGCGGTTGAGGTCTTGCTGCGCTGGGACGATTCCTGCCTGGCGAACGACGTGGGGTGAGAACCTGTCGGGTGGTCAGGCCATGGCGGTGACGACGGCCAGGACGGCGATGAGGGTGAGGAGCATGTAGGTGAGGTAGGTGTCCAGGCGGCCGGACTGGAGCCGGGTGGTGGCTATGGCCAGCGCGCGCAGGGGACGGACCAGTGGGCGGTAGGCGTACCGGTCGACCAGTTCGATGACGTCGACGGTGTAGCCGAGTTGTGCTGAGGGGTGTTCGTCGGCGAGCGGGTCGATGTGGGCGCGTGCGTGGTGCGGGATGTCGTCGAGCCGATGGGCTTGGGCTCGGGTGAGTAGGACGTCGCGGAGGACTCGTCGGGTGGGGTTGGCGTAGGCGAAGGGGGTGTAGCGCTGGGTGCTGTCGGTGGCCGAGTGCCACGCCGGCGTCCGCCGGACGGCGAGTAGTCGGCCGGCGGAGGTCCACCAGGCGAGTAGGAACACGACGATCGCGGCGGTGGGTAGTTCGATGGCCAGCCAGGACGGGGAGAGTACGGAGAAGTGCTGGTAGACCGGGCCGAGTACCCAGTTCGGTCCGCTGGCGTGCAGGGTGGTCGCGGCGGGGACGAGGTGGTCCAGGCCGTGGGCGACCAGGCGGATCTCCAGTGGGGTGAGCGCGGCCAACGCGAGGCATCCGGCGGCCAGGGTGGCCATGCCGGTGCGGCCGAGTGGTCCGGCGTCGGTGTGACCGGCCGGTTGGTCGCGGGCGCCGAGGACGACCAGGCCGAGGATGCGGACGAAGGCCACGGCGGCGAACCCGGCCGTGAGGGCGACTGCGGCGCCGGCGATGGCCAGGGGGATGCGGTAGGCGAGGTCGGCCAGCCGGAACTGCTGCATGAGTGCCTCGAGCAAGAACCATTCGGACACGAAGCCGGCCGTGGGTGGTAGGCCGGCCAGGGTGAGGGCGCCGATGCCGAATGCGGTGCCGGCCCAGGGCATTCTGCGGCCCAGGCCGTGCATCGCGTCCAGCAGGGTGGTGCCCTCGGCGACCTCGAAGGTCGCGAGGGCGGAGAACAGCGCCGACTTGGCCACCGCGTGGGCGATGGCCTGCAGCGTCGCGGCGAGCAGTCCGGCCGCCTGCAGGGCGGGTTGGTGGGCTGCGGCGCCGACCAGGGCGACGCCGTAGCCGGTGACGATCAGGCCGGCGTTCTCCACGCTGGAGTAGGCGACCGCGCGGCGCAGGTCTTGTTGGACGGTGGTGTGGGCGATGCCCAGCAGGGCGGTGGCGCCGCCGAGCAGCAGTACCACGATGATCAGCCAGGTCGGTGGTGCGCCGAGCAGGTCGAGTGTGCGCCACATGCCGTAGAAGCCGACCAGGGCGGCGACCCCGGCCATCAGGGCCCGCGCGGGTCCGGGTGCGGCGGCATAGCCTTCGGGCATCCAGGTCTGCACCGGTGCCAGTCCCACCTTGGCGGCGAAGGCCAGCAGCAGCAGCGCGTAGGCGGCACCATGTACGAGTCCGTTGTGGACCGAGCCGAGCGCGGTCAGCTGGTAGGAGTGGGCGCGGGTGGCCAGCAGCAGGAGGCCGATCAGCAGCGCGGCGCCGCCGGACTTGCCGATGCCGATGGTGAGGATGCTGGCCTGGGCGCGGCCGGGCCGGTGGCGGGCGAAGCCGACCAGCAGGTAGAACAGGACGGTCAGGCTTTCCCAGGCGAAGTAGAGCACGAACACGTTGTCCGCGGTGATGATCACGGTGACCGCGGCCAGGGTGGCGGCGTGCAGTGCGCCCAGCCCGCGTCGCCGTAGTCGGGTGGTGGTGCGTGACCAGGACGCGAACACCAGTGTCACGGGCACGGCGACAGCGCACGCGATGGTGAGGAACAGTCCGGACAGGCGGTCCAGGGTGAGGCCGGCGGGTCCGAAGCCGAGCCAGTTGTCCAGGTTGACCGTGCCGCCCTCGCGCAGCGCCGCGATCAGCAGCAGCACGACCGCGGCCGCGCACAGCAGATGCGGGCCTACCCGGCCGATCGTCGTGCGCACGCCAAGGGCCAGGTCGACCAGCGCGGCGAGGCCCAGCACGGCGAGCCCGGCGACCAGCAGTGTCATGGTGTCACCCGGCCCAGGGCCAGCAGGATGCCGTGCAGGATGGCGAACGGGCTGGCCGGCGAGCCGGGCACCCACACGTCGACCGGTAGTTGTTCGGCCAGGCCGCCGCTGGTGGCGTAGGAGGGGGAGACCAGGCCGCCGCTGGCCGCGTCGGTGCCCACCGCGATGACCACGACCGGTCGCGGCATCGCGTCCAGGGTGCGGGCCAGGGGTGCGGCCATGCCGTGCGTCCCGGCGCCGGTGACCAGGAGGATGTCGGCGTGGCGGGGGCTGGCGGTGAAGAAGATGCCCAGCCGGTGTACGTCGTAGACGGGGTTGAGCAGGGCGGCGATCTCCCATTCGTCGGCGCCGTCGGAGCCGGCGTCGACGTGGCGGATGTGCACCGATCGGCGCAGCCGGCGGACCCTGGCGGCCAGGTCGTCGCGCAGTTCGGCCAGGCGGGCGGTCTGGCTACCGGCCGACCAGGCGAACACGTCAGGCCGCGCGGCCACGCATCGTCCACACAGGATGCAGCGGCCGCTGTCGAGCGTGATGCCGCCCGGTTGCTTCGCGATGGCGCCGGTCGGACACAGTCCGGCCACGTCACCCTCGGCCGTGGTGTCGAGCACGGTGACGGCGCCGGCGAACGAGTCAGCGTAGGGATCGGGTCGGCGCGGGTAGCGGGTGGTGACCACACCGTCGCGCAGGCCACGCAGGATCCACGGCACGGCTACATCACCACCCCGGCGATGGACAGTCCGAAACTGGCTTCGATGAAGGGAAAGTCGGTGAGGATGTCGCCGGCGAACACCGAGTGGAACAGCGGCAGGTTGTGGAAGGACGCCGAGCGTGGGTGACAGCGGATGATGCGTGCGTCGGCGAGTTCGACCACGTACACCACCTCACCCTGCGGCGCCTCGGCCCGCCCGGTACCGCGCCCGTCGCTCACGTCCACTGGAGCGCGGAGTGTCGTGGTGTCCGTGCCGGTGAGCCGCTGGACGGCTTGGTTCGCCAGGTCGAAGGAGTCGTGTGCTTCCGCCCAGCGCACCCGCAGCCGGGCCATCGCGTCCCCGGCGTCGGTGTGCGGTGGTGTGATCGCGTCCAGGTTCTGGTAGTCGCGGTCGGCCTCGCGGGCGTCCTCGCCGCGACCGGACGCGCGACCGATCGGCCCGAGCGCGCCGAACTCCGCCGCCAGTTCGACGGGCAGCGGTCCGGTGCCGCGCAGCCGGTCCAGAAACGAGGCCGTGCCCATCAGGGCCCGCTCGTCGCCGGTGATGTCCCGCTCCAACTCGCCCAGTGCGGTGACCAGATGGTCGGCGGTCGGCCGGGGGAGTGCGGTGACACCGCCGGGCACGACGACACCGCGGCCGAACCGGTTGCCGCAGCAGGCCGACACCAGTCGCAGCACGCATTCCTTGTGCCAGCCGAATCGGGCCACTGCCACCGCGAGGCCAGCCGCCTCACACAGCCGAAGCGCCACGTCCAGGTGGTTGGCGACGCGCTCCAACTCCGCGTGCAGCACCCGCACCAGCCGCGCCGCCGGTGGCACCACGACCCCGGACAGGCTCTCCACGGCGTGGGCGTAGGCCAGGGCGTGCGCCACGGAGGCGATGCCCTCGCTGCGTTCGGCCAGCAGCACGCCGTCGGCCACGGTCATGCCCTCGAACCGCTTCTCGATGCCACGGTGCTTGTAGTGGACCCGGATCTGCGGGAACAGCACGTCCTCACCGGGTGTCTCGACCTGGTACTCCACCGACTCGAACACCCCGGACCGGACCGGCCCGTGCGGGATGGTGAACACGCCCGGCCCGACCACGTGCCGGCCGAGCACGTCCTCGGTGGGGTGCAATGCATCCGGCCGGGTCAGCGCGCCCGGTCGGGGTCGGTCCGCGCCTTCGGGTAGCGGCAGCACGAGTGGGTCGAGTCGGGGATGGCCGGTCGGCACGATGCCGAACAGGTCGTGCAGTGCCCGCTCGTACCAGAACGCGGCGCCGACGTCCGGGGTGAGCGCCGGGTAGTCCCGTTGCCCGGCCGGGAGGTCGGTGTCCACCAGGCGCAGCGGTTCGGCGAGGATCGCGGTCAGCCGGGTGGTGTCGTCGTGTGCGGTGCCGAACAGGCCGGCCAGGCGGCTGCCGGTACGGATCTCGGCCAGGACGAGGTCGCGCCACGCGGTCAGTGGCTGGGTGTCGATGGTCGTGGTCACGGCGTGCCTCCCAGTTCGGTGACGCCCTGGCTGAGCAGGTGGGTCAGGGCGTCGGGCGGATGCAGGCCGAGCACGACCAGGGCTATCAGGCCGATCACCATCGGTGCCACCATCCACGGGCTGGGTTCGCCGCGTTCGAGCGGGGCGGTCTCGGGTCGGTGGCGGGCCGGGACGAACAGCATCCTGGTGAACGCCACCGTGATCCCCAGGAACGCCAACGTCACCAGCACCACCAGCACGGCGGCGATCGCGGTGCGCCCGTCACCCAGGCCACCGGCGACGATCTGGAACTCCGAGCGGAAGATGCCGAACGGTGGCAGCGCGGACAACGCCAATACCGCGCACAGCAACAGCGGACCGGTCCAGGGCAACAGGTCCAGCCCGCCCCGGATATGCCGGATGTCCTTGGTGCCGAACTTGCGCAGCAGCACTCCGGCGGCGAAGAATGCGTTGCCCTTGGCGGCGGCGTGCGCCAGCACGTGCAGCAGCACCCCGGCCAGCGCGATCGGCGCGCCGAACCCGACACCCAGGCACAGGATGCCCATGTGCTCGACACTGGAGTAGGCCAGCAGCCGTTTGACGTCCCGCTGCCGCAGCAGTGAGAGGGCGGCGACCAGCAGCGAGGCCACGCCGAACACGATCAGCACGTTCTGGTCGAACCGCGCGCCCAGCGCTGGTGTGGTGATCTGCACGAACCGCAACACGGCGTAGAAGCTGACCACCAGCAGCGAGCCGGACAGCATGGCCGAGATCGGGGTGGGTGCCTCGGAGTGGGCGTCGGGCAGCCAGGTGTGCACGGGTACCAGGCCGACCTTGGTGCCGTAGCCGAGGATGGCCAGCAGGAACGCGAACCGGGCCGGGGTGACCGGCAGCCGATGTCCGGCGGTGACCAGTTGGCTCAGGGTCAGCTCGTAGGAGGGTCCGTAGACGCGGGAACCGGCGTAGTACAGCACGATGGTCGCCAGCAGCCCCAGACCCAGCCCGGCGGAGGCGATCAGGACGTACTTCCAGGCGGCCTCGGCCGAGGATCGGGTGCGGTCGGTGGCCACCAGCAGCGCGGAGACCACGGTGGTGATCTCGATGGCCACCCACAGCAGGGCCAGGCCGTCGACCAGCGGCGCGCACAGCATCGACCAGGCGAAGGCGTTGAGTCCCAGGTAGAACCGGCGCAGGTAGCGGCCGTGGTGGTCGTGGCGGTGCCGGTAGCCGATGGAGTAGACGGCGGCGCAGGCGTAGACGAACGCGACGGCGATGACGAACACGCACGACACCGCGTCGGCCCGCAGGAACCCCAACCGCACCGGCGCGTGCGCGGTCGGCCCGGCCAACGTGATCGCCATACCGAGACTGGCCACACCGGACATGACGGTGACCGCCTGCCCCACCCGGCCGGGCAGCACGAAGGACACCACGGCGGCCAACGCTCCCAGCGTGGTCAGCAACACCAGCAGCACGCCCACACCCGTCACCCCCGCAGCTCGGTGAGATCCGATGTGGACAGCGAGGACCGTTGGTCGTGGTGCACCCGCATCAGCACGCCGAACACCACGACGGCCACCAGCAGGTCGAACAGGAACGCCACCTCCAGGATCAGCGGCAGTCCGGCGGCCACCACCAGGCTCGCCAGTGACACGCCGTTCTCCAGTGAGAAGAACCCGATCGCCTGGGAGACGACGTCGTTGCGCACGATCATCAACACGAACGCCACCAGCACGATCGCCACCGACACGGCCAGCGCGGTGGTGGGCAGCGAGGTGCTCCGGATGTGCAGGGCGCCGGTGGCGAAGAACCCGAACGCGGCCACGCCGATGGCCAGCAGCACCTGGCCGACCACGCCGAGCCGGCCGCTGCCGGCGATCTCGGCGCCGGCCCGGCGCAGCAGCCGCGAGATCACCCACGGCACCACGATCACCTTGAGTGCGAAGGACAACCCGGCCAGCACGTAGAGCTCCGGCACGCCCCGGACGGCGGCCACGATCGCGGCCAACACCGACACCACCAGCGACTGGGCGGCGTAGAGCCGGACCTGTGCGCGCAGCAACGCCGCACGCAGCATGGCGAACTCGATCAGCAGGACGAGCACGGCCACCGTGTTGGCCGCGCCCTCGAACACACTCGGCGCCGGCGTGCCCATGTCAGCCACCGCCAAGGTAGAGAGTGAACACGGCCAGTACTGCCAACAGGAACGCGGCCGCGACGAACTCGGTGATCTTGAACAGGCGCAGCTTGGCGAACGAGTCGTCCACCAGCGCGACGACACAGCCCAGCATCACGCACTTGCCCAGCAACGCCAGGATCGCCAGCACGAGGGCGACCAGCGTCCCGGTGGCCGCGAGTCCCCACGGCGCGACGAACACGTTGAGCAGGATCACGTAGAGGATCAACTGCTTCATCGCCGAACCCCACGACAGCAACGCGAAGTACGGACCGGAATGCTCCAGCGACCTGGCGTGCTCGATCATGCCGAACTCGTTGGTGCCACCGTGGTTCTCCACCGGGATCCGACCGGTCTCGGCCAGGATCACCAGGTACAGCGCCACCGAGGCCAGCAGGTGCGCGGGCCGCACGATCTGGTCGGACGAGCGCACCGTCTCGGCCAACGCGTAGGGCAGGTCGGTCCCGGTGAGCAGCCCGACGGTGAACACCACGAACAGGATCACCGGCTCGGTGATCGCGCCGAACGTGATGGCCCGGCTGGACCCCATCTGCGCGTAGGGCGCGCCGCTGTCGGCGGCGGCTACCGCCACCACGAACGCGGCCAACGCCAGGATGAAACCGCCACCCAGGATGTCGCCCATCGTGCCCAGCGGCAGGCCGTAGCTGGTCAACACGGGGATCAGCATCGGCACGGTCAGGTAGCAGGCGAACGCGACCACCGGTGCGGCCAGGAACAGCCAGCTCGACCCGGTGGGCGCCAACGCCTCTTTGCCGAACAGCTTGCCCAGGTCGTAGTAGGGCTGCAGCACCCGTGGTCCACGCCGGCCCTGCAGTCGCGCCTCGACCCGGCCGATCACCCCGGTCACCCACGGCGCGGCGACCAGCACGGTGAGCACCTGTACTGCCTGGACCACGCCCGGCGCCAACGTCGGGCCGGTCATCGAGGGATACCGCCGGGATCGCCCATGCCGCCTCCACCGCATGACAAGGTCAGGGGTAGAAGCCATCAGCGGGGCGTCCCGCGGTTGCGGCGAGCTTCATCGCCGTAGCACTCCTGATATTGACCTACCGAGGCCCGCCGCGCAAGCACGCCGTTCCTGGGTCTCGTGCGCTATGGTCTGGTGAGCGCCATGGTGCTTCGGCGGAGGGGCTCGCCGACCCGAACCGCGGACACCCCGCCAACGGTCCCTACCCGATGAGCTGTGCCGAGCCCGGGTAGGAGGCGATTCTCGATGCGTCTGGCTGGTCGAGCGCTGCGGCTGACGGTGTTCCTGGACGAGGACGTCACCTGGCACCACAAGCCGCTCTACCACGAGATCGTGCATCGTGCGCACCAGGCCGGCCTGGCCGGCGCGACCGTCCTCCGTGGTGTGGAGGGCTTCGGTGCGAGTTCGGCCATCCACACCACGCGCCTGCTGTCACTGGCCGAGAACCTGCCCGCGGTGATCATCATCGTGGATGACGAGGAACGCATCCGGGACTTCCTGCCCCAGCTCGACGAACTGGTGGAGGAGGGCATGGTGATCCTCGATGACGTCGAGGTGATCCGCTACGTCGGCAAGGGCCACGGCGGCTGAGGAGGGTGATCGGGCACCACACATCCAGTGCGTGAACGCACCAGCGGTGGAGGGGCTCACCGCGCGCCGCGGACAGCTCAAGCCGGTGCTCCCGCGCGGGGCGAGCGGGCGACCGCCCATCTGACTCCGGAGTTGCCGTACGGCGCACGGTAGGACTTGCGCACGGTGATCGTCATGTCGGATACTGTTGGGGCATAGGTGATGGGGCTCACCTGAACCGGACGTCAACGTCCTGATGGCCTCTACGCGGATCGACTGGCGTGGAGGAGTGTGGGCCTGGTACGGACATCGTCGCTGATAAGCGAAGGCGCTCCCACTGAATCCTCGTGGGCTGGTCGCGCCGCGGTGGTGGGGCTCACCGTGCAGCCAATCGTGTCGTGGTGTGACACCAACGGTCCCTGCTTCGTCGTCGACCGAGCGAGGACCACTGTGGACACACCGCCCGGGCGTCCAGCCACGCCCGAACACTGCACCCCGGCCTGCCAAGCCAAGGACACCGACATCACCTGCCGGGCGCGCCACCTGTATGCGTGCCTGGGCTGGTCCACCCGACGCGTCGCCGACGCGTGCGGTCTGAGCCGGCCACGGGTCACCGCACTGTTGCGCGCCGCCGGCGTCTCGATCGCCCCACGCGGCGCCGGCCGGGCCCGTCCCGCGGCAGAACCGCCCGACCTCGAACAGATGTTGACCGACCTGTACGTCCGCCAGCGGCTGTCCTCGACCCAGATCGCCGCCGTACTCGACATCTCCGCCCGGTCGGTCCGGACGAAACTGCAACGGTACGGCATCCCACGACGAACCAGAGGCAACTACAACCGCGAGGACCGCACCCGCCTCAAACCCGAAGAACTACAGGAACTTGCAGTGTCGCGGGACCTACCCGCCACCGACATCAGCGCGCTCACCGCCACCAGCTACCTGCCCGTACTGCGCGACCTGCACACCACCGGCGTGCCGGTCCGCCTCAGTGGCAATCCAGCCAGCACCGGCCCGGACAAGATCGAGACGATCGACGCCCTCTACGCCGATGCAGAAGTCCGGTCGATCCTGGACCAGTACGGCATCCCGATCGTCGCCGCCGGCGGGCAACTGTGGGAACGATTCCCCACCCCACAACCGCTCACACCCGACCTACTACGGCGACTCTACGTCGACTGCGGCCTGTCCGCGCCCCACATCGAACTACTCACCGGACACCCGGCCGCGACCGTGCGCCACCACCTCATCCGCAGCGACATCCCCCGCCGCCCACCCGGCGGCCGATCACCATTCCTACGCCGATGGCGAACCGCCAGTGCGCAACACCCACCATCAGGAGCGCCGTGACCAGCCATCGGCCGCACTCGACATCCTGCTCGCGGTGCTCAGCGCTGACCCTAGCCGAGCTCATCGACGCCTGGGAACTCATCCGACCGCCCCAACTCTGACCCAGATCCGCGATTAGTGTGAGAGATGATCAACCGCGAGTAAGTGATCATGGAAGTGTATCGTTTTGGCGCCCAGACCCAGGCGAAATAACCCGATTGTCGCACCGGGTCACGGGTTCCAAGGCTCCTGTCGCGGGTACGGGAAAGCTGCTCACGCCAGCACAGGAAGAGCACGCAGCCGGGCCAGAACGACCGCGAGGAGCTGTGGTCCCGGTGGCAGGCGTAACTCGATACGTCGGGCGTGCTGGACAACCCGAGCGGGGACACAGAACAGTTCGCGCCGTAACCGGGCGATGCCGCGCCGGCCCCGTCCGTTACCCCGGTCGATCCCGGTCAGCTCCTGCAACCAGGCCGACAGCGCGGTGGCCAGCAACGCCGCCCACATCCACACGGTGTTCACCCTCAGATCAGCCGAGGGCAGGTGCCGCAACGCGGCACCGTGCTTGGCGTCCTTGTTCAGCGCCTCGATATCGGTGCGATGCCGATACCACCACTCCACCCAGGCCAGCTTCTCCTCGGTCGAGACGTCCAGGTTGGTCAGGATGAAACTGTACCCATACACATGATCCACCTTTCCCTCCAACGCCAACGCGAGTTGCTCGGTCGGGATGGTGCGTCGCCGCCGGGCCCGAGGATCAGCCGACACCGCCTCGATGGGGATCCGCACCCGCCGCACCACACATGCGGTGTCGGCCGGCCACCAGTCCGGAATGTAGTCGCAACAGGCCAATTCGGCGTGGTCCATGCCGATCGTGGGCACCCAGGCGTGCTCGGGTATCGCCAGGGCGGCCCGCCAGACCGCGGTGTTGCGTTTCGCGCCGATCGCGAACCCGACCTTGCGGAACAGGCATTCCCGGGCGATCTCGCCCGCGAAGTAACCGGCATCCATCCGGACCCGCACCCGCTGTGCTTGGGCAGGCAGCCTGGCCAGTGCTCGACGCAGCAACCCGACCGCGCTGGCCCGGGGGTCATCGTTGCCGGACAACAAGTCCGCCGCGACGGGCACTCCCAACTCGGCCCAGAACGCGATGTCGGGGCGGTAGGCGCGCTGGCCCTGGTAGGTGTAGCCGCACCCAGACTTGGTGGGCCCGTAGACCTCGACATCGGTGGCGTCGACATCCAGGGTGACTTCCCGCAGCAGGCTGCTGCGACGGACCTGTCCCAGCCCGGTCAGGACCCGTTGGTGCAGCACGGCCAGGCCGGCCTCGATCCCGGCCAGGTGCTCGGGGGTGAACCGGCCGGCCACACCCGCAGCGGTGGTCCAGGCCGGTGTCGGCACGCGGACCAGTTCCTGACCGGCGGTATCGGCGCGCAGCCGATCCAACGACACCAGATGGTCCCCACCGGTCATTTGGGCCGACGCCAACGACACCAACAGTTCTGCGCCGGTGATGCCTCGGTCTCGCTGCTTGAGCGGCCCGATCTCGGTGTCCAGGGTGGCGGTCATGTTCAGGTGCTCGACCAGTTCACTGACCGCGGTCAGGCCCGCGTTCGGTGTCAACGACGGATCGGGCGCGCCGATGATCACACGCTGATTCCGGCCCTGGGCTCGGGTGGGTAGCCTGTTCACCTGATGGGTGTCCCCTCCGCCTGGTCGATCTTGTTGTCGCAAACACGATCATCCCAGGTCGAGAAGGACACCCATCGCCAGTTCAGCCCAAGATCACACCGCTACTCGCGGATCTGGGTCAGAACAGGGCACCGTCCACCGCTCGCGATAACCGCCCATGTAGGGGTTGGCTCATGCCGAGAAGCGGCTGGCTCGGAGCGACCTTGTCCGTGAGGTCCTGCGAGGCCACTACCGTGGCAGGGTGGCTCCAACAGACCAGGTACGACGAGCGAAATCCCTGGCTTCACTGAGGCATGCATAGGCGGGCGCGCAGTGGTATCGAGAAGACACCGCCGGCGGGCGTGATGGGGGCGAGGATGTACTGCCGCTGACCGGTCAAGATGATGGGCTCGATTAAGATCCATCGCAACGACCACCTGACAGGCGATCCGCGATATCGACATCCCTTCGGCCGGCGCGGCGCTGGCCGGTTGGCACAGAAGGGCGCCGACCAACCCATGCCCATCGGACCCGGCCTACCGGCCAACAGCGCCCACACCAGCCACGGCGGCGGTCCGGCGCAGGCCATCAAGGTGTTCATCTCCTACGCCCACGACACGGACGACCACAAGCACGCGGTGCTTATGCTGGCGGAGCTCCTCACCGGAAACGGCATCGACGTGATCCTCGACCAGTGGGCCGGCACCGTCCGCAAAGACTGGGGCTCGTGGGCGCTCGGGCACATCACGAGCAGCGATTTCGTGATCATCGTCGCGTCGCCCGACTACCAGCGGGTCGGCGACGGCGTGATCGCCACGACGGACAACCCGGGCGCTCAGTCCGAGGCCGCGGTGATCCGCGACCTGCTCCACCACGACCGCCCCACCTGGACTCGTAAGCTGCTGCCTGTGGTGCTCCCCGGCCGCAGCATCGACGAGATTCCCACCTTCTTGCAGCCTTTCAGCGCTGACCATTACATAGTCAGCGTGTTGACGGAGGCCGGCATCGAGGACCTGCTGCGGACGCTGACCGGACAACCCAGCCGAGTCCGACCGCCGCTGGGCACCGTGCCGAACCTGCCGCCCGAGCAACCCACGATGCCGCAGTCCCCGGAGTTCGCCCGGACCGCCGAGCCGGCCGGGCCGTCACCACAGTGGTCGGTGTTGCGGGAGCAGATCGCCGTGACCTGGCGCGCGACGCTGCTCAAGGACCGATGGGGCGCGCAGCGTGCCGCGACGTTGGAAGTCCATGTCGTGCCCGATGGTGGCGACCCGTTGCCAGCCAGCGAACTCCGGCGCGTCGCGACCACACTGGCTTCACTGGGCCGCCGCCATGGCCTGTTCGCGGAGGCCGAGGGCGTGACTCCTCGTTCGGAGCAGAACGCAGTAGCGGCAACTACCGATGGACTTGCCGGTTCTGGCGTCGCGGTACTCAGGAGCGGTCAATGCGGCGCGTGGTTGCCGTTGCCGAAAGCCAAGATCGGCTACGTCCTGGACGAGAACGATGTTCCTGGTCGGGTTACCGAATTGCTGAGTCTCCTCGCCGAACTGGACATACCCCACCCGCCCTACGTTGTGCCGACGATCGGCATCGAGCCGGCCGCGCTGGTCTGGGAGGGCTCTGTGGCTGACATCGACCGCAGCAACGTGCTGCTGTCGCTGCACCAGCGGGACCAGATCCGGCTTCCGGCGGACGAACGGCTGCGCTGGGACGACGTCGTACGACACCCAGACGGGGTCGCCGAGGAACTGACCCTCCGATTGCTCCAGATCTTCCGTCATGTCTCCCGCTGAACTGGACCGGTGCACTCTGCGCGCGGCGGGCTTGTACTACACCTCCGAACTGGTCGAACTCATTGCGTCGAACCCGGCGGGTCATCCGTTGCGGCCTCCACGGTCGCGGGTCGCGCAGCCAAAGTCCGGGTGCCCGGACCAAACGCCGTGCGGCGGCGCTAGAGTCGATCGGCGTGCCGCCCACGCGACATCCCCGGGTGTTCGTCTCGTACGCCAGTGACTCCGGCGAACACACTGACGCAGTCCTTGGGTTCGCTGAACGGCTGCGCGGCGAACTGGGCATCGACGTGCGCCTGGATCTGTGGGAGCGCGATCGACGGCGGGACTGGGTCGCATGGGTGGTGGACCAGATCGAGCACGGCGACTTCGTGCTCGCGATCGGCTCGCCCCAGTACAAGCGGTTGGCCGCATCGGAGGGCGAGTCTCACGACCACGCCCGGTTCCAACTCGCGATGCTGCGCGAGCACCTAGCGGCGGACCGGCCTCAGCTTGACTCTGTCGGTGATCTTGGTTCCACGGCGCAGTCCATGATCAGTAGCATGATCAGCCCTGTTCAAGGCCGATGCAGCTACCGAGGTGCCCGTTGTCTGTCCGTCCCCGTTCCGGCGAGCACGTCCCGTCTC
>DASUGU010000054.1:0-110624 GCA_036273855.1 Pseudonocardiaceae bacterium
AACAGCGATAGGCTTCATTCGTGGTGTGGGGATGTTCCCCCGCTGGAGTTCGAGCGAGCGTACTGGCAGGATCCGCCCGTGGCGGCCTGACGGTAGCCCTGGTGGACGGTTGAGTCTCCAGGAAACCCGGGGCGGTCCACCAGGTCGTGGAAGTGGGCGTCTGGGTCGGACAGCAGGTGCCAGATGATGACCAGGATCGAGCGGCCGACCGTAGATGGACGACTCGCGAGGCGGCTGCAGTTCGCAAGCGGTGAACCGCCCGCTGAGTGGTCGATTCGTGGAGCACCAGTCGGTTCGTGATCCGCGAACGCGCCGTCGAGTGGTCGGCTTGCGAGCGGCTGTTGTTCGCGGGTGGTGAACTGTCCGCTGGGTGGTCGACTGGCGTGCCGGCGGTCGGTTCGCGAGCGGTGCACCGACTCTCGAGTGATCGGCTCGCGGGCGGCTGCTGTTCGCCAGCCGCGAACTGGCCGCCGGATGGTCGACACGAAGCGGGCGGATGTGGTGGACGCGGCTGTGGCCGCCGCTGGCTGGATGGCCGGGCGTTCGCGCCTCGCGAACTGACCGTCGGGTGGTCGAGATGCGCGGTGGTGTGCATTGGTGGGCTGGCCGGTCGCGGAACTGCCTGTGTGCAGCGAACTGGCCGTTGAGTGGTCGGCATGCGAGCTTGTCTTGCCGACTTGTTTGGTGCCTGCCCAGCGCATTCGCCCCAGGAGCCGACACCGCCGTGCGATGGCGGCTTTCGGGCAGCTGTGGCCCAGCGCGGACTGTGCGCGTCGGCGATCCGGCGAGCGGACGATGCGCGGTGAGGTGATCGGGACGGTGCTCCCGGACCGGCGCGAGATGGTCGCCAGCCGGACCGTTGCCAACTCGGGCCAGGTCGCCGCACGGTGATCGGAGCCACAACGATCCGTCCGTAGACTGCGACGTGTGCGGCGCCTGATCCATCTCAACGGTCCACCGGGCATCGGCAAGTCCACCCTCGCCCAGATGTATGTCGACCGCCACCCGGGCGTGCTCAACCTGGACATCGATCGGGTGCGCGGACTCATCGGCGGCTGGCTGCACCGCTTCGATGAGACTGGCGAGATCGTGCGCCCGATCGCACGGAGCATGGCCAGTACTCACCTGCGCGGCGGCTACGACGTGATCATGCCCCAATACCTCGGGAAAGCCGGCGAGATCGAACAGTTCCAGAGGCTCGCGGTCGACAGCGGTGGAGTGTTCGTCGAGGTCATGCTGATGGACACCAAGCAGAGGTCGGTGGAACGGTTCGCGCGCCGCGGTGACGACGACTCCGACGCCTGGCATCGCCAGGTCCAGCGGATCGTGGAGGACAACGGCGGGGTGACGCTACTGGCGGCCATGCACGACGAACTCACCGACCTGCCGCGCACCCGGCCCGACGTCATTGTCATACCCAGCACGGCAGGCGCGACCCAGCAGACCTACCGGGACCTGGCCGCGGTTCTCGACTCACCGTCGCAGCGCGATTGACCTCATCATCCACGCGGAGCCGCCGTGCGTGGCCCTGGGCCGTTCATCGCGCGTTGGCTCAGGCTTTCAGGGCCGAGGCGCTGCTGGCTCTGCGGATCAGTTCGTGGGGCGTCCTTGACGTTGCCGGCTCGTTGGCCCCTGTGGCGGCCAGCAAGCGACGGGGCAGCAAGCGACGGGCAGTAGGCGACGGGCAGTAGGCGACGGGCAGCAGGCGACGGGCAGCAGGCGACGGGCAGCAAGCGACGGCCAGCAAGCGGCGAGCGGCGAGCAGCGGGCGGCGGCCAGCGGGCGGCTGCCAGCAAGCGGGCGGGCAGCAAGCGACGGGCAGGGTGCATGCCGTATGTCAACACATCCCGGTGCTGGCGTCGGGTGTGTCGTTCGTTGGCGGGTCGACTCGGGGTCGATCGCTTGCGAGGCCGGGTGTGTTGGCCGTTGGGTGGCGACATCGTCCTTGGCTGGCTGGCATGTCGCGCGTGTCGTCCGGCGGATGGTCAGGTCGTTGCGAGTTGTTTGTGGGGCTTCGCGTGTTGGCCGGTGAATGGTCAGCTCGGGATTGGTCGGCTGTTGTGATGGCGTGTCGGCCGGTGGAGGGTCATGTCATGAGGGGGTTGGGCGCTGCGTAGCAATGCATCAGGACCGTGTCGCCCCTTGACATCTCATAGTCTACTGAGGACATTCGTTGCCAGCCCGCGCTGTCGTACAGGGCTATCGCTGAGCTGTCCTGGTCGAACACGCCCAACACCGCTTGCCTGCCCTGCTCTCGCGCGGCCGCCGTCGCCGTGTCCAGCAGGCGCCTGCCCACCGATCGCCTGCGCGCCGCACCAGCCACACACAGCCTGGTGATCTCGGCCGTCTCGGTGACCGGCCGACCCACCCGAGCCGCCCACGCCCCGGCCGGCGCGTCGGTCGCCACCATCAGGGCCACATGGCCAACCACCACACCGTCCAGTTCAGCAACCCACGCGCCCAGCAGGCCGGCCGGAGTCAGCCAGCGCTCCGGGTCGGTGGGCCAGTTGACCGGGTAGTGGTTGGTTCGGTGGGTTTCGGCGATGATCGACACGCACGCCGCCAGATCGGCCGGCCGGCGCGGCCGGATGGACACGCCGGTCTCCACGCCGGTCACCGCCCCGGTCACCGACCCGGTCTCCACGCCGGTCTCCACGCCGGTCTCCGCCTCGCGTCCCACTACCTCGCTCACGACGCCGCCGGTCGGCCGATGCCGGCTCGTCGCGCCGCGCACAGCATCAACGTGTGCGCACTGGCCGCGTCCGGCACCTCGTGCCGCAGCACCAGACCAACGGCCTCGTCGAACGACATCCGCACCACCCGAAGGTCCTCCTCACCGGCCTGCACGTCCGCCTCGCCCTGCGTGAGGTCGGTAGCCAGGAACAGATGCGCGACATGGTTGGTGATGCTGTCGGCACAGTTGATACCGCCCAACAACTCCCACGTCCCCGCCCGCAACCCCGTTTCCTCAGCCAGCTCCCGACGAGCAGCGGTGAGCGGATCGGGGTCATCATCGTCGATACCGCCGCCGGGCAGCCGCCACTGAGTGCCGTCGTGCAGATAGATCCACTGGCGGGTGAAGGCCACACTGTCGTCGACGTCCAGCGCCAGCACGGTCACCGAACCCCGGGAGGCGACCCGCTCGTACACACCGCGCGTGCCGTCCGGCCGGATGACCTGGTCGGTCCACACCTCGAACCACGGAGTGGCGTGCACCACGCTGCTGGACACACGCTGCCACGGCGGGCTTTCGCTCGGCACACCGTCGTTTCTACCATCGGGTACCCGTTCGGCGGGCGGCCGCACGGCCGGGCATCATGGCCGGATGCCGACCGATGACGTGCTGGCCGCCGAACTCGCGCAGCAGGCGGGCGAACTGCTGCTCCGGATCAGGGCGGCCGACCACGGGGACGACCCGACGACACTGGGCCGGACGGGGGACCAGCGGTCGAACGATCTCCTGCTGGACCGCCTGGCCGAACTGCGCCCCGGCGACGCCGTGCTGTCCGAGGAGTCGGCGGACGACCCCGGCCGACTGACCGCGGCCCGGGTGTGGATCATCGATCCTCTGGACGGCACCCGCGAGTTCACCCTGCCCGGCCACGACGACTGGGCCGTGCACGTCGCACTCCACACCGAGGGCCGGGGCATCACCGCCGCCGCCGTGGCGATACCCGGGCTGGGCGAGGTGTGGTCGACGGTCGGCGTGCTCGCCGCGCCGACGGAACACCGGCGGCCGAGGATCGTGGTGAGCGCCAGTCGGCCGCCCGACTTCGCCGGGGCCGTGGCCGAGGCATTGGGCGCCGACCTGATGCCGATGGGCTCTGCGGGCGCCAAGGCGATGGCCGTGGTGCGTGGCGACGCGGACGTCTACGTGCACGCGGGCGGCCAGTGGGAGTGGGACTCGGCGGCCCCGGTGGGTGTCGCGGTCGCGGCCGGCCTCACCGCGTGCCGGATCGACGGGTCACCCTTGCGCTACAACCAGCCCCGGCCCTACCTGCCCGACCTGGTCATCTGCCGGCCGGAACTGGCCGAACCGGTACTCGCCGCGATCGGTGCCGGCTCAGCCGTTCGGCTTCCCTGACATACCGGGCATCGTGGGCGTCGTGGTGGGCGAACCGCTCATGTTCATGCCCGGCATGTCCATGCCCGGGTCGCTGTTGCCCATGTAGCCGTACGTCATCACGTCGTCCTGGCTCAGGTTGGCCGGCGAGCCGACCGGCGACAGCATGTGCACCACGCCGGACGTGGCGAACGTCAGCGTCAGCTGCAGCGGCGGGTGGCCGGCGTCCAGCTTGCCCATCCCCGCCACCACCAGGTGCGGTCCGGCCGGGCCGAACACGAACCGGCTGTGGGCCGGAACGGTGACCGCGCCGGGACCGGTGCACACCGGGTTGGCGCACACCGAAACGCCGGTCGCCGCACCGGCGGTCTGGAACTCGGTACCCGCGGACAGCAGCGTGTCCGACGAGTTGCCGCTGTTGGTGACGACGAAGTAGACCGGCACGCCGCCGTCCGCGGTGGTGCCGGCCGGGGTGACGACGTCGGTCAGCGTCAGGTGCGGCTGCTCGCCGGGTGGGATCGGCCGGGTGGTGCCCCACTGGATCAGGCCGACGACCACGACGACGAGCACGACCAGGCTGGACATGGCCGGTGAGTACCGCGCCGGCGCGAGTTCGTCCTCGTCCTCGGCGACCGTGCTCAGTGCGGGCACGGTGCCCAGTACCGCCAGTGCGAAGATGATCAGCAGCGGGCCGCTGTTCGGGTCGGTGGCCTGACCGCTGAGCAGCTCGCCGAAGCCCTGGCCGAGCATCCAGAACATGGTGGCGACCACGGCACCGACCCAGCCGGCGTACGTGCGCAGCCGGGGGCCGCCCAGGGCGCACAGGCCGACCGCCAGCAGCAGGGCCAGCAGCAGCCAGTTGTCCTGCGACCCGGACCGCTGCACGTGGTCGGCCAGGCTCTGGTTCAGTCCCATCTGCCACGCCGGCATGTCGCCGCCGGTCAGCGTGGTGGCGAGCCGGACCGGGGTGTTCTGCGCGGGCAGTGCCTGCAACAGCGCCCCGCCGACCCACACCACCGCCCAGGCCAGCGCCGTCCACGCGGCCGGGGCATCGGAACTGTCGTGGTGGAACCAGCCGCGCCACCCGGCGGGCGCGTCCTCGACCGGGTGCGGCCACACGGCGAACGCGAGCACCACGTACAGCAGCACCGCACCGGGTGCGCCGGTGAGCAGGCTGGCGTGGCCACTGGCCAGGCCGCCGAGGCCCTCACCGAAGTACCAGACGCCGATGCCCCAGCCGATCGACGCCGCCAGCGCGATCCGGACGGTGGGCCGCACCAACAGGCCGACGCCGATCCCCAACTGGACGAGGGCGAACACGGTGTTCCACGGCGCCGGGTGCGCGCCGACCACGCCGGCCGCCCAGTGCACGCCCGCGGCGACCCAGCCGGGCTGGCCGTCCGCCGCCGGGGCGAGCACCTGGTTGGCGAAGCCGGAACCGAACATGAACGGCTGGAGTTGCAGTGCGCCGTCCACCAGCCACACGATGCCCAGTGCGATCTGCAACCCGCGCCGGGTGATCCGCTGCCGCTGGGGCGGCGGATCGTTCCGGACCTCGGTCGACTCGTCGGTTTCGGTCACGTGCGGTTCCTCGATTCGCGGCTGCCGGGCCGGTTACCGGCCCGACCGGGGGCGCCTCACAGGCCCTGCGGGAAGGTGTACTTCTGGAACGGCACCACGGTGCCCAGGTCGAGCTGGATCTGGCCGTGTGCCTTCAGCGGGATGTTCCTGATGTCACCGGTGTACTTCTTGCCGTCGAGGAACGCCGTGACCGTGCCCTTGTTCGGGCCGATCTGGGTGTTGGACAGCGGCTGGTGCCAGATGTCGAAGAAGTTGCCGACGGTGAAGGTGCGCTGCACGGGCGACTCGATGTGGATCACACCGCTCTCGTCGTGGGTGTGCAGCCAGTAGAACTTCGACCCACCGGCCACGAACTGGCTGTTGCCGTCGGCCTGCAGCTGGTACGGCGGCACGATGCCCACGCCGTAGGGGAGCAGCTTCTGCTTGCCGTTCACGTAGATCGCCAGGTGGGCGTGCACGTGGAAGAGCACCTGCTCGTTGGCGTTGCTGGACACGCCGTCCACGGTGTCACCGGTGGCCTGGCCACCGGTGGACGCGAGGACCGCGGTGCTGGTGTCGGCGTTGGCCGGCTGCTGCTGGCCGGCGGCCTCGGTGCGGTTGTTGGCCAGCAGGACGCCGACCACCACGACGGCCGCGACGACCACGATCACCACGATCGGCAGCACGACCCTGACCAGGGTGCCGCCCTTGCGCGCGCCCTTGATGGCCCGCTGCGCGGCCACCGCCGACTGCTTGGAGCCGGTCCCGCGGCCGGAACCACCCGATCCACCGCCGCGGCCGGACGTCTTGGCCGCCGTCCCACCACGTCCACCGCTGCCGCGTCCGCCTGTCGAACCGCGCCCCGTCGGCCGGGACTTCCCACCGGTCCGACCTGAGCCACCCTGCGCCATCGCTTCGTCGATTCCTTAGTCTCGGGCGACGGCCCTGCCGACGCGCACGACCCAACCGGCCCGACGCATGGCGGGCCGCTACCACTCTTAGCGTACGGCCCGTCAACTCGCTGTTGGCCCCTGCCGGCCGAAGTGACGAATTGGCTGGTAGATCGCCTGACAGATTGTCGGCGACGGGGGCTGGACCACGGGATCTGCCTGGTCCGCGCCGCCGGCCACCACGGGCGGCGCGGCCGTCCGGGTACGTTACCGACGGCCCGGGATGCCAATAACGTCGCCGGTCATGTCGGGCTGTTCTTCATTCCACGAACAACGCAGCGCACCGGCCGTATGACGTACGGTCAGCGCCCGCTGATCGGACACTGTGGACGGCCGTTCGGCGCGCGCTCACGCCTACCGAGACGGACGACCGTGCCCCGGCCTACCGAATCAGCGGGTGACGGGGGACCGGCCTGGCCGCCCGCCGGACCATCGACGGAATTTCGACAATGGCCGGCAGCTATTCGGAGAACGGTGCGATGAATTGGTTCACCGAGAAACCGAATACGATTCGACGGCACTACGGTTGGTAATGCCAGGTCCGATCGGGCGAAGTTGTTGACTCAACCATCGTCGCTGGTCCGGATGGCCGTACGTCTCGCTTCGTGTCGGGTCAATTCCGCTCCGTGAGCCCTTCCGGGCGGTGTCCGACGGCAGTGTCAACGGTCAAGGTGTCGACACGTGAGTACGTACGCACCAATCACACACAGTTGGCCCCTCGTCCATCTGGGTGAAGTAGGGATGACCCGGTCGGGTGCGATGTGTGATACGTGCCATTATGTCCGCTTGACCGAGGTCCCGCGGGAGAGCAAAACGTTGTCACGAGCGAATGCCTGCCCTAACATCACCGCCGCCGGCCATCCCGACCTTCGTTGGGGAAACGCCGGCTTGTCGGCAATGCGGAAAAACTCTGGCGCGCGGGAGGTGTCACATATTGCCGAACGCTGGTCGTCCCGTAAATGGTCGAGATCACCGCCAGCGCCAGCAGATGTCGATCACCCCCGAACGCGACGGTCCGTCGCGAGTTGATCGCGGTGCGCGATGCCTGGCGGTGCGGTCCTTGGGCAGTGCGGGCACGGCTAGGCTCTCGGTCTTGCTGCGCCGGCTTGCTGGGCAGAACACGATATTCGTAGGCTTTCGAACCGACAGTGGAAAAGTAGGCCGTGTCGATGAGCGCGTCCAAGCCGCCGAACCCACCGCAGCAGGCTGCGTTACAGCCGCCCGGACGCGGACGCCGCGCCCCCCAGGCTGCGCATCGCCGCACCGGGCTTCGCTCGTGGTGGTCAGCACTGGTCCAATGGCGCAATTGGCGGCTGCCGGTCAAGGTCGCCATCGTGATCACGGTGCCGGCCATCGCGGCGGCGGTGCTGTTCGCCAACCAGATCCGCGGTGACATAGGTAGCGCGAACTCGTTCTCGCGCACCGAGCGGCTGGTCCAACTGCGGACCGAGATGATGCCGCTCACCACGGACCTGCAGACCGAGCGTGCCCTGGCGGTGCAGAAGGCGGGCTCCAAGACGCCCGTCAACATGCCCGCCTACTTCGCGCTGAACGGCAAGGTCGACCGGGACGCGGACACCGTCATCACCCAGGGCCGCCAACTGCTCGACCCCACCACCGAACTGGGTGTGCGGTTCGAGGGCATGGTGGTCCAGCTGTCCGGCCTGGGTGGGCTCCATCAGGAGGCCCTGGCCAAGGACGCGGACCCGGTGGCCATCGCCGGCAACTACAGCGACCTGATCTCCGTGGTGCTCGCGTTCGACCAGGCGCTGAGCACCAACCTCGGTGACCCCGCGGTCAGTGGTCCGGCGACCGGCCTGACCGACCTCGAGGTGGCCCAGGAGCAGGTCCGCGAACAGCAGGTCATCCTGACCCAGACGCTGCTCCGCGGCTCGCTGCTCACCACCGACCTGACCACGGTCAACGGCGCGGACGTCCTGCTGGACGACCACGTCAACGACTTCCAGGCAGTGTCGACACCCGCCCAGCTGGCGACGTTCGAGCAGTCGCCGATCACCACGTCACTGGCCGGCGTCGAGGGCCTGGGCCAGGTCGTGCTGTCCAACGGTGAGGTGCAGGCGGCCCTGGGCCTCACCCCGGCGACGTGGAACGCCGCCACCAACACGTCCGCCGACCAACTGGCCGCGCTGACCAAGTCGATCGCGGCCGACCTGCGCACCACGGCAGCGTCCCTGCACGACAACGCGGCCAACTCGGCGGCCATCGAGGCGATCATCCTGTTCGCCGTGCTGCTCATCGCCGGTGGCATCGGTGTGGTCATCGCCCGGAACCTGCTGCGCATGCTGGGCATCCTGCGGCGCACCGCACTGGAGGTCGCCGAGCACCGGCTGCCCGACGCGGTGGCCAGCATCAACGCCGGCAACGTGGACGGTCTGGACATCGCCCCGGTGCCCGTGCACACCAATGAGGAACTGGGCCAGTTGGCCAGGGCGTTCGACGCGGTGCACGCGCAGGCGGTCCGGTCCGCGGTCGGCCAGGCCACCCTGCGGGCCAACCTGCGCAACATCTTCATCAACCTGTCCCGGCGCAGCCAGAGCCTGGTGGAACGCCAGCTGCGCCTGATGGAGCGGTTGGAGCGCAACGAAGAGGACCCGCAGCAGTTGGCCAACCTGTTCCGGTTGGACCACCTGGCCACCCGCATGCGGCGCAACAACGAGAACCTGATGGTGCTCTCCGGCGACGACCCGGCCCGCCGGTCCGGCCATCCGCTGCCGCTGGCCGACGTGCTGCGTGCCGCCGTGTCCGAGATCGAGCAGTACCAACGGGTCGTGGTGCGGTCCACGCCGCAGGTCGACGTGCTCGGCTACGCCTCCGGTGACCTCGTCCGCCTGGTCGCCGAGCTGCTGGACAACGCGACGTCGTTCTCCCCGCCGAAGACGCTGGTGCGCATCGGTGGCCAGATCTTCTCCGACAGCTCGGTGCGCATCGAGATCCGGGACGAGGGCATCGGCATGGCGGGCGCCGAACTGGCCGAGGCCAACGACCGCCTGACCACGGTCGACACCGAGGACGTGCCGGTGTCCCGGCAGATGGGTCTGTACGTGGTCGGCCGTCTCGCCAAGCGGCACAGCGTCTCGGTGTCGCTGCAGCGGATGCACGAGGGCGGCCTGCTCGCGGTCGTCGACGTGCCGGCCGAACTGGTCCGGCCCGGTACCGGCCCGATGCGGCCGGCCGTCGAGGCCCCGCCGGTCCGCGACGCCATCCCGGCGCCGACCAACGGGCACAACATGAACGGCCTGCTGCCCAGCTTCGACAGCCCGCCGCCGCCACCGGTCGCGGCACCGCCGGTCGCTCCGCCGACCAGAACGATCACGCCGGTCACCACGTCGATGCCCAGGACGTCCGAACCGGAATGGGTGTCCTTCACCGGGATCAGCATCCCGGAACCGGGCGTCAGCCTGGCACCGACGAACTTCACCTGGTTCCACCCGAGGGACACCGACGAGGAGCCGGTGGCGCCGCCGACCGACTACACACCGGTCGGCCTGCCCAGGCGGGTGCCCCACTCGCACGCACTACCCAGCACCGACGACCTGGCCAACGGCGACGGGAACGGCCTGCACCTGCCGCAGCCCAGCCAGGCCCGCGCACAGCAGAACGGATACGGCAGCAGGAACCCCAAGCGGGCGCGGGGCTTCCTCGATGACTACCAGGCCGGTATCCGACAGCAGCGACGACCGGATTCGGCAAGCGAGCACGGACCACGGGAGGCGCAGTGACGCCGAGCAGCGGACACAGAGGCTTGGCCTCGGTCGAGGAGACCGTCGATGACTGAGCAATCACGGCAGATCAACCAGTTCGGTTGGTTGATCGCGAACTTCACCGAGCAGGTCCCCGGTGTGGTGCACGCCGTCGTCGTGTCGGTGGACGGACTGCTGCTCGCGGCGTCGTCCCGGCTGCCCGCCGACCGGGCGGACCAGCTCTCGTCGATCGCGTCCGGTGTCGTCGGACTCACGCAGGGCGCCGCCCGGTGCCTGGACGGCGGTGACGTGGTCCGGACCGTGGTGGAGATGGAGCGGGGTGTCCTCCTGCTGATGTCGGTGCGGGACGGGTCGTGTCTGGCGGTGCTCGCGTCGCCGGAGTCCAGCGTCGGTCAGGTGGCCTACGAGATGACCGTCCTGGTCGACCAGGTCGGCCAGATCCTCACGCCGGAGCTGAGGGCGGAACTTCAGGTGCTGAAGCAGTCGTCAGCGGCCCGTCAACCCGCGTGATGGTCATGACCAGCCGCCCGGATTCCCCACGACGCGACCGTGTCCCGCCGCCGGTCCCGCGTCCCGATGAGCCGTCCACGTACGGCGATTTACTCGACGGCCTACCCGTGGACCGCCGCCGCAGGGGTACCAGCCCGTCCGACCATCCGTCACATCCGCCCCTACCCCCGCCGGCCTGGACGCCGACACCGGACGAGCAGGACATGGACGACGCGGCTCCCGCCGCGGTCCGGCCGTACGCCTGGACCCGGGGACGGACGACGGCCAGGTACCGCTTCGAGATCGAAACCCTCCTGTCGACGACCCGTCGCTACGACGAGACCGACGACACCACCCCCAGCGAGTACCACGCCATCGCCAACCTCTGCCAGCAGCCCCGCTCGATCGCCGAGGTGGCCGCGCTGCTGACCCTGCCGCTGGGTGTGGCGAAGGTGTTGGCAGGGGACATGGCGATGGACGGGCTGCTCTCGGTCCACGACACGGCATCCGTGGACGGCGAGAGCCCCGATCTGGCCCTGATGGAACGCATTCTGTCCGGCCTGCGCCGGCTGTAGCCCGACGGCGAGCCGCTCCTCCCACGGCGGGGGAGCGGCACCCGTCAGACCCGCCGCAGCCTGATCAGCGCACTGACCTGGTCGCCGCGCGGCAGCCCGAGGTCGATCCCGACCTCGGTCAGAAATGCTCCACTGTAGACTGATTGCGAATCCTGGTACCGGGCAACGGGATTCAGCCCGGCCAGCCGGACCGGCGCACTCGGCGCTCCGTAGTGCTCGCCCACCCGCCACGCCAGCACGACGACGTCGTCACCGCCCACGTACTCCACCACCGTCAGCGGGCCGCCCCAGACCAACCGGTACTGCGTGCCGCGCTGCACCACCGGGCGGATCTCCCGGTACTCGCCCACCATCCGGGCGGCCAGCGCCAGGTCGTCGGTGGACCAGCGGGTCAGGTCGCCGCCGATGCCCAGCGCGCCCGCCATGGCCGAGTGGAAGCGGAACTCCAGCGGCGTCGTCCGGCCGGTGGTCGGGTTCGGGCAGTCGGTCACCCACGCGGCCATCGTCTGCGCCGGATACACCTGGCTGAAGCCGTGCTGGATGGCCAGCCGGTCCACCGCGTCCGTGTTGTCCGACGTCCACACCTGGTCGGTGTGGACTAGCACGCCGATGTCGGTCCGCCCGCCGCCACTGGCGCACGACTCGATGCGCAACGTCGGGTGGGCCGCGCGCAGCCGCGCCATGATCCGGTAGACCGCGCGGACGTGGTCCACCCACACCCGATCACCGGGCCCCGCCTCGGTGAACGGCCGGTTGCAGTCCCACTTCAGGTAGTCGATGTCGTGGTCGCCGACCAGCGCGGTGAGCCAGGTGAACGCCCACTCGGCCACCTCGGCGCGGCCCAGGTCGAGCACCAACTGGTTGCGCACCTCGGTCCGGCGCCGGTCGGCCTGGTGCACCACCCAGTCCGGGTGCGCGCGGTACAGGTCGCTGTCCGGGTTGACCATCTCCGGCTCGACCCACAGCCCGAACAGCATGCCCAACCCGTGCACGTGCTCGACCAGCGGCCGCAGCCCGTCCGGGAACGCGCCCGGGTACGGCGTCCAGTCGCCGAGACCGGCGTGGTCGTCCCGCCGGGTGCCGAACCATCCGTCGTCCATCACGAACAGTTCGACGCCGACCCGCGCGGCGATCGACGCCAACTCCCGCTGACCGGCGTCGTCGACGGCGAAACCCGTTGCCTCCCAGGAGTTGTACAGCACCGGCCGCGGCTCGTCCGGGCACGGCAGCACGTGCCGCCGGACGAACGCGTGCCACGCCCGGCTGGCCGCGCCGAACCCGCCCCGGCTGAAGCAGCCCGCGAACACCGGCGTGGTCAGCGACTCGCCATCGGCCAGCGACCACACCAGGCCCTCGTGGCCGAACCCGCCGGTCCAGCCCGCGTGGCCGTCCGGTTCCCGGTGCAGCGTGATCCGCCAACTGCCGCTCCACGCCAGCGCACCCGACCACACGTCACCGTGGTCCTCACCGGCCGACCCGTCGTCCACCATCAGCCACGGCGAGGTGAACCCGTTGGTGCCGCGCCTGCTGGTGAACACCGTCTCGGCGACCGGCACCTCGGTCCGCCGGACCTGGTGCTCGCCACTCCACCCGCCGACCGCGTGGCTCACCCGCCAGCCGGGCAGCGCGGGCCGTGTCCACCGTGCGGAATCCAGGCGCAGCAAGGAGATCGGCTCGCTGCCGGTGTTGGTGACGGTGCTCCAGCGCTCGATCACGTCGCTGTCGTCGTGGATCCGGTAGTGCAGGGTCACGTGCAGCGGGTGGTGCCGCTCGGCGAGGTGGACGGCCAGTGTGTCGCCGTCGATCTCGTGACCGTCGTAGCGCCACTCCACGGCCGACGTGCCGTCGGCGAACCGCACGATCATCGACGGCGGCCCGAACCGCGCACCGCCCTCGACGGCCAGCTCCTCGCCGCGACCCGGCAGGCCGGTCACGTCCGCCAGGCCCAGCGGCGCACCCCAGTGGAGGTGTTCTGGCACGTCGTCGGCACCGATCCGCAGCGCGTAGGACGAATGGGGAGTTGCCAGCAGCCACAACCGTTCCGCTTCGGCGAACACGATCGACATGGGCCCAGACGTTACTCCCGACCCGGGCGAACGCACCCTTTCCGGCAACGACGAAACGGCCCGCCCGGACGGCGTCGTCCGGGCGAGCCGTTCGTTGAACGGTCAGCTCAGGCTGATGTCGTCCGCGAAGACGTTGCCCTGGGCGAACCACCCGTGCACGAACACGGTGACCGTGCCGGACGCGCCGGTGGTGAACGGCACCGTCAACTGGGTGTAGCCGGCGGACGTGGTCCACGTGCTGGCGCTGGCCCCGCCGGACACCCCGATGAACGCGAAGTTGCCCTGCACCCACGCGGTCAACACATGGCTGGAGTTGGGCGCCAGCGTGACGGTCTGGTCCACCTCGCCGGTCTGGCTGTCGGTGGCGCTGATCAGCAGCGCGTGGGTGCCCGAGTGCACCGGCGTGCCGACCACGGCGTCACCCGGCTGGCCGGTCCACGGGGACAGGCTGCCGGACTCGAAGCCGGCGTTGGTCAGTAGACCACTGGGCGGCGGAGTGGTGGTGCCGCCGCCGGTGACGGTCAGCGTGTACGTCGACGTGCGCTGGCCGGACGTCGCCGACCCGCTCACGATGATCGAGTACGTGCCCGCCGGTGTGGACGCCGACGTGGTCACCTTCAGCGTCGCCGAACCGCCCGCCGTCACCGACGCCGGGGTGAACGACACGGTCGCGCCGGTCGGGGCACCTGTCGCGGACAGGCTGACCGACTGGGCCGTACCGGAGGTCACCGCGGTGGCGACCGTGGCCGACGCCGAACCGCCCGGGGCCACCGACGCGGCACCCGGCGACACCGAGACCGAGAAGTCGTTGGCCGGCGCGGTCGCCGTGCCACCGGAGAACGGTGCGAACGTGTGGCTGAACTGCCACGTCGTCTGGGAGATGCCGGAGCAGCTGTCCGACGCGCCGCTGCCCGGGCAACCGCCGTTGTCCCGCTGCAACGCCCAGAACGACAGCGACGAGATGCCCTTGGTCACGGCCCAGTTCTCCACCGTCGTGGCGTCGGCGGTGGTGAACGTCTCGGCAGGACCGAAGTCGTCCACGCCCGGCATCTCGGTGACGCCGACCATCGACCACAGCTGGCTCGTGGTCTTGCTCGGGAACAGTGACTGGAGTTGGCTCACCAGGCCGCTGGCCGCGGTCTCCGTGTCGTTGGCCATCTCGTGGGACGCGCCGTCGAAGTAGTCGAACGTCATGATGTTGACGATGTCGATGCGCGCGTTGTTGGTGACCGCGTTGCGCAGCACGTTGAGGCCACTGGCCGCGAGTCCGGTGGTCGTGGTGGGCAGCGTGTAGGAGAACTGGACGGTCCGGCCGTTGGCCGCGGCCCACGCCTCGACCTGGGCGATGGCCTTGTTCCGCCGGTCGATGCCCGCGGTGTTGGTCAGCGAGTTGTCCTCGGTGTCCAGGTCCAGCCTGGTCACGTTGTACGTGGTGATGACGTTCTCGTAGGCGGCCGCGATCGAGGCGACGTTGGTGCAGCTGTCGGCCAGTTCGGTGCCCGTGTCGTCGGCGGCGAAACCGCCGAAGGACGGGATCACGTCGCCGCCACCGGCCCGGATGGTGTTGATGTCGGCGCCGAAGGTCGACGAGGACACCGGCATCGAGGTGTCGCCGTTCCAGTCAGGAGTGCACGACCCGGCGCTGGGCGTCTGCAGGAACGCCATCGTCAGGAACTTGTCACCGGACTGGCTGGAGAGTCCGGACAGGCTGTCGCCCGCGTAGGACTCGAAGTAGGGCGCGAACACGTGTGCGGGCAGAGTGGCGGCGGCGGCCGTGCCCTCGGTGGCCACCGTGACTCCGATCGCGGTGGCCAGCACGGTGGCAACCGCCACCGCGCCGGCCAGTACAGGTTTGGGTAACCGCATGGACGCTCCTGTGCAGGGTGATGTGACTTCGAGGGGGAGTGGAGGCGCCGGACGGACTGGCGATGCGGAATCGCTAGGACAGCGCGAGTCTTCGGCGTCGACGCACGACATCGCCCACTTCTGGTCGTCCCGACCGTCCGGCGGTCACGTCGCCGGAGTCGCGCATCCGCGCACTGTGGGTTCGGAGCCCGACGACGTGGCCGTCCTGTTCGCCTCCTGTCGAGGTAAATCCCAAATTGGACTAGACCATATCGTTTGTCAAGACCCGGACGTGGGTGACCTAGAATTGGTGAACCTCGTCGCGGAGGAGGCGCTCGTGGGTGAGCTGGGGCTGCTGGACACCAACGGCATCCTCCGCCTGCCGTGGGTCAAGCCCTTGCGGACCAGCGCCGGCCTGGGCTGGCGGGATCTCTACGTGTCCACCCAGCACGAGCAGCCGTATCGGGCCGCGTTCGACCCGGCCCACACCCATCTACTGGTACTGCACCTGAACGGGCCGGTCACCGTGCGCCGCGGCCGCGCCGAACTGACCAGTTCGGAACTGGTACCGCCGGGCGGGCTGTTCCTGCACCCGGCCGGCCGGGAGCTCACGGTGGAACTGGGCGGGCGGCTCGACACCGTCCACGTCTACCTGGCCGACTCGGCACTCCAGGCCGCATGGGACGGTGACCGGCAGGTCGAACTCGCCGAGGAATTGGGCACCACCGATCCGCTTATCGAGCAGCTGATCCTGGCGCTGGACGGGGTGATGCGGCGGTGGGAGCCGGCTGCGCGGACCTATGTGGACCATCTCGGTGGACTGCTTGCCGCTCACCTGATCCGGGGTCACAGCACTGGTAGCGCACTGCGGCAGGCGGGTGGACTGACCGATCGGGAGCTGGCCAGTGTGCGCGATCTGATGGCCAGTCGGTTGGCCGAGCCGTTGCCGTTGGCTGATCTTGCTGCTGTTACCGGATTGAGCGTCAGTCAGTTCACGCGGCGGTTCAAGGCGGCTACCGGGCAGACGCCGCATCGGTTCCTGGTTCGGTTGCGGGTCGAGGCGGCTGGTCGGCTGCTACGGGCTGGTGATCTGCCGATCGCTGAGGTGGCGGTGACCTGCGGGTTCTCTCATCAGGAGCATCTGACCAGGGTGATGCGTGCTCAGTTGGGCACGACGCCTGCCGCGCTGCGCCGGGCGGGTTGACGGGTTGGATCGCTGGGCGCGGTCCGGGGTTGACCGGCTGAGCCGCACCTGAGCCGTGTCGGCCGTTGGTTGGCCAGTGCGCTGCGCGCGAATGCCCGGCGGCGGCGTGCCCGGCCGCTGCGGTGCCCGGCTGTCACGGTGCCCGGCTGCTGCGGTGCCCGGCTGCCAGGGTGCCCGGCCGCTGCGGTGCCCGGCTGTCACGGTGTTCGCGCGTGTCGGCCGCTCGATGATCAGTTCGCCGCCAGCGAATCGTGTGGCCGCCATGTGGCCTGGGTGAGTCGGCCGTTGAGCGGCCAGGTCGTCGTTGGCGAACTGTTCGCCGCCGCGCAAGCCTGGGCATGTCGGCCGCTGGGTGGTCGCGTCGTTGGTGAACGGTCCGGCCGCTGAAGAAGCCCCCGTGTATTGGTCGCACGGGCGGTCGCTTCGCCGCTCGTGAACTGGCTGGCCCTGTGAGCCTCGCGGGTCGTCATTGGTTGGCCAGTCCGCTGCGCGCGAATGCCGACGCCGCTGGCGTGCCCGGCCGTCGCCGTACCCCGCTGGCGTGGCCGGGCCGTCGCCGTACCCGGCCGCTGGCGTGCCCGGCCGCCGCCGTACCCGGCCGCCGTGGTGCCCGCGCGTGTCGACCGCCCGATGGTTGGTTCGCTGCTCGCGAATCGCGAGGCCGCCGCGCGGCCTGGGTGTGTCGGCCGCCGGGTGGTCGTTCGGTGCTCGTGAGCTGGCTGGCCGCTGTGGGCCCTGCGGGTCGGCCGTCGGTTGGCCAGTTCGCTGTTCGCGAATGTCAGGCCACTTCGGTGCCCGGGTGTGTCGGCCGTTTGATGGCCGGTTCGCTGTTCGCGAATCGTGTGGCCGCCGGTGGAGTTCGTGTGTCGGCCGTTGGGCGGCCGGATCGCCGCGGGCGAATTCCGGGCCGCGGTGGTTTCGTGCGTGTCGGCTGCTCGGTGGTCAGTTCGCTGCTGGCTGATCGTGTGGAGGTTGTGTGTCGGCCGTGGGTGGCCAGCTCGTCGTTGGTGAACTGTCGGCCGCCGCGCGAGCCTGGTGATGTTGGCCGTTGGGTGGTCGGTTCGCTGCTCGTGAACTGGCTGGCCGCTGTTGGCCTCGCGTGTCGGCCGTTGACTGGCCGGTTCGCTGGTGGCGAACGCCTGGTGGCTGTGGGTCTGCGCGGGTCGGTCGCCGGGTGGTCAGTTCGCTGCTCGCGAATGTTGGGCCGCTGTGAAGCCCGCGTGTGTCGACCGTTTGGTGGTCGGTTCGCTGCTGGGTGATCGTGTGGTGGCTGTGCGGCTCGGGGTGTTGGCCGTTGGGGTGGTGGTTCGATGGTCCTGGACTGGCTGGTCGGATCTGGGGTTGGTGGGTGTCGGGTCGTGGTTTGTGGGTTGTTTGGCCGGTCCGGGGCCTGCACTTGTTGGTCGTTGGGTGGCTGGATGACGGTCGTGAACTGCGCGTTGGCCCGGTTGGGCTCCTGTCCTTGTTCTTCACTCGGCCGATCTGCGTTGGACCCGGCCGGCTGACTTGCTCATTTCCTGCTGGGCGACGCTTCGTTCGTGCAGGAAACTCGGAGCGACCGGATTGATACTGGGCCCATGCGGACATTCGTGTACTCGGCGCACCCGTCTCGGATCGTGTTCGGCTCCGGCACCGTCAACTCCGTCGGCACCGAGGTCGAACGGCTGGGCGGCACGAAAGCACTGGTGCTGGCCGGGCCTCGGGGCGGTGACGCCGCTCGCGCGGTGACCGACGCGCTCGGACCGCTGGTCGTGGCCCGGTTCGACGGCGCCGCCATGCACACCCCGGTCGACGTCACCGAGCGGGCGCTCGCCGTCCTCCGCGAATCCGGCGCCGATTGCCTGGTCGCGGTCGGTGGCGGGTCGACCACCGGGCTGGCCAAGGCGCTGGCCGCGCGGACCGACCTGCCGCAGGTCATCCTGCCCACCACCTACGCCGGCTCCGAGGTCACCCCCGTCCTCGGCGAGACCGACGCCGGCCGGAAGGTGACCCGCACCTCGCCGGCCATCCTGCCCGAGACCGTCATCTACGACGTCGCGCTCACCACCGGCCTTCCCGCGACCGTGTCGATCACCAGTGCGATCAACGCCATGGCCCACGCCGTCGAAGCCCTCTACTCGCCGCAGGCCGACCCCGTCACCGACGGCATGGCCGCCGACGCCATCGCCGCCATCGCCCGGGCGTTGCCGACCATGGCCACCGACCCTGCCGACCTGGAGGCTCGCGCCGAACTGCTGCGCGCGGCCTGGCTGGCCGGCACCTGCATGGCCACCGTGGGCATGGGCATGCACCACAAGCTGTGCCACGTGCTCGGCGGCACCTTCGACCTGCCGCACGCCGAGACCCATACCGTCCTGCTCCCGCACGTCATGGCCTACAACCAGCCGGCCGCTCCCGCCGCCTTCGCCAGGATGGCCGCCGCCCTCGGCACACCGGACGCTCCGGCCGCCGTGTTCGACCTGGTCACCGAGCTGCACGGTCCGACTTCGCTACGCGAGCTGGGCATGGCCGAGGCGGACCTGGCCAAGGCCGCCGACCTCGCCCTCGCCGAGACCTACCCGAACCCGCGCGAACCCACCGCCGAGGGTGTCCTTGCCGTCCTCACCGACGCCTGGCACGGCACCCGCCCGCCGGGCGCCCGCCGCATGCCGGACTTCGGCTGGCTGACCGAGCAGGTGGTGGACAGCTTCGGCAACGCGACCAACCTCCGAGGACAGCAACTGATCACCGGCCTGGTCCGGCACCTGCACCGCTTCGTCACCGAGAACGACGTCACCGAGGCCGAGTGGACCTACGCCATCGACTTCCTGACCAAGACCGGCCAGATGTGCGACGACAAGCGGCAGGAGTTCATCCTGCTCTCCGACACGCTCGGCGTGTCCAGCATGGTGGACCTGCTGACCAACTCACGCACTACCGATACCACACCGTCCGCCGTCCTCGGTCCGTTCTATGTGGACGGACCGCCGGCTCTCGAGCAGGGTGAGGACATCGCGGCCGGCCTGCCCGGCACGCCGTTGTGGGTCGACGTGCGAGTCAACGACCGGCGGGGAAATCCCGTATCGCAGGCGATTGTCGACGTGTGGCAGTCCAATGACGACGGTTACTACGACGTGCAACTGCCCGACCTGGACGGTCCGGTGCTGCGCGCCCGCTTCCACACCGACACCGACGGCAGGCTGCGGTTCTGGACGATCGTGCCGCGCGAGTACCCGATCCCGGACGACGGACCGGTCGGCGCGATGCTGCTGGGCCTGGGCCGCCACCAGTACCGCGCCCCGCACCTGCACTTCATGATCGGCGCACCCGGCTTCCGTCGCCTGGTCACCCAGCTGTTCGTGGCCGGTGGCAAGTACCTCGACTCCGACACGGTGTTCGGCGTGAAGCCCGAGCTCGTCGTCGACTTCGCCCCGCGCACCGGCGCGCCGCCGGACGGTCGTGAGTTGACCGGTGAGTGGTCGACCGTGGACTACACGTTCGTGATCGCGCAGGAGCAGAACGATGAGTGAGTACGACACCGACGTGATCGTGGTCGGCACCGGCCCGGCGGGCGGTTCGGCGGCGCTGCTGCTGGCCACCTACGGCGTCCGGGTCCTGCTGATCAACAAGTACGGCTGGCTGTCCCCGACGCCCAGGGCGCACATCACCAACCAGCGGACGCTGGAGGTGTTGCGCGATCTCGGGCTGGAGGACCAGGCTCTGGCCCAGGGCACACCGCAGCACCTGATGGGCGACACCGTGTTCTGCACCGCCATCGCGGGCGACGAGATCGGCCGCATCCGCACCTGGGGCACCGCGGACGGTTCGGCCAGCGAGTACGCGGCGGCCAGCCCGTGCGGGATGATCGACCTGCCGCAGACCTATATGGAGCCGATCCTGGTGACCAACGCGGCGGCGCGCGGCGCGAAGGTCCGGTTCGACACCGAGTTCCTGTCGCTGGAGCAGGATTCGGACGGCGTTACCGTGCTGCTGCGTGACCGGATCCGGGGCGACGAGTACCGGGTGCGGGCCAGGTACCTGATCGGCGCGGACGGTGGGCGCAGCCTGGTGGCCGAGCAGGTCGGCCTGCCGATCGCCGGTCAGAGCGGCAAGGCCGGCAGCATGAACATCGTCTTCCAGGCCGATCTGGCCGAGTACGTGGCCCACCGGCCGAGCATCCTGTACTGGGTGATGCGGCCCGGCGCGCACCTGGGCGGGATCGGGATGGGCCTGGTCCGGATGGTGCGGCCGTGGCACGAATGGCTGCTCACCTGGGGCTACGACATCGACCAGCCGCCGCCGGAGATGACCGACGCGATCGCCACGGGCATCGTGCGCGACCTGGTCGGCGTGCCCGACCTGCCGGTGGACATCACGTCCACGTCGCTGTGGACGGTGAACCACAGCTACGCCACCGAGTACACGTCGGGCAGGGTGTTCTGCGCCGGTGACGCCGTGCACCGCCACCCGCCGTCGAACGGGCTGGGCTCCAACACGTCGATCCAGGACTCCTACAACCTGGCGTGGAAGCTGGCCATGGTGATCCGCGGTGAGGCGGGACCCGCGCTGCTGGACACCTACTCGGCCGAGCGTGCGCCGGTCGGCAGGCAGATCGTGGACCGGGCGAACCTGTCCCGCGACCAGTTCGGTCCGATCTTCGCCGCGCTCGGCATGACCGAGGGCGGCGACCAGGAGGCCATCACCGCAGGCCTGGCCGCGACCCGGGCGCCCGGCGCGGACGGCCAGGCACGGCGGCGCGCGCTGGAGGCGGCCATCGAACTGAAGAACTTTGAATTCAACGCCCACGGCGTCGAGCTCAACCAGCGCTACGTGTCCACCGCCGTGCTGGCCGAGGACGAACCGGAGACCTTCGCCAGGGACCCGGAGCTGTTCCACCAGCCGTCCACCCGGCCGGGCGCCAAGCTGCCGCATGTCTGGCTGGTGGACGCGACCGGCCGGCGGATCTCCAGCCTGGACCTGGTCGGCGGGGGCGCGTTCACCGTGCTCACCGGGCCGTCGGGCACCGCGTGGGTGGACGCCTGCCGCTCTGCCGACTTCGGCGTGCCGCTGCGGGTGGTCGTGGTGGGCGACGAGGACGCCCGGGACGCGTACGGCGACTGGCGGCGGGCCACCGCGCCGGGCGTCGAGGAGGACGGCTGCCTGCTGGTCCGGCCGGACGGCTACGTCGCCTGGCACAGCCCCGGGCCGCCGGCCGACGACGCGGACGCGGCCAAGCAGTTGCGTGGCGTGCTGGAGGCGGTGCTCGGCCGTACCGTTAGCGCGTGAGTCTCAACCGGGCGCCGGACCCTGGACCGAGACCGACGGTCGCCGAGTCGGCCGTGGTGCTCGGCGGCGTGTGGCTGGGTGCCGGCACGTACCTGGCGCAGGGCCTGGTGGTTCGATCGCCGGGTGGCGGAGTGCGGATCGGCAACCACTCCGCCGTGCTGGAGAACGGCACCGTGTGGGGCAGCCCGGACCACCCGACCGTGATCGGCCAGCGCACGGTGTTCGGCCACCGCGCCACCGTGCTGGGCGCGACCGTCGGCGACCTGTGCGAGATCGGCAACGGCACCATCCTGCTGCCCGGCTCCCGGCTGGGGGACGGCTGCATCCTCGGCGAGGGCACGCTGGTGCCCGCCGGCATGGTGGTGCCGTCGCACACCGTCCTGGTCGGCAGGCCGCCACACGTGTTGCGCAGCGCCACCGACGCCGACCGGGAACGGCTGGCCGCGCTGCGCGACCACCAGACCGGGCTCACCGACCACCCGCACCAGCTCGTGACCGCCGAACCGAAGGTGGGGGCCGATATGGGCCGCCTGTACAGCTACGGCGACAAGAACCCGGTGATCGACCCGACCGCCGTGCTGTTCGACTCCGCCGAGATCACCGGTGACGTCACCGTCGGGCCGGGGAGCGTGATCGGCGCCGGCGTGAAGATCATCGGCGACTCGCACGGCCCGGTCCGGATCGGGGCACGGGTGCAGATCCTGGAGAACACCGTGCTGCACCTGTTGCCGGACAACGAACTGGTCGTCGAGGACGACTGTGTGATCGGGCCGGGCTCGATGATCCACGGCTGCCACATCGGAGCCGGCTCGGTGGTCGAGGCCGGTGCGATCGTCTGCGACTGGAGTGCCGTGGGGCCGGGCTCGCTGGTGCGGGCCGGGTCGTGCGTGACGCAGCGGTCGCGGTTCGCGGCCGGTGCGGTGCTGTCCGGCTTCCCGGCGACCGAGACCGGCCACCTGGACGCGCCGCCGGACCGGCCGGCGTGGGCGTTCACCGCTGACGGCCTGGCGACCATCGTCCGGCTGCGCTGAGTCAACCGACGAGGAGGAGACGACATGCCACAACCCGAGGGCGCCGAGCTGGAGAAGGTGCGGGAACGCCGGACCCAGCTGCGCGACAAGTACCTGCACGCGATCGGCGACCGGCCGGCGACGCCGGTGCGCGGAGTTCACCACATCGCGTTGATCTGCAAGGACGTCGAGCAGACCATCGAGTTCTACCAGGAGTTCCTCGGCTTCCCGCTGGTGGAACTGGTGGAGAACCGCGACTACGCCGGGTCCAGCCACTTCTTCTTCGACATCGGCAACCGGAACCTGCTCGGCTTCTTCGACTTCCCCGGCCACCCGCACCCGGACTTCTCCGAGACGATCGGCGCCGTGCAGCACATGGCGCTGTCGGTGAGCGCGGAGCATTTCGCCGAGATCAAGACAAAGCTCGACACTGCCGGCGTCGACTACCTCGGACCGGACCGCGGGGCCGACAACAGCCTATATATTCGTGATCCCAACGGCGTCGGCCTGGAGTTCTACCAGGAGACCCTGGGCGTGTTCGAGGGCACGCCCCTGATGGCGGAGTAGTGAAGGAGCGGTCCGTGGCCGAACAGGTTCGTGGTGTGGTGGCGCTGGGCAAGGGTGCGCCGGTGGAGATGCGCACGATCACCGTGCCCGATCCGGGGCCGGGCGAGGCGGTCGTGCGGGTGCAGGCGTGCGGCGTCTGCCACACCGACCTGCACTACCGGGAGGGCGGCATCAACGACGACTTCCCGTTCCTGCTCGGCCACGAGGCGGCCGGCATCGTGGAGACCGTGGGGGAGGGGGTCGAGGACGTCACGCCGGGCGACTTCGTCATCCTGAACTGGCGGGCGGTGTGCGGGAAGTGCCGGGCCTGCGCCAAGGGCAAGCCGTGGTACTGCTTCAACACCCACAACGCGAAGCAGCCGATGACCCTGGAGGACGGCACCCCGCTGTCCCCGGCGCTGGGCATCGGCGCGTTCGCCGACAAGACACTCGTCCACAGTGGCCAGTGCACCAAGGTGGACCCGTCCGCGTCACCGGCCGCCGTGGGCCTGCTCGGCTGTGGCGTGATGGCCGGGCTGGGCGCCGCCGTGAACACCGGGGCGGTGTCCCGGGGTGACAGCGTGGCCGTGATCGGCTGCGGTGGTGTCGGCGACGCGGCCATCGCGGGCGCGAAGCTGGCCGGCGCCACCACGATCATCGCGGTGGACGTGGACGACCGGAAGCTGGAGTGGGCCAAAAACATCGGCGCCACCCACGCCGTCAACGCCCGCACGACGGACGACGTGGTCACCGCCATCCAGGACCTCACCGGCGGCTTCGGCACCGACGTGGTGATCGAGGCCATCGGCCGGCCGGAGACCTGGAAGCAGGGTTTCTACGCCCGCGACCTGGCCGGCACCCTGGTGCTGGTCGGCGTGCCGACGCCGGACATGACCATCGAGATGCCGCTGATCGACTTCTTCGCCCGTGGCGGCTCGCTCAAGTCGTCCTGGTACGGCGACTGCCTGCCCAGCAGGGACTTCCCGTACCTGGTCGACCTGTACCAGCAGGGCAGGCTCGACCTGGACGCGTTCGTGTCCGAGCGGATCGGGCTGGACGACGTGGAGGCGGCGTTCACCAAGATGCACCATGGTGACGTGCTGCGGTCAGTGGTGGTCTTCTGATCTGGTCGTGAACAGGGTGTAGCCGTAGGTGAGGCCGCGCCGGCCGGGGTGGGCGGACAGCCAGTCGTCGACGATGTGCGTCGGGAACTCGATGCGCAGGACGGCTGCCAGCTCGGCCGCGTCGCGGCACTCCCACGCGGAGGCCACTTCAGTGCGCTCGGCGCCCGCCGCGCGCCACCAGGCGTCGGTGCTGTCGGCGGCGCCCTGTGCCTGGGCCCACGCCGAACGGGTCAGCAGGTCGGCGAACTCGCCGTGCCGCCAGTCGTTGTCGATCACCACGAGGGCGCCGCCCGGGCGCAGCACCCGCAGCGCCTCGGCCAGGCCGGCCGCGCAGCCGGGTGGGAAGAAGTAGGCGAACCGCGCGTGCACGACGTCCACGGACGCGTCCGGCAGCGGCAGCCGCTCGGCGGAGCCGGCCAGCACCTCGGCGCCGTCACCGACCCGTCGCCGCGCCTCGGCGAGCAGCGCCGGGTCCGGTTCCACCCCGATCACCCGCGCCGCACCGCCCGGGTCGGACGCGTACCGGGGCAGCCAGAACCCGGTGCCGCAGCCGAGGTCCACCAGCGTCCGGCCGGTCCAGTCGGCCTGCTCGCGCAGCGCGCGCCACAGCACACCGGCCGGATCGATCGCCTCGTTCTCCCGCTCGTACAGGTCGGGATGCTCGGCGATGTTCGGCGCCGGGCTGAAATCCGGGAAGGTCACGGCGGCAGCCTAGGAGGCAGGCCGCTCAGCCGGTACTGAGTTCGGACAGCAGCCGGTCGATGTCGAAGTGGGTGCTCTCGGTCCCGGCCGGCACCAGGTCCAGCGTGCTGGCCAGGAACTCCTCGGTGTCCTCGCGGTCCAGCGTGAACGCGGCGCTGCCGGTGGGCGCGAAGATCTCCAGGACCAGGAGGTCCGGGTCGATGTCCGGGCTGACACGCAGGTCGCCGTCGCCGGTGGGTTCGGTGAGCCCGTCGATCAGCAGGTCACGGGCGAAGACCCACTCGACCCACCGGCCGCGCTCGGTGGCGAACGCGACGGTGACGGCGAAGGGCTCGGTCGGGTCGTAGGTCCAGCGGGTGGTGACGGGCGTCACCGCGTCGCCGCCGCCGGCGGGCAGCAAGGCGGCGACCTGTTCGTGGTGGATCCTGTTCATGGCCTGGCCTCCTGTTCACGGTGTACGTGACGGAGACAGCCGGGGATGCCTTCGATGATGCGAAACCCGCTGGTCTCGCCCGATCGAGGTACTCAGGCCCGGACGAGCGACCTCGATCGGGTGAGACGACCGCTACTGAGCCGAGTCCAGCGGGGCCGGCGAGGCCTGCCGCCGGTACGCGCGGATGATGTCGGCGTACCGGTAGCCGCTGGCCTTGATGGTCCGCCGCTGCGTCGGATAGTCCACGTGCACCAGGCCGAATCGCTTGGCGTAGCCGTACGCCCACTCGAAGTTGTCCAGCAGCGACCACGCGAAGTAGCCGGCCAGTGGCACACCGGCCTTGGCCGCTCGGACACCGGCCTCCAGATGCTGCTCCAGGTACTCGATCCGTTCCTTGTCCTGCACCCGGCCGTCCGGCTCGATCTCGTCCGGCCACGCGGAGCCGTTCTCGGTGACGTAGATGCGCGGCACCCGGTACTCCTCGTGCATCTGGGTGAGCAACTGCTCCAGGCCGTCGGCGTAGACCTCCCAGCCCATCGCGGTGAGTGTCCAGTCGGGCACGCTGACCAACCGCGCCCTGGGCGGTGGGCCGGTCGGGTCGTCGGTGACGACGTTGCGGAAGTAGTAGTTCAGGCCGTAATGGTCCATCGGCTGCGCGATGGCCTCCAGGTCGCCCGGCCGGACCGGCGGCTCGACCCCGTAGACCTCGATCATGTCGGCCGGGTAGCCGCGGCCGTGCAGCGGATCCATCCACCACCGGTTGGTGTGGCCGTCGGCCCGCCGGGCGGCCGCGACGTCCTTCTCGTCCTGGCTGGCCGGCTCACAGGGGCTCAGGTTGAGCACCGGCCCGACCCGCACCGGTCCCGGCGCGATGTTGCGCAGCGCCGCGGCCGCGAGCCCGTGGCCGAGCAGCAGGTGGTGCGCGGCGGGCACGGCCAGCGAGATGTCGCGGAACCCGGGCGCCATGGTGCCCTCGAGGTGGCCGATCCACGCCGAGCACAGCGGTTCGTTGACGGTGAACCAGTCCGCCACCCGGTCACCCAGCCGGGCCGCGACCACCGAGGCGAACTCGGCGAACGCGAAGGCGGTGTCCCGGGACGGCCAGCCGCCCCGATCCTGCATCGCCTGCGGCAGGTCCCAGTGGTAGAGCGTGGCGAACGGGCGGATGCCGGCCTCCAACAGGCCGTCGACCAGCCGGTCGTAGAAGTCCAGGCCGGCCTGGTTGACCTTGCGAGTGCCCTCCGGCAGCACCCTGGGCCAGGCGATGGAGAACCGGTACGCCTCGACGTTCAGCTCGCGCATCAGCGCGATGTCCTGCCGCCACAGATGGTAGTGGTCGCAGGCGACGTCACCGGTGTCCCCGTTGTCGATGGTGCCTGGCACCCGGCAGAAGGTGTCCCAGATGGACGGTCCCCTGCCGTCCTCGGCCACAGCGCCTTCGATCTGGTAAGCCGATGTCGCGGCTCCCCAGACGAACTGGGCCCCCAGGGTCTCGTGGTCGGTCATCGATACTCCCTCGGCACTCGTGGCTGGACGTGGGAACGGTCTCTACGGGGACACGTCGCGTTCAAGTCGTTGGGCGCCAACAGGGGTGACGCCAGCGGCCGCACCACCGCTGACCAGCGTGTCTCGGGCGGGACTCACCGAGTGACACCGGTAAGTTACTGCCGCGCACGCCCGCACGCGCCGCGCACCCGCCCACCTTTCTCGATTCCGCTGCTCCCATAAACTTCCGGTTACTATCACGAGTTAATTCAGTCTTTAAATTATGCTGCCCATTAGACTCGTGAGGCATGCTGTAGTCAAGCGGGCGGGACGGGGATCCGATGCAGGCGAAGCGCACCACGGTCCGGGATCTGAGACGGCACAACCGGTCGGCGCTGCTGTCCAAGCTGTTCTTCGACGGCCCGCTGTCCCGCCACGAGTTGAGCGGCATGAGCGGCCTGAGCGCGGCGACCGTCAGCAACGTCACAGCGGAGCTGATCGACGAGCACATCGTCGTGGAGGCCGGCCTGATCGATTCCGACGGCGGTCGGCCGAGGGTGCTGCTGCGCGTCGATCCGCGCTACGGCCACGTCGTCGGTGTCGACGTCGGTGAGACGGGCGTGAAGGTGGAGCTGTTCGACCTCGCGATGACGGTCCTGGCCACGGTGGAGCACCCGCTCCCGTCCCCCCGGCCCGACCCGGCCACCGTGGTCGCGCAGATCGCCTCGGGCCTGCGCGAGGTGGGCGCGCAGGCCGGAGTGGACCCGGACGCCGTTGTCGGCGTTGGCATCGGCGTGCCCGGCGCGGTCGAGCAGGCCAGCCAGGAGCGGGCGGCGCAGGGCCGCGACGGCGCGGTGCTGGTGCACGCCCAGACCATCGGCTGGGACGCGGTGCCGCTGGACCGCCTGCTGCGCGAGGCCGGCGTGACGGCGCCGCTGTTCTTCGACAACGGAGCCAAGACCCTCGGCCAGGCCGAGATGTGGTTCGGCGCCGGCAAGGGCGTCGGGCACGCGGTCGTGGTGCTGATCGGCTCCGGCGTCGGCGCCGCGATGATCGCCGACGGCACGACCTACCGTGGCGCGACCAGTAGCGCGGGGGAGTGGGGTCACACCGTGATCAGCTACGGCGGCCGCCCCTGCCGGTGCGGTTCGCGCGGCTGCCTGGAAACCTACGTTGGCGCGGAAGGCATTCTGGACCGATACCGTCAGGCACGTGGCGGCCGCACAGTGGCCGGCGCCGACGAACAGTCCAGCTTGGACGGTCTACTGGCTGCGGCCGGCCGGTCCAAGACGGCGGCCAAGGTGCTGCACGACACGGCCGGTTACCTGGGCGCCGGCATCGCCAACCTGATCAACTTGTTCAACCCGGAGCGGATCGTGCTCGGCGGCTGGGCAGGCCTGGCACTGGGCAACGCGCTGTTGCCGGACATCCGCGAAGCGGCCGAGGCACATGCGCTGCACCACACGTTCGACCACGCGACGATCGAGTTGTGCCAGCTCGGTCCCGACGCGGTCGCGTTCGGCGCGGCCACCCTGCCGATAGCGGCATTGCTGGCCAAGGGCGGCGACCCCAGGGACGGCGGCAGGCCGACGCAGGGCCGGACCTCGGATTCACACACCGCTGCCTAGCCGGCGAGCCCGGCCGGACGTCCTCGACGTCACCCGATCCCTGGCCATGATCCAGTTCGACGTACCGGCGACGAGCACGTCGATCACGGTGCTGTTCACCTTCCTGGACGCGATCACCGGCCAACCGTTGGGCAGGACCACGTCCGGCCCACTGGCAGCAGCACAGCCACAGGTTCTGAGAGCGGGCTACGCGGCACGGTCGAAGGAACCGGCCAACGGCGACTCGGCACTGGTAGGCATCAACCCGGCAAACGGACAGCAGATATGGACCTCACCCACCCTCCCGCCAGCGGTGGTAGTGGCAGAGGGCGACGGCAACGTCTACCAGATCAGCTGCACCCCATGGCAAAACCAACACGTATGCGCCAGCGTCACGCTAGTAGCAATGGCCGCATAGCACAACGCGCAACCCGCACCGAAAAGGCACCAACGTCCCCCGACCGAACACAGCCCAACCCTAGGGGCGCATAGTCGCTTCATTCCTGGCCGCTCCCTCGCCCAGGCCAGTCTCTTGCGTCGGGACGGCGTGTTGTCCAGATTGGCCGATGGCCACCGCGAAGCGGCGTGCAGCGATCTTGACAACGCCGTCCCGACGCAAAAAAATCCACAAAGAGGGAGCGGCCCGTGCGAACGCCACAACCCGCACGGGCACCGGCCCAACCCCGAACTACCCCGAACTACCCCCGAACCCGCCGAATAGTGTCCCGATACCAAAGAGCACTACGCTTGGGAGTCCGCTCAAGAGTCCCATAATCGACCCGAACGAGCCCAAACCGCTTGTCATACCCATAAGACCACTCAAAATTATCCAACAACGACCAAGCAAAATACCCACGAACATCAGCCCCCCGAGCCACCGCATCAGCAACGGCCCGCACATGCCCAGCCAGATACCCGACCCGATCCTCATCGGAGACAAACCCAGAAGAATCCGGCTCGTCGTCGAAAGCGGCACCGTTCTCGGTAATGATCAACGGCAACCCAGGGCAATCCCGAGACAACCGCAGCAACAACTCCGTCATCCCCTGCGGAACGATCTCCCAACCCATAGCAGTAACCGGCTCACCATGCGGCACAGTCCGCGACACCGGATGGCCATCGACGACCGACCGACCGGACTCATCAGTGCCAGAAATCCGATGAGCGGAATAGTAGTTGACACCCAGCACATCAATCGGAGTAGCGATGACCGCCAGATCACCGTCCTGAACCGGCAGCGAAACACCCTGAGCAGCGAGGTCAGCTACTACATCGTCCGGATACTGCCCACGCACCAACGGATCCAGATACAACCGAAGCCCAAGCCCATCAGAACGCCGAGCCGCCTCCCGATCCACCGAGCTGTCGGTAGCCGGCTCGCTGTGCGACATGTTCAACGTGATCCCGAGCGAAACCGACCCGGCAGAACGCATCCGCGACGTAGCCAGCCCGTGCCCCAGCAACAGGTGGTGCACAGCGGCGATGGCAGCCGGAAAGTCCTGCCGCCCAGGCGCCTGCTTACCCCACGCGTACCCCAACATCGCAGAACACCAGGGCTCGTTCAGCGTGGTCCAGTTGCGCACCCGATCGGACAGCTTGTCGAACACCAGCATCGCGTAGTCGGCGAGCCGGTAAGCCGTGTCCCGCACCGGCCAGCCACCGGCGTCCTCCAGTTCCTGCGGCAGGTCCCAGTGGTACAGCGTCACCCAGGGGTCGACACCGGCCGCGAGCAACTCGTCCACCAGCCGCTCGTAGAACCCGAGCCCGGCGGGATTGACCGGCCCGGTACCACCGGGTTGCACCCGAGGCCATGCCACCGAGAACCGGTACGTGTCCACACCGAGGTCGCGGATCAGCGCCACGTCGGAGGGCATCCGGTGGTAGTGGTCGCAGGCGACGTCACCGGTCTCCCCGTTGTGCACGGCGCCGGGCACGCGGCAGTAGGTGTCCCAGATCGACGCGGTGCGGCCGTCCTCGTGGGTCGCGCCCTCGATCTGGTACGCCGATGTCGCCACGCCCCAGCGGAACGCACTGGGCAGGACGTCGAGGATGTCGGCCTGGGCCGTCGGGCTGCCGTGCGGCGTCATGTCCATGTCTCTCCGTCAGGTCGTCGTGGGATGCAACCAGCAGGCCACCGTACGGTCGGCCCGCGTTCCTGGCGCCACCAGCAGCGGCGTCCGCACCGAGCACGGCTCGAACGCGTGGGGGCAGCGGGGGTGGAACGAACAGCCGGTCGGCATCGCGCGCAGGTCCGGCGGTGAACCGGGGATGCCGCTGAGGTCCCGCCTCGGCCCGCGCAGGGCGGGGAACGAGTGCAGCAGGCCATCGCTGTAGGGGTGCAGCGAGTCGTGGTACAGCTCGGCCGCCGGCGCCTCCTCGACGATCCGCCCGCCGTACATGATGGCGATTCGGTCGGAGAACTCCACCAACAGTGACAGATCGTGCGTGATGAACAGGACGGCGAACCCGAGCCGCTCGCGCAGCCCGATGAGCTGGCCGAGGATCTGCCGCTGCATCACCACGTCCAGCGCGGTGGTCGGCTCGTCCATGATGACGATCTTGGGTTCCAGCGCCAGCGCCATGCCGATCATCACGCGTTGGCGCATGCCGCCGGAGAGCTGGTGCGGGTAGGCGTCCAGCCGGTCGACCGAGATGCCGACCAGCCGCAGCAGTTCCACCGCGCGTTGGCGACGCGAGGCCGCGCCCATGCCCGGTTCGTGCGCCTTGATGACGTCGTCCAGTTGGGTGGCGACCTTGTGCACCGGGTTGAGCGAGTTCATCGCGCCCTGGAACACGATCGACGTCTCCGCCCAGCGGAACGCGCGCAGCTTCGCCGGGGACAGCCGCATGATGTCCACCGGCCGGCCGCCGACCGGGTGGTAGATCACCGAACCGCTGCGCACCACGCCGGGTGGCGGCAGCAGCCGGGTCAGGCCGTAGGCCAGCGTCGACTTGCCGCTGCCGCTCTCCCCGGCCAGGCCGAGTACCTCGCCCTGGTGCAGGGTGAGGCTGACATCGCGGACCGCGTGCACGGCGGTGTCGCCGATGCCGTAGTCGACGTTGAGGCGCCTGACCTCGAGAGCCGGGTCGGCCGTCACGGGAGGTCTCCTTCGACGGAGTCGGTGTCGGGGTCGTCGGGCAGGCCGAGCACCGGGGTGAACCCGACCCGCATCGGCACCTTCCGGCCAGCCGCGTTGCGCACCCGGCTCCCGCCCGCCGAGCGCAGCCGGGGGTTGACGAACTCGTCGATGCCGAAGTTCACCAGCGACAACGCCGTACCCAGGACCGCGATGGCCAGGCCGGCCGGTACGAACCACCACCACGCGCCCTGGGCCAGGGCCTGCTGGCTCTGCGCCCAGAACAGGATCGTGCCCCAGCTCCACGTCGCGGTGTTGGAGACGCCGATGAACGCGAGCGTGATCTCCGACAGCACGGCGAAGATGACCGTGCCGATGAAGTTGGACGCGATGATGGCGGTCAGGTTGGGCAGGATCTCGAAGCCGATGATCCGCCACGTCCGTTCGCCGGTGGCGCGGGCGGCCTCGACGTAGTCGCGTCTGCGCAGCGACAGTGTCTGCGCGCGCAGCACTCTGGCGCCGTAGGCCCAGGACGTGCAGCCGATCACGATCGCCACCAGCAGGTCGCCCGCGTTGGACACGGTGGAGGTGATGATGATGATCAGCGGCAGCGCCGGGATCACCAGGAAGACGTTGGACACCGCGGACAGGCCGTCGTCCGCGGCACCGCCGAGGTAGCCGGCCGTCACGCCGATCAGGATGGCCAGCACGATCGCCACCAGACCGGCCAGGAACCCGACGAACACCACGCTCCGGGTGCCGACCAGCACCTGGCTGAAGATGTCCCGGCCGAGGTGGTCGGTGCCGAACCAGTGCGCGGCCGAGGGCGCCGCGACCAGGGCGTCGCCGCGCTGGTCCGGGCTGTAGGGCGCGATCCACGGGCCGATCACGGCGATGATCGCGATGATGCCGATCACCACGAGGCCGATGGTGGCCTTCGTGTTGGCCACGAACCGCAGCCTGCGGCGCCGGGCGGGGGCGTCGTCGACGGTGGCCGGGCCGTCCGGCAGCATCGTGGTGACCGCGGCGGGAGTCGCCATCGCTCAGCCCTCCTTCCTGGTGCGCGGGTCCAGCGCCAGGTACACGACGTCGGCCAGCAGGTTCGCGGCCAGCACCGCCAACGTGATCATCAGGAAGATCCCTTGCATCAGCGGGTAGTCCTGGGCGCCGACGGCCTGGAACAGCTCGTACCCGACACCGGGATAGGAGAACACGATCTCCACCAGCAGCGTGCCGCCGACGATGAAGCCCAGTGACAGCGCGAACCCGGAGACGTTGGGCAGCAGGGCGTTGCGGGCCGCGTAGCTCACCATCACCCGCCGCTCGGACAGGCCCTTGGCGTGCGCGACGGTGATGTAGTCCTCCGAGCTGACCGTGATCATCATGTTGCGCATGCTGAGGATCCAGCCGCTCATCGACGAGACCAGGATGGTCAGGGCGGGCAGGACGCTGTGCTGGACCGCGCTGCCGATGAACGCACCGGTGAAGCTCGGCACCACGCCGGGGTCGAAACCGCCGGACGACGGGAAGAAGCTGCCCGGCCCGGCCAGCAGGGTGATCGCGATGAGGCCGAGCCAGAAGTAGGGCACCGACGAGAAGAACGTGGTGACCGGCAGCAGGCCGTCGGCCCACGAGCCGCGCCGCCACCCGGCCAGCACACCCAGCCCGGTACCGATCAGGAAGCTGATGATCGTGGTCAGGCCGACCAGTGCGATGGTCCACGGCAGGCTCTGCGCGATCACCTGGGACACCGGTGTCGGGAAGAACGTGAACGACAGGCCGAGGTCGCCGTGGGCCAGTTGGGCCCAGTACTCGCCGTACTGCTGGAAGATGTTCTGGTTCTTGTTCAGCCCGAACAGGATGTACAGGGACTGGATGGCCTTGGTGCTGATCTGACCCTGGAAATGTGCCACCAGGGCGAGCACCGGGTCACCGGGGATCAGCCGGGGGATGAAGAAGTTGATGGTGATCGCGGCCCACGCGGTGAGCAGGTAGAAGCCGATGCGGCGCAACAGGAACGTCATCGCCGCACCTCCGCGTCCAGGCTGTAGAGCCAGCAGGCCGCCCAGTGGCCGTCGGTGTCGCCGATGTCGAACCTCGGCGGCAGTTCGGTGGAGCAGCGCGGCAGCACGTGCGGGCAGCGCGGGTGGAACCGGCAGCCCGACGGCGGCGCGATCAGGCTCGGCGGCTCACCGCCTGCCTCGTCGGCGCTGCCGTGGCCGTCGCCGGTGATCCGGTCCGGGTCGGGCGCCGACTCGATCAGCAGCCGCGTGTACGGGTGGGCGGGGCGCTGGGTGACGGTCTCGCTGTCGCCGCCCTCGACCATCCGCCCGGCGTACATCACCAGGGTGTCGTCGGCGAAGTAGCGGGCGGACGCGATGTCGTGGGTGATGTAGAGGATGGCCAGCCGCAGGCGTTCCTTCAGGTCGCGCAACAGGTTCAGTACGCCGAGCCGGATCGACACGTCCAGCATGGAGACCGGTTCGTCGGCCAGCAGCGCGACCGGGCTGGCGGCCAGGGCCCGCGCGATCGCCACCCGCTGCCGCTGCCCGCCGGACAGTTCGTGCGGGAACTTGCTCAGGTACTGCTCGGGCGGGGTGAGCTGGACCTTGCCCAGCAGGTCGTGCAGCGCGGCCCGCAGTTCGGTGTCGGTCCGGCCGGCGTGGCCGTGCACGCGCAGGGCCCTGGTCAGGTGGTAGCGGACGGTGTGCGTCGGATTCAGCGACGCGAACGGGTCCTGGAAGATCATCTGGACCTGGCGGCAGTAGTCGCGGAACCGCCTGCCGCCGCGCACGGTCACCGACCTGCCGTGCAGCCGGATGTCACCGCCGGTCCTCGGGTAGAGCTGGGCCAGCAGCCTGGCCACCGTCGACTTGCCGGAGCCCGACTCGCCGACCAGCGCCGTCACCCGGCCCCGGCGCAGCGTGATGTCGACGTCGTCCACGGCGTGCACCGCCCGGCTGACCCTGGTGACCACGTCCCGGCCGCGCCTGCGGACCGTGAAGTGCTTGGTGAGACCCGCGGCCTCCAGCACCACCTCGGTGTCCGGGGGAGATGTGCTGGTGTCGGCGGTGGTCATGACCCGGTGCTCCTTTCCATGGCTGACAACCGAAGTGCCCCCGCCCGGACGGTGCGCGCCGCCCGGGCGGGGACAGGCCGTGTCGGCGTCAGGACGTCGCCGGCGTCAGGTGGAGCACGATGTCCAGCGCGTTCGGCAGCGTCGGCTGCGCGGGAGCATACGGGTTGGCCGGGCCGGGCCAGCCGACCCAGTGCTTCGTGCTGTACTCGCCGCCCGCGTTGGCCGCGGACGTCAGCACCACCGGCATCTGGGCCACCATGATCTGCTGTAGCGTGTTCATCGCCGCGGTGCGGGCCGAGTCGGTGGTCGCGTCGGCGTACTGCCGCAGCGCCGCCGTGGCCGCCGGGTCGTTGAACCGGCCCCAGTCGCCGTTCACGCCGCCGGTGCCGACCGGCTTGAACTGCGCACCGTCCATCATGGTCTCGAAGATGTCGTACGGGGTGGCGCCGTTGTTGGTCCAGTGCATCACCGCGTCGAACTCACCGGTGTCCACGTTCTTGGTCCAGGCGTCCTCGTTCGCCTTGTCCACCTTGGCCTTGATGCCGATCTGGGACACGTTGTCCTGGATGATCGACAGGTCGGTCTGGTAGTCCGACCAGCCGGCCGGGTCGGACAGGGTGAACGTGACCGGCTTGCCGGCCGGCGTCAGCAGCGTGCTGCCGCTGAACTTGTAGCCGTTGGACGTGAGCAGCTTCTTGGCACCCGCCACGTCGACGTTCACGTTGTCGTTGGTGAACTGCGACGAGATGAACGAGTTGCCGGCCGGGGTCGGGATGCCGGTGATGTTGGTGACCTCGGGGTAGAAGTAGCCCGCCTCACCCTCGTTGAAGATGTCCTTGCGGTTGACCACCATGTTGATCGCCCGGCGCAGGATCGGGTCGTTCAGCGGCGCCTTGGTCGTGTTGAACCACAGGCCGTGGTCGCCCAGCACCGGCGGGAACCACAGCTTGTAGTGCGCCGGGTCCTTGCTGGTGTAGACGGCCTTCGCGTTCGGGATGAACACGAAGCTCCACTCGGCGGCACCGTCGGCCAGCGCGGTGGTCTGCGCGTTGTTGTCGTTGTAGGAGGTGTAGCGGATCTCCTTGACCTTGGGCAGCGGCTGCCAGTAGCTGTTGCGCTCCTGCAGCACGACGGTCTGGGAGGTGAACGACTTCAGCGTGTACGGGCCGGTGCCGACCGGGTGCGCCACGGTGTCGGTCGTCGGGTCCTTGATCGTGGACCAGACGTGCTGGGGCACGATGAAGGTCTGGGTGAGGATCTTGTACTGGTTGACGAACTGCGGCGAGTCGAAGTTGACCGTCACCTGGTTGCCGGTAGCGCTGGCGCCGGTCACCGGGATGGCGTTGATGTTCAGCGCCGAGAACTGCTTCAGCAGGTTGAACGTGAACGCCACGTCGGCGCCGGTGAACGGTTTGCCGTCCGACCACGTGACGCCGTTGCGGACGGTCGCGGTCAGCGTGGTGTAGTTGGTGTTCCAGCTCCACTTGGTGGCCAGCCACGGCTTGCCGGGTGCGTTGGGCTGCACCTGGTTGAGCATCACCAGGGGCTCGTAGATCATGTTCCGGTAGCCGAGCGACGTGCTGGCCGACGCCGGCAGGAACGGGTTGTTGTTGTTCGTCAGCGGCCCGTTGGGCATGCCGACGTTCAGCACACCCCCCGAGTTGGCGGACGCCGCCGATCCGCCGCTGCCGCACGCGGCAAGGGCGGACATCGCCATCACGCCCGCGATGGCGAGAGCAGCCGGGCGGTTGAGGCGCATGGATCCTCCTTCGTGTCACTGCGATCCGTGCCGGGGGTGTGTTCGGCCGCGACCGCACCCAGGGCGTGGGCGGGCCGGACCGAGTTCGGCGACGGCTAGGACGTCACGGTTGACGCCCGCACGATCAGTTCTGTCGGGATGACGGTGGGAGTGTCGGGCAACGGGGTGCCGTCGAAATGGGCCATCAGCATGCGTGCGGCGGTCTCTCCCATCTGACGGAGCGGCTGGCGCACCGTCGTGAGTGGTGGGTCGGTGTGCGCGGACAGGGGGATGTCGTCGAAGCCGACGACGGCGACGTCGGTGGGCACGCCCATGCCGGCCTCGTGCACGGCCCTGATCGCGCCGACGGCGGACAGGTCGTTGTGCGCGAAGACGGCGTCGAACGGGACGCCGCCGGCCAGCCGCGAGCCCACCGCGTGCCGGCCGCAGTCGAACGTGAAGTCGCCCGGCGCGACGAGCCGGGGCGACAGCGGGAAACCGGCGGCGGCGAACGTGTCGGCGAAGCCGGCCATGCGCTGCTGGGTGCAGCCGAACCGCTCCATGCCGGTGACCACCAGCGGCCTGCGCCTGCCCAGCCGGAGCAGGTGCCGGGCGGCCTGCGCGCCGCCGTGGTGGTTGGTGGTGGCGACGGACGGGAACACCGGCTGGTTGCCCCGGTCGTCGATCAGCACGATCGGCAGTCCTCGGGCGTGTAACTCGGTGATGTAGTCCAGCGTTCCCTCGGGTTCGATCACCAGCAGCCCGTCGAACGACTTCGCCGAGACGTGCGATGCGAACTGCCGCATCGACTCCTCGCCCCGGTTGCAGGTGAACAGCAGCAGGCCGTAGCGGGCGGCCTCGATCACGTCCACCGCGCCCTGCAGTACCTCGCCCATCCACGGCCAGGTCAGCGACGGCACGAGCATGCCGACGATCCGGGTCCGGCCGCGGGCCAGGCCGACAGCGCGGGCGCTGGGTACGTAGCCCAGTTCGTCGATCACCCGGCGGACCCGTGCCGCCGTCGCCGCGCCCAGTTCGCCCTTCCCGTTGAGCACACGGGACACCGTCGTCTTGCTGACGCCGGCCTGTGCGGCGACGTCGGCAATGGTGATCGGCACGGGCACCACCTCGGGGCAGGCGGATGTCGGAGCGAAACCGGTTTCGGGAGCGGTTTCGCCGGTGAGTCAACCCGAGTGAGCTCGGTCACGTCAATCACGGACGGGTAACGAAATTAGACTAAATTTAAGCTGTTAAGTTGTTGATGCCGCCGCATAGTTCGTGGCCAGGGCCTCTCGCACCCGCTCTGACGAGCGTCGATATTCTGCCGACGTCCGGTGCGCGAGGCAGGTACCGGTGTCGCATCCAGGTGGCATGGGAGCCGCATGACAGACCAGACGAGCGTCGTGACGCGGCCACCGGATCCGGGCCCCGGCGCGGGCCACCCGGCCACGGAGGCAAGTGGTCTGTACCACCACGCCTTCTGGTTCACGTTGTTGCTGGCCACCGCGCTCGTGCTCGGCGGTGGCTCGATCGCGGCAGGCGCCTACACGGCGGACGCCGAACCCGGGACCGTCGTCCTGGCCTACTTCACCGCGCTGCAACGCGGCGACGCGGCGGGCGCGCTCGGCTACGGCTCCCTCCCCATCGGTTCGACCACGCTGCTCACCCCCGCGATCCTCGCCGCGCAGAACGCCGCGGGCCCGATCCAGGACGTCCGGGTGGAGAACGTCCAGCGCGGCGGGGACAGCGCCCAGGTCGAGGTGGCCTACACCGTCGGCATCGCGGCGGGCCCGGTCACCGTGGACGACACGGTCCCCGTCGTCCGGGACGGGCACGGGTGGCGGCTGGCGCATTCGGCCGTGTCGCAGTACGTCTCGGCGGGCGACGGGAGCGATCTGGCCCGGTTCGCCGGTTTTGCCGTACCGGACGGCGAGTTGCCGATGTTCCCGGGCGCCGTCCCGGTCACCTACCTCACCCCGAACCTCACGCTGGCACCGGGATCGCGCGTGGCGTCGTTCGACGACGGCGGCCTGATCGCGGTGGACGCGACCGTCAGCGCCGTGGGCCGGACGGCGATCGCGGCGGCCGTCGGCACGGCGCTACGGGCCTGCCTCGCCGGCCGGTCCGCGACCCAACACCTCTGTCCCGCACCGAATCCGCGCCTCGCCGTGCCCGGTTCGCTGCGCGGCAGGCTGACCGGCCCGGTCCAGCGGGCACTGCGCTTCCAGGTGAGCGGTACCGCGGGCCTGATCGGCGTGACCGGGAACGTGCCGGTGGCCGCGTCGTACCGGCAGCTGGACGCCAACGACGTCGCGTCGACCAGGACCACCACGGCGGTACCGGTGGCCGCCAACGCCTACGTCACGAGGCCCGACACGATCTGGTGGGGTGCGGCATGAGAGCACGCTGGACCGCGGCCGGGGTGGCCGCCCTGCTGCTGTGTGTGGTGCCCGCCGTGCCCGCGTCGGCGGCGCCCGGACCGCCGGGTCACCTGGAATGGTGGTTCGACGCGTGGCACGTCCAGCAGTTGTGGGCCCACGGCGCGCGCGGGCAGGGCATCGTGATCGGCGTGATCGACACCGGTGTGAACGCGGGCCTGCCGGCACTGGCCGGGCACGTGCTGGCCGGCACCAACCGGGGTCCGGCCGGCGGCAACGGCGACACCGACCGGGACGACGACCAGTTCGGCCACGGCACCGCGATGGCGTCGCTGATGGTCGCGCACGCCAACGAGTTCGACATCCTCGGCATCGCGCCCGACGCCAGGGTGCTGCCGGTCGCCGTACCGCTGGACGGCACCACGGACGGCGGCGGCGCCACCGATCCCGACCTGGCCGGCGCGATCGACTACGCGGCCGACCACGGCGCCAGGATCATCAACATGTCGCTGGACGGGCCGGCGGTCGACGACAAGAACTTCCTGTCCTGCCCGGCGGACGAGCAGCAGGCGGTCGACCACGCCCTGACCGAGGGCGCGATCGTGGTGGCGGCCAGCGGCAACTCCGGTGACCACGGCAGCCCGATCGTGCAACCGGGCGTGTGCCTGGGCGTGGTGTCGGTCGGTGCCGTCGACTCGGCGGGCCGGGTGCCGCCGTGGTCGTCCCGGCACCCCTACCTCACGGTCACCGCGCCCGGCGTGAACGTGCCGACCCTCGGCAGGCGGCCCGGCTCGGCGTTCGCCGGTGACGGCACCAGCCAGGCGGCGGCGCTCACCTCGGCCGGGCTCGCGGTGATCTGGTCCCGGTACCCGAAGCTGACCAACCGGCAGGTGGTGGCCAGGCTGCTGGCCACCGTGCGCGGCAAGCGGGCCACCGCCAGCCCCGCCTTCGGCTACGGCACCATCGACATCGGCGCCGCCGTGGACCGGGCCGTCCCGGCCGACGCGCCCGATCCGGTGTTCGCCGCCGTCGACCCGTTCCTGGGCAAGGAGCGGGAACAACAGATCGCACCGCCCTCGGCGCCCGTCATCCGGCGGGCGGCACACCTGCCCACCGCACCCTCGCTGGTGCCCGTCGCACCCGCGGGACCGCTGGCGTCCGGTGTCGGGCTGGGTGGACTGGTGGCGGCGGGGATCGGTCTGCTGGCGGTCGTCGTGCTGCTCACCATGGCCCTGGCCGGACCGCGACGGTCGGATCGCGGGTTTTCATCATCCGTTCACCCGCACGGACCCGGATCGGCACGCTGACCACACGCGCCCTACCCACAGTGACGGTGTGCGCATCGCCGTCGTCACCGAGTCGTTCCTGCCCACGATCAACGGTGTGACGAACTCGGTCTGCAGAATCCTGGAGCACTTCGCCGCCCGGGGCCACGAAGCACTGGTGATCACGCCGGGGGAGGGTCCCGAGGAGTACGCGGGCCACCGGGTGGTGGCCGTGCCGGGCGTCGCGCTGCCCGGCTACAAGTCGTTCGTCCTCGGCCTGCCCACCACCCGGCTGGACCGCATCCTGGGCGACTTCGCACCGGACGTGACGCACCTGGCGTCCCCGGTGTTCCTGGGCAACGCGGGTGCCTCGGCGGCGCGCCGGCTGGGCGTGCCCAGCGTCGCGGTGTTCCAGACCGACATCGCGGGTTTCGCCCGCCGCTACGGCTTCCGCTGCACCGACCGGGCCATCTGGGGTTGGACCCGGCACGTGCACAACCAGGCCGACCGCACCCTGGTGCCCTCGTCGGCCAGCCTGGCGCAACTGCGCGAACGCGGTGTCCAGCGGCTGGCCATGTGGGGTCGTGGCGTGGACACCGTCCGCTTCGACCCGCGCCACCGGTCGGCCGAACTGCATGCCCGGCTGGCCCCGAACGGCGAGACCGTGGTCGGCTACGTCGGCCGGCTGGCCGGGGACAAGCGGGTGCACCTGCTCGGCCACCTGGCCGACCTGCCCGGTGTCCGGCTGGTCGTCGTCGGCGACGGCCCGGCGGCCGCGCGCCTGCGGGCGAACCTGCCCGCCGCGGTGTTCCCCGGTTTCCTGTCCGGCGCCGAGCTGTCCACCCTGTACGCCAGCCTGGACGTGTTCGTGCACACCGGCGCCGACGAGACGTTCTGCCAGGCGATCCAGGAGGCCATGGCGTCCGGGGTACCGGTCGTCGCGCCGGCTGCCGGTGGCCCGCTGGACCTGGTCCGGCCCGGCCGCACCGGCCTGTTCTACGAACCCGACTCGGTCCACGGGCTGCGCGCCGCCGTCGGCCACCTGGCCGGCCAACCGGAACTGCGTGCCGCCTACGGCCGCCGGGCCAGGAGCACCGTGGCCGACCGGAGCTGGCAGCGGATCGGCGACGAACTGCTGGGCCACTACACCGATCTGGTCGGCCGCCGGGCACCCAGCGAGGCGACCGGGCTGGCCGGATGAGAATCGCCCAGCTCGCCAACTTCTACTCGCCGACGTCCGGCGGGCTGCGGACCGCCGTGGACACGCTCGGCCGGGGCTACCTGGCCGCCGGACACGATCGGGTGCTCATCGTGCCCGGCCGGTACCGGACCGAGGAACACACCGACGCCGGCCTGGTGATCACGTTGCCCGGCGTGCCGGTGAGCGGCGGCTACCGGATGGTGTTCCGGCGGGCCGACATCCTCTGGGCGCTGGAGCGGATCCGCCCGGACTCGGTCGAGGTGTCGGACAAGGCCACCATGACCGTGGCGGGCGACTGGGCCCGCCGGCACGGCGCCGCGGCCGTGCTGTTCTCCCACGAACGGCTGGACATGTGGCTGGCCGCGCGACTGCCCGCCGCGTGGCGGCTGGCCGGCCCCACCCTGGACCGCGCGGTCGCCCGCTGGAACCGGCGACTCGCCGGCCGGTTCGATGTCGTCGTGGTCACATCCGCCTACGCGGAGGCCGAGTTCACCCCGCTGGGGGTCGGCCGGGTGTGTCGAGTTCCGTTAGGTGTGGACCTTGAGACCTTCCGGCCGGGCACTCCGTTGTCCGATAATGGACCGATCCGGTTGGCGTATGCCGGCCGGGTGTCCCAGGAGAAGAACCCGGGCGCGGTGATCGAGGCGGTGAAGCTGTTGGTGCGCAACGGAACCGACGTGCGTCTCGACGTGTACGGCACCGGAGCCGCACTGCCGGAGTTGCGTCGCCGCGCACACGGGCTGCCCGTCGTGTGCCATGGCCACGTCACCGGCCGGGCGGAACTGGCCCGCCGGCTGGCGGCCGCCGACGTGGCGTTCGCACCGAGTCCCGCCGAAACGTTCGGGCTGTCCGTTCTGGAGGCGTTGGCGTGCGGTACCCCCGTGGTCGCCGCGGACACCGGTGGGGCGGGGGAACTGCTCGCGCCCGACGCCGGTGTGGCCGTGTCGCCCACACCGGCGGGGATTGCCGGCGGTGTGGCGGAGGTACTCTCCTGGCCAACCGCCCGGCGCAGGACGGCGGCACGCGCACAGGCCGAGCGGTACCCCTGGTCGGCCACCGTAGAGCGAATGCTGAACCTGCACACCACGGTGGCCGACGGCGGAGTGGACCGGACCGTCGCCCGTACCGAAGACACGAGGTGAGCTCGTCATGCCCCTGCAGCAGATCGCGGCCCCCGGCCAGTCGACGGCGTCGGTGCAGATGCTGGCCGGCAAGCGACCGCTGGCCGCCCACATCTCGGTGTACCTGTTCGTCGCGGTACCCATGATCGCCCTGGTCACGGCCATCCCGTTCGCCTGGGGCTGGGGCCTGAGCTGGCTGGACATCGGGCTCGGCCTCGCCGGGTACACGATCACCATCCTCGGCGTCACGGTCGGCTACCACCGCTACTTCACGCACGGCGCGTTCAAGGCCCGTCGCTGGTTGCGCGTCACCCTCGCCCTGGTCGGCAGCATGGCCGTGCAGGGCCCGATCCTGCACTGGGTGGCCGACCACCGCAGGCACCACGCCTTCTCCGACCGCGAGGGCGACCCGCACTCGCCGTGGCTGTTCGGCACGTCGCCGGTGGCGATGGTGCGCGGCTTCTGGCACGCCCACATGGGCTGGATCTTCGAGCGGGACCTGACCAACCAGCGCCGGTTCGCGCCCGACCTGCTGGCGGACAAGGACATCCGCATCGTGCACAAGCTGTTCGGCGTGTGCACGGTGGCCACGCTGCTGCTGCCGTCGCTGATCGCCGGCCTGGTCACCTGGTCGTGGTGGAGCGCGCTCACCGCGTTCTTCTGGGCCGGCCTGGTCCGCGTCGCCGTGCTGCACCACATCACCTGGTCGATCAACTCGATCTGCCACATGGTCGGCCGCAGGCCGTTCACCGCACGCGACCACTCGGCGAACTTCTGGCCGCTGGCCGTGCTGTCCATGGGCGAGTCGTGGCACAACCTGCACCACGCCGACCCGACCTGCGCCCGGCACGGCGTCGGGCGCGGCCAGGTCGACGTGTCCGCCCGGCTGATCTGGCTGTTCGAGAAGTTCGGCTGGGTCTACGACGTGCGCTGGCCGACCCCGCGCCGGCTGGCCCGGATCGCCGCCCGGTCCACCTGAGCCGGTTCGACGGTGACCACGCCGTCCGGCCGCAGCAGCGCCTCCATCAGCGCCTGCAACAGGTAGGGGACGAGGTCGGCGCCGCGCCGGAACACCCACGGCAGGCCCTTGATCAGCAGCCACAGCAGCCGGTCCAGCGTGCTGATCGTCGCGCTGCCGCCGCACAGCGGTGACACCTCGCCCGCCGCCAGCACGCCGCCCTCGGCGAGCCGCTCGGCCAGCGCCCTGGCCAGCATCCGGTGCCCCCACTCGGACGGGTGCAACCGGTCGACGCTCCACGCGCCGGGTAGGTACGTCCCGGGCAGCGCGCCCAGGTCGACCACGCCGACCTGGTAACGCCGCGCCACCTCGTCGATCGCCGAGTTCAGCGCGTCGATCCGGCGGGCCAGCGCGCGGTGCAGCGGCCCGGGCAACCGGAACACCCGCCCGTGGTCGTGGTAGCGGACCATCACCACGACGGCGCCCATGCCGGACAGCGTGCCGACGACCTTGTCGAAGTCGCCGGTGATGGCCCGGACGTCGAAATCGGACCGCAGCGTGTCGTTCATGCCGCCCAGCACGATCGCCGCGTCCGGCCCGGCCGCCACGACCGCCGGCAGTTGCCGGACACGCAACGCCCGGACTCTGGCGCCGTTGGCCGAGACGTTGACGAGATCGGTGTCGCCGAGCGCGGCGGCCAGCAGGGGAGCGAATCCCCGCCAGCCACCACCGATCGCGGGGTCGCCGATGCCGACACCGATCGAGTCGCCCAGCACGGCGAGAGTGCGGACCATCCGGGGCGGCGGACTCGACGGGTACTGGTATACGTCAACTGACACGCGCTCATGGTCCGGAACGTCGGCCCCCACACGGTGAGATCACGGTGGACACTCGGCAACCGTCGAACGAAAACTCGGTGCGGACCCCGGCCGCGTCCGGCTGACCGACGTCCGACTCGGCGGCGAGGACGACGGCCGGCCCGGCCGGCGGATCACCGCGACCGACAAGCCGATCATCGCCCCGCCCACCAGGACCGCCGTGGCCTGATCGGTCACAGCCGGGGGTCCACCGGTTCGGATTCCAGTGCCAGCACGGCGAACACGCACTCGTGTACTCGCCACAGGGGTTCGCCGCGCGCGGCCCGGTCCAGACCTTCCAGGCCGAGGGCGTACTCGCGCAGCGCCAGTGACTGCTTGGCCTTGAGGTTGCGGCCGCGCAGTTCGGTGATGTGGTCGGTGTAGTCCGGGCCGTAGACCAGGCGCAGGTACTCGCGGCCGCGGACCTTCACGCCGGGCTGCACCAGGCCGTGGGTGCCGCGCGTCAGGTTGGCGGCCGGTTTCACCACCATGCCCTCGCCGCCCGCCTCGGTCAGCTCGGTCCACCACCGCACGCCCGCAGCGACCGACTCGGTGTCCCCGGTGGCCACGGCCAGGCGCCGGGTGCGCAGGAACAGCTCGTCCGCGTCGGCCAGCCGGTCGGCGATCGCGAGGTGCCAGGCGTGCTCCCGCTCGTGGTACGTGGCGCCTTCGCCGGCCAGTACCTGGAACGGTGCCAGCCGCACGCCGGCCAGTCCGTCGACCGGCCAGCAGTAGGGCCGGTAGGCGGCGCGGAACGCGGTGGCGTTCGCCGTCCGCGACCGGGTGCGGCCCAGCAGGTCGGCCACGTCGACACCGCGGTCGGCCGCGGCGGTCAGCACCCGCACGGCCGCCGGCAGGGCAGCGGTCGCTGCGGCACCGGTGGCCGCGAACCGTTCGCGCACCAGCGGTCCCGCCTTGGCGCTCCACGGCAGCAGTTCCGCGTCCAGCAGCAGCCAGTCCGTGCCCAACTCGGCCCACAGCCCGGCCGACCCAACGGCGGCGGCGACCCTGTCGAGCAGGCCGGCGGTGGTGTCGAAGAACGAGCGGCCGGTCCTGGTCACCACGGCTCCGCCACCGTCGCGGCGCACCAGCACCACGGCCCGCGAGCCCATGTGCTTCTCCCCGCACAGCACCTGTTCCACCCCGGCGGCGCGGTAGCCGGCGAACGCCTCGACCGGGTGCTCCAGCACGTCCGGCCGGGCCGACGTGGCGGCGGGCGCCATCGTCGGCGGCAGGTACAGCAGGTGCCGGGGGTCGACGGCGAACCGGCTCATCACCTCCAGCGCGGCCGCCGACTGCTCGGCCCGCACGGTGATGCGGCCGCGGTAGGCGGTCTCCACGATCCGCTTGCCCGCCACGTCGGTGAGGTCCAGCACGTCGGGTTCGCGTTCCGGCGCCGCCAGCGGGCGCACCGGTTCGTACCAGACCTGCCGGGCCGGCACCGACACGATCTCCCGTTCCGGGTAGCGCAGCGCGGTGAGCTCACCGCCGAACACACACCCGGTGTCCAGGCACAGGGTGTTGTTGACCCACTCGGTCTTCGGCACCGGCGTGTGTCCGTAGAGGACCATTGCCGCGCCGCGGTAGTCCTCGGCCCACGGGTAGCGCACCGGCAGGCCGTACTCGTCGGTCTCACCGGTCGTGTCGCCGTACAGCGCGAACGACCGCATCCGGCCCGACGCCCTGCCGTGGTAGCGCTGCGCCAGGCCGGCGTGCGCGACCACCAGCCGCCCGCCGTCCAGCACGTAGTGCGCGATCAGTCCGTCGCAGAACTCCGTTGCCCTGGCCCGGAAGTCGGCCGGCTGCTCGGCGAGCTGGGCCAGCGACTCGGCCAGGCCGTGCGACGTGGTCACCTGCTTGCCGCGCAACGCCCTGACCAGCTTCTGCTCGTGGTTCCCGCACACCGCCAGGGCATCGCCGTCGTCCACCATGCCCATCACCAGCCGCAACACACCCGGCGTGTCCGGCCCCCGGTCCACCAGGTCGCCGAGGAACACCGCGCGCCGCCCGGCCGGGTGGTGGGCGCCGGCGGGCCGGCCATCGGCGTCCCGCCGGATCGCGTAGCCCAGCCGGTCCAGCAGGTCCGCCAGTTCGCCGAGGCAGCCGTGCACGTCGCCGATCACGTCGAACGGCCCGGTCTCGCCGCGCAGGTCGTTGCGCAGCGGCGCGACCGTGATCCGGGCGGCGTCCACCTCGTCCTGCCCGCGCAGCACGTGGACCTGGCGGAAGCCCTCCTTGCGCAGGTGTGGCAACGACTTCGTCAACTGGGCGTGCTGGCGGCGCACCACGTCGGCGGCGAACTGGCGGTCCGGCCGCTCCGCGTTGCGCCGCACGCACTCGGCCACCGGCAGGTCGAGCACGATCGCCACCGGCAGCACGTCGTGTTCCTTGGCCAGCGCCACGATCTCCGCCCGCGCGGCCCGCTGCGTGTTGGTGGCGTCGACCACGGTGATCCGGCCGCCGGCCAGCCGCTTGCCGGCGATGTGGAACAGCACGTCGAAGGCGTCCGGCGTGGCGGACTGGTCGTTCTCGTCGTCGGCGACCAGGCCCCGGCAGGCGTCACTGGACAGCACCTGCGTCGGCGTGAAATGCCGGGCGGCGAACGTCGACTTGCCCGACCCGCTGACGCCGATGAGCGCGACGAACGCCATGTCCGGGATGCTCAGCTCGGTCATCGGTCACCCGCCCTGGTGAACTCGGCGAGTTGGGTCGGCGGTCCGACGTCCGGGTCGTCGTCGCCGACCGGGCGGTGCCGCACGGTGTAGCCGTAGCGGTCGGCGACCGAGGCCGCCCAACGGGCGAACGTCGCCCGGTCCCACTCGAACCGGTGATCGGCGTGCCGGAACCGGCCGGCCGGCAGGTGCGGGTACCGCACGTTGTGTTCGGCGTTCGGCGTGGTCACGACGACGGTGGTCGGGCTCGCCGTGCCGAACACCGCCCGCTCCAGCGCGGGCAGGCGCTCCGGGTCGACGTGCTCGATGACCTCCATCAGCACGGCGGCGTCGTAGCCGGCCAGCGTGCGATCGGTGTAGGTCAGCGCCGACTGGCGCAGGGTGATCCTGGCGCGCTGGTGGTCGGACAGCCGGTCCAGGCCGAGCCTGCGCTCCGCGGCGGCCAGCGCGCCGGTCGACACGTCGACACCGACGATCTCGGTGCACAACGGCTCGGCCAGCAGCTCGCGCAGCAGCGCGCCCGGCCCGCATCCGAGGTCGAGCACCCGCCGGGCACCGGCCGCGCGCAACACGTCCAGCACGGCCTGGCGGCGCACCACCGCCAGCGGCGCCTCGGGCTGGTCGACCGGTTCGGCCGCGCTCAGGTCGTCGACCTCGGCGAGCCGGTCCAGGGCCGACCGCACGTACGGTTTCTGGTGCGCCAGGTACCGGTCGCTGATCATCCGCCGCTCCGGGTGACCGGCCAGCCAGCCGTCGCCGGCCCGCAGCAGCTTGGCCACCTCGTCCTCGCCGACCCAGTAGTGCTTGGCGTCGTCGAGCACGGGCAGCAGTACATAGAGGTGCTTGAGCGCGTCGGCCAGCCGCACGGTGCCGGTCAGCCGCAGGTCGACGAAGCGGGAGTCACCCCAGTCCGGGAACGCCGGATCGAGCGGCACCGGCCGGGTCACCACGGTCCAGCCGAGCGGGGCGAACAGCCTGGTCACCAGGTCGGCGTCGCCCCGGCAGGGCAGGACGGGCACGTCGATCCGCAACGGGATCGGGCGGGCCGCCAGCTCCGGGTGGCTGTCCGAGCGGCCGCGCATGGCGGTGCGGAACACCGAGCCCAGCGCGACGGCGACCATCGAGCCCGCCACGTACGGCCGGTCGTCCACCTCCCGGGTCGGGCCGAGTTCCAGCAACAGGGCCGCCGTGCACTCGTCGTCGGTCGCCCGGGGATAGAAGACGTGTGCCGTGCCGGTCGCCACCGGGAACGACTGGGCACGGTCCGGGTGCTTGTGCAGCAGGTGACCCAGATCGGTGGCCGGCCGTTCGGTGGTGGTCAGCATGATCAGCACGACGGAGAGTATTCAGTACCGGTCGATTGAGCCGCATCACGATATGTGACATATTACTGAAGTGGACGTGGTGGTCGTCGGCGCCGGCATGGTGGGCGCGGCGTGCGCCTACTTCTGCGCCCGCGCCGGTCTCACCGTCACCGTCGTCGAGCGCGGTTCGGTCGCCGCCGGCACCACCGGTGCCGGCGAGGGCAACATCCTGGTGTCGGACAAGGAACTCGGGCCGGAACTGGACCTGGCCCTGCTGTCCGCCCGGCTGTGGCGGGACCTGGCCGCCGAGCACGGGCCGGCCTTCGAGTACGAACCGAAGGGCGGCCTGGTCGTCGCCGCCACCGACGCCGAACTGACCGCGCTGCGCGGGCTGACCACCGAGCAGGCGGCGCACGGTGTGGCCGTCGAGCAGGTCGACCCGTCCACGGTCGAACCGCACATCGCGCCCGACCTGGCCGGTTGCGTGTACTACCCGCAGGACGCCCAGGTCCAGCCGATGCTCGCCGCCGCCCAGCTGCTGCGCCTGTCCGGCGCCCGGCTCCTGACCGGCACCGAGGTGACCGGCTTCCTCGGCGGCGACCGGGTCACCGGCGTGCGCACCACGGCGGGCGACGTGCCGGCCGACGCCGTCGTCAACGCGGCGGGCACCTGGGGCGCGGAGATCGCCGCACTGGCCGGCGCACCGGTGCCGATCCTGCCCAGGCGCGGCTTCGTCCTGGTCACCGAGCCGTTGCCGGTTCTGGTGCGGCACAAGGTCTACGCGGCCGACTACGTGGCCGACGTCGCCGCCGACACGGCCGGCCTGCGCACGTCACCGGTGATCGAGGGCACGAAGGCCGGCACGATCCTGATCGGCGCCAGCCGCGAGCGGGTCGGCTTCGACCGGACGCCGTCGCTGCCGGCGCTGCGGTCACTGGCCGCCGGTGCGGTGCGGCTGTTCCCGGTGCTGGCCGATGTCGCGGTGTTGCGTGCCTACACGGGTTTCCGGCCGTACTGCCCGGACCACCTGCCGGTGATCGGTCCCGATCCGCGCCGCCCCGGCCTGCTGCACGCGTGCGGCCACGAGGGCGCCGGCATCGGCCTGGCGCCCGCGACCGGCACGCTGGTGGCCGAACTGCTCGCCGGTGTGGCACCGTCGATGGCCGTGGACGCGTTCCGGCCGGACCGGTTCGTGGGGGTGACGGCGTGAGCGAGGTGATCTTCGACGGGCGGCCGCTGCCGGTCCAGCCCGGTCAGACGGTCGCTGCCGTGCTGCTGGCCGCCGGTGTGCGGTCGTGGCGGACGACGCGGGTGGCGGGCCGGCCGCGTGGCCTGTTCTGCGGCATCGGCGCCTGCTTCGACTGCCTGGTCACGGTGAACGGCACGCCGTCGGTGCGGGCGTGCCTGACCGAGGTTCAGCCGGGCGACGTGATCGCGACCCAGGACGGTGCCGGTCGTGCGGTGTGACGTCGTGGTGATCGGGGGCGGCCCGGCCGGACTGGCCGCCGCGTCGGCCGCCGCCGCCCACGGGTCGGTCGCGGTGGTCGACCTCGCCGCCCGGCCCGGTGGCCAGTTCTACCGCCTGCCGGCCGACGCGCCGCCGACCCCGCTCGCCGCCGAGTGCGCCGCTCGGGGCGTGACGATGCTGACCGGCCGGCAGGTGTTCCTCGTCGAACCCGGCTTCACCGTGCACACCGACGGCGACGCCGTCACCGCCGACGCCGTCGTCATCGCCACCGGCGCCCACGACCGGCCCGTGCCGTTCCCCGGTTGGGACCTGCCCGGCGTGCTCACCGCCGGTGGTGCCCAGGCGATGCTGAAGGGCAACCGGGTGCTGCCCGGCAGGCGGATCGTGGTGGCCGGTACCGGACCGTTCCTGCTGCCCGTCGCCGCCGGTCTCGCGTCGGCGGGCGCGCGGGTCGCGGGCGTCTTCGAGGCCAACTCGCCTGCCGGGTTCGTCCGCCATCCGGGAGTCGTGGCCCGGCATCCGGACAAGCTCGTCGAGGCCGCCGGCTACCTCGCCCTGCTGGCCAGGCACCGGGTTCCGGTGCGCCGCCGGCACACCGTGCTGGCCGCCCACGGCACGACCGAGGTCACCGCCGTCACCGTGGCGAAGGTCGACCGGGAATGGCGTCCGGTCAAGGGAACCGAGCGGCGGATCGTCTGCGACACCGTGGCCGTCGGCTGCGGTTTCGTGCCGCAGGTCGACGTCGGCACGGCACTGGGCTGCGCCACCGACCTCATGGCCGGCACACCGGTACTGCGGGTCGACGGGCGGCAGGCCACCACCGTGCCCGGCGTGTTCGCGGCCGGCGAGGTGACCGGCATCGGCGGAGTCCGGCTTTCGCTGGTGGAAGGCACGATCGCCGGGCTGGCCGCGTCCGGTGTGGACGTTCCGGCGCGACTGGACCGGCGGCGGGCCGGGCACCGCGCGTTCGCCGCCGCGCTGGCCGACGTCTACCCGGTGCGCAACGGCTGGCTGGCCAACCTCACCGGTGACACGCTGCTGTGCCGCTGCGAGGAGGTCGACCACGACACCGTCCGCGCCGCGGTGACCGGACTCGGCGCCCGCGACGCCCGCGCGGTCAAGCTGCTCACCAGGGCGGGCATGGGCTGGTGCCAGGGCCGGATGTGCGGTGCCGCCGTCGCGTGCGCGGTGGCCGACCTGACCGGCGGCGCGGCCGACCCGACCGACCTGACACGACGGCTGCTCGCCCAACCCGTCCGACTCGGCGACCTGGCGAACGACACCCTGGAGGATCGATGAACAACGTGCCATGGCACGGCGTTGTGGTCGCGACCGCACTGCCGCTGCGCGACGACCTCACGCCCGACTTCGACCGCTACGCCGATCACGTCCGCTGGCTGCTGGACAACGGCTGCGACGGTGTGTGCCCGAACGGTTCGCTCGGCGAGTACCAGACGCTGTCCGACACCGAGCGCGCCACAGTGGTGCGCACGGCGGTCGACGCCGCCGGGCCGGACCGGGTGCTGCCCGGCGTGTCCGCCTACGGTTCCGCCGAGGCCGTCCGGTGGGCCGAGCAGGCCGCCGAGGCCGGCTGCCAGGCCGTGATGTCCTTGCCGCCCAACACCTATCGCGCCACCGACGAGGCCGTCGTTGCGCACTACCGGGCGGTGGTGTCGGTGGGCCTGCCGGTGGTGGCCTACAACAACCCGTACGACACCAAGATCGACCTGGTGCCCGAACTGCTGGCCCGGTTGCACGGCGACGGGCTGATCCGGGCCGTCAAGGAGTTCAGCGGTGACGTGCGGCGGGGCTACCGGATCGCCGAGCTGGCCCCCGATCTCGAGGTGGTGATCGGTGCCGACGACGTGGTCGTGGAGCTGGCGGTCGCCGGTGCGGTCGGCTGGATCGCCGGTTTCCCCAACTCGCTGCCCGCCGAGTGCGTCGCGCTGTACCGGGCCGCGATCGCCGGTGACCCGGCCACCGCCGTACCCGCCTACCGGCGGCTGCATCCGTTGCTGCGGTGGGATTCCCGGACCGAGTTCGTGCAGGCCATCAAGCTGTCGATGGACGTCGCCGGGCGATACGGCGGACCGTGCCGGCCGCCGCGCGAGCCGATGCCCGCCGACGCCGCCGCCCAGATCCGCGCGGACACCGAGAAGGTGCTCGCGGAAAGGCAGTCGTGATGCGGTCGACGCACGTCTACCACGCCGTCGACTCGCACACCGAGGGCATGCCGACCAGGGTGATCACCGGGGGAGTCGGTGTGATCCCCGGTGCCACCATGGCGGAGCGGCGCCAGCATTTCGTCCGGCATTCCGACCACCTGCGAACGCTGCTGATGTGCGAACCGCGCGGCCACAGCGCGATGAGCGGCGCGATTCTCCAGCCGCCCACCCGGCCGGACGCCGACTGGGGCGTGCTGTTCATCGAGGTGTCCGGCTGCCTGCCGATGTGCGGGCACGGCACCATCGGCGTGGCCACGGTGCTGGTGGAGACCGGCATGGTCGCCGTCACCGAGCCGGTCACCACGATCCGGCTGGACACGCCCGCCGGGCTGGTGGAGGCGAAGGTCGAGGTCAGCGCCGGGGTGGCCAGGGCGGTGACCATCCGGAACGTGCCGTCGTTCAGCGTCGGGCTGGACCTGGACGTCGCCGTGCCCGGTCTCGGCACGGTGCGCTACGACCTGGCCTACGGCGGCAATTTCTACGCGATCGTGCCGATAGAGCGGGTCGGCCTGCCGTTCGATCGGTCCGAGGGGCAGCGCATCCTGGACGCCGGGTTGGCCGTCATGGCGGCGATCAACGCGACCGATCCGCCGAGGCATCCGGTGGATTCCGGCATTGTCGGATGCCATCACGTCCAGTTCTTGTCCCCGGACTCGAATGAGAAAGTTTCGCGGAATGCGATGGCCATTCATCCGGGCTGGTTCGATCGTTCGCCGTGTGGCACCGGAACGTCCGCGCGAATGGCACAGCTGTTCGCCAGGGGCGAGTTGGGAATCGGCGACGAATTCGTCAACGAGTCGTTCATCGGCACCCGGTTCGTCGGCCGGCTGGTGGAGCAGACCACGGTCGGCGACCTGACCGCGGTCGTCCCGGAGATCACCGGCCGGGCCTGGATCACCGGCACCGCGCAGTACCTGCTCGACCCGGACGACCCGTTCCCGCACGGGTTCGTGCTCTGATCGGGTCAGCTCCAGATTCCCTGACGTGCCGGAGGTGGTCCCTGGTCATCCGCTCCGCCTTCGCCGCATCACCGGCGGCCACCGCGTCCAACAGGTCGAGGTGCTGGCGCGCAGACGGTTCCAGTTCGTCGTTGGCCGCCAGCGTCGGCACGCCGTACAGGCGGGAGCGGTAGCGCAGGTCGCGCACCACCTCGACCAGATGCGCGTTGCCGGCCAGCGCGAGCAGGGCCAGGTGGAATGCGGTGTCCGCCTCCACGTAGGCCAGCACGTCCCGGTCGACGGCCGCGCGCACGATCTGCTCGGCCAGCGGCCGCAGTGCCGCCACCGCGTCGCGTGGCGCGTGCGCCGCCACCGCCGCCACGGTCGGCGGCTCCAGCAGGGCGCGGACCGCGGTGTACTCGTCGAGGTCCCTTTCGGTCAGTTCGGTGACCCGGAAACCCTTGTTCGGCACGGCTTCCACCAGTCCCGCCTGGACCAGGTCGAGCATGGCCTCGCGGACCGGGGTGGCCGACACGCCGAACCGCTCGGCCAGGCCGGGCGCCGAGTACACGACACCGGCCCGCAGCGCACCGGACACCAGGGCCGCGCGCAACGCCTCGGTGACCTGCTCGCGCAGGCTGGCTCGGGGGCCGACCTCGGGCAGGCTGATCGGCACGTCCGGTGCGGGCACGGGGCGGTCCCAACGTCGACGGGCTGGTGCGATGTGACATCGTACCGCCCGGTGATCCGGCTCACTGACGAATCGGACGGCGTGGGACAGTACTGCCCGTGGAGTTCGTCTACCGAGTTCTCGCCACCGCTCTCGCCGTCTGGGTGGCCACCTTCCTGCCCGGCATCGATCTGCTGGCCGCGTCGACGCCCGCCCAGGTCGGCACCCTGATCGGGGTCGCCGTCGTCTTCGGCCTGATCAACCTGATCATCAAGCCGATCGTCAAAGTAGCGGGCTGCGTCCTCTACATACTCACGTTCGGCCTCATCGGCCTCGTGGTGAACGCGCTGCTGTTCTGGTTCGCGTCCTGGCTGTCCGGCCAGGCCGGTCTGCCCTTCCACGTCGACGGCTTCTGGCCGGCGTTCTTCGGCGCCATCGTGGTGGCGGCCGTGAGCTTCGTGCTCACCATCCCGCTCCACCTGCGGTTCCTGAAGAAGGCGGTCACCCGAAAGTAGCAGCGTGCGGTAACGCTCTGTCCTCTGTGCTCGATGTGGGTCAGGTAAGCCTATCCACTCCAGATGGGGGACGCCGTGTGGGCGGACGCCGTGCCCAATCTCCTCGTCGGGCTGCGCGAGGGACTGGAGGGCGGCCTCGTGGTGAGCATCCTGCTCGCCGCGGTGCGCCGGACGGCACCAGGCACGACGCGCCAACCGACCCGACCGGTGTGGCTCGGTGTCCTCGCCGCGCTGATGCTCTCGCTGAGCTTCGGCGCGGTGCTCACGTTCTCCGACGCCGAGCTGCCCAGCCGCGCGCAGGACGCGTTCGGCGGTGTACTCAGCGTGATCGCCGTCGTGCTGGTCACCGCGATGATCTTCTGGATGCGCCGCACCGCCGGCGGCCTCTCCGGTGAGCTGACCAACCGGGTCGACATCGCCCGGCGGGTCGGCGCGGGCGCGCTGGCCGCGACCGCGTTCCTCGCCGTCGGCCGGGAGGGCCTGGAGACGGCACTGTTCCTGTGGACGGCCGTGCACGCGTCCGGGGAGACCGTGGCACCGCTGATCGGTGCGGCCATCGGCGTCGCGATCGCCGTCGCGGTGTGCTGGCTGCTCTACCGCAGGGCGATCACGCTCAACCTCGGCGTCTTCTTCCGGCGCACCGCGATCGTCCTGATCGTCATCGCGGGCGGCGTGCTCGCCTACGGCATCGGCGACCTCCAGGAAGCGATGCTGGTCCCCGGCCACGCCTGGATCGCCTTCGACATCACCGGCAGCGTGGGCGCCGACTCGTGGTGGGTCAGCATCATCCGCGGTGTCACCAACCTGACGCCGTCGATGACCTGGCTCCAGGTGATCGCCTACGTCCTCTACATCGGCATCGTGCTGGCGATCTTCCTGCTCACCAGGCCGGCACCGGTGCGGGAGCCGGAACAGCAGGCCCGGCGGCGCACGCCGGCGTGGCTGGCCAACGAGTGGACCCCGGTGGGCGCGGCCGTGCTGGTGCCCGTCGTGGCGGCGGGCGCGTTCGCGCTGCTCGCCCACGCACCGGCCGCCACCTACGTCAGCCAGCAGGTCACCATCACCCCGCAGGCGTGCGGCGCGGACTTCACCTCGCTGCAGGCCGGCAACCGGACCTTCACGGTGGTCAACAAGTCCGGCCACGCCGGCGAGGTCTACTTCGTGCGGTCGTCGGACGGCGGCGTGCTCGGCGAAACCGAGGGCATGGGCCCCGGCACACAGCAGGTCGTGTCGGTCGCCGTGTCCACCGGCAGCTACACGTGGAAGTGCCAGATGTCCGGCCTGCCGGCGATGGCGTCGTCCGCGGTGCGCACCATCGGCGGCGCAAACGTGCGTTTCCCGCGCAACTTCGCCGTGCCGCCACTGGACCCGATCGAGCTGGGCACCGCGATCAGGCAGTACCAGACCTACGTCGAGGGCCAGCTGAACACGTTGTCCGGTCAGGTCGGCACGCTGCGGCAGGCCATCGACTCCGGTGACGTGGCCGCCGCCAAGGCCGCCTGGCTGCCGGCCCAGCTGACCTGGGAACGGGTCGGTGCGGCCTACGACAGCTTCGGCGACATCGCCGCCGCCATCGACGGCAGCCCGGACGGACTGCCCGCCGGGGTCGACGATCCGGCGTTCACCGGCCTGCGCCGCATCGAGTACGGCCTGTGGCACGGCCAGCCGACCGCCATGCTCGCCCGGTACGGCACCAAGCTCACCGCCGACGTCGCCGAACTGCGGAGCAAGATCTCCACCATCACGGCGGCACCGGCCGACATGACGATCCGCGCGCACGAGATCCTCGAGGACGCACAGCGCGACCACCTGTCCGGCAACAGCGACATGGGTGCCGGCTCCGGCTTCGCCGAGACCATGGCCGACGTGGACGGCACCCGGGTCGTGCTGACCGAACTGGCCCCCCTGATCGAACAGCGCAAGCCCGGCCTGGTGTCGCGGGTCCGGTCCGATCTGGACGTGTTGGCGCAGGCGCTGGCGGCCACCCGGCACAACGGCGTGTGGGACAACGAGAAGACCGCGCCGATCGCCGAACGGCAACGGGTGAACGCGGCGATCGGCCAGGAGCTGGAGGACATCTCACCGGTGCCCGACCTGCTCGAGATCGGCCAGAGCTGAAGGGCTGGGACCATGGATCTGAGCCGACGACGGTTCTTGCAGGGCACAACGGCCGGCGTAGCGGGCACCGCGCTGGCTGGTGGCCTGATCGCCGCAGGCGCGCACGCCGACGCCGCCGCGGCCACGACTCCGGGGGTGGCGGCCGTTCCGGAGTCGTGGCCTTTCCACGGTGCACACCAGCAGGGCGTGTTCACGACGCAACAGGACGCGGCGGTGTTCGCCGCGTTCGACGTGACGGCGGTCGGCCGGTCCGGCCTGGCGTCGCTGCTCAAGACACTGACCGACCGCATCCGGTTCCTCACCGTCGGCGGCACGCCGGTGGATCTCGGACCGGCGGCGCCGCCCGCGGACAGCGAGATCCTCGGTCCGGTGGTCCCGGCCGACGGACTGACCGTGACGGTGGGTTTCGGGTCGTCGCTGTTCGACGACCGGTTCGGCCTGGCCGACCGGAAACCGGTGAAGCTCAAGGAGATGACCAGCTTCCCCAACGACTCGCTCGATCCGAAGTGGTGCCACGGCGACCTGATGCTGCAGGTCTGCGCCAACCACCAGGACACCGTGCAGCACGCCCTGCGGGACATCGCCAAGCACACCCGGGGCGGCATGCAGTTGCGGTACCGGATGAACGGCTTCAAGTCGCAGCCGCGCCCGTCCGGCACGCCGCGCAACCTCATGGGGTTCAAGGACGGCATCGCCAATCCCAAGCCCCCCGAGGCGGCCAAGCTGGTCTGGGTGAAGCCGAACGCGGGGGAGCCGGCCTGGGCGACCGGCGGCTCCTACCAGGTGGTGCGGATCATCCGGATGCTCGTCGAGTTCTGGGACCGCGTGTCGCTGAAGGAACAGGAGCTGATGTTCGGCCGCAAGCGCGACTCCGGCGCGCCGCTGGACGGTGCCACGGAGACCGACATCCCGCGCTACGCGGACGACCCCAACGGCATCACCATCCCGCTCACCGCGCACATCAGGGTGGCCAACCCGCGGACCAGGAAGACCGACGCCAGCCGGCTGCTGCGCCGCGGCTACAACTACGACGCCGGCCTGGACCTCAACGGCAACATCGACGTGGGTCTGGTGTTCTGCGCCTACCAGCAGGACCTGGCCCGGCAGTTCGAGACCGTCCAGACCAGGCTGGTCGACGAGCCACTGGTCGACTACATCCAGCCCTACGGCGGCGGCTACTTCTTCGCCGTGCCCGGTGTCCGCGACGACAACGACTGGCTGGGCAGGGGCCTGCTGGCGTAACCGGAGATCCGTTGGGCCGTCAGGAGTCCGTCAAAGCCGTCGGCGGGCGGCCGGATCGCGGGTAGTTTCGCGGAGGCGGATCGGCGGCGACAATGGGAGAATGTGGCGATGGACGGCGGCGTGCGGCGGATCTTCGTCGGCGTGCACGGTTCGGTGGACAGCCTGCACGCGCTGCGTCGCGCCGTGGACGAGGCCCGGCTGCGGGACGCGATCCTCTACTCGGTGATCGCCTGGACACCGCCCGGCGGCGACACGCTCGACCGCCACGCCCCCGAACCGCACCTGCGCCGGATCTGGGTGGCCGCCGCCATGCGCACCCTGCGGGCCGCGTGGGACGACGCGATGGGCGGCGTGCCCCCGGACATCCACGTGTTCCTGCGAGCCGAGCGGGGTCAGCCGGGTTGGGTGTTGACCGGCCTGGCCGACCTGGAGACCGACCTGATCGTGGTGGGTGCCGGTCGTGGTGGCCGGTTGCGCCGGTTGACCCACCATTCGGTGGCCAGGTACTGCGCTGCCCGTGCCGAGGGCGGTGTGCTGGTGGTGCCGGCGCCGCCGCTGGCCCGCCAGTTGAACCACGGCGTACTGCCCGCGTTGCGCCACCGCAGGGCCGTGCACGACATCCTGGACAACGGCCATTTGGCCTAGCCGCGCCGAATCGGGCAGCGCCGCGTGACCCTGCGCGGCAGGCCGGGTTGGTCGGCGGTCGCCAGTTGAACCACGGCGGGCAGTCCGGGACGGGGTGCCCGGGCAGGGGTTATTTCGCCTAGTGGCACCGAAACCGGGCGCCCGGGCGGTCTCTCGTCGCGCTGTGTCGCCGGCGATCACGCACCCACATGACAATCGTCATGTCTTCTGGTGCCCGTACGCACTGTTTCCATGACTGGCTGTGGCAGCACACTCACACTGGATCGATGTGATCCGCGGTGTCGCCGATTCCGGTGGCGCCGCAGTTATGGCTCCGCCTTGCACGAACCCGGGAGTTCTCATGCACGGTCTGTCCACCCCTGAATCATCGGGGCTCGATATCACGATGTTGGACGGTGACCTCGCGGCGGTCGTCGACCCGACCCGTACCACGGTGCCGAGTGTCTGCCCGGCATGCTGGCCGGGCTGCTTCGTGTGCTGCGCCGACACGCCTGCCGACGAGTAGTCCGACCGGGTCCGGGCCGGGCGGGCGATGACGGGGGTCGCCCATCCGGCCCGGGCCGGCACCGCGAACTGACAGGAGGTGACCATGACCGACGGGCACGGCGTGCCGGTGCTGCGCCGGCATCTGGGTGTCTCCGTGGTCCGCGGTGAGGGGGTCTACCTCCTGTGTGAACACGGCAGCGCGGTCGTCACCGACCCGCTCGCCGAACGGCTGTTCCCGTTGCTGGACGGCAAACACGACGTCGCGGCGATCACCGAGGCACTCGCCCCGGACGTGCCGGCCGACCGGGTGCTGGCCGCCGTCACCCACCTGCTGCGCTCCGGCCAGGTGGTCGAGACCGATCCGGCTGCCGCGACCGACGACCGCGCGGCGGGCTACTGGGAGTCGCTCAACCTGTCCGGCGACACCGCGACGGTCGCCGCCGCTGCCACTGTCCGGCTGATCACGATCGGCGAGCTGCGGCCCGGCGAGTTCACCGCCACGCTCACCGCCGCCGGACTGCGCCTGTCCGATGACCCGGCGGCCCTGGACATCGTGCTCACCGACGACTACCTCCGCCCGGAACTGGCCTCCCTCGACCGCGACCTGCGGGCCGCCGGCCGGCCGTGGCTGCTGGCCAAACCGGTCGGCGTCATTCCCTATGTGGGACCGGTGTTCATCCCGGACGGTGCCTGCTACCAGTGCCTCGCGGTCCGGCTGCGCGGCAACCGGAGGGCCGAGGACTACCTGGAGACCCGGCTGCCCGGCACCCGCGTCGCACCGCCACCGGTCGACGTGCCGGCGACCCGGCTGCTCGCCACCGCGACACTGGCCACCGCGGCCGCCCAGTGGCTGGCCGGCCACCGGCACCCCGCCACCGTCCTCACCGTGGACACCGCCACCCTGCGCACCGGGGCACATCCGGTGACCCGCAGGCCGCAGTGCGCCGCATGCGGCGACCCAGGCCTGGTGGCCGCGACGATGAGCCGGCCGTTTCCGGTCGCCTCCCGCCGCAAGGCGTTCACCCGCGACGGCGGCCACCGCGCCCGCACCCCCGACGACATGGTCGCCACGTGGGGCGGCCTCGTCGACCCGATCACCGGTGTCGTGCCGGAACTGAAACGGGTCGCCACCGGCCTGCCGTCCATCCACGGCTACTCGTCCGGCTACAACCGCGCGTTCCGGGTGAACTCGTTGCGGTCACTGCGGATGGGCCTGCGCACCCACAGCTACGGCAAGGGCGCCACCGACATCCAGGCACGGGCCAGCGCGCTGGGCGAGGCACTGGAGCGCTACAGCGCCGCGTTCGCCGGTGACGAGCCGACCATCACCGCCAGCTACGCCGAACTCGGCGCGGACGCCGTGCACCCCAACGCGTCCATGTTGTTCAGCGACCGCCAGTTCGCCGACCGGGCCGAGTGGAACGCCAGGGACAATCCGTTCCAGGCAGTGCCCGAACGGTTGGCCGAGCACACCCCGATGGAGTGGACACCAGTGTGGTCGCTCACCGACCGATGTGTCCGGCACGTCCCGACCGGGCAGCTGTTCTTCGGTCACGCGAGCCGCTACGCGATGGCCGACTCCAACGGCTGCGCCGCCGGCACCAGCCTGGAAGACGCTGCCCTGCAAGGGTTCTACGAACTCGTCGAACGCGACGCCGTGGCCATCTGGTGGTACAACCGGCTGCGCCGGGCAGCGGTCGACCTCGACTCGCTGGACGACCCGTGGGTGGCCACCGTGCGCGCCGAACACGCCGGACTGCACCGCGAGGTGTGGGCACTGGACATCACCTCCGATCTCGGCGTGCCGGTCGTGGTGGCGTTGAGCAGGCGGCTGGACAAGCCGGCCGAGGACGTGATCTTCGGCTTCGGCGCCCACCACGACGCGCGGATCGCGTGCCTGCGGGCGGTCGGCGAGCTCAACCAGTTCCTGCCGTTCGTCGCGACCGCCACCGAGCACGGCGGTTACACCGCGACCGATCCCTACCAACTCGACTGGTGGCAGCACGCCCGCGTGGCCGACCACCCCTACCTGCTGCCCGACCCCGACCGACCGGCCGCCACCGTCGCCGGGCTGACCGTCCCGACCGGCGACGACCTCGCGCAAGACCTGCTCACCTGCCAGGAACTCGTGCGGGCCAAGGGAATGGAGCTGTTGGCGATCGACATGACCCGACCTGACATCGGCCTGCCCGTGGTGAAGGTGATGGTGCCCGGCATGCGACATTTCTGGACCCGCTTCGCGCCCGGCCGGCTCTACGACGTCCCGGTCGAGCAGGGCTGGCTGGCCACGGCCCGCACCGAGGACGAGCTCAATCCGACAGCGATGTTCGTCTGAGGGCAGCGCGGTGGACTCCCTGGCGACAGCAGGCACCAGCGCGCCCGTGTGGGCGGGCACCCGCCGGCTCGTGTCGTTCCGCGACGACGTGGCCGTCGAGCGGCAGGCCGGCGCGGTGGCCATCGCGCACCGGTGGGGCACCGTCGTGGTCCGCGACCCGTCCCGGGGACTGGCCGCCGCACTGCACCGCCTCACCTTCGGCCCGACCAGGGCGGCCAACGTCGTCGACCTGGTGGCCACCGGCGCCGACGACCCGGCCGCCGAGGTCATCCGCCTGCACAGCCTGCTCAACGATCTGCGCTTCCTGCTGGTGCACACCGTCGAGGTGAACTCGGCGACGGTGGCCGAGATCGTCCCGATGGCCGTCGGCGCCCGGCTGGGCGGGTTGCTCGGTGCGACCACGGTGCCGGCAGGCGTGCGGGTGCGGCTGTCCCGGTTCGCCTACCTGCGCGAACTGGACGGCGCCATGTCGTTGGAGAACCCGCTGTCCCTGTACCGGGCCCGGCTGGCCGACCCCCGGCTGGTCGCGCTGGTCGCCGCGGCCGCGTCCTCGGCGACCGTGCGGGAACTGGTCGACCTGGCCTGTCCCGGCGCGGTGCCGGCCGGGCGCGCGGTGCTGGACCTGCTGGTCGGCGCCGGCCTGCTGGACGTGGTCGAACCCGACTCGACCGGGCCGGACGAGACACGGCGGACCCGGCTGCGCCAGTGGGGGTTCCACGACCTGCTGTTCCACACCCGCAGCCGCTCCGGCCGGCACGACGAGGACTTCGGCGCCACCTTCCGGTTCATCCACGACATCGAGCATGAGCGGCCGGTCCGCGAACTGCCCGACGGTCCCCGCGTCCCGCTGCCGGTGCCCGACCTGGACCGGGTGCTGGCCACCGACGCCCGGCTCACCGTCGCCCTGGAGACCAGGAAGTCGATCCGCAGGCCCGGCGAGCGGCCGATCGACGCCGACCAGCTCGGCGAGGTGCTCTACCGGACCGCCAGGGTCCGGGCCGTCTACGGCCCCGACCAGGCCCACCAGCTGCCCTACCAGGGCGTCGACCGGCCCTACCCGGCCTGCGGTGGCGCAGGTGAGCTCGACCTGTGGCTCACCGTGTCCCGCTGCGCCGGCCTGGCCGCCGGCATCTACTACTACGACCCGGCCGGTCACCAACTGGTACGGGTCAACACGGACCGGTCCGATGTGGACGCGATGCTGGGCGGCGCGTCCATCTCGGCGGGCAACGTGGCGCCGCCGGACGTGCTGGTCACCATCACCGCACGGTTCCAGCGGCTGGGCTGGCAGTACAGCGGCATGTCCTACGCGACGACACTCAAGCACGTCGGCGTGCTCTACCAGACGTTCTACCTGGTGTGCACCGCGATGGGCCTGGCGCCGTGCGGGCTGGGCGTCGGCGACATCGAGCTGTCCGCACGGTGCCTGGGCCTGGACTGGGAGCGGGAGGGCAGCGTCGGCGAGTTCATGATCAGCGGCAGTCCGGCCGACGAGGACCGGTCGCGGCACGCCGCGCAGGGCCTGTCCGGCTGGCGGGAGTACAACGGCGGTGACTGGCGGCGGGCGACCGAGGGTCCCGAGGAAAACCGGCCCTGACAAGAACATTCGTTCTCGACCCGGTTTCGGCTGATTTGACCGACCGTCGGCGCGTTCGGTATGCGACTGTGTACGCACCGTCGAATTGCCGCCGGCCAGTGTGGACGGGCAACTACATTTGCGCACGGAATCGTTCTCACCCGGCTATTTGACGACTAGAACGGAGCAATCCCTCACCGGTTCGACGGTGCTAACTTCTACACGTTTGGCGCCACATGCCGGACAACTCCGGGACAGGGCCAGACAGCGGCAACCCGCGCCCGGGTCGGGACGTGGCGGGGGAAGTGAGGGTAGATGAGCGCCGTCAGTGCGTCCGGGCATGCTCAGCTCGGTACGGTCCGCCGTCGGATCCCCGCCTGGATCAGGCTGGGCGTGGACGGGACCGGTCATGTCGTCGGCACGCTGGCGTTGATCGGCCTCGCCGTCTACTTCCTGCTGGTGGTCAGCGTGCCGGTACGGTCGATCCCGACGTACCCGCACGCGTGGCTGGTGGTGTTCGCCACCGTCGGCTGGGTGCTGTGGTTCGGCTGCTACGTGTGGTCGGTGATACGGGTGCTGCGCGGCAGACGCCGGCAGCGGACCACACAGGTCGTCGCCATCGGCGGGGTCGCCTGGTCGGTCGCGCTGTTCGCGGTGCTCGGCCCGACCTTCGCCGCGCTGCCCGCGCTGAGCTTCTCGGTCATGCTGCTGTGCCTGGCCGGCCGGGCCAGGGGAGCGCTGACCGTGGTCCTGCTCGCCGCCTACGTCGGCCTGACCACCCAGCAGTTCGCCGTCGGCGAGGTCGGCCTCGACCTGGAGGAGTTCGCGCTCACCGCGCTGATCTTCTACGCCATCCCCCGGCTGGTGATCTTCGCGGGCGAACTGGAGCAGACCCGCTCGGAGATGGCCCAGCTCGCGGTCAGCGAGCAGCGGCTGCGCTGGGCCAGGGACCTGCACGACACCCTGGGCCACGGCCTGTCCGTAGTGCTGTTGAAGCTGGAACTGGTGGAGCGGCTGAGCCAGCGTGACCCCACCCGCGCGTACGCCGAACTGAGCGACGCCCGCAGCCTGCTCCGGGAGTCGATCGGGGAGATGCAGACCGTGGTCGCCGGCATGCGCGATCTCTCGCTGGAGGGCGAGATCGCCAACGCCCGGGCCATCCTCGATTCAGCGGGAGTCCTCACGAACGTGGACATCGCCCCCGTGGTACTGGACGAGCAGGTGTCCCAGACACTGGCCTGGATCGTCCGGGAGGGCGCGACGAACGTGTTGCGGCACAGCGACTCCAACCGGTGCGAGATCACCCTGCGAGTGGAACGCGGCCGTGCCGTGTTGACCGTGGCCAACGACGGCCCGGCCATCAAGGTCACCCGGTCACCCTCCGGCGGCAACGGCATCCGCGGCATGCGCGAGCGGTTACACGTGCTGAGCGGCCGGCTCACCGCGAAGTCCAAGAAAGACGGTGGGTTCGTGCTGGAGGCCAGCGTGCCGCTGCCCGCGGCGCCGGTCGTCGCCGCACCGGGCGACCGTGCCGCGCTCGACGTCGCGGTGGAGGTGGAACCGTGATCCGCGTGTTCCTGGCCGAGGACCAGGTGATGATCCGATCGGCCTTGGTGTCGCTGATCGAGCTGGAGGCCGACCTGGAGGTCGTCGGCGTCGCCGGCCGGGGGGACCAGGCCGTGGAGCGGATCGTCGAGCTGCGGCCCGACGTCGCTGTGCTGGACATCGACATCCCGGGTATCGACGGTCTGGAGGCCGCTGCGGAGCTCGCTGAGCGGACGCCGCAGTGCGCTTCGCTCATCCTCACCGCGTTGAACAAGCCCGGGATGTTGCAACGCGCCTTGCAGGCCAATGCTCGGGGGTTCGTCGTCAAGCATGCGCCTGCTGAGCAGTTGCTGGCCGCGATTCGGGGGGTTGCCGCTGGGCAGCGGGTGTTCGATCCGACTCTGGCTGTGGCCGCTCTGGAGGCTGATATTCCTGTCACGCCTCGGGAACTGGACGTGGTGCGGCTGGTGGCAGAGGGGGCTTCGGCTCGGGAGATCGCCGGGCGGTTGTTCCTGTCCGAGGGGACTGTGCGGAACTACACGTCCAGCTTGATCAACAAGTGTGGGGCTCGGAATCGGGTCGATCTGGTGCGGATCGCGTTCGATCGGGGATGGCTGTAGGCGGTTGACTGTCGGGTTACCCGCGACGGCGCAGTGGTCCCGTGCCAGATGACACGCTGATGACGATCGGTCGGTTCGCCCGGCGTTCCGGGCTGTCGGTTCATGCTCTACGCCACCATGACGATGTCGGGCTGTTGGTGCCTGCTCATGTCTCCGCGGAGACCGGGTATCGGCGGTATCACCTTGATCGGCTTCGGCTTGCTCGGTTGATCGTGGCTCTGCGGTGGATCGATCTGCCTATCGAGTCGATTCGGCGGATCCTGTCCGACGATCGCTTGGGCTGCTTCGATTCTTGCTGGGCGCAAGAGATTGACCTGGGCGAGGGAGGCGGCCCGGAATGAAGCTCCTATCGACCCTAGGGTTGGGCTTTGCTCGGTTCGTTATACCGCTACCGTGATTCCCCTTATTGCTTTTAGTTCGCCTAGTAGTGCTGATGATACTGCTACTGAGTAGGCGTCCACTGCTAGTGGGGTTTCTTTGCCGTCGTGGCATACTACGATTCTTACCGGTACGTCGCCTTTGTGCGCGGTTAGTGCTGAGCGGAGTTCGTTGATGCAGTCCGCGTCCAGTTTTGCCGCTTCTGCCCTCAGTACGAATGCCGGGGCTACGCCTGGGTTGCGTTCGGCTTCGCTGATGTCCAGTGGCACTACTCCTGAGCCGAAGACTGACATCTGGTCGTCTCGCCAGTTGACTCGGCCCTTGATGGCTACGGCCGAGTCTGCTACCAGGTCCTCGTGCATCACTGAGTACGACTTGGCGAAGAACAGCACGTCTACTGAGGCGTCCAGGTCTTCCAGTTTGACGATTGCCCAGGGTTCGCCGTTCTTGTTCACCCTTCGTTCTACCGACGCGATCATTCCTGAGACTACTACTTCGCCCTCTTTTGGCGCGTCGTCGATCAATACGGCTATTGGCTTGGGGGCGTGTTTGCGCAGGATGGGCTCTGCCCCGTCCAGTGGGTGGGCCGAGACGTACAGGCCCAGCATTTCTCGCTCGTAGGCCAGCAACTGCTTGCGGGGCCATTCGTCGTCGGACAGCGTCAAGTGCGCCAGCGGGGACGAACTGACGTCCGGCTCGACTGTGTCGTCGCCGCCGCCGAACAGGTCGAACTGGCCCATTGCTTCCTGGCGCTTGAGGCCGGTGACCGCGTCCACCGCTTCCTCGTGCACCGCCAGCAGGGACAGCCTGGTGTGGCCGAAGGAGTCGAACGCGCCTGCCTTGATCAGGGATTCGATGACCCTCTTGTTGCAGCAGACCAGTTCCGCCTTCTCCAGGAAATCCTGGAACGAGGTGTACTTGCCCTTCTTGTCCCTGGTCTCGATGATCGACGCGACCACGTTGGCGCCCACGTTGCGGACCGCGCCCAGGCCGAACCTGATGTTCTCGCCCACCGCTGCGAACGCGTGCACCGACTCGTTGACGTCGGGTGGCAGCACCTTGATGCCCATCCGGCGGCACTCGGACAGGTAGATCGCGGACTTGTCCTTGTTGTCCGCGTTGGAGGTGAGCTGCGCGGCCATGAACTCGGCCGGGTAGTTGGCCTTCAGGTACGCCGTCCAGTAGGAGACCAGACCGTAGCCCGCCGTGTGGGACTTGTTGAACGCGTACCCGGCGAACGGGAGCATCACGTCCCACAGCGTCTGCGTGGCTTCCGGCGAGAACCCCTTGCCGAGCATGCCGCCCTTGAAGTTCTCGTACTCCTTCTCGATGATCTCCTTCTTCTTCTTGCCCATCGAGCGGCGCAACAAGTCAGCCCCGCCCAGGGTGTACCCGGCCAGCTGCTGGGCGATCGCCATGACCTGCTCTTGGTACACGAGCAGGTGGTAGGTCTCACCGAGGATCGGCTCCAGCGCTTCCTTCAGGTCCGGGTGGATCGGCGTGAGCTTCTGCCGGCCGTTGGCGCGTTCCGCGTAGTTGATGTGCGCGTTCGCCGCCATCGGGCCCGGGCGGTACAGGGCCAGCACTGCGGCGATGTCGCCGAACTTGGTGGGCTGCATGCGGCGCAGCAGGTCCCGCATGGCCGCACCATCGACCTGGAACACGCCCAGGGTGTCGCCGCGGCCATAGAGCTCATAAGTCTTGGCGTCGTCCAGCGACAGGGTGGCCAGGTCGATGTCGACACGGTGGTTGGCCTTCACCGACTTGATCGCGTCGTCGATGATGGTCAGCGTGGACAGGCCCAGGAAGTCCATCTTCAGCAGGCCGATGTCCTCGCACGACGGGTAGTCCCAGCCGGTGATGATCGCGCCGTCGTCACGCTGCCACAGCGGGATCACGTCCAGCAGCGGCTGCGACGACAGGATCACCGCGCACGCGTGCACACCGGCGTTGCGGACCAGGCCCTCCAGGCCGCGCGCCGTCTCCATGATCTTGTTGACCTGCGGGTCGGTCTCGGCGAGCGACCGGACCTCGGCGGCCTCGGCGTAGCGCTCGTGCTGCGGGTCGAAGATGCCCGAGATCGGGATGTCCTTCGCCATGATCGGCGGCGGCAGCGCCTTGGAGATCCGGTCGGCGATGGAGAAACCAGGCTGGCCGTGCAGCACGCGGGAGGCGTCCTTGATCGCGGCCTTCGTCTTGATCGTGCCGAACGTGATCACCTGGGCCACGTTCTCCGCGCCCCACTTGTCGATCGTGTAGCGCATCACGTCGCCACGCCGCCGGTCGTCGAAGTCGAGGTCGATGTCCGGCGGCGACACCCGCTCCGGGTTCAGGAACCGCTCGAAGATCAGCGAGTGCTCGATCGGGTCCAGGTCGGTGATGTGCAGGATGTACGCCACCAGCGAGCCCGTCGCCGAACCACGGCCCGGACCCACCCTGATGTGCTGCCGCTTCGCCCACCGCACCAGGTCGCCGACCACGAGGAAGTAGGCGCTGAAGCCCATCTGGGCCATGATGCCCAGCTCCCGGTCCACCCTGGCGCGGTACTCGTCGGTCAGACCACCCGGGAACCGCTCCGGGATGAACTGCTCGACCTCCTCGCGCAGCAGGTCGTCCTCGGTCCTGCCCTCCGGCACCGGGAACCGGGGCATCCGGTCCACGAAGTCGTACACCCCGGCGTAGGACTCCACCCGCTCGGCGATCAACAGCGTGTTGTCGGCCGCGCCGGGCACCTCGGCATCCCAGTACTCGCGCATCTCGGCGGCCGACTTCAGGTAGTAGCCGTCGCCGTCGAACTTGAACCGGTTCGGGTCGTCCAGTGTCTTGCCCGCCTGCACACACAGCAGCGCCGAGTGGGTGTCCGCCTGGTCCTGGGTGACGTAGTGGCTGTCGTTGGTGGCCAGCGGCCGCAGGTCGAGCTTGCGGGCCACGTCCAGCAGGCCCTCGCGCACGGTCCGCTCGATCGGCAGGCCGTGGTCCATCAGCTCCAGGAAGAAGTTGTCCGCACCGAAGATGTCCCGGTAGTCACTCGCGGCCTGCAGCGCCTCGGCCGGCTGACCCAGCCGCAGCCGGGTCTGCACCTCACCGGACGGGCAGCCGGTGGTCGCGATGATGCCCTCGGCATATTCGGCGATCAGCTCGCGGTCGCAGTTGTGTACCGCGAAATCCGTGACATACGAGTGGTCTTCGGCGACCTCGATGTTGTAGACCGGCCCGATGTAGGACTTGCGACGGATCTGCCGGACGGGCTTGTAGACATAGTCCTCGTCGGAAAGTGTCATGCGATGAGGAAGCTCGGTGTGGGGTGAGAAGTTCGCCCGGTAGGACTGCGCGTGGTTGTCGCTCGCGACCGGCTGGCAGTAGGTGCTGGCGAAATCGGCGTTCAGTCGTGCCGCGAGCGTCCGCATCTGCCAATGCAGCTGCTCGGACGTCTGCTGGAGACTGATGACCCCGGAGCGGGTCTGCGAGCCGTCACCGTCCAGTACGCCGATGAACGCACTCAGCATGAATTCTTCGGGCGCGTCGAAAATCAACTCCGGGAAGTGCTTGTTCCGGGCCCCGCTCCCGCACAGCCGGGTCAGGAGCCGGGCGAACACCGAGGACGACACCGAGACGGTGACACCTCGATGGCCTTCGCGGTCCGGCCGGCCGCGGACTGACGCTTCCTTGCCCGTGTACTTCTCGATGAGCTTGCCGCAGGCACTGATGAGATCTCGCTCGTCCTCATGGAAGGACCAGGACACGGTGCGACCGCGATCGACATAACCTTCCGCGACATAGAGCCCGAGCAGATAGCCGAAATCGGCATCGAGTTCGATGGTGGTCGACAAGTCCGCATAATGCCTGACCGAGCCCGTGCGAGGGCGAGTCGACACCCGGTAGAAACGATCGGACTCGCCCGCCACCGGGGTCCGGTCGACGTAGTCGGCCGTGTCGATCGTGATCACGGTGGGGCTGTCGGATCGGACGCGAGGCAGACACACCCAACTGTGCCAACAATCGGTCTGCTCACGTGTTCCGGTGCCTGGCCGGCCACCAACGATGTCGCGAGCCTCCACCCAGGAGCGGCTGCCGTCGCGATGCCGGATCAGCACCGGGTGCTCGCCGGTCATCCAGGTGACGCGGTTGTCCCGGAAGTTCAGCTCGATGCCATAGATGTCGCCGTCGTGATCATTGCGCATCACCTCGACAACACGACGGAATCGCCCACGATGCGTCAGCACCTCGTCACCGACGCGAACGTGCTCGATCCGCTTCATGCCACCGCGGGTCATGATTTCCTGACCAGGCAGAATGCAGCGGGGTTTGCGATAATGACCCTGAAACGACGCCAGGCTGGACAATCGGAACAGATTCCGCAAGCCGGTCGTGTTCGCGGCCAGCATCGTCATGTGGGTGTAGGCACCCGCGCCGGAGACGTCGCCGCCCTCGCCCAGTTCGTCCGCGCCGCGCTGCCCGGTGTGTCCCCAGAACACCGGCTTCTTGTGGAAGCGGCTGGTCGGCGCGACGTACGCCTCGATGCCGATGATCGGCTTGATGCCCGACTTCTGCGCGGCCCGGTAGAACTCGGCCGACCCGTACATGTTCCCGTGGTCGGTCATCGCTACCGCCGGCATGCCCAACCGCTCGGCCTCGGCGAACAGCGGAGCGACCTTGGCCGCACCGTCGAGCATCGAGTACTCGGTGTGAACATGCAGGTGAACGAACGAGTCCGGCACGGGCGCGTCTCCTGATGCGGTCGAGTGGGTACGAGCAGGCTAGTCCGAGCGTCGGACAATCCGGGGGAGGCATGCCCGGTGGGTGGCCGAGTCGGACACGGCAGAATCGGCCGTGTGACGACGCCCCCCGCATCCGGTGCCTGGCACGACGGCGACCCCGTCGGCCGGCGGCACTGGTTCCACGCCGGCCACCCGCTGACCCTGGAGTCCGGCCAGACCCTGCCCGACTTCCAGGTGGCCTACGAGACGTGGGGCACGCTCGCCCCGGACCGGTCCAACGCCGTGCTGGTGCTGCACGCGCTCACCGGCGACAGCCACGTGGCCGGACCGATCGAGACCGGTCACCCGACGCCCGGCTGGTGGGACGGCCTGATCGGCCCCGACCGGGTGCTCGACCCCGACCGGTACTTCGTGATCGCCCCCAACGTGCTGGGCGGCTGCCAGGGCAGTACCGGACCGGCGTCCCCGGCGCCGGACGGGCGGCCGTGGGGGAGCCGGTTCCCGGACGTCACCGTCCGCGACCAGGTCGCCGTCGAGGCCGCGCTGGCCGACGCGCTGGGCATCGACCGGTGGGCCGCGGTGCTCGGTGGGTCGATGGGCGGCATGCGGTCGCTGGAGTGGGCGGTCACGTGGCCGGACCGGGTCGCCGGGGTGCTGGTGCTGGCCGCGCCCGCCCGGTCGTCGGCCGAGCAGATCGCGTGGAGCTGGCCGCAGCTGGTGGCCATCGAGAGCGACCCGGGTTGGCACGGTGGCGACTACCACGACCAGCCGCCCGGCGCCGGTCCGCACGTCGGCCTGGGTGTCGCCCGCCGGATCGCCCACATCACCTACCGCAGCGAGGCAGAACTGCGGATGCGTTTCGGCCGCGACCTCCAGCCCGACGACGCGGCCGGCAGGTTCGCCGTGGAGTCCTATTTGGACCATCATGCGGCCAAGCTGCTCGGCCGGTTCGACGCCGGCAGCTACGTCACGCTGGTGCGCGCCATGAACAGCCACGACGTGGGCCGCGACCGGGGCGGGGTGGCGGCCGCGCTGCGCCGGATCACCGCTCGGGCCGTGGTGGCCGGAGTGGACAGTGACCGGCTCTACCCGATCCACCAGCAGGTGGAGATCGCGGCCGGCATCCCGGGCGCCGAGCCGCTGCGGGTCATCTCGTCACCGCACGGCCACGACGCGTTCCTGATCGAGGTGGAGCAGATCGCCAAGCTGCTGGACGAACTGCTGGCGTGACGTCGGCTACAGCCAGCCCTTGCGCCGGAACACCAGGTACAGCCCGACCGACACCACCACGATCAGCGCGGTCGACACGATGAACCCGTGGAAGTGGGCGAACCCGGGATACGGCACGTTCTGCCCGTAGAAGCCGGTGATCGCGGTGGGCACCGCGATGATCGCCGCCCAACTGGTGACCTGCTTGCTGATCACGTTGAGCCGGTTGCCCTGGATGGTCAGGTTCGTCTCCAGGATGGTGGTCACCAGGTCGCGCAGCGACTCGGTCCACTCGGTGGCGCGCAGCACGTGGTCGTAGACGTCCTGGAAGTACGGGATCATCTCGTGCGCCACCGCGGGCACGTCCCGGCGCATCAGCGTGTTCACCACCTCGCGCATCGGCAGCACCACCTTGCGCATGCGCACCAGGCTCTTGCGCAGTTCGAAGCTGCGCCGCTGCACGTCGACGTCGCGCGACCGTTCGGCGAACAGCAGGTCCTCCAGTGCCTCGATCTCCTCGTCCAGGTCCTGAACGGCCTGGAAGTGGCCGTCCACCACGAAGTCGATCAGTCCGTACAACAGGAACCCGACCTGGTGGCGGGCCAGGTCGGTCGCCGCGTCCCACCGGTCGACGACCTTCTGCACGTCGAACCGCTCGTCCTTGCGCACCGTGATCAGCGCCCTGGGCAGCAGGAACGCGGCCAGTTCGCTGGTCTCCAGCTGGCCGGAGTCCCGGTCCAGCCAGACCGCGTACATGCTCAGGAAGTCGTGGGTGCGGTAGTGGTCCAGCTTGGGCCGCTGGCTGCGTTCCACCGCGTCCTCGACGGCCAGTTCGTGCAGGCCCAGCTCCTCGGCGACCACCTTGAGGTCGATCGTGTCCGGGGCGCACAGGTCGACCCAGACCACCGTGTCCTGCTCGCCCAGCCAGTCGGAGACGTAGGCCACCGGGAAGTTCTCGGCGGCCAGTTCGCCGCCGCGATACGCCCTGGTCCGGGCGATCCGGTCGGTCGCCGATCCAGTGTCGGTGTCCATGCGCCCGAGAGTAGATGCCCGCCTGTGTGGCGGCGGCCACGGGTGAAGTCGTGCCATGCTGGCGGACGGGGTCGTACGGGAGGGGTGTGGTGATGGCGGGACGGGGCGGTAGATCCGCTGGTCGACGGCTGGGCCTGGTGGCCGGGCTGGCGGCGGCGGGCGCGGCGGCGTGGACGGCGCGCGGGATCGCCGAGGCGGCGGGCGCCACGGCCACCGGTGCGCGGGCCGAGCGGATGCGGCGCTCGCCGCAGTACCGCGACGGCCAGTTCCACAACGCCAGGGTCACCACCACGCTGCCGCCGCCGGGCACCATGCGGGACACGATCCGCGAGCTGGTCTTCGGCAAGCAGCCCCGCCACCCGGCCGGTCCGGTGCCGCTGGTCACCACCGTGCCGCCGCCGGTCACCGAGGGTGTGCACGTCACCTGGTACGGCCACTCGTCGGCGCTGGTGGAACTGGACGGTGCCCGCGTGCTGTTCGACCCGGTGTGGGGCGAGCGGGTGTCGCCCTCCGCGCTGGCCGGCCCCCGGCGGCTGCACCCCAACCCGGTGCCGCTGACCGACCTGCCGACGCTGGACGCGATCGTCATCTCCCACGACCACTACGACCACCTCGACCTGCCCAGCGTCCGCACCCTGCTGCGGACCCAGCGCGCGCCCTTCGTGGTGCCGCTGGGCGTGGGCGCGCACCTGGAGCGGTGGCGGGTGCCGGCCGAGCGGATCATCGAGCTGGACTGGTCGGAGAGCGTGCAGGTGGCCGGGCTGCGGCTGGTGTCCACGCCCGCGCAGCACTTCTCCGGCCGGCTGTTCCACCGCGACGGCACGCTGTGGACGTCGTGGTCGGTCATCGGGCCGACCAGTCGGGTGTTCTACAGCGGCGACTCCGGCTACTTCGACGGGTATGCCGCCATCGGCGCCGAGTACGGCCCGTTCGACGTGACGCTGATCCAGATCGGCGCCTACTCGCCTGCCTGGCCGGACATCCACATGACACCCGAGGAGGGCGTCGCCGCCCACATCGACCTGCGCGGCGACCTGCTGGTGCCGGTGCACTGGGGCACGTTCAACCTGTCCACCCACGCCTGGACCGACCCGGCCGACCGGCTGTGGCTGGAGGCGAAGGCCAGGGACGCGCGCCTGGCGATCCCTCGGCCGGGTGAACGGGTCGACGTCGCCGACCCGCCCTCGGTGGACGGTTGGTGGCAGGCGTTGGGCTGAACCATCGCCTGGCGGCTGATCAACCCGTAACCTGGGGGTCGTGCTCACGGTATTCCTCGTCGACGACCACGAGATCGTTCGGCGTGGGGTGGCCGACCTGCTGGACGAGGCGGACGACCTGACGGTCATCGGCCAGGCCGGTACTGCCGCCGAGGCGCTCACCCGGATCCCCGCCGCGCGGCCCGACGTCGCGGTGCTCGACGTGCGCCTGCCCGACGGCAACGGCGTGGAGCTGTGCCGGGAACTGCGCTCCGCGGTGCCGGAGCTCAACTGCCTGATCCTCACGTCCTACACCGACGAGCAGGCCATGTTGGACGCGATCCTGGCCGGCGCGGGCGGGTACGTGATCAAGGACATCCGGGGGATGGAGCTGGTGTCCGCCGTGCGTGAGGTCGGCGCCGGGCGGTCGCTGCTGGACAGCCGCGCGGCCGCGGTCCTGATGGGCCGGCTGCGGGCCAGCCTCGACGGCCCCGGCCCGCTGGCCGACCTGACCGACCAGGAACGGGCCCTGCTCGGCCTGATCGGCGAGGGGCTGACCAACCGGCAGATCGCCGAACGCATGTTCCTGGCCGAGAAGACGGTGAAGAACTATGTGTCCCGGCTGCTGGCCAAGCTGGGCATGGAACGCCGCACCCAGGCCGCCGTGTTGGTCACGCGCCTGCGGGTCGAGGGCAACCAGCCGTAGCGCTCAGCCCACCGCGAGCACGGCGTGCGGCGAGAGCGCACCGCCGATCAGCGCGCGCAGCCGCGTCCGGGCGGCGGGAGTGGCCAACGGCTCACCCAGTGGGGTCGTGACGAAACCGAGCGTCGCCGCCGTCAGCGCCACCCGCTGCACGGCCTGCCCGGCGTGCAGCAGCGACCGCACGTCGTCCTGCAGCGACCCGATCACCAGTACCAGCCGCGAGTCCAGCATCGGTACGCCCACGTTGGCCAACTGGGTGGTGGACAACCTCGCCAGCCACGCCTGCTCGACGTCCGCGGCCTTGCGCAGTTCGCGCAGCGCACCCACCGGTTGCCCGGGTGCCTGGATGATGATCCGGTGGCCGATCATGTGCGCCAGGCGCCGGTCCCACGTTGTCGCCAGCCGTTCGTGCTCGGGTCGTAGCGCGGCCAGCAGCGTCGGCCGGTTCGGGTCGGGCGCCAGGCGGACGTCGGCGTACACACCGACCGCCTGCACGGCCAGCCGCAGGTTCAACAGCGCGCCACCACAGGCCAGTACTCGCGCGGCATGCCCAGGGTCGGTCGAATCGCCCTTCTCGTGCAGTTCGATCGTCGTGGCCGTGCACTCGAACCGCCACGCCGGCCGGCCAGGTGCCTGGTCGGCGGCCGCGAGCGCCGTACGCACCTGGTCCTCGGCCAGCCTCGCTACCGACGTGATGCCGGTGTTCATGCTCGTCTCCCAAGGGCTGGCGGTCCGTTCACTGTGCGCTGGGGTGCGGCCGGTACGGAGCGGCAAAAGTCATGAGAGTGGCGGGTCCAAGGTCACCAATCGGCCACCCGGTTCGATGTACACAGGGGAGTGTTCGTGCGAGTCTGATCCGGTGGTGGACGGCTCCGGCCTGGGGGACGCGACGCTCGTCCGGGCGGCGCTGTTGGCGGCGGCCCGGGTCGCGGTGGAGAGCGCACGGCTGACCGAGGAATCCCGGCGCCGGCAGCGCTGGGCGGAGGCCACCAACGACATCATCACGCAACTGCTCGCCGGCACCGATCCCGGCGACGTCCTGCAGGCCGTCGCGGACCGCACCCTGGAGCTGAGCTCCGCCCTGTACACGCTGATCGCCGTCCCCGAGGAGTCCGACGCGGCCGAGCCGACCGGGCTGACCATCGGGGTGTCGGCCGGGTTCGGTGCCGACCCGCCCACCGGCACCAGGGTCCCGCTGGGCGGCTCGACGATCGGGTCGGTGTTCGTCGACCAGGTGCCGCGCAGCGTCCCGGCGCTGGACCTGGCGGTGCTGGACGTCACGCTCGGCCCGGGACTGATGCTGCCGCTGCGCGCGGGTTCCCGGGTGTTGGGCGTGCTCGTCGCGGCCCGCGCGGTCGACGCGCCGGTGTTCGACCTGCACGAGCTGCCGGTCATCGCGTCGTTCGCCGACCAGGCGGCGCTGGCACTGCAACTGGCCAGCCACCAGTGGCGGCTGCGCGAGCTCGACGTGCTCGCCGACCGGGACCGGATCGCCAGGGACCTGCACGACCACGTCATCCAGCGGCTGTTCGGCGTCGGGCTGGCCCTGTCCGGTGCCCAGCGTCGGGCCACGTCGCCGGACGTGGCGCGCCGGATCAACGACAGCATCGACCAGTTGCAGGAGATCGTGAACGAGATCCGCACCACGATCTTCGACCTGCATGCCGGCACGACCGGCGTGCCCAGGCTGCGGCAGCGCCTCAACGGTGCCATCACCGAGTTGACCAGGAACGGCGGCCCCCGCACGTCGGTCCGCCTGGCCGGGCCGCTGGACCTGGTGCCGGTCGACCTGGCCGAGCACGCCGAGGCCGTGGTCCGCGAGGCGGTCAGCAACGCGGTCCGGCACGCGGGTGCGGCCAACCTGTCCGTGGTGGTGTCGGTGCGCGACGACCTGGTGGTCGAGGTGACCGACGACGGGACCGGCATGCCCGAGTCCATTGTGTCCAGTGGGCTGGCCAATCTGCGACAGCGGGCCCACCGGGTCGGCGGCCACTTCGGGGTGGAGCGGCACCAGCCGCAGGGCACCCGGGTACGGTGGTCCGCGCCGCTGCCGTGAGGCGGACCCGCCCGGCAGTCCATCGCCAGCCGCGGAAACGCGGTGGTTGCCCCGGTTGTGACTTTGTGCCCCGTGGCTAGATGCCTTCTCGCCCTTCGATTCGGCCGCCCCGCGTGTTGGGCTGCTCTGGTAGCGACCGGGGGGTCGCGACAGGGAGGGCAGATGCACGTTCTGGTGACCGAGTCGACGTTCGGGGACTCGACACGGTTGGCGACATCGCTTCGCCAGCTGGGCTGCCAGGTGAGTACCTGCCACAGCACGGTGGGCATCTGCCGTGCTTTCGCACCAGGCGACCGGTGCCCGTTGGACGGCGGGCATCCGGTCGACCTGGTTGTGGACGTGCGTGACCAGTCTGCACAGCTCACCGCACGGGAGTACGGCGTCGTGTGCGGCACACGCGCCAAGCTGCCTGTGGTGCTGGTCAGTTCCGCTCCGGAGGTGCCGGTACTCGTACCGGCGGGTCTGGAGTCGCGGACGACCGGGACCACGGCGGACGGTTTGCTGTCCGCGTGCGGGCAGGCGGTCGCGCTCCGGGGGGCGGGGCCGGACCGGACCGGTGGCGGCCGGTCCGGCACCGGCCGGCGCCGTTAACCCCGTCACCTGCTTATTCGTTGTCGGACGTCGGCAGGCGGCCACTACGATCGTGGGCGCCATGAGTGCCACAGTGATCGCCAGGGATCTGGCCGCCGGACATGCCGACCGGGTGTTGTTCTCCGGGCTCGACCTGATCGTCGCACCGGGCGACGTGGTCGGGCTCGTCGGTGTGAACGGCGCCGGGAAGTCCACCCTGCTGCGCCTGCTCGCCGGGCTGGACAAGCCGGAGTCGGGCACCGTGCGGCGGCTGCCGGCCACCGCGAACGTCGGCTATCTCACCCAGGAACCGGAACGCCGGCCGGACGAGTCGGTGCGCGAGTTCCTGGGCAGACGCACCGGCGTCACCGAGGCGCAGCGGGACCTGGACGCGGCGACGTCGGCGCTCGCCGATTCGCTTCGCGGCGCCGACGACGCGTACTCGGTGGCGCTGGAACGCTGGCTCGCCCTGGGCGGCGCCGACCTGGACGACCGGATCGGCGGCGTGCTCGCCGATCTCGGCCTGGACGTGGCCGCCGACGAGCGGATGGTCAGCCTGTCCGGTGGCCAGGCGGCCCGGGTCGGCATGGCGTCGCTGCTGCTGTCCCGCTACGACGTCTTCCTGCTCGACGAGCCCACCAACGATCTCGACCTGGACGGCCTGGAGCGGCTGGAGCGGTTCGTCGCGGGCCTCAAGGCCGGCACGGTGGTGGTCAGCCACGACCGCGAGTTCCTGGCCCGGACGGTGAACCGGGTCGTCGAACTGGACCTGGCCCAACAGCAGGTCAGGGCCTACGGCGGCGGCTACACGGCCTACCTGGAGGAGCGCGAGGTCGCCCGCCGGCACGCCCGCGAGGATTACGAGGAGTACGCGGCCACCAGGGCGTCGTTGCAGGAGCGGGCCAGGACGCAGCGCGCGTGGATGGAGAAGGGCGTGCGCAACGCCCGCCGGAAGGCCACCGACAACGACAAGCACGTGGCCCACCATCGCGGCGAGACGAGCGAGAAGCAGGCGTCGAAGGCGCGTCAGACCGACCGGCTGATCGAGCGGCTGGACGTGGTCGACGAACCGCGCAAGGAATGGGAACTGCGGATGACCATCGCCGCGGCGCCCCGCTCCGGCGCCGTGGTCGCCGCGCTGCGCGGCGCCGTGGTGCACCGGGGCGAGTTCACCCTCGGTCCGATCGACCTGCAGATCGACTGGGCCGACCGGGTCGCCATCACCGGCGCCAACGGCTCCGGCAAGACCACCCTGCTGGGCGCCCTGCTCGGCCGGATCGCGCTGGACGCCGGTGCCGCGTCACTCGGTCCCGGCGTGCTGGTCGGGGAGATCGACCAGGCCAGGGGCCTGTTCCTGGGCCGGCAGACACTGCTGGACGCGTTCGGCGCCGAGGTGCCCGACTGGATGCCCAGTGACGTCCGCACGCTGCTGGCCAAGTTCGGCCTCACCGCCGACCACGTGGTACGGCAGGCGGCCACGCTGTCCCCGGGGGAACGCACCCGGGCGGCGCTGGCGCTGTTGCAGGCCAGGGGAGTGAACCTGCTGGTGCTCGACGAGCCCACCAACCATCTGGACCTGCCCGCGATCGAGCAGTTGGAGTCGGCGCTGTCCTCCTACGACGGCACGCTGCTGCTGGTCACCCACGACCGCCGCATGCTCGGCGCCGTGCACACCACCCGCCACATCCACGTCGACGCCGGCCGCGTCACCGACCGCATCACCGCCTGAACCTGGCCAGCACCGACGGCTCACCGAACAACGAGATCCGCGCGATCCCGTTGTCCCGCACCGAAAGCACGGCCAGTGCGAACGGGGACCAGCCCTGCTCGCCCCGCCGGTCGGCCAGGGCGGCCGGCTGGCCGTTGGCCGTGGTCGGCGTCATCCGCCACTCGCCGGGCGAACCGAGCGCGTGTCGCACGATGTAGGGCAGGCAGGTCACCCGGCCGTTGAACCACGTGGTGCACGGCGTCATCTCCAGCACCGCGTCCTCACGCAGGACCTGTTCGATGGCGGCGGCGTCGGACCGTTCGAAGGCGGCCATGTAGCGGTCGAGAACGGCCCGGGCAGCCGGCTCGGCGGGCTCGGCGACGTCGTCGTGGGCGGGTGCGACGGTCCGCAGGGTGGCGCGGGCGCGTTGCAGCGTGCTCTTGACCGCCGCCGTGGTGGTGTCCAGGACGGTCGCCACCTCGGCCGCCGGGAACGCCAGCACGTCGCGCAGGATGAGCACGGCCCGCTGCCTGGGCGGCAGGTACTGCATGCTGGCGATCAGGGCGAGTCGCGTGCTGTGCCGCAGGGCGGCCAGTTCCGCCGGGTCGTCCAGCAGGGCGGTGGGGGCCGGTTGCAGCCAGCGGGTGTCCGCCGGGGCGACGCCGATCGGCGAGTCGGGGTCGTCGGTGGGATCGGCCAGGCCGGAGGGCAGCCAGCGCCTGCTGTGGTGCTGGAGCGCGGTGAGGCAGGCGTTGGTGGCGATGCGGTAGAGCCAGGTGCGCAGCGAGGCACGACCGTCGAACGTGTCGTAGGAGCGCCAGGCCCGCAGGAATGTCTCCTGCACGAGATCCTCGGCGTCGTCGATCGAGCCGAGCATGCGGTAGCAGTGGGCGAGCAGTTCCCGCCGGAACCGCTCGACCGCCTCGTCGAACTCCACGTCGTCGGACCTGTCTCGTCAGCCGGTGGCCTGGGCCGGGAAGCCGTGGCGGGCCTCCACCCGCCGGCGGCCGTGTGGTGCGGTGGCGAAGGTGCTGACCATGGTGGCATGGCCGGTGGCGCGGTCGGCGTCGGTCGTGGGGAGGGCGTCGGTCTCGGTGATGGTCATGGGGTGGCCCCTTCGTGGTCGGTCTCACCCAGGTAGACCCGCCGCGGCCGGAAAAGGAATCGGTCCGGCACGGCGAGTCGGCCGTCGGGCGGTCGACACACGGTGTTCGCGGTGGGCGGACAAGGGTCTCTGCGCTGGTAATTGCTTTGCGCGGGGTCTCGTCGCGGAGTCACGCTTTCCGTTATGTTCCGCGTTCGGCCTGCCACCCGATCCGACCACGACCACGTCCTCGACCTCATCTGCCGGCTCCAGGCCGAGCCCTGCCACCACATCGGCTGTCACAGCGACACTCCCGCCGAGGTCGCCGACGAGCTGGCCGCGCTGCACTTCCCGGCCACCACCTTCGTCGCCGTCGACGACACCGACCACATCCGCGGCGTCCTCACCGTCGACGTCGACCGCGCCGCCGGCCGTGCCTGGTGGTGCGGGCCCTTCGTGGACGTCCCGGCGCAGCACCCGGCCGCGGACCGCATCTGGAGCCGCACCGCCGACGCCCTGCACACCGCCGCGAGCGCCCTGCCCGTGCTGCGCACCGTCACGGACACCGAGCTCTACGGCCACGTCGCCCACTGCCGCCTCGCGGATTTCGCCCAGCGCCACGGGTTTCCGCCCGGCGAGTACAGCAGCCTGCTGCTGCTGTCCGGCGTCGACCTGGTCCGGATGATCGGCACCGTCCCGGAACACGCCGTCGACATCGCCGAAGTGCCGACGCCACCAACGGATTCCGTACTCACGGCCGCGCTCGTCCGGCTGCACGACGCCACCTTCCGGCACACCTCCGCGGGCGCCCTGCTCGCCGGCACGGCCGACCACACCGTTGTCGTCGCCACCGACGGGCCCCGGCTGCTCGGCTACGCCGCCGGCCGGGCGCACGAGGACTACCTGATCGACTTCGTCGCCGTGGCACCGGAAGCGCGCGACCGGGGGACGGGCACCGCGCTCGTCACCACGCTCGTCCAACGCCTCGCCGAAGGCCACGGCGCCCGCGAGTCGGCGTGCGCGGTGGTGGCGGGCGGCAACGCACCGGCCCGCCGGATGCTGCGCACGCTGGGCTTCCAGCCGGACCTGGAACTGGTCAGCTACCGCCGTCGCGCGACGTCCCAGGCAGCGTGAGCGGCACCTGCCAGCTCACCGTCACCTCCGCCCCGGCGACGTCCACCCCGCAACTGCCGCCCCAGTACTCCGCCCGCTGCCGCAGCGCGGCCACGTCCACCACGTGGTCGTGCGCCCCGCCGGTCACCCGCAGCCGCACCGTGTCGTCGTCGGCGCTCACACTGATCACCGTCGCCACGTCGGAGGGCCGCACCACGCTGGCGAGCACCTCGCGCACCACCGCCACCACGTCGGCCGCCATCGGCTGCAGCAGATCGCTGTCCACCGCCCCGGCCAACTGCACCTCGGGCGCCGTGCCCACCCCGGTCTCCCACTGGTCGACCACGTCCAGCACCTGGTTGCCCAGCGACTGCTGCTCGGGCGCCGAGGAGGCGAGCTCGAAGATGGCCGACTGGAGGTCCTTCACCGCCCGGTCCAGATCGCCGATCGCGCTGGCCAGCACCGGTGCCACCGGGGGATAGCGCCCGGCCGCCGACTGCAGCGCGAGGCTCGTGGTGAACAGCTGGCCGATCACCGTGTCGCCCAGGCTGCTGGCGATCCGTTCCGCCTCCTCGTACCGGGCCACCTGCCGGCCGGCGTCCGCCGCCTTGGCGCTCTCGGCCAGGATGCGGACCCGCATCGTCTCCACCGTCCTGGCGACGGTGACGATCTCCAGCGGGCCCGACACGTCCACCGAATGGTCGAGATCGCCGCTGGCCACCCGCCGCACCTGGCCGAGCAGCCGGTTCAGCGGCACGGCGAACGACCGCCGCAACTGCCATACCGCCACCGCCGCCAGCACCGCGGCCGCGATCGCCGCCGCGATGGTGACGTTGTTCGCCGTCGTCTGCGCCGTGCTGGACACCTGGAGCGCCGAGTTCACTTCCTCGTTGATCCGGGTCTGCAGGGCACCCAGCGCGGTCCGCAGCTCGTCGAACAGCGCCTTGCCCTTGCCCACCGCGTCCACCAGCGCCTGCCCGGTGAGCGAGCCGTTCCGGAACGCGACGAGTTCCGGTTCGATCGCCTGGGTGCGCCAGGCGTCGGCGGCGCTGGTGACCCGCTCCAGCGCCGTGGTCGACTCCTGGTCCTCGGCGAACAGGTGGCGCAGCCGGGTCGTCGCGGTCGCCGTCGCCCGCTCGCCGAAGGTGTAGGGCTCGAGAAAACTGGGGTCGCCGGTGAGCAGATATCCGCGCTCGCCGGTTTCCTCGTCGATATAGGCCTGCACCAGGTCGGCCACCTCGGCCTGGGCCGGACGCAGGGTGTTGGTGAGGTGGTGGCCGACCGAGGTCAGGTGCAGCCGCACCGCGGTCGTCGCGCCCGCGGTGACCAGGAGCAGCGTCAGCAGGCCGCCGACGACCAGGTACACACGCCACCGCACGGTGCGTGGTCGCCAGCCTTGCCATGTCACGGTTAGTAATAGTGGACCGAGCGGCGCCCAGTAGCTACACCTTGTCGGGTGCCGCGTGTCCGTGTTCTCCCGGCACATCCGGATCGTCCGCTCTCTCCGGCTCGCCGGACACCGTACGACCAGCGGATCTGGCGATCGGGACAGATCAACGCAGACGTGAATATCCGTCGTTACCGGTCATCCCTGGCCTGCATGGAGTAACCACATGTTCGCCACGGTTGTGACCACTAATCTGATCGGGTGAAGATGCGTGCCGCCGGACGCGGGTTCACGCGTAACACCGAGTATCCGGATGGGTGATGTCTTTATAGTCGAGCCGGGTGATGGGACTTGCCGGGACACGGTATTTTGGACATGAGAAAGGGGATCGACGTGAGCGCGCTACAGACACACACCGAGCAGGTCGGTCACCGTGTCCGCACGATCACCACCGGGCGCCGGGCTCGCCACGGCCCCACGCCCGAGGAAATTGACAATTGCGTGACATATCTCGACACCGTCGCCGATCATCTGGAACGGTACGGGCTCCTTGTCGATTCCATGACAATTGATGGGCGTAAACCTATTTCCGCGCGACTTTCGGTCAAAAAGGAATCCGGTGAGGTGATCCCGGGCGTGGGCAGCGCCATATCGCTGGAGTGGCAGCGGGATTTCGGCTGGTCCACCACCACCCACGGTCCGGACGCGCCCCGCGACGGCTGGTTCCACCTCTACGCCGACGACACGGCATCGCCCGGCGTGGTCACCGAGTTCGTGCTCAACGAGGTCCTGCCGAAGGACACGTCGAACGGCAAGCCGGAGAGCCCCGGCACCCCCGCCGTCGCGAGCTGACCCAGCGAACCCACCCGGACACACCAGTGGCGCGGAGGCATCCTCCGCGCCACTGGTCGTTCCCCCCGGCGGACGGCTCAGCGCCCCCCGCCGCCGGCCCCTCGGCCCGCCGCTCGCGCGAACCCACCGCCGCCGAACCCGCCGCCCCCGATGCGCACCGGGTTGTTCGCCGTCGGCATCGGCGCGTTCATGTTGGCCAGCGCCACCTGGTCACCGGCCCGTAGACCGCTGGTGACCTGCGTGACCGTCGGCCCCCGCACGCCCAGCGTGACCCGGGTGATGGCCGGCTTGCCGGCCACCATCCTGGTCACCACGCTGAACCCGCCCACCGAGGTGACCGCCGACGTCGGCACCGTCACGGCCGCCTGCGCCGTGCCCAGCGTGATCGACACCGACGCCGTGGCGCCGTCGAACAGCTGCTGCGACGTGCTGCCCAGCGAGATCGTCACCGGGTAGCTGGCCGAGCCGGACGACGTCGTCGTGCCCAGCGCGCCCACCGCGGTGACCGTGCCGGCGATCGGCACGGTGGCCCCGTCCGGCGTCACCGTGGCCCGGTCGCCCGGCTTCACCTGCCCGACCTGGCTGTCCGTCACCGCCGTCGCCACCTCGTCCTGGCCCGCTCCGATGACGACCACCTCGGCGTCGGCCGAGTTGGCCGCCGCCGACTGGCCCGCCGTGACCGTCACGTCCGCCACGGTGCCGGCGATCGGGCTGACCATGGTGGCCGCCGCGACCGCCTGCTGGCCGGCCGCGAGTTCGGCGTTGGCCGCGTCCACCGCCGCCTGGTCGGCCGCGATCTGGTCGGCCGACGCCGGCTGCCCGCCGGTCCTGACCGCGCTGCGGCCGGTCGACTGCCGCGTCGCGCCCTGCGTGCCCTGCGTCGAGTGGGACCCGCCGGTCCTGGTCGTGGACGTGCCGACCGCCGCGACCGCCTTGTTCAACGCGGCCGACAGTGCCGCGACCGACGTCGACAGGGTCCGCTCGTCCTCGCCGGTGGTGCTCTCGTCGGTCAGCACCTCATTGATCAGCGACTCGCAGTCGGTGACCGATGTCGAACCGCCCGGCGGTGGGGGCGGCGGGGTCGTCGTCGACGTGGGAGTGGTGGTGGGTGGCGTGGTGGTCGCCGAACGCAGCTGGTCCAGCAGCGCCTGGCACGCCGCGCCCTGGGCGTTCACCTCGTGGTCGGCGGCCGCCACCAGGGCCAGATCGGCGTCCACTTTCTGCTGCGCCCGCCGCACCGCGTTCTGGTCGGCCGACAGGCCGTGCACCATCCCGGACAGCCGAGCCGACCCGCCGGCCGGCGTGCTCGAACCCGCGCTGGACGGCGACGTCGCCTGCGGTGCCGACGCGGTGACCGACGTCTGGCTGTTCTGGTCGTCGGCCAGCCGGACCTGGGCCGACGCCACGGACTGCCGGTCCCGGCTGACGGTGGCGTCCAGGCTGGTCGTGTTGAGCTGGGCGAGCGTCTGGCCCTCGGTCACGTGCTGGCCGGCCTGCACGCCCACCGACGCCACCTGGCCGGACGTCGGGAACATGACGGTCGCCTGGGTGACCGGCTGGATGGTGCCGGTCCCGGCCAGCGAGTCCGTCACCGCCGCCGGGCCGGCCGTCGCGAGCCGGTAGTCCGGACCGGACGGTCGCATCGCGGCCCACGCGCCCGCGGCACCGCCGCCGACCACGACCACCACGATCCCCACCACGATGACGCCCCGACGGCGCAACCGGAACCCGCCTCGGCGCCGGTCAGCCATTGCCACCACCCGGGATCTGGCTCGGCGCCGGGCCGCCGCCCTCGCCGCCACCATTGCCGTTGCCCCGGAACCCGCCGCCGCCGTTGGCACCGCGGAACCCGCCACCGCCGAACCCGCCGGCACAGCCGTCGTTGCCCGGCTTGCTCACGCCGATCGTCGTGGCCGACACGGCACCGGTGTCGTCGGAAGGACCGAGCGCCGCGATGCACACGCCGATCGCCAGCGCGGACGGCGTCGCGGCCGCGGTGCGGGTGTAGGTGGTGCTGGCGTTCACCGTGACCGCCGTGGTGACCGCTGGGTTGTTGCCCCGCGCCACGCCCTTGACGGTGAAGCCGGTCGCGCTGACCGCGGTGACCGAGCCGAACGCGCGCCCGAAGTTGGCCCCGTTCGGGCGGTTGCGGTTGGTGCCCGACGGCCGGGGCCGGGCGCTCTCGTTGGGCCGGCCGGTGAAGTCGCCGCCACCGCCCCGGCCGAACGCGCCGCCGAAGCCGCCCACCGTGCAGCCGGTGGACGTGGCGGGCGTGATGCCGACCGTGCGCGCGGTCAGCTTGGTGGCCCGCGCACCGCCGGACAGTGCCGTCACGGTCACGCACTCGCCGACCTTCACGTCCTTCAGCGTGGCCGCCGCCGTGTCGGTGAACCTGGTCTTGCCGGTGAACTTCACCGTGACCTGGCCGTTCTGCCGGCTCTGCACCTCGATGCTGGTCGCCGACACCGCCGCTGCCGTGCCGAACGCGCCCGGCGGGGTCTGCTGCCCCCCGGCCTGCCTGGTCGGCTGCGTCGCGGGTGGGGCCGCGGTGGACGAGCCACCGCCGCTGCTGCACGCGGCGACGACGAGCGCGAGCACGCCGGTCACCACCAGCACGCCGGGCAGGGACCGGAGACGCCGGTTTCCGGGGGCGGAAGGCTGAGTGGACATGGTGGTACTCCAGTGGGTCATTCGCTGCGGAGGGCGTCGATGGGGGCGAGGCGGGCGGCCCGACTCGCCGGATACACCCCGAACGCCATGCCGATACAGATCGCGACGACGATCGCGCCGATCGTGGCGGTGGGCGAGACGGCGATGGAACTGCCGATCACGTGCGGTAGGAGCAGGGCGCCGACGATGCCCAACAACACGCCGAGCAGCCCGCCGGCGAAGCCGAGCAGGGCGGCCTCCACCAGGAACTGCCGCCGGATCACCGTCGGGCTGGCGCCGATCGCCTTGCGCAGGCCGATCTCCCTGATCCGCTCGGTCACCGACACCAGCATGATGTTCATGACGCCGATGCCGCCGACCAGCAGCGAGATCGCCGCGATCCCACCGAGCAGGACGGTGAGCGTCTTGCTCACCGACGTCGCGGTGGACAGCAGCGACTGCTGGCTGTTGATGGTGAAGTCGGCACCCGTCGGGTTCGTGATGTGGTGCAGGTTGAGCAGTTCGGCGTTGGCTTCCTGGTACGCGGCGGACAGCGAGTTCGACGACGCCGCCTCCACGTAGATGGACTGGACCGACGTGCGACTCTGGCCGCCGATCAGCCGGTCGGCCGCGGTGCTGATCGGCACCACGGCCTGGTCGTCCTCGTTCTGCGCCGCGGACGCGCCCGCCGACGCCAGCACCCCGATCACGGTGAACGGCGTGCTGCCGATGTTCACCGTGCGGCCGACCGGATCGGCGAGGCCGAACAGCTCCTGTGCCGTCGTCGTGCCCAGCACGGTCACCGCCGCCTCACCGGACACATCGGATGACGAGATGAACCGGCCCTCGGACAGCGTGCGGGCCCGCACGGACATCCAGTCCGGTGTGGTCCCGACCACCGACGTGGTCCAGTTCGTCGTACCGGCCGCCAGCGTGTCGCCCTGGGTCGTGGTGGGCGCGACGGCGGCGATGTCCGGCGCGACGGTGTGCGAGGACAGCGCGTCGGCGTCGTCCACGGTCAACGTGGCCGCCGATCCCGCACCGCCGCGCACCCCGGACGTGGTGGCACTACCGGGGGAGATGACCAGCAGGTTGGTGCCCAGCGAGTTGATCGCGGCCGACACCTGCGCCTGCGCGCCCTCGCCGAGACCGACGGTGAGGATCACGGCCGCGATGCCGATCAGGATGCCCAACATGGTCAGCCCGGACCGCAACCGGTGCGACCGGATCGCGTCCACACTGGTCCGCACGGTCTCCAGCCAACTCACGCGACCACCCCGCCGGCGCCGCGCGGTGTGACCGATTCGCTCGCCGGCCCGCTCACGACCGGACTCCTGTCATGCGGCCCTGCGTGTCCGACTCGATCAGGCCGTCGCGCAGCCGGATCGTGCGCCGTGCGCTGGTGGCCACGTCCTCCTCGTGCGTGATCAGCACGACCGTGTGGCCCGCCCGGTTCAGGTCGGCGAAGACGCTGAGCACGTCGGCCGTGGCGTGCGAGTCCAGCGCGCCGGTCGGCTCGTCGGCCAGGATCATCGCCGGCTTGTTCACCAGCGCCCTGGCCAGCGCCACCCGGGACTGCTGGCCGCCGGACAGCTCCGTCGGCCGGTGCATGATCCGGTCACCGAGACCGACCAGCTCCAGTACCTCGATCGCCCTGGCCCGGCGCTCGGCCCTCGGCACGCCCGCGTAGCACAGCGGCAGTTCCACGTTGCGCCACGCGGTCAGCGACGGCAGCAGGTTGAACTGCTGGAACACGAAGCCGATCCGCTCGTTGCGGATGACCGCGAGGTCCGCTTCGGACATGTCGCCGACGTCCTGCCCGGCCAGCACGTACGTGCCGGACGTGGCCACGTCCAGGCAACCGAGGATGTGCATCAGCGTGGACTTCCCGGACCCGGACGGGCCCATGATCGCCACGTACTCGCTCTCCTCGATGCGCAGCGACACACCGCGCAGCGCGGCCACGTCCAGCGAACCGGTCCGGTAGACCTTGTGGACGTCGCGGATGTCGATGACCACGTCGCGCATCGGCGGCACCGCGGGCAGAGGCATCGTGATGTCGGCACTCACCGGTCAGCCACCCGCCCCGCCGCCGCCACCGAAGCCCCGGCCACCGCCGAAACCACCACCACCGCCGCCACCGCCGAAGCCGCCACCACCGCCGCCGAAACCAGCACCGCCGCCGAAGCCGCCGCGACCGCCGCCGAACCCGCCCCGGCCGCCGAACCCGGCACCGCCGCCCGTGGTGGTCGTGCCGGCCCGCCGGATGCTCGGCACCACGATCTGGTCGCCGTTGGACAGTCCGGTGAGGATCTGCGTCTCGCCGTTCGCGGTCATGCCGGTGGTCACCGTCGTCGCGACCTGCTTGCCGCCGACCTCCCGGTCGACCACAGTCCTGCCGTTCTGGAAGTGCAGCGCCACGGTCGGCACGGCGAGCACGTTGGTGAGCTGCTTGACGATGATCTGCACGGTCGCGCTCGCGCCCGGGTGCAGTCCGGACGGGGTGCCGGTGACGCCGATCGTCACCGGGTAGCTGGGCACCGAGGACGACGACGTGGCCAGCATGGCGACCGACGTCACGGTGCCGAACACCGTCGCCGTCGCGCCGTCGGGCGTGATCACCGCCTGGTCGCCGACCTTCACCTGGCCGACCTCGGTGTCGTCGACCGTCCCGTTCACCACGTACGTGCCGTCGGAAATCACCACGATCTGGTTACTCGACGACGAAGTCGTCGACGCGGAGCCGCTGGCACCGCCACCCGAGCCGGAACCGCCGCCACCATTACCGCCGGAACCGCCACCGCCGCCCGACGAACCGCCCGACGAACCGCTGCCGCCGGAGACCTGCTGCCCGACGGTCAGGTCCACCGACGCGACGGTGCCGTCGATCGGACTGGTCAGTGACGCCTCGGCCAGGGCGGTGCGCGCCTGGTCGAGCTGGTTCTGATCCGCGTTCACCGCTGCCTGGTCGGCGTCGACCTGGGTGGACGACGCGGCGGAATCCTGGTCGGACGAGAGCCGGGACTGGTCGGCGGACAGCGTCGCCTGGGCTTCCGCCACGGTCGCGGACAGCGTCGCCGAGTTGACCGTGGCCAGCGCCTGGCCCTTGGCCACGTGCTGGCCCTGCACCACGTTCACGGCGGTGACCTGGCCGGACACCGCGAAGTTGAGATCGGACTGCTCGGCGGGCTCGATCGTGCCCGAGGACGACAGGGTCTGCCGGAGCGTCGTCGGCGCTGCGGTGGCGAAGCCGGTGGTCGTCGCGGCGTCCGCCGGGCGAGTGGCGGCCCATGCCGCGACGCCGCCACCGGCGATGACCACCACGATCGCGGCCGTGACGATCACCCGTCGCCTGGTGAGGCGCACTCGTTGTCTGAACAGCACGGGGATCCTCATTCCTCCTCTGTGAGATCCACGCAGCGGTGTCGCATGGTGTGCTGTGCCGAGCCTGTCCAGACAAGCTGGAGATTGTCTGCGGGATTCCTGGCAGTCACCTGGGAACGGGCAGCGACGGCCTCAACAGCCGTATCGGCGGCGGCCGGTTCGCCGTCACAGCGCTCCGCCGGTGGCTCGATGCATGGTGCACCAGTCAGTGGTCCTCGTCGAGAGTCGCGAGCACCAGGGCGTCCAGGAACCGGTGGCAGTCGGTGGTGGTCAGCTCGGTGCCGGTCACGGCCTGGGCGGCGGCGAGCACGCCGAGCAGCCGCTGCCGCGCCGCCTGTTCGGGCACGCCGGTCCGGTGCACGATCCGGATGGCCGCCTCCCGGAACCGGCTCGACCTGGCGAACCGCAACGTGGCACCGGTCGGCTCGGTCGGCGGCTCGACCGGTTCGTCCGCCACGAGATCGACATCCAGCCGCAGGCCGAGCGCGGTGGCCAGCCGGCTCAGCGCGGAGAGGGTCGGATTGCCCCGGCCGTTCTCCAGATTCGCGATGTAGGGCACGGAAAGGCCGGCATCGGCCGCCACGGCCGCGATCGTCCGCCCGCCGGCCGTCCGCTCCGCCCGCAGGCGCGGCCCGAGTTCCGTCGCGTCCACCCGACCTACTCTCAGAAATATATTTGTCTGTAACTGTTCTGTCAGGATACTTTGGCGTGGTGCTGGGTGCCATGAGCCTGCCGGACTTCCGGTTCCTGGTGATCGGCGACCTCGTCTCCAACCTCGGTTCGTGGCTGCTCGTCGTCGCCCTGCCCTACCGGGTGTTCCAACTGACCGGCTCGGCCACCGCCACCGGCCTGGCCCTGGCCGCCGAGGCGCTGCCGGCGCTGGTGGCCGGTCCGGTCGCCGGCGTGTTCGTGGACCGCTGGGACCGCAGGCGCGTGATGATCGTCACCAACCTCGCGCGGGCCGTGGTGCTCGCCGGGTTCCTGCTGGCCGACCGGCCGGACCGGGTCGGCTGGGTCCACGCGACCCTGTTCGCCGAGAGCCTGGGCACGATGTTCTTCCGGCCGGCCGCCCGGGCCCTGCGCCCGGCCGTGCTGGGCACCGGTCCGGAGTTGGCCGGTGGCAACGCGCTGCTCGGTGTCACCGGCGGCATCGTCCAGTTGACCGGGCCGCCGCTGGGTGTGGTCGTGCTGACCGCGTTCGGCCTGCCCGCGCTGGTGTTCGCCGACATGTCCAGCTATGTGATCGCCGCCGGTGCCGTGGCGCTGACCGGTCGCCGGCCGGCCATCGCACGAGCGGCCGACGCGACCGTGGCGGTGGTGCTCGCCGAGTTGCGGGACGGGCTGCGGGCGATCGTCGACCGGCCGGTGCTGCGCTGGCTGTTACCGGTGTGCGTCGCGTTCTTCACCGCCAACGGCGTGTTCACCGCGTTGCTGGTGCCGTACATGACCACCCGGTTCGGCAACCATCCGGACGCCATCGGCGTGCAGCTGTCCGCGCTGGGCGCCGGCTACCTGATCGGTGCGCCGCTGGGCGGCCGGCTGGCCCGGGACCGGCCACCGCGGGTGCCGCTCACCATCGGCATGGGCGGCATCGGAGTCTGCTTCGCCGTGCTGGCCAACGCGCCGACCATCCCGGTCGCGATCGTCGCCACCGGACTGATCGGCCTGCCCGGCTCGGTCCTGCTGGTCACCATCGAGACCGCGATCCAGCGCGGATCGCCGGCCGAACTACTGGGCCGGGTCGGAGCCGCGTTCTACGCGGGCGATGCCGCGGCCGACGTGGCGGGTGCCCTGCTCGGCGCAGGATTCGCCGGATCGGCCGCGCTACCCACGGTGCTCAGCGTTGCCGCCGGCGTCGTCCTGGTGACCGCCGCTGTCGCCCCGTTCCTCGTCCGGGAACCCACCGACCGTCATGCCCGCCCGCCATGCTGGGCCATTCGGGGGATCTTCGACCGAGGCTCCGGTGAATCGCGCGGCGAATCACCAGGTCAACGCATCGACGCCGATCGGGAGCCGAAAAGTCCCGAGGAGCCAGGTATCTGAGCCCCGCGATCCCGCTCTTCATTGGTGTTGGCTGCTTCGCCACTCGAACGCAGCCACGGTGCGATGGCCACAGGGGGTACGGCCGTCCGGCCGGGGGACCGGGCGGTCGACGGGGGAGTCGGCGCATCGCGGTAAGTGGGTCGGCCCCTTTGCTGCCTGGGGGTGCAAAGGGGCCGACCTCGCCATGTCCGGCCCGTCGGGGATCAATCGCGAAAGTTTCGCTGTGGGCGCGGGCTGGTCCGATCGGGTGTAGTCCGGGGGGAAAGTTCATCCATCTGCTGGCGGATGCGGCATTGTGGTGACGCCGCGACGGACGAAGATCACTTTGTGGTAATCCGTAAGAGCTAGTCCGACCAGCATGTGTGTAACTCTTTGTCATATTTCTGACAGATGGGGGATGGAGATGACCACCAGCCCGGAGACCGACCTCCAGCCGCCCGACGACTCCAGCGGCGTGGCCGCCGCACCGAGCCAGCCGAGCCAGGACGGCGGCGTTCAGCCGAACGACGGCAGCCTCGTCAGCGCCCACACCGAGGAGGTCGTCCACCCGATGGACGGCAGTCTGGTGAGCGCGCATACCAAGGAGGTCGTCCACCCGAACGACGGCAGCCTGGTGAGTGCGCACACCGAGCAGGACGCCGTGCAGCCGAACGACGGCAGCCTGGTCAGCGCCCACACCGAGGACGGCGTCCAGCCCATGGACGGCAGCCTGGTAAGCGCGCACACCAAGGAGGTCGTCCACCCGAACGACGGCAGCCTGGTCAGCGCCCACGCCGAGCAGGGCGACGCCCAAGGCTGACCTGGGGAACGACGGGAAGTCGGGGCGACGCGGGGAAACCCGGCCGGTCGCCCCGATTTCGCATCCGGCCACATGCCCACGGTGGTCTTGTGGCGGCTTTTATACTCCATTCGAGTGACTAGCGGCTCTGTGATGTATCTGGCACCGACCTCACTGCTCCTGAACCTTGACCGGCATGGTGCGGGGAGCAGGGCGAGCGGAGGTGCGACGGGAGTGTGGGGATGAGCAACGGCCCGACGATCACGGACAGCGCTCCCTGGTCCGAGCTGACCGGACACCCGCGGTACGCCGCGTGCCTGGTCGCCGCCCGCGAGGGTGACCGGCGAGCCCTGGATGCCATCGTCGTCGATCTCAGCCCGCTGGTCTGGTACGTCGCCAGAGCCCAGGGGCTGGACCACACCGTCGCCGAGGACGTCGTGCAGACGGTGTGGCTGACGTTGCTGCGCAACCTGCACGCCGTCGCCGAGCCCAAAGCTCTGGCCGGCTGGCTGATCACCACCACCCGCCGCGAGGCCGCCCGCCACCGCGGCGGCGCCGACCGCGTCCAGCCGCTCGCCGACGACGCGGCCGAGCAGTTGGTCAGTGCCGAGGGACTGCCCGAGGACGAGGTGCTGCGCTCGGACCGCGACCGGTCGCTGTGGCGCGCCTTCAACCGCCTACCCGACCGGTGCAAGGAACTGCTGCTGTTGACCGTGGTCGCCGGACGTGCCGAGTACGACCGCGTCGCCCAGGAGCTGAACATGCGGCGCGGGAGCATCGGACCGACCCGTGGTCGGTGCATCGCCACCCTGCGCGGCTTTCTCACCAGTGAAGGAGGCACGTCGTGAGTCCGACCGAGAGCCCGTCGGGAAATTCTCCGGCCGGCGGTCACCCGGTGGACCTCGGTCTGCCCGAACAGGACGCGAGACTGCTCGCCGAACTGGCCGCCCTGCTGGAACTCGCCGACCCGGTGCCCGACGGCATGACCGACCGCATCCGCTTCGCGATGGACCTGGACAACTTGGAGTTCGAGGTCGCGCGGTGGCAGCGGGACGGTGAACTCGTCGGCGCGGCAGGCGTCCGCGGTTCCGTGGCGCCGGACACGATCACGTTCACCGTCGGCGATCTGACCGTCATGGTCAGCCTCGCGCCGGCCACCAACGGCAACCGGTTCGACGGCTGGCTGGTGCCGGGCGGCCCGCACACCGTCGAGGTGCGCGTCGAGGGTCACGACCCGGCCACCGCCACCGCCGACGAGGGCGGCCGGTTCGTCCTCGAAGAGGTCCCCAAGGGCATCACCCAGATAGTGGTGCACCTGGCCGGCCAGCGGGCACGATCCGTGGTGACACCGACGATCGTGTTGTAGTCCAACCGAGTTAAACGTTGATCGCCGGGCGGGTGGACAGCCCGAGCTGTCGGGCGTGTGGTGATATAGGTGCGTGCCCGCCCCAACCGCATCGGAACGGCTGCGTTCTCGACCCGAGGATCCAGCGGTCCGGCGGCAACGGGCCGATGAGCTGTGGCGGTCCGCCCGGCGGGCGATGAACGCGTACCGCCCGCACGAGGCCTCGCTGTCGCTGCGCCGTGCCCTGCGGCTGCTCGGCGACGGCACCATCAGCCCGGACGACGCCGAACTGCGCGTCCGCATCCTGATCAGTCTGGCGTTCAGCGACGCCGAGGAACGCGGGTTCGACAACGGAGTTGTCCACCTCGGCACGGCGCGGGAGGGCCTGCCGACCGTGCCGGATCTGGTGGTACGGGGCCAACTCGACGCCACCATCGAAGCCCAGCACGGACTGCTGCTGATGCGGGTCGGCCGGTACCGGGAAAGCATCGAGGCGCTCGACCGGGCCGTGGCCGTCGGCGACCGCGAGGCGGCCCGCGGCTACCCCGATCCCTTCGCGCTGGGCAGCAACCTGATGAACCGCGGCCTGGCCCACTCGTACGCCGGCCGGCCGGTGCAGGCGCTGCGGGACCTGCGGCGCAGCATCGACGTCGTCGACGCCGGCATGGCCGATGGCGGCGACGACCGTTTGGCGCTGCTGGGTGCCAAGGCCCACCACAACCTGGGTTTCGTCGCCTGGCAGGTCAACGACATCCCGGGTGCCCTGCGGCACTACCGCGACGCCAACCACGCACTGACCGAACTGGACCCGAGCATCCTGCCGATGCTGCGGATCGCGCAGGCGGACGCGTTGCTGGCCGCCGGTCTCGCCGAGGAGGCGGCCCGGCAACTGGACGACGCGCTGCCCGCGTTCCGCCATCAGCGCGACCACCGGGATCTCGCGGTGGCCGAGGTGACCCGCGCGTCGGCGGCGCTGGTGGAGGGAGATCACGCGACAGCGCGGAAACTCGCCACGTCCGCGCGGCGGCGGTTCCTGCGACAGAGCAATCCGGTGTGGGCGGCCATCGCGGCGCTGCTGCGACTGCGCTCCGAAGCCGTCGACGCGCTCGGCCGGGGCAAGGTGCCGGCCGCGCTGCCCGGCAAGGCCATGGCGCTGGCCGACGAGTTGGCCGCGTTGCGGCTGCCCGACGAGGCGGCGCTGGCCCGGCTGCTTGCTGTTCGGATGTTGTTGCGCCGCAACGATGTCGCGGCCGCTGAAGCGCTACTCGCGCTGGTGCCCGCGCCCCGCCAGGTCACCCCGGTGGACCACCGGATGCTGCGCAGGCTGTGCCGCGCCGAACTCGCCGTGGCACGCGACCGCAGGCGGGCCGCGTTCGCCCAGGCGCGGGGTGGACTCACCGAACTGGGCCGGATGCGCGACCGCATGGGTGGCCTGGAGATGGCCAGCGGCACCGCGGTGCACGGCAGGGAACTCGGCGAACTGGCCGTGCGACTGGTGCTGGACCACCCGCAGGGCGCGGCCCGGCGGCTGTTCGCCTGGCTGGAGCGGACCAGGGCGCAGATCTACCGTTACGAACCGCTGCCGCCGATCGACGACCCCGAGCTGACCGACCTGGTGCAGCAGAACAGATTGCTCACCAGCAAGATGCGCGGGGAACGGCTCAACGGCCGGTGGCACGCCGACTTGGCCAGCCAGCAGGCTGCGCTGCAACGGGACATCAAACGACTGAGCTGGCAGTCCGGACCGTGGGCCAGGTCCCGGCCGATCGCCGACCTGGACGACGTCGTCGAGGCGCTGGGCGACCGGGCGCTGCTCAGCTTCGTCGTCTCCGGCGACCGGCTCGCCGCCGTCGTGGTGGCCGACGGCCGGGCCCGGCTGGTCCCGCTGGGCAGCGCCCACGACGCCAGGGCCGCCGCCCGGGAACTGCGCGCCGACCTGGACGCGCTGGCGCCCGACCTGCTGGCACCCGCGATCGCCGCCGTCATCACCGGATCCGCGCTGCTGCGGGTGGAACGGCTGGACCGGCAACTGATCCGACCGTTCGCGTCGATCATCGGCGACCGCGAGCTGGTCGTCGTGCCCACCGGGGACCTGTACGCGGTGGCCTGGGGTGCGCTGCCGTCGCTGCGCGGCCGCCCGGTGTCCGTGGCGCCGTCGGCGACCGCCTGGCTGACCGCGATGCGCACCCCCAGTTCCCAGCCGCCCGGCGGGATCCTGCTGGCCGGCGGACCCGACCTGCTGGCGGCGAAGGCGGAGATCGACCGGCTGCGCGACGACAACTACCCCGACGCGACCGTCCTGGACGGTGACCGGGCCGGCGTGCGCGACGTACTCGAAGCCCTGGACGGCGCCCGCCTGGCCCACTTGGCCGCGCACGGCACCCACGAGCGGGAGAACGCCCTGTTCTCCTGGCTCGACCTGGCCGACGGAGCGCTGTACGCACACGAGCTGTCCCGGCTGCGCCGCCCGCCGGAACACGTGGTGCTGGCCGCCTGCGAGCTGGCCCTGTCCCGCATCCGGCCGGGCGACGAGGCGCTCGGGTTCGCCGGCGCGCTGCTGGCCAGCGGCTGTCGGACCGTGACGGCACCGGTGACCAGGGTGGGCGACCTGGTCGCCGCGGACGCGATGACGCACTACCACCGCCGGCTGGCCGCCGGTGCGCCGCCCGCCGTGGCGTTGGCGGAGGCGACCGAGGTGGATCCGCTGCGCCGACCGTTCGTGTGCCTGGGCGCCAGCCGGTGACGGCGGCCTGAGTTCGGCTGTGGTGCGGGCCGGTTGGTGGCGGGAGTTCGGTGGGGTTCAGGCCGGTGATGCTGGCCGGGGTTCGGTTGGCCGTGTGCCGGTGCATGGTGGTCGGAGTTCGGCTGAGGTGCGGGCCGGCGATGGTGGCTGGGTGCGGCCGGTGGTAGCCGGGGTGCAGCCGGTGATGGTGGCCGGGGTTCGACTGGGCGTCAGCGGGTGACGTTGGTCGCGTTCGGCCGCGGGACCGTGCCGGATGTCCGGTTCCGGTGTCCGATCGGCGCCGATCCGATCGAAACGCACGCACTGTCCGCGTTGAACGCGGCCGGTCCGCTGTTCGATGCTGTGCCGCGACGAGGTGAAACCGCAGGTATGGGCACGGGAGGTGAGCGGCGTGGTCGTCGAACTGACCGCTCGCCGGCACACCCCGGCGCCCCGGGCCACCGGCCGCTGCCTCGTGCTGTGCACCGCGCTGGCCTGGGCGCTGGTGGGCACCATGCGCTCCTGGTGGTCCTGGCTGTGGGACCGGATCGGGCTGCTCAGCGTGCCGGTCGACATCGGCGTGTGGGTGCTGGCGATCATCCTGACGCTGCTGGTGGTGCCGGTCGTCTGGCAGCGGGTGCACCGGGCCTGGCCGGTGGCGTTCCTGGTGGCCGTCCTCGTCGTCGGCGGCACCGGGGTCGTGCTGGCGCCGTGGCACGACGCCCTCACCAAGGCGTGGGTGCGCACCGAGTGCGGTACCGACGACTGTGCGGCCGGTCGGGTGACGAACACCCGATGACGGCGGGTGACCGCCTGATTCCGCCGATCTTCGCGTCGCGATGACTGTTGTGGTGGTAGAACCGACCTTATGATCCGGGGTGTTCGGTCGGGCTGGGGAGCGGCGGCGTGAGGTTGCGGTGACGGTGCGGAGTGTGACCCGGTCGGTCCGTGTCGGGCCGGCGTGCGCCCGCCCACTGGCATGTCTGTGACCCGACGATGGTGGCCAACCCGATTCCCGTGCTCAGCCAGGACGTCGTCGACCGCGAACTGACCAGGCTGACCAGCGACGGCGCGCGGATCGCCGAGGCGCTGGTCTCCCTGGAGGCGCATCCCGGCTACGGCTTCCTGCAGGGCACCGCGCTCGCCGGCCGCACCAAGGAACTGTGGCAGGCGGCCAAGGCCGACATCGCCGTGCTGTACGAGCGGTACGACCAGTACCGCTCCGTGCTGGACAAGGCACATGAGGTGAGGGCGCGACGCAACCGGCCGGGAGCGGCCGAACTGGCCGAGCTGACCACCCTGCTGCGCGGTGCCACCGTCGTGCTGGGCACCGAGGAGATCCCGCTCGGCCGCCGCAACCTGACCGGCCCGACCACGATCACGCACACCATGACGCTGGCCGAACTCGTCGCCGGCATGGACCGCACCTACCAGCGGGCGTCCGATCTGGTCGTCGCCGCCGACGACGTGTGGTCGGCCGTGGTGCGCACGCTCGACCCGCTGGACGCGACGCTGGAGGGCGCCCGCGAACTGTGCGCGTCGCTCGGGCTCGGCGAGGCGCGGCACCCGCTGTTCACCGAACTGGACACGATCAGCGGTGATGTGTCCGCGCTGCGTGCCCGCGCGTTCGCCGACCCGCTCACCCTGTACGCGGGCGAACCCGGCAGCGGCCGGCCCGATCTGGCCGACGCCGACCGGCTCGCCGCCCGGGCGACCGCGCTGCGTGGCCAACTGGACACCCTGGCGACCGTCCGGGCCGAACTGGACCAGCGCCTCACCGCTGCCGGCGCCGCGATCGACGGCGTGGCCGCCGAGGAAGCCCGGGCCAGGGCGGACTACGACCTCGTCCTGGACAAGATCCGCTCGCCCGCGATCCCGCCGGTGCCCGACGGCACCCCTGAACTGCGACTGCTGCTGGCCGGCGTCACCGGACTGGCGTCCCGGCACGACTGGTCCGGCATCGCCACCGAACTCGCCGCGCTGGCCACGGCCACCGCCGAAGCCCAGGCCAGGGCGCACGACGTGCGGGACACCGCCGCCGCCCTGCTCGGCCGGCGCAAGGAACTTCGTGGCAGGCTGGACGCATACCGGGTGAAGGCCGCGCAACTGCGACTGACCGAGGACGCCGAGATCACCGCGTGCTACCAGGAGGCGCACGACCTGCTCTGGACGGTGCCCTGCGACCTGCGGGCGGCGACCAGGGCGCTCAACCGGTACCAGCAGGCCATCGCCGCGAGGGGGCCACAGCCATGACGGCATGTCAACGACCGGGCTGCACGGGCAGCATCGACGACGGCTTCTGCGACGTGTGCGGCATGGCGCCTGCTCCGGCGGCCGCCGCACCCACCCCGGTCGCCGTGGCCGCCGCACCCGCCGCGGCGGCGGCCACCACAGGTTCGGCCCGCACCGACCCGATCAGCACCGGGTCGGTGTCGTCGCGCCCGACCACCGGCAGCCCGCTTTCCGTGCGTGGCAGCCGAACCAGCTCCGGCGGCTCGATGTCCACCCGGACCGGATCGAGCCGGGGCACCGCGGCCAGCAGGCGCGGCCGGCTGGGCGCCGGTCTCGTCGAGGTCCCGCCGGTGCCGGTGCGCGACCCGTCCGAGGCCATCCTGGCCAACCCGGAAGTGGCCGAGCGCAAGCGGTTCTGCAGCAACTGCGGCAAGCCGGTGGGCCGGGGCAAGGACGGCCAGCCCGGCCGCACCGAGGGCTTCTGCCGGGAGTGCGGCACCGCCTACTCCTTCACCCCGAAGCTGGTGCCCGGCGACCTGGTGGGCGGCCAGTACGAGGTGCTCGGCTGCCTGGCGCACGGCGGTCTGGGCTGGATCTACCTGGCCAGGGACCGCAACGTCAACGACCGCTGGGTCGTGCTGAAGGGCCTGCTGGACACCGGCGACAGCGAGGCGATGGCCGCCGCGGTCGCGGAACGCCGGTTCCTGGCCGAGGTGGAACACCCGAACATCGTCCGGATCTACAACTTCGTCCAGCACCCGGACCCGAAGACCGGCACGCTGGTCGGCTACATCGTGATGGAGTACGTGGGCGGCAAGTCCCTCAAGGACCTGCGGTCGGCCCGCGACTCCGACGGCCACCTGGTGCCGCTGCCGCTGGACCAGGCGATCGCCTACGCCCTGGAAGTGTTGCCCGCCTTGGGTTACTTGCACGGCGAGGGCCTGCTCTACTGCGACTTCAAACCGGACAACGTCATCCAGAGCCGCGAGCAGATCAAGCTGATCGACCTCGGCGCGGTGCGGCGGATCGACGACGACGAGAGCCCCACGTACAAGACGGACGGCTACTGCGCACCGGAACTGGCCACGGTCGGCCCGTCGATCAGCTCCGACCTGTACACGGTGGCCAGGACCCTGGCCGTGCTCACCTTCAACTTCGACTACCTGGGCATCTACAGCGACCGGCTGCCCGACCCCGGTGACGTGCCGGTGCTGGCCGGCAACGGCTCCTACTACCGGCTGCTGGCCAGGGCGACCGATCCGAACCCGGACGCCAGGTTCGAGTCGGCCAGCGACATGGCCGACCAACTGGTCGGCGTGCTGCGCGAGACCATGGCGGTCGCGGACGGCGAGCCGAGGCCCGCGCTGTCCACGCTGTTCAGCCCGGAGCGGGACGTGTTCGGCGCCGACCCGGACCGGTTCCCCACGCTGCCCTCTGCGGCCGAGGTGGTGGCCGCGTTGCCGGTGCCGCAGGTGGACGCCACCGACGCCGCGGCCGGCCTGCTGGCCACGTCGGCGGCCACCGAGCCGAAAGCGGTGATCCAGAGCCTGTCCGCGTCCTCGTTGGACACGGTGGAGATCCGGCTGCGAGTGGCGCGGGCCAGGGTGGAACTGGGCGACGTGCGGGGCGCCACCAAGGACCTGGACGAACTGGCCGGCAGGGTGCCGGGCGACTGGCGGGTCACCTGGTACCGGGGACTGGTCGCGCTCGTCGCCGGCCGGGCCCAGGAGGCCAGGGACCACTTCGAGCTCGTCTACGGCTGGCTGCCCGGTGAGGCGGCGGCCAAGCTCGCCCTGGCGTTCGCCGAGGAGATGGCCGGCCGGCCCGCCGTCGCCGCCCACTACTACGGCCTGGTGTGGGGCACCGACCGCAGCTACGTCAGCGCCGCGTTCGGCCTCGCGCGGGTGCGACTGTCCGGTCAGGACGGTGCGGCGCCGGACAAGGCAGCTGCTGTCGCCGTACTGGAGACGGTGCCCAAGCACTCCAGCCACTACGTCGCGGCGCAACTGGCCGCGGTCCGGGCCGGCATGTCGGTCACGTCGACCGCACTGACCGAGCAGGACCTGGTCAACGCGGGCCAGCGGCTGGAGGGCGTGGAACTGGACGCGGCGCGGCGCAACCGGCTGGCCATCGAGGTGCTGGAAGCGGCCCGGAAGTGGGTGGTGTCCGATCCCCGGCGGCCGGCGATGGCGGTGGCCGGTAAGCGGCTGCTCGGCTGCGCGCTCACCGAGCGGGAACTGCGGCTGGGCCTGGAACGCCACTACCGTTCGCTGGCCAGGCTCTCCGACACGGCGGAGCAGCGGGTGGCGCTCGTCGACAGGGCGAACTCGGTCCGCCCGGTGACCTGGGTGTGACGGATGACTGACGAGTCCGTTGTGGATAGTGGGGCGGCGGCGAACGCCTGCCCGGGATGTGGCGCGGAAACGGCCGCGGGGGACCGGTTCTGCGAGAACTGCGGCACCGATCTGCTGCTGGTCGCCGGCGGCACCCCGGACGGTGCCGTGGTGCCGTCCCCGCGCGGCTGTGTGGTGTGTGGCGCCGAGATCGACGCGGACGGCTTCTGCACCCGGTGTGGTGTGGCCCAACCGGCGGTCCGGGACCGGGTGGAACTCGACCTGACCGGCGCGGCCGGCGTCAGTGACCGGGGGCTGCGCCACCACCGCAACGAGGACGCGATGGCCATCCGGGTCACCGCCGATCCGGCCGGTTCCGGGCGCCCGGAACACATCGTGGCCGTGGTGTGCGACGGTGTGTCCACATCGGACCGTCCGGACGACGCGTCGAAGGCTGCCGCCGACGCTGCCGCCGACGTGCTGCTGGCCGCCGTCCGGGCCAAGGCCGACCTGGCGGCCGCCACCGCGGACGCCGTGGCCGCCGCGCAGACCGCGGTGGTCGACCTCGCCGGCACCGACGGCGCGCGCAACGCTCCCGCGTGCACGTACGTGTCCGTGGTGGTCGCCGGTGACACCGCGACCGTCGGCTGGGTCGGGGACAGCAGGGCCTACTGGCTGGGTGAGCCGGAATCGTGCTGCCTCACCGTGGACGACTCGTGGGCGCAGCGGATGGTCGCCTCCGGCGCCCTCACCGACGCCGAGGCGTTCGCCGACCCCCGCTCGCACGCGCTGATCGCCTGGCTGGGCGCGGACGCCGGCATGGTCCAGCCGCACGTGACCACGGTGCCGCTGACCGGGCCGGGTGCGGTCCTGGTGTGCAGCGACGGCCTGTGGAACTACGTGCCGGACGCCGAGCAACTGGCCGACATCGCCCTGCCGAAGGCCGGGGACGCGCCGTTCGCGGTCGCCGTCGAACTGACAGCACTGGCCATCGACCGCGGCGGGCACGACAACGTGACCGTCGTGGTGGTGCCGTTCAACCCGAGGAGTGGGGATCTATGACGCACCCGAACTTCCGAGTCGACGTCTACCAGAACGAGTACCTGCACCAGGGTGCGGACGAGGTCAACGCGATCGTCACCGTGACCTCCGGCGGCGAGGCGGTCAGCTCGGGCAGCACGTCGGCCAGTGCCGCCGAGGTGATCATCGTCGACTGCTCCGGTTCGATGGACTACCCGCGCGGCAAGATGATCGCCGCGCGGCAGGCCACGGCGGCGGCCATCGACGCGCTGCGCGACGGTGTCGCGTTCGCCGTGATCGCCGGCACCGACCAGGCCAGGCTCGTGTACCCGCAGCAGGGCGGCCTGGTGCCCGCCGACGCCCGGACCAGGGCCGCCGCCAAGTCGGCGGTCAACGGCCTGAAGGCCGGCGGCGGCACGGCCATCGGCCGCTGGCTGAGCCTGGCCAACCAGTTGTTCCTCGGCCACCCGAACTCGATCAAGCACGCGATCCTGCTCACCGACGGCCGCAACGAGCACGAGACGCCCGCCGCGCTGGCCAACACGCTGGCCGACTGCGAGGGCAAGTTCGTGTGCGACTGCCGCGGTGTCGGCACCGACTGGGAGGTCGACGAGCTGCGCCGGGTGTCCACCGCGCTGCTGGGCACCGTCGACATCGTGGCCGACCCGTCCGGCCTGACCGAGGACTTCCGCAAGATGACCGACGCGGCGATGAGCAAGGCCGTCGCGGACGTGGTGCTGCGGCTGTGGACGCCGCAGGGCGCCACCGTGAAGTTCGTCAAACTCGTCGCGCCCGAGGTGCTCGACCTGACCTCGCGCCGGATGACCAAGAGCCAGCAGGTGGGCGACTACCCGACCGGATCGTGGGGCCAGGAGAGCCGCGACTACCACGTGTGCGTCGGGGTCCACCCGGCCGGCGTCGGCGACGTGATGCTGGCCGGGCGGGTGAGCCTGGTGCTGACCGGCGCGGCCGGCGACGAGGTGCTGGGCCAGGGCCTGGTGAAGGCCACCTGGACCGACGACATGGTGCTGTCCACCCGGATCAATCCCGAGGTCGCCCACTACACCGGCCAGGCGGAACTGGCCGGCGCGATCCAGGAGGGCCTGGAGGCGCGCAAGGCGGGCGACCTGGACACCGCGACCGCGAAGCTCGGCCGGGCCGTGGCGCTGGCCACCGAGTCCGGTAACCAGGACACCGCGGAACTGCTGTCCAAAGTGGTGGACATCGACGACCCGGTGACCGGCACCGTGCGGCTGAAGGCGAAGGTCAGCGACGTCGACGCGATGACGCTGGACACCAGATCCACCAAGACGTCCCGAGTCCGCAAGAGCAGTTCCTGAGCACGAGAGGCGGGGCGACCATGCCCAGTTGCCCGTCCGGGCACGACTCGACCAGCGCGGACTTCTGTGACGTCTGCGGCCTGGCCATCGGCGGCGCGGCCCCGGCCGCCGCGGCGCCGACCGAGGCCGCGCCGACACCGGAGGCACCGGAACTGCCGGCGGAGCTGTGCCCGGTCTGCGGTGAGCCGCGCACCGGCCGGTTCTGCGAGGGATGCAGCTACGACTTCGTGGCCGGGGCGAGCAAAGCGCCCGTGGTGAACCAGCCCGTCGCCGAACCGGCTGCTCCTACGCCTGCGCAGTGGAGCCTGCTGGTCACCGCCGACCGCGAGTACTTCGACGCCGTGCGCCAGCAGGACGGTCCCGACGTCCCCACCATCACGTTCCCGACCTACTGCCCGGACCGCGAGTTCACGCTGGCCGGCCCCGAGGTGCGCATCGGCCGGACCAGCCGCAGCCGGGGCATGGTGCCCGAGATCGACCTGACCGGGCCGCCGCAGGATCCCGGCGTCTCCCACCTGCACGCCGTGCTGCTCGCGCAGGACGACGGCGGCTGGGCGCTGGTGGACCCCGGTTCCACGAACGGGACCACCATCAACGACGACCTGGAGCCGATCGCCAACGACAAGGCCGTGCCGGTGAAGGACGGCGACCGGATCCATGTCGGCGCCTGGACCACGCTGACCGTCCGGGGTCCATCGATCGGGTGATGCCGATTCGGCCGTTTGTTGTTACACCACAACGTTGAGCCGGACATCCGCCGGTCCCCGTGGTGGCCGCGTGCGGGACCCAATATCGTGTGTCTCCAGGCGCGGCGGACAAAGGCGGCGGAGTGGGCGCGGTCGACTACTACGAACTGCTCGGCGTGGACCGGGGTGCGACGGCATCCGACATCCGGTCGGCCTACCGCACCCTGGCGAAGGTCATGCACCCGGACGCGGGCGGCACCGCCGGCACGTTCCACATGCTGCGGCAGGCGTACGAGACGCTGAGCGATCCCGCACTGCGCGCCGACTACGACCGCGCCGGTACGGCGGTGCGCCCCCGCCCGGCCCGGCCGCACCAACCGCGCACCCCGCGCCCGGCCCGACGCGCGTTCGGCGCCGACCCGGACTTCATTCCGCCCCGGTTGAAACTGGACCGGGACAGGGTGCCGTGGTGGTCGGCGGTGCGGACACACGCCAAGGTGCGCTACGTCCCGGCCCTGGGCCCGAGCACGCCGGTCGCGGCCACGGCCGCAGTGGCGTGGCTGGTGCTGCTGGCGCTGGCCGTGCTGTTGCCCGCCCGGTTGCCGTTGCGGGTGGTGCTGTGGGCGGCGGTCGCGGTGAGCGCGGCCGGCGTGTTCCTGGTGACCAGGACCTACGTCCGGGCCCGCCTGGCCGACCGCGCGTTCGGCCACGAGGCAGGCGGCCTGATCGTCTACGGCCAGCCGGGCACCGAACGCGACCAGCTCGGCGAGCAGTTGACCGCCCGACTGCTGGCCGAGTACATCGCGCCACTGCCCGGCGTGCGGATCTTCCACGGCCTGGCCTGGCCGGACTCGGTGTTCGCCGACGTAGACCACGCCGTGCTGCGCGGCCACCGACTGGTACTGATCGAGTCGAAGATGTGGCTGCCCGGGCACTACACCGCCGACGAGCACGGTGAGCTGTGGCGCAACGGCCATCCGTTCCGCGGCGGGGCCATCCGGCTGCCGGAAGGTGTCGCGGCCTACCGGGACCTGTTGCCCGGCCTGGACGTGCGCGGCGCGCTGCTGGTCTATCCGAGCCGGGCCGGTGAGATCACCACCGGCGACTACCCCGACCATGTCCCCGCGCCGCCGATGAGCCAGCAGCGGTTCGTCATGGAGATCGGCGAGTGGCTGGCCGAGGAGGCACCGGTCATCGACCGCGACGCCTTCCGCACGGTCCTGGACCGAGTGGTGTCCTAGGCTCCTCGCTCGACATGCGGCAGCTCGCCACCGCGCACTCAGACCACTCCGCTGTGCTCGCCCGCGGCGGCCGGCACATGCGCCTCACGGCGCGTGGCGCCCGAGGCAACAGGGTTACGAGGGCGCCGACCGCGCCGTCGGCCGCGCGCTGCAGCAGGTCGGCATACCCAGTCGGAACGGTACGGCGCCCGACCGGGATGCCGGAAGGAAGTACGCGCCTAGTGCGTCAGGCCGTCGCCGATGAAGGCGAAGGTGAGTTCTTCGAAGCGGCGGCGGGTGGCGTCCGGGACGTCACGTAGTGGGCCCTGGCCGACCAGGGATGCCAGGCCGTGTACCGAGGACCAGATCGGGTATTCCATGCCCTCGCGCCGCTCCTGCCGCAGCACGCCCGCGTCCACCAGTTCGTCGAGGGCGGCGCGCAGGTGGCCCAGGGGGGTGCGCTCGCCGTCCGGGGCGTCGTAGGCGTGCTGTTGCGGTACGGCGAACGCGGTGGCGAACAGGCCCGGTTCCTCGCGGGCGAAGGTCACGTACGCCGTGCCGATCGCGCGTAGCCTGCGGCCGGCCGCGGCCGGGTCGCCGTGTTTGCCGCGCACCCGGCCGGCGCCGGTGGCCATGCGGGCGGCCAGTTCGCGCATCGCGGCCGCGCAGACCGCCGCGAGCAGCTCGTCGCGGTCGGCGAAATGGCGGTAGGCGGCGTTGGGCACGACACCCACCATCCGGGTCGCCTCCCGCAGTACCACGGCGTCCGGACCGCCGGTGCGGGCCAGTTCCAGGCCCGCCGCGACCAGGCCCTCGCGGACCGCGCCGCGTGGCCGTCGCCGTCGCTCCGTCTCCTCCGCCGTCACGCCCACAGCATAACCATGTGGACAGTGTCCACAAGTCTGGCTATGGTGGACACTGTCCACATATGTGAAGGAGGCTCCGATGAACAGGAGACCGCTGGTGACGGCGGACGAGTGGTTCGCAGGCGGGCAACGGATTCCCTACGACCCGCACGCCGCACGCGTGCTGACCGAACAGGAGGCCGAGGGCGCCCTGCGGGTGTTCCAACGCGTCACGGCCCCGGACCAGGACAGCGTGTGGCTCACGATGCTGCCCGGATTCCCCGACGGTTCCTACGGCTGGGCGCAGGTCGACCGGCTGCTCGACGCCAGCCCACGGCTGTACGTCGAACCAGTGGGACAGGGTGACTCCGACAAGCCCCACGACTACCGGTACTCGACGGTCGAGCGCGCGGACCTCGTCCAGGCCCTGTGGCGGCACCACGGCATCCGCCGGACCGTCGTCGTCACGTTCGACTACACGTCACTCGCCCTGCTCGAACTGTTGCGCCGCCAACTGGAAGGGACCCTGGCCACGACGATCACCGCCGTGCTCATGGTCAACGGCGGCCTGTTCGCCGACGCCCACACCCACCCGTGGCGCACCACCCCGTTGCTGCGCACCAAGTTGGGCGAACTCGGGATGCGCAGGGCGCAGCGCACACCCAAGGTGTTCGACGAGACGATGCTGCGCTCCCGCCTGTACTCCCGCGACTTCCACCCCACGCCGGCCGAGATCGCCGGGCTGCGCTCCGCCGTCCTCCGCCGCGACGGGGCGGCCTTCCTGCACCACGCGGCGGGATTCACCGTCGAGCACCGGCAGCACGCCCGCCGCTGGGACCTGGCCGCGATCGCCCGCGAACTCGACGGCACGGTCGCCATCCAGGTCGGCGGCAGCGACCAGGACCCCTACGAGCACCGGCAGATCCGGGCCACCCGGGAACGCGTGCCCGAGGCCGAGATCCTCACCTTTCCCGGCGGCCACCTGACCACCGCCGAACACCCGGACCTCCTGGCCGAGGCCATCAGCGACATCGCGGCACGCCACGGTGTCGGCACCCCGGTGACAACGACAAGGACGGCATCATGACCAGACTGACCCCGCTGCTCGACCGCAACGAGCGGTTCGCCGGCACCTACACCCCGGCCTCGCTCGGCGTGCCCGCCCAGCAGGTGCTCATCGTGACCTGCCTCGACCACCGGGTCGACCCGGCGAGCGTCCTGGGGCTGCGACTCGGCGACGCCCCGGTCATCCGCAACGCGGGCGGGCGCGTCACCCCGGCGGTCATCGACGACATCGCCTTTCTCGCCTTCCTGGCCGAGCAACTGTTCGGCGATCAGGTGCCCGACTCGCTCTTCGAGGTCGCGGTGGTCCAGCACACCCAGTGCGGCACGGGTCTGCTCGCCGACCCGGGCTTCCGGCGGCGGGCCGCCGCCGCGAGCGGGCTGCCCGAGGCGGCCCTGGCAGCCTCCACCGTCGCCGACCCGCACGTCACCGTCGGCGCCGACGTCGACCGCCTGCTCGGCTCACCCTTGCTGTCGCCGAAGGTGAGCGTGTCCGGCCACGTGTACGACGTCGCCACCGGACGGGTGACCACCACGCACGACGCGCGGTACGCCGATCAGAGGTGACTGGTGTCGTTGAACGTCCGCACGGCCCACCGGTCGGGCATGACCACCAGTTCGGTCAGCGAGCCGTTCTCCGCGTGGTTGAAGGCGAACGGGCGGCTGCCGGTGGCCATCGAGACGATCGTGCCGATGACCCCGCCGTGGGTGAACACGGCGACCCGCTGATCGACGTGCGCGGCGGCGATCCGGTCGATCCCGCGCCGCACCCGCGCCCGCAGGTCGTCCAGGGACTCCGCGCCGGGAATGACGTCCCACCGTTCCTCGGCCAGCATCCGCAACGCCAGCGGATGCCGTTCGGCCACGTGCTGCCGGAACAGGCCGCCTTCCCACTCGCCGAGGCCGACCTCCATCAGGTCGGTCACCACCTCGGGCGGCAACCCGATGCGGGTGGCCAGTGGGGCGGCGGTCTGCGCGGTGCGCTGCAGTCCGCTCACGTAGATCGCGGCCACGCCCCGGGTGGCCAGCCGCGCGCCGATCCGCTCGGCCTGATCCTTGCCGTCCGGCGCCAGTTCCGGGTCACCGCGACCCTCCACCAGTGGGAACGGCGCACCCGGCCGGGCCGGGGCCGATTCGCCGTGGCGCACCACCAACAGCACGGTGGCACCGGGCGGCTGGGTGAAACGGGGCTGGCGGTACTCGGCGCTGGGGGGAACCGTCACGGGTGATCAGGCTAGGGCCTCCAGCACGGCGTGGGCAGCGTTGTGACCAGGGATACCGCTCACACCGCCGCCCCGCCGCGCACCGGCCCCGCACAGCAGGATCCGCTCGTGCGCGGTCTCCACACCCCACCGGCCGTCACCGTCCTCCGCCCACGGCCAGGCCAGGTCGCGGTGGAAGATGTGGCCGCCGGGCATGCCCAACTCGGCCCGCAGATCCAGCGGTGTCTTGGCCTCGATGCACGGCTCGCCGCGCTCGTCCCGCCACAGGCAGTCCTCGATGGGCTCGGCCAGCACCGAGTCCAGTGACGCCAGCGTGGCCCGCAGTGCGGCCGACTTCGCCTGCTCGTCGCCGAACAGCCGGGCCGGCATGTGCAGGCCGAACAGCGTCAACGTGTGCGCGGACCGCTCGGCGGTGCCGAGGATCGACGGGTCGGTCAGCGAGTGGCAGTAGATCTCGCACGGCGGCACCGACGGAACCGCGCCACCGTCCGCCTCGGCGTACGCGGTGGCCAGTTCGCGGTACGTCTCGTGGACGTGGAACGTGCCGCTGAACGCCTTCGCCGGGTCGGCGGCCGCGTCGCGCAGGCGGGGCAGCCTGCTCAGCACCATGTTGACCTTCAGCTGCGCGCCCTCGGGTTCCGGCCCGGCGTCGCCCAGCAGCCCGGCCAGCACGGCGGGCGCCACGTTGGCCAGCACGTGCCCGCCGGCGACGGTCAGTTCCCGGTCGTCCTGGACGTAGGTGACCAGGCCGTCCGGGTCGATCGACCGCACCTCGGCGCCGGTCACCAGTTCGGCGCCGGACCGTAGCGCCGTGTCGATCAGCGCGCCGGTCACCGCGCCCATGCCGCCCACCGGCACGTCCCAGTCGCCGGTGCCGTTGCCGATCACGTGGTACAGGAAGCACCTGTTCTGCCGCAGCAACGGATCGTCGGCCGACGCGAACGTGCCGATCAGCGCGTCGGTCAGCACCACGCCGCGCACCACGTCGTCGGTGAAGGTCCGCTCCAGCACCGCGCCGAGCGGCTCGTCGAACAGCGCCCGCCACGCGGTGTCCCCGACCAGCGCGCGAACATCGGCCTTGGCGGGCAGCGGCCCGGTCAGCGTGGGGAACACCTGCCGCGCCACCGAACCGGTCAACTCGTAGAACTCCCGCCACCGCTGCCACTCGCGGTCCGAGCCGGTGACCCGCCGGAACGACTCCGCCGTCCCTGCCGGATCACCGCTGTCCACCAGCAGGCCGGTGTCGCCGACCGGCGTGTACGACGAGACCTGCCGGCGCCGCAGCGACACCGGCAGGCCCAACTCGTCGATGATCGCCCTGGGCAGCAGGCTCACCAGGTACGAGTAGCGGGACAGCCGCACGTCCACCCCGGCGAAGGGCCGGAACGACACGGCGGCGCCACCCAGCGTCGGCGCCTTTTCCAGCACCCGCACGGAAAGCCCGGCCTGCGCCAGATAGCAGGCGGCGACCAACCCGTTGTGGCCGCCGCCGACGATCACCACATCCCGACGATCCACCACTTGAGCTCCTGTTTCAAAAGCCCTCGTTGCCACACTTCACCGTACCCAGCTGGGCATTCCGTGCTCGGCTGGGCTGGTGAAGCAGGAGCTAAATCTGGTCCAACGGCACGTCCGGGTCGGCCAGGCGGTCCGGGTCGACGTCCTTGCCGGACCGGATGAGTTCCTTGATCGGGTCGGTGACGTCCCAGACGTTCACGTTCATCCCGGCGACGATCCGGTTGCCGGACAACCAGAACGCGATGAACTCGCGGGCCGCCACGTCACCTCGGTACACGACGCGGTCGTAGTCGCCCTCCTCGGCCAGGCCGAGGTACTCCATGCCCAGGTCGAACTGGTCGGTGAAGAAGTAGGGCAATTCGTCGTACTGCGCGTCGCCGCCCAGCATGCTCGTCGCCGCGACCGCGGGCTGGTTGAGCGCGTTGGCCCAGTGCTCGACCCGCACCTGCTTGCCCAGCAACGGGTGTGCCGCGTTGGCGATGTCGCCGACCGCGAACACGTCCGGGTCGCTGCTGCGCAACGAGGCGTCCACCACGACACCGTTGTTCACGGTCAGGCCGGCCGCCTCGGCCAGCTTGGTGTTGGGGGCGGCACCGATGCCGACCACGACCGCGTCGGCCGGTATCACGGTGCCGTCCGCGAGCCGGACGCCGGTGACGGCGCCTTCGTTGGTCTCGATCGCCTCACTGCTCACGCCGAACCGCAGGTCGACGCCGTTGGCCGCGTGCAGATCGCGGAACACGGCCGCCAGTTCCGGTCCGAGGACCCGCAGCAGCGGCAGTTCGGCCGCCTCCAGCACGGTCACCGTCGCACCGGCCTGCTTGGCCGTCGAGGCCACCTCCAGGCCGATCCAGCCGGCGCCGATCACGACCAGCCGGACGCCCTCGCCGATCGTCTCCTTGATCCGCTCCGAGTCACCCACGGTCCGCAGGTAGTGCACGCTGTCCACCTCGGCACCCGGCAGCGGCAGGCGGCGCGGGCTGGAGCCGGTGGCCAGCAGCAGCTTGGTGTAGCTGAGCTGGCTGCCGTCGGACAGCTCGACCTCGTGGGCCGCCGGGTTGATCCCGATGGCCTCGACGCCCAGCTTCAGCTCGACGTCGTGGTCCGCGAACCAGGCTTCGTCGTGCACGTCGAAGCTGGTGCGCTCGGCGCGGCCGGCCAGGTAGTCCTTGGACAGTGGGGGCCGCTCGTAGGGCAGGTGGACCTCCGCTCCGACGAGCACCACCCGACCGTCGAACCCCTGCTCGCGCAGGGCCTCCGCCGCCTTCGCGCCGGCGAGCCCTCCGCCCACTATCACGAACGTGTCTGCCGTAGCCACGTGATCATCCTCCATCCAGTGCCGGGTGGCAGTCTGTCACGTCCTGGCCGACGGATCAGCTCCGCTTGGCTCGTTTGCCCAGGCCGGTCCATTCGAATCCGGCCCGGCGGAGCACGTCGGCGTCGAGCAGGTTGCGCAGGTCCACCACGATCGGTCGACTCACCACGGTGGCGAGTTTCGCCCAATCTAGTGTGCGAAATTCCGGCCACTCGGTGAGGACC
>DASUGU010000055.1:0-78403 GCA_036273855.1 Pseudonocardiaceae bacterium
CCACGTAAGCTACCCACCAGATAGGTGTCCTCTCCATGAGATCGATGTGGCCTTCGCAACCAACATCATCCCAGGTCAGAGGGGCACCTATCGCTATCTCCAGGCGTGTGTTACCGCACTACTCGCGGAAACGGGTCAGAGTGTTCAGTGGTTGTCCGGTTCGGGGCTGGCCGAGGCGATCCGGACTGGATTCAACCCAGCCGCTTCGGCCGTGCTCATGAACGGCAAGCTCGCCAAGTCCGGCGGCCTGCCGATCGCGGCCGCCGGCCCGACCAGGGCGCCGGTTCCCGCGGCCCGTTCCTACACCCACGACGGCTTCACCTCGGTCGGTTTCGCCGTGCTGATGCCCGAGGCCGGCACGGTGTTCGGCTCGCTGGCGCCGCTGCTGGCCGTGCGGACCGCTGGCGAACGTCGAACGCTGGCCATCCACTACGAGGTACTCAACCCGGGCCGTGCCGCTCGGGCGGTTCGTGGTGACCGTTTCCGGTCCAACATCCTGATGGATTGGAAGCACAGCCGAGGTTTCAACACAACGGCCGCCGACGAGCGGACCGTCGCGGGTGCCAAGGCGCAGGAGCGTGCGGTCGCCGCGGGCCACGCGATCGTCAGGTATGCGGCGGCCAGTTCGGTGACAGTGCCCAGCCATTGGAACGTCGAGGACCACGCTGCCCGCCTGGAGAACGACGCCGCCGGCCGGTTCCGGCTACTCCGCCTGGAGCTGGCCCAGGACAGCACGTTCGTCGTCGCCTGCCTGCCAGTGGGCATCGGCCTGCCCCGGATGCGCGGTGAGCTGTGGTGAGCCGAGATCCGGAACGTTCCGCTGCGGCGCTGCTGTCCAGCTTTGGTCCGCCGGTCTCGACCAGAACGGCCGTGCCGGTGACATCGACTCGTCGACCGGTCAACAGACCGGTCGCCCCACGCCATGGCCAGACGTGCCGTGGCGCCGGTTGGGCACCGGTTGAGGCACCGATGCCGGTATATCAGGCGGCCACGCATCAGGTCGGTGGCCTGTTCCCGTTGTTGGCCGCGAATGGCGTTCCCGCGGTGGGTGCTCGGATCGGCTACGACACGTTGTCCGGTGGTGCCTTCTACTGCCATCCGGTTGAGTGGGTCCTGATGGGCTTGGCGACGAACCCGAACCTGGTCGTTTTCGGTGAGCCCGGCCGCGGCAAGAGTTCGACCGTCGTCGCCTTCCTACTGCGGATGATGTTGTTCGGCATCAGAACGCTGGTCAGCGGAGACGTGAAGGGCGAGTACTCACCGCTGCTTCGAGCTCTGGACATCGAGCCGATCGCCCTCGGTCGAGGCAGCCCTGCCCGCCTCAATGCGCTCGACCTCGGGCCGTTGGCCGCCCGTTGGCAGCAGTGGAGCGTGGATCGCCAGCGCGAGGAGTTGGACGGTGTGATCGGCCGGTGGGCGACCCTGCTGGTCGCACTCGCCGAGGCGCAGAGCTACCAGCCGACTGTCACGGACGAGAAGGTGCTGGCGGACGTGCTGCGCCGGCTGGTCGGCGCGACCGACGGCTACACCCACCTGCGGCCGGTGACCGTGCCGGACGTGGTGCGCGCTCTCGCCGAGCCTGACAATTCGCTCTGGCAGGGTGCGCGGTTCGCTGGTCGGCGCGAGTTCCTGGACCATCTGCGGTCGATCACCGACGCGTTGGCGAACCTGGTCAGCGGACCGCTTGCCGGCATCTTCGATCGGCCGACCAACTTCGCACTCGACTGGGACGCTCCGGTCCAGTCGCTGGATCTCTCGTCGCTGCGTTCGCGCGGCGACCAGGCCGTTGCCGTAGCGCTGACCTGTCTCGGTTCGTGGTCCAGCCTGGTTACCGACCTGCAGGAGGACGGCGAGATTCGCATCGTGGTTCGCGACGAGGTGTGGCGCCAGATGCGGCTCGGGCCACGAGCCGTCCAGGCGGTGGATTCGGACCTGCGGCTCAGCCGAGCAGAACGCAAGATTCAGATCCTGGTCGCACATAAGCCGTCCGACTTCCTGTCTGTGGGCAACGCCGGCAGCCAGGAAGTGGCGATCGCGAAGGACCTGCTTGCCCTCTGCTCAACCCGGATCTTGTTCGGCCAGTCGACCCGAGTCGCCAGCGAGCTGGCCGCCGACCTCGTGCTCAGCGAGAAGGAGCAGGAGGTCACGACAGGTTGGGCGATGGAACGCCAGGGACGAGCGCTGTGGAAGATCGAAGGCGCACCCGGCTACAAGGCGCAGACGATCCTGTCGTCCGTGGAGCGCCGGGCCTTCGACACCAACGCGCAACTGCGGAAGGCCAGGACGTGATCCCGGCCGCGATCGCCGGTGTCGGTGCTGTGGTGGTCGCTCCAGCAGTCCTGATCGCTGCCGTCATGGTATCCACGGCATCCAGCAGTGTCGTCGCCGGCGCGGGCTGCTCGGGCGACGGCGGTCCAGGCGGCGGCCGGACACATCTTGGTCAGATGACGTTCTCCGCCGAGCGGATGTCCAACGTGCAGACGATCACGTCGGTAGTGGCCAGCCGACGCCTACCTGAACGAGCGGCGGTCATCGCGGTCGCTGCGGCGCTTGTGGAGTCCGGGCTGCGCAACACCGCCGGCGGCGACCGCGATTCGGTGGGTCTGTTTCAGGAACGGCCCAGCCAGGGTTGGGGCACGCCCGAGGACATCCTCAACCCCGCGTACGCCACACAGCAGTTCCTCAACCGCCTCATCGCCATTCCGCAATGGATGGACCTGCCGCCAGGCGTGGCGGAGCAGGACGTCGAGCGTTCGGCCTTCCCGGACCGCTACGCCCCACAGGAGCCAATCGCGACATCGCTCGTCGCGCGGTTCTGGCATGGACGGACTGTGTCGACGGACTGCACCGACCAAGGTGCCGCCAGCGGCCCCGCTACGGCCGCCTCATTGCCGGCCGACTTCACACTGCCGGCCGATCCACGTGAGTCGGCGGCAGTGTCCTTCGCGATCGCCCAACTGGGCAAGCCCTACGTGTGGGGCGCCAAGGGGCCGAACGCATTCGACTGCTCCGGCCTCGTCCAGGCGTCCTGGGCCGCCGCGGGCGTCGCTCTCGATGCGGACACCACCGACCAGGTGCACGACGGCGTGCCGGTTTCATCGTTGGTGTCGGTCCAGCCGGGTGATCTGCTGTTCATCCCCGGATCGCTGGGCAGCGCGAGCCATCCACGCCATGTCGGTCTCTACGCCGGGCACGGCCTGGTGATCAACGCCTACGACACGAACAGGGGCGTCATCGCGCAGCCGTTGTCGGCGTGGGCGGACAAGATCGTGGCGATACGTCGCCCGGTGCCTGACGACGGGAGCCGTTCGTGAGCCGCCCACTGTCACCGGGCGGAACCCGTGACCTGGCATTGGTGGGCCTGCTGGCAGCCGGCCTCGCCGCCCTGTTCACGTTGGCTGGCGCACTCATGCTCGGCGCTGCGGCGGTCACCGCGATGGTTGGCGGCCCGTGGCGGATGCCGCCGGTGGATAGGTGGGCACCCGCCGCCCTGGCCACACTGGCCGACCCGGGCCGGCCAGGAGCGACGCTGGGATGGCCGTGGACCTCGTTCGTCGCAGCGCATCCGGCCATGTACTGGACGATCACGTCGGCAGTCGTGGTGTGCGGATCGTCAGCGATCGGCCTGGCGACGCTCGTCCTGTGGCGTTGGCAGGGCCCGTCGGCTGCCGGCCACGCCAGCAGGGAGGACATCCGGCGGGAGCTGTCGCCGGCCGCCGCTCGAGCCAGCGCCCAGTGGACACGCCCGAGCTTGACCGGTCCACAGCGCAGACGCGCACCGCTCGACCAGGTCGCCGTGCCGTTGCACCGCGGACCGCACCACGAGGTCATGGTCACGCCGCTGGAGAACCCGACCGGTGCCCTGGCGCCCACGCAGAGCGGCAAGACCCGCAGGGACCTGGTGCACAAGGTGATCGCCGCGCCAGGTGCGCTGCTGTGTTCGACCACCAAGCCGGACCTGCTGGAGCTCACCGCACTCGCTCGTACCCGCCGTCCGGTCGCCGGGCCGGTACTGGTCTACGACGCCACGGGCACGGTCGAGTGGCCGGCGCGGCTGCGCTGGTCGCCGATCACCGGCTGCGAGGACCCGGATGTGGCACGGCGGCGAGCGCACACGATGGTCGAGGCCAGTGCGGTCGACCTGGCGGGTGTCGAGGGCAACGACCGGGTGTTCCGCGACCGCGCGAAGACAGTGCTGCAGGCGTACCTGCTGGCGGCGGCATCGCGCGGCGACGATGTTGGCACATTGGTCCGGTGGTCGACGGGCAAGCCACCGGACCAGGAACCGGTTCGGCTACTGATTGACGCCGGCTACCCGGACCTGGCCCGCAACCTGCGAACCGAGATCGGCATGGTCGCCGAGACGTCCGATGCCGTGTGGATGAGCGTCCGCCGCTGCCTGGAACCCCTGATGGACCCCAAGCTGCGTCAACTATGCACGCCCGAACCATCGGACACGTTCGACGCCCGATCGTTCATCGCCGAGCAGGGCAGCCTCTACCTCGTCGCCGGGGAACGCCAGGCTGCACTCGCCGCGCCTCTGCTCACCGCCCTGGTCGAGTACTGGCTGACGACGGCGCAGGAGATGGCCCTGGACTACCCCAGCCGTCGGGTGGATCCCGTGGTGACGACCGTTCTCGACGAGATCACCCAGGCGACCCCGGTGCCTGAGCTGCCGGGCATCCTGGCCGACTCGGCCGGCCGCGGCGTGCTCGTCCACTGGGCAGCCCAATCAGTGGCCGCGCTGGAGGCCACCTACGGCATCGAACGGTCGCGGCAACTACTGGACAACACCACCACCCTGAGCGTGTGGGGCGGTCTGAAGGACCGCCGGACGTTGGAGTGGATGTCACTGCTGTCCGGCCACCACGAGCGCAGGACCTATCAGCAGCAATCGGCCGGGATGCTCGGGCTGGGCCGATCAGTGACGGGCATCGAGACGGTGCCCACGTTCCGTCCCGGCGAGGTGCGCACGGTGGACAGGAACCGGGTCCTGGTGTTCCACCGACACTTGCGACCGATCCTGGCGCGCACGGTGGACGTGAAGCATCGACGTGACTGGCCCCGTCTGCGGCGCGATGTGCAGATGGTTCGCAGCGGAACGGTGCCAGTAGATACGGCAGGACGGCCGAGTGATGATGCCCGGGGATGAGGTGGACAGCCAGATCCACGCACTGATCGAGATCGTGGGCAGGGTCGCCGAGTCGGTGTCGGCGTTGTCAGGTCGGGTCGACCGGTTGGCCACGGAGATGGAATCTGGTGGTTCGGCAGACGGTCCTACAGCACTTTGGCTGCTGGACGGGACAGCCATCCTCGCTGAGGACCCGACCGCGTTCGTTACCGGCTTCGTCGACTACTACAACGCGACTTATACAGGACCAGGCGAAAGGGCCAGGCCAATTCCATCCTGCTGGCGCGAGCACCCTGGACTGGTGGCGGAAGTTGCGGCCCTGGCGTATGCCTGGCGGGCCGCCAACCACGGCATGAGCGCCAACATCAGGGATGCCGAGCACTGGCTACACCAGTGGCGACCGGGTTTCGCCGACCGCATGGCCCGCAGCTGGGTCCCGGCCGATTGCTTCGACGGAGGGCACAGCGACACATCCAGGTGACCTCATCGTGGACCGTCGAGGCCAGCAGTGTGGACGATGTCCAAGATCGTCATACGGTGGGTCTGCGACCTGCCGGACGGTGCCGTCAGTGTGATCACGACGATGTCGGGGCAGCCGGGTTCGGCCAGGAACGCCTGGAGTTGCACGATGCCGGCCGTGACGCGCTCGGCGACGACGACCGGCCCGAGCGGGGTGTCGACGGTGATGGTCTCGTGGCCGGTGTCGTCCAGTCGCCAGCGCAGCGCATCCGCGTACTCGCCCGTCCAGTCCGGTGTGCCGGGGGCGTTGGCGCCGGTCAGGGTCGCGCCGTCGCCCAGCACCGCGAACAGATAGCCGCCGGCGCGGGTGACCTCCTCGATCATCTGCCGCGCCAGCATGTCGGTTTCGGCGGCCAGGCTGGGCTGGTTGCGCAGCTGATCCAGGGTCGCGGCCAATCGTGGTGCGGCGTGGTCGGGTCGGGCCAGGTCGACGAGGGTGGCGTCGGCGGGCAGCGTGAGCCTCATCGGTTGTGCCGTTGATCGAGGCTGCGTGCCTGGTCCTCCAGCAGCGCGCCGACCGATTTCGCCGATGGATCGATCAGCACGCCGACACCGTCCTTGGCCAGTGGTGAGCCGCCGGCCGCCTGGACGGGTAGCTGCGCGGCCGCGGCTATGGCGGGGCGGCGGGCGGCCGCGCGACCTCGGGCGATCTGCTGGGCGCGGGTGAGTGTCGGGTCGCCTGCGGCAGCGATGTGTTTGTTCTCGACGTGCGCGTGGGCCGCGCCGGTCAGCGAGGACCTGTCCCGACCGGCTTGGCGTAGGCCGCCGATCTCCTTGACCGCGGTCCGGCCGCCGCGCATGTCCACGGCGTCCAGCACGAAGTTCAGCACCGACGAGCCACCCGGAGCATGGGTGATGACCTGCTCGGCGTCCCCTGCCAGGTGCACCGCACCGGCGCCCGCGGCGAGCGGGCCGGTCACCGCGTCGATCACGTCGACGCCGGGAATCGGGGCCGCGATCGCGGTGACCGTGGCGCTCCATTGCGCGATCTTGCCCGCGACACTGGTCACGTCGTTGATCACGGACTGGACCAAGCTGGGGTGAGTGGCGGGTTCGAACGCGTTCGGCTTGGCCGCTTCGACCTTGGTGGCGGCCGCGTTGGCCTGGCTGGTGTGCTTCTGCGCCAACGCTTCCGCCTTGATCCGCAGGTCGTTCAATGCGGAGTCGGCCTGCTCCCAGCCCTGGTGGGCGGCGCGCAGGGCCGGCGTCTCGCCCTGGATCCCCGGCTCCCAGCTGCTCGGCGGGTAGTCCACGGCGTCGGTCCCGGGGCGGATCGCCGCGAACGCGGCCTGGTACTGGCCCCGGAACACGGCCTCCTGGCGGGCCAGTACCGCAGCCTGATGTTCCCACTGTTCGGCCAGGCGCTGGTTGTCGGCCAATTGGGCGACCCATACCTCCAGCGCGGTGCCGGCGATCGCGAGCGACTGGACACCGGAGTTGAGCGCGGGCGCCAGATCCGAGCCGGCGCTGGCGTAGCTGTCCGCGGCCGCGCCGTTCCACGTGCCGGCGAACTTCAGCGCGCTGTGCAGTCGCTGCGCGCTGGCTTCGAGTTCGCGGGTCGCGGTGGTCATCGACTCGATCACGGCGTGCACTGCGCCGGGCGTGCCGGGTAGGTGGATTTGCAGGTTCGGGTAGTAGGTCAACGGTGCTCCCCGTACCGGGTGGTGAACGCCTGCTCGGCGACGTCCTCGACGTGGGCGTAGTTGGCGTTCGCGTGGTTGATCGCGCTGGCCATGGTGTCGATCCGGTCGCGCATATGGCCCAGGCCGTCCTGCCACTGGCCACGCAGACTGGCCACGGCGCCGGGCAGGTTGCCCGGGCCCAGATCGCCACCGGGCACGCCCAACGCTGCCGCCGCCGCGTCGACCGCCTCGGCCACCGCACGCAGCTCACCGATACGCTCGGCCAGGCCGGCAGGGTCGACCGTGTAACCGGCCGCCGCGCTGGCCACTTGCTGATGCTGCATTTGCGCCAGCTCGCCCGGCTGGAGGGCGAACGTGTTCGATAGTGGTCCGGCGAACGGGAGACTGCTGTCAGACATGGCCGCCAGTACAGCCAGCCGCGACCGCTTAGAACAGCGGTCCTGCGCAACGGGGCACAGCCACTGCACGCACTGACAACATCACAGGGCCGTGTCCTAGATCTGTCTACTTTTTGTCACAAGCGACCCGGACGCCGAGGACCAACAATGCGTGGCATCATACTGCGCGACAGTGACCCTGTGGTCGAAATACCGATCAAGGACAAGGGGAATTGGTGAGCAGGCACGGTGTGTGCAAGGTCGACGCGGGCGCGGCCCGCCGACACGACGGTCAGCTCCGTGATCACTCGCTTCTGGCGCACATCAAGCAGTTCGACGCCTCCGACCTGCACGCAGGATCGACATTCACCGCCCAGGTGGAAGGACTGCTCACCGCCATCAGGAAATGGCAACAGTGCGCCGACACGTTCCAGGACACACTCTCCACAACGAGCCTGTCCACGCATATCACGGATGGGAGCGGACCGGTCGCCAACGCACTCGGTACCCGGTTCAACCACCGGATCGGCACCGACGGCGGCATCGGCTACGCCGCCGATGCATATCTGTCCGGACTCCAGCAGATCCTGGCCGGGCTGATCGAGACCACCCAGGGCTACGCCCAGTCCGACCAGACGTTCGCCGACACCCTGGCCGATCCGGGAGAGAACGCGTGACGGACTCGACATCAGGTTTAGGACCCATCCACTGGCAGCACTACACGCATCAGGCGATGTGGCGGATGGTCGTCGACGACGCCAACCCGGCGGGGATGTTCGACGAGGCGGAGAAATTACAGAGGCTTGCCGAGCACCTCGGCGAGATCACCACACAGGCCCACGCGGTGGCGAAGGACGTGCTGGGTGCGTGGGAGGGCCAGGCCGCCGAAGGCGCCGCCGAGCAGATCACCGCGTTCCTGCGCTGGGCCGACGACACGGCCAACACGACCAACCACATCGCGGGTCTGCTCGGCCAGTATGCGCATGTGCTGAACAGAGCACGGTTGAGCATGCCCTACCCGGTCCAGGCCGGCGGCCTGACTCAGCAAGGTGACACCGTCACCACCGCACAGGCGGCGGCGAGCAAGACCGAAGCGGTGCACGTGATGGAGCACTACGCCACCCAGTCCCGCGACATCTACGGCCAACTGGGCCAGCACAAGTTCACCGCACCACCCAGCAACACCGGCCTGCCCCTGCCACCACCAGTCCCCTAACCACAGGCGCCGGTCCACCAGCCACCGACGCCCACCACCGCGACCACGCCATCCGCTGTCCCGACGACAACTACCCCGTCCGATTTCACCAGCCAGACCACCGGCGTGCCGGGCCTGCCCGCTGGGGGTATCGCCGCAACTGTTCCGGGACTGCCAGTTGGTGGCCTGCCGAGCGGCGGACTGCCTGGCGCAGCACTGACGGGCGGTGGTGCGGGATCGGTGATCGTCGGGCCGCCGGCAACGAGCGGGATAGGCGCGATGGAGGCCGAGGCTGGCGTCGAGCCGGTGACCAGCGCGGCCATGGAGGAGCCAGCCGGCTGGAACGGTTTCGCGCCGATGGGCACTGCCGGCAGCACGACGGGTGACCAGGACGGTGTTCACCGGAACAAGTACGGCCAGGATTGCGGCCTGATCGGGGAGTTGCCGCCCACATTCCCGCCCGTGATTGGGCTGTAGGCGGCTCACACGCTCCCGCGACGCGGCTGGTCGGATCCGCCGGGCGTCGCGTCGACCGCGACGTAGGGCATCTGTCAGGGCCCGAGGTGGCTGCCGAGTTCGTTCGTCTCGTCCGCCTGGCTGGCGTCCTCGTAAAAGTCGTCGGTTCTGGACGCCTCGTCTGCCGTGGATCTGGCGAATTCCTGGTCTCGCAGCGAGTCGATGAGTCGTTGGTTCTCATTGCGCAGATGGTCATCGTGTGAGGACACCGGTGGCCTCCAGTGTGTCGTTATGTAGTGCCAGGCTCGGGCCTTCGTTCCCGCTGATTCGGGCCGAGGTCCGAGTGGAGTCGCATTGTCGTTGGTAGTGATGTTGTAGGTTTCGCGGTACGCGGACGACAGCCCCGCGATGTGGTCCCACTGCGCGGCGGTGACCATGTCGGTGGGACGCGGGCCTATGCCGGTGGACCACGGCGGGCGCTCCGTCGCGACATGGTGAAGTAGTTCGGTTACTCGGTTGGTGACTGCCGTGTCGACCTGTCGCAGGTAGGCGGCCAGCTCGGGTTCGTCGTGGCGCAATGGGGCCATCCACGGCAGGGCCGGTGCCGCGACTGGGATGGGTGGATCGTGGAGTTCCAAGGTTCGCGCGATGCGCCACTGCAGAACGGCCGCCGGGTCGTGTGCGCCGGTCAGCGGTCCGGCGGTCAGTGCCATGGTGAGCAGGTGGTCTGCCTGCCAGCCCAGGTCTTCAGCGTTGCGAAGTGTCTGGATCAATGCTGGCTCGGCCGGATGGTCCGGTGCGCTGGGTGCGTACTGGGTGACCAGTGCGCGAAGCCGTTCTGCGGAGCCGAGTCGGGCCGCGTAGTCGTATCGGGCAACGAGCGTCGCGAGGGATTCTTCGGTTCCGAGCGACCGGCGCAGTTCTTCGGTGGCGGCCGATTCGGGCTCGGAGTGGTTGAGCACGGCCACCAGGACCTCTCGTGCCGTGCGGTCAAGGGGTGTTTCTCGGTGGTCGTCGATGACGTGTTGGTGGGTTTCGACGTACAGCCGGTTGTCGTCTCGGGCCCGAGTCACGGCGGGATAGAGCTGTTCGCGGGTCATGGTCTGCGGGACGAGGGTGTGGGCACTGCCTTCGGAGGTCATGCCCTGGGTTCGGTTGACGGTTGTGGCATAGGCCAGTTCGACGTGGCTGGCCACATAGTCGGCTGGGAGCACAGTGGTGCCCTGGTGGGCCAGGTGAGCCACTTCGAGTGAGTTGTCGAGGCGAACTGCGGTTACCTCCCACATGTCCCCGTTCTTCACGAAGTCGCGACCGCCGAACACCGGCAGGAGTCGGCTGTTGTGCCGGGTGACGATCCAGTCGCCGGCAGAGGCATGGGTGCCGTCATGCAGGGGGACCGGCGTGCTGTCCTGGACGTCGCCGCGGGTGATGCGTTGGGCGCGTGCCTGCAGGTTGAGCCAGACGACGTCATCGTTCATCGGCACGATGAGCAGGCTCTGCCGGCCGGCGTCCAGGTCGTGTCGCCAGGCACGTTGTGCGGCGTCTCGCATGGTTTCTCGCGATCCGCCAGCGACCCAACCTCGGTCGAAGTAGTAGTCCAGGCCGGCGGGGCTGCCCGAGCGAATGTGCAGGGATGCCGCTGCTTGTTGGGGGTCGTGGAAGCGGACGACTTCACGGAACCGAATTGCCCCAACGTCGTGGGCGATCAGTCGGATGGCGCCTCCTGCTTCAACGGCGCCGAGCTGCTTGTCGTCGCCGACCAGTCGGATGTCGGCGCCTCGGTTCAGCGCGTAGTCGACGACGGAGTGCAGGGTGTGCGTGCCAGCCATCGCGGCCTCGTCGATGATGATCAGGTCACCTGGTCGGAAGGCGTATGCCTGTGTGGCTGTGCCGGCCGCCAGCGCGGTGGTCACCTGGTGCAAGGTGTGGGGTCGGGCGTCGATCGCCTCGCCGAGTTCCTGTGCGGCCCGTGCGGATGGTCCGAACGCGTAGACCCGGCCGCCCGCGTTCCGCCATGCCTGCGCCAGTACGCGCATTGCGGTGGTCTTGCCGGTGCCGGCCGGTGCGAGTGCCAGTTGCAGCCGGCTTCCGGATCGGGCGAACTCGGTGACCATGCGTCGCTGGCCGGCGTTCAGCGCCACCGTGCCGATCGCTGCCCGCACAGTGTCCAGGGTCAGTCGATGGCCACCTGGGAGGCGGGCATACGAGACCAGCGCGGCCTCTTCGCTTAGCGTCTGTTCCGTGGTGTAGCGGCGGGAGTTGTGTTCTTCGAACACACTCTCACCGGACCGCCTACATAGTTGTACTGGTTCTGCGACGATCGCGGGAGCCTGCAGGGCGACGGTGTCTCGGGCATTGATGACCGTCTCGGTCACCTGTCGCACGATCGTCTCGCGCTGCCCTGGGTGCACCCGAAGATGAGCGGTCTGGCGGTGCGCCTCGGCCTGGACATGCCAGCGGTTCCAGTGGCTGTAGCTGTCGGACACGACTCGTCGAGTCGCCACGGCGAGCTGGTCGACGTCGATCGCGGCGAGTGGTTCAGCGGCGCTGCCGAACACACGGGTGGCGAGGCTGTCCAGGACCGATTCCGCGACGGCGGTCCCGGCGAACGCACGCCAAAGGCGGCGATGGTCAACCAGACTCCGAGGTGCCTGCTTCGCTGTTCGGGTGCCGTACTGGGCGCGGCGGCCGATCTCCAGAATCTCCTTCGGTGTCGGCTCACGGCCATGCTGGTTGCGGAAGGCAACGATCAGTCGGGCACGTTCCGCCTCGACCTGTTGCGTCCGCTGGGAGAAGGCCAGCAGCAGCACGGCGGGGACACCGTCCAGCTCCCACACCGGTCGCCTGAGGTCGATCGCGTCGGCCGGTCGCCGTACCCACGTCGCGCCTTCCTCCCGGAACAGGTCGCGTAGCCGGCTGTTGTAGAACTCCGACGTGGTCACCGTCGCCGCCAGGATGGTGCGTCCGTCCAAGCTGGTGCAGGCGCCGTCGTCGCGACGTTGGACCTTGGTTGAGATGGCCACGTGGGTGTGCAGGTGTGGGTCGCCAGCGCGAGAGTCCCAGTGCTCGAACAGCGCGGCGGTGATGCCGACGATGTCGACCTGGGCCTCGCCGCGGTCGCCGCGTCGGGTGAACGCCGCATTGGCTTCGAGATGGTGCAGGGTGTCCTTTACGGCCTGCCGGTGCAGGTCTGCAACCAGGTCCCTGGTCTGGTCGTCGGCCAACGCCCAGGCTACTGAGACGCTCTTGGGTGGTGCGAAGACGGCTTCGAAGCCAGACACAGCGGACTTGAGTTGGCGCTTCTGGTCGGCCAGCCACCGAGTGAGCTCGGCGGCGGTGTTCGGTGGGTGACCGGTGGCGTATTGGAACATCTGGGTCTGCACAGTGGTGCGGATGGCTGCGCGTGTAGCGGCATCCAGTGGTGCTCCGATCGGGCGTCCGTGGTCCACGTTGTACTGTTTGTATGCCGCGATGACAGCCGACCGAAGTGTGTCCAGGCCGCCGTATTGGGCGAACCGGCGACCCAGCCGGGTGGCGCGTTCTGCCTGTTGCGGTGACGCGCCCGCGCGGATCAGGTCGGCCTCGATGGCGTCGGCGTTGGGATGGCGTCCTTCACCGAACAGTGCGTTCATCTGGGCGGCGGTTACGTCGCCAGACAGGCCGAGCTGGTGTGCACCTACGCCGAACCACTCGCCGGCCGGGTATCCATGGGACAGGTAGTAGTCCGACAGCGATTCGCCTGGTTCGAGGGTGCGATCGGCGCAGGCTACGGAGCCGGTCAGGTACTCGTACCCGCCGGGTGTGAGCTTCCGCAGGCCCATCACGATTTCGATGGTGAGCCAGGTGGTGTCACCGGATTCAGAGGGTCTGCAAGAGGTGCTGGATGTCGGTGACCAGGAGTGACGGTCGGCGGTCGGCAAGGGCGGCTGCCGGTGCGATTGCGGCGGCGTGGCATGGTCGGGTGCGCAGGGAGTGCGCCCCGGCGGAATGGGACGGTTGGTGGCGAGCATAAAGGGACTCCGGTCAAGATGACCGGAGTCCCTTTGCGTTCGGCGTTCGGCTATGCGGCTGCTACCTGTGCTTGCGGCGCGTGGGCGTCCTCCAGGTCGCGGCAGTCTGCGCATAGGCCGTCATTCATCCTGAGATCGTGGGCGCGGCGTGGCTGACCACAGGTCGAGCACGTATCTGGTTCGGTGGTGTCGGTCTGCGGTGTTGGCGCTGTGGTCTCGGCGATGGTGTTCCGCTTTACCCATTCGGTGATGAACGTTCGGGTGTCGGCAGTGGACTGCTGCCAGTAGCGGCGCAACAGCCGCACGGCGGTCTGCGGGTACGTCGTGGCGATGAACCTACAGCGGGCTTCGATTGCATCGGCGTGAGTGTGGTGTTCGGGTAGGACGGGGATGCCGGGCCGACCGGTGTCCCGGCAGGCTTCACACAGCCCGTCGTCGTGCGTCCTGTGCTGATCGGCGGAGCTGCGTTCCAGCCAGCAGCGGACGCACGGCGTGCCGTGGAGCGGCGGTAGTGCGGCGCGGTCGTAGTCAATGGCGTATGCGTCCGGTTGGTCCTGGCGAGGGGGAGCGTCGTCGACTCCAGCACGTTCACGTTGGTAGGCGTCCGAGACGGCCCGGTCCTCACGCTTCGGCGGCCGGCGCAGCTCGGGCCGCACCTCGTGCCGTAGGTCGCGCGGTGCCTGATATTTGTTTCGACTGTTCCAACGTGGCGTGCGTTCGTTTGCTGGGGGGCGTTGGCAACGTTGGTCGTCTTGTTCGGGTGCGCATGCAGCGATGATTGAACGATCGCGCTCGTCGGCGGATCGCCAGTACGCGCGTAGCTTCAGCACGCCAATCCTGGGCCAGGTCTCCAAGATGTGTGCACAGTGGGCGATGACGGCCAGGTCGTGCGGTTCGGCGTCCGCCAACACTGCCTTGGCTTGCTGTTTCGCTCCTGCGAGGTCACCGCTCCTGATCATCTTTGTAAGGTCGGAAATGCCTGCGGAAATAGACATGGTTCGTCCCGTGAGGTCGATTCGAATAGGTATCGGGCTTGGCGTTCCCGATCTCATCTATGAATCTACCGAATTGTGTCTAATTGCGCGCGGCGAACTCATTCCCATATGGGTGAAAAGCTGGCTCCCGTGCCTACGATTGAGGGGTACATGAGTAGGCGGCTTGCACCCTCCCCGTCCCCTTCGTCCGTGCCATCTCTTGTGTCGTGGCAGACGGGTCAATGGTGGCCGCAGGCCATCGCGCAGCGACGCGACGCCAGGAGCGCCATTGAGGCGGCTGACGCGACACAAGACGCTTGGGCACGAAGGGGACTCCCCGCGAGTCGCGGCTGTAAACCGGCACCGAGTCCTGCGCGCGTCACCAGGCATGGTTACGCTGACCGTGCGTTCATCTCACAGGGCAGGTTGAGCCTGTACAGGTGTGGGCGCATGAGTCGACGCGGTCTTGGCGGAGCTGCCGCGTGCGGTGGTGAGTCCTACGGGGCTTCCGCAGTCGACACAGGGCGTGCCTGGCATTGCCGGGCACGCCCTCTCGCGTGTCACCCGGTCCGCACGGATCGAGTTACGCTCGATGAGTCACGGGGGCTGGCGAATCGATCCGTCAGGTGGGGATGAGATGTCGGAACCGAGGACAGTACGGAGTCGCGCGCGTCGCTCGACTCGGGTGAGCCAGCAGTTGGCGCGTGCCCGGGAACGCAACATCAGGCAACTGGCCGAGATTCGGGAGCAGGAGGTCCGGGTCGACCAGGCGTTGCACGACTATGTGGCGGCCACGGAGCAGATCGCGGTGGCCGACCGGGCGTGCGAGGAGAAGGTGGCGCAACTGGAGGCACGGATCAGCCAGGTGCGCGCCGAACACGAGGGGAGAGTCGGCGATGTCCGCGCTGCGCAGGCCAGTGCCGTCCTGGCGATTCACACGGCCGGCCGCACCGTGAAGCAGGTGGCGGAACTGTTGGAGCTGCCAGTGAAGACGGCACGGCAGTGGATCGGTCAGGCGCGCAGAGAGGGCGTCACCCCGGCCTCCGTCGGTGCGGAGACCGGGGCGATCACCTATCGGAACCTTGCGAGCGTGCGCGGCATGGAACGCGAGGCACGCCAGTAGAGGACGGTCATCACGGCGCCGCCGGCGAGCGCCAGTGACGCTCCTACCGCCTCGATCGCACCTAGCTCGCTGATGGCGGTGAACAACGGCAGAGTGACGATGCCGCCTATCGCGAACACCACCCAACGACGAGGTGCCCGCGGTGCCAGCCACCGTCGCGACAGTCGCGCCACCGCCAGTCCTACCCCGGCGCCGACAACGGCAAGCGCGGGAACGTTGCCCAACCATGGGCTACCGGAGCGGAATGCCTCGCCGTCGAGAACCGCTATCAGCCCCGCTGCCGATGCACCGAGGTACACGCCAAGGGCACTGGCAGCGCACAAGCGGACGAACGCGACGATGCTGGGACGCAATCGCATAGCCTTCGACGGTAGGACAGGGCAAGGGCGGCAACGTCGTTCTCCACCCGTGTAGGTGACGGATCGGCTACCCGTCGCCATTGGTCAGATTCTCGTGCGACGAGCGATGCCGGGCGACGTTGTCGAGCCATCTTTCGAAGGAGTGGCCCGACCATCCCCTGGTTGCCCTGCGGTGAGAGGGCCAATCGTTCAGCTCGGCCAGCGTCAGGTCGCCGGTGACCTTCTGCCATCGCTCCGCCGGTCCGTGGACACGTTCGAAGACGGCATACACGTCGGGCAGGCCGTCGACCACGGAGCGAAGGATCAGCCGGTCGCACCGGATGGTCCGGTCCCGCGCTCCGATCAGCGGTACGTCGAGAGCGACCGTCACCAGGGCGATGACGGCGGGACCGTTAGGCGTCTGCACCCGATAGGGCAGTTCTCCAGGCACAGGGCTCCCAGTCATGGCTGGCCTCCTGTGAGCGAGTCCCGCGATGACCTGCCGGCGGCCTCGGCGGCATGCCGCATCCGCGCCGGAGGGCACCCCAGGATCAGGGCATTGCGGATCTGCTCTGCGAGGCGATGACCCGGGTCAGCAGCCTCGGCACATTCGAGGGCGATGGTGGCGAGGACCCCGTTGCCGTGTTGGTACGCCGAGAGGGCCAGTAGGCACGCTGGTTCGGCGCGCTCCGGTGCCGGCGTCGCTCGCGTCAGCACGGCCCACAGTTGTTCCGCCGCCTGGTGATGCGCCTCGTCCGGCTGAACAATGCACGCATCGCGTACCACGTGGTCGCACAGAGCCATCGACAGCGCGACGATGTGATGGTCGGAGTTGGGCAGTTCACCACAGGTCGCGTCGTCCACTGCCGCGTCGACGATCTGTAGCAGAGTGGCCGCGTCCACCTTGTCGGCACCGGCCGCTGCCGCGAGCAGGTAGGCACGTCGGCTCAGCGCGTCGTCATCGTCCGGCGTCAGCGTCGCGACGAGATCCGCACGACTCGGGTGGACGCCGTTGACCTGGTCCACCGGTGTCGTGTTGGTGACGACTCCCGAACAGTCGGATTCGACGTAGCAGTGCCAGCGTGCGCCCGCCGTCGTGCTCTCTGTCCACAGCTTGTGCGTGGTGCGGATGCCCGTCTCGGCGAATCGACTCTCGCATGCGATGAGCAGGTCACGGTGCGACAGTGTGTCGGGGCCGCCGACGACGATCAACACAACCGCGTCTGCTTGCTGCCACACCAGCGTGCCGCAGAGCTTGTCGATGACGTGCTCGTACTGCTCGGGCTCTGGCAGGTCGACACGCATCATCAGGTCGACGGTGGCGGCATCGTTCTCACCGAAGATGACTACCACCAAGGAATCGGCCGGGTGGAAGCCGAGTATTCCCGGCACGAAGCCGATGAGTTCGCCGGGCCCGCCGAGAGTGGTGTGTTCATGGTCGACGTTGTTGGTGTCCATGGTTGCCTCCCAAATGAAGCGCGCCTCCCGGCCGAGGTGGCCGGGAGGCGCGATATCGAGGTGTCGAGTTGCTACGCGGCTGAGTCCTCGCGGACGTCGGTCCAGGACTGGTCGCGGCTGGTCGTCTTGGTGACCTTGGCGGTCGCGAATTTCAGCGAGGGGCCGATCTCGTCGACATCGAGTTCGACAACGGTCCGCCGCTCGCCGTCCTTGGTCTCGTACGACCGCTGGCGCAGGCGGCCCTGCACCACGACCCGCATGCCTCGGCTCAGCGACTCCGCAACGTTCTCGGCGGCCTGACGCCAGACCGTGCAGCGCAGGAACAGCGGGTCGCCGTCCTTCCATTCGCCGCTCTGGCGGTCGAAGGCGCGAGGTGTCGAGGCGATCGAGAAGTTGGCCACCGGCGTGCCGGCCTCGGTGAAACGGAGTTCGGGATCGGCCGTCAGATTGCCGGTCACAGTGATCGTGGTTTCTCCGGACATGATTCCTCCTTGATGTGAATCGGTTACGCAGCGGCGAGGACCTTGTCCAAGGTGGAGGTCGTGGACAGGTCCAGGGCATCTGTGGTGCCGGTGACCGCCCGGCAGAAGTTGCGTTCCGGGCGGGATGCGCCGCGCACGGTGCCGTAGTGGTGGGCATAGGTGTTGACTGCCTGCACCACGCCCCATCCGGTGTTGCGCCAGGGTGCGACGCGTTCGTCGTAGTCCCAGAGCCGGTTCAGTTCGGCCCGCTCGTTGCTGGCCCGGGTTTGTGACCGTGTCGTGTTGCCTGGGGGTACATGCGCGAGAAGGAACTGCCGCCAGGCTGTGTCGCTGACCTGGACCTGGCACAGTTGCCGGACCTCGGCGGCAAAGTCATCGGCCACCGCCATGACCATGTCCAGAGCCTGGCGGGCGTCCAGGACGGTGAACTTGCCGTACCGGGAATGCTTGACCTTGATGACCTGACCGGACTCGTTCAAGCCGGCGCTCATGGTGTTGTCGCACACGACGTTGGTGACGACGCGTTTGTAGGTGGTGGCCAGGCTGCCGTCGTGGGAGGTGCAGGCCAGCAGGTTGGGCCGGAACTCCACGCCCTCGGGGGTGGTGACGTTGTCCGGGATCTCGACGCTGACCCATGCCTGGGCGCGGTTGCGCAGCAGGCCGGCCGAGCCGATGGACAGGCCGTCGTCCAGGATGGTGGCGACCTTGTCCAGCAGCCAGTCCTGGTACTGGTGGATCGCGTAGCCCTCGGCGAACACGCCCAGCACGTCGCCGGTGTCGTCGGCGTAGATGGCCTGCCGGTTCTCGGCGCGGACCAGGCCGTGGCGTCCGGCGTGGACCATCACCGGTCCGGACTCGACCCGCCAGTGGAACAGACGGCGCTGCACGTCGGCGACCGGGACGGGCCCGGGGTAGTGGTTGGGCTCGGCGCCCTGGGCGGAGGCACGGTAGTGCCATGCCTTGCCGCGCTTGTCGGTGTGTCCGATCAGAATGTTGGTGTTGAGCCAGTCGAGGGTCTCGTTGGACATGACAACTCCTTTGCGGCGTGCGTGAGCAGCACGGGTGCGTGCCCGCGCGCAGGGTCGTGGAAAGGGGTCAGGCCGCCAGGTCGCGCTCGGCCGGATGGGGCGTGCCATTCGGGTCCAGCACGAGCCGTTCCACCGGGGACAGCACGTAGCCCCAGTCCCGCAGGGCGGTGAAGTACAGCCGGTCCTCCGCCGAGGGCCGGCGCCACGTGTCGACGCTGGCCTTGCTGTCGAAGGCTTCCTCGAAGGCACCCACCATCACCGCGATGGCCATCATCAGGGCCTGGTCGGCGGCGACCCGGTTGGCCCTGGCGCCGATCGATCCGGTACGTCCGCGGCTGTGTTCACGCAGGCCGAGCAGGCCGCAGGCGTACCGGTTGCCCCGGCCCAGGGCCTGGGTCAGGTGCGGGCCGCCCTGGGCCAGCGCCATGAGCAGGTAGTGTTGGGCCCGCTTGGGCGGTTTCTTACTGGCGAACAGCGTGGTGCGCAGCCAGCAGCGGCGGACGTCCTGCGCGGCACGCCAGGCTTCGTTGTTGCTGCGGACCAGCCGGCGGTCGGCCTTCTGCTCGTCCGACAGCGTGGCGTGGGTGCGCGTGGCGGAGCCGGACCAGGCGTCGAGGTGGCCGTGGGTCTTCCAGTCCCGGCAGACGTACCGGACCCGCACCTCGCTGTAGGCGACCGACACCACGGCGGCATGCCCAGGGCAACCGGCGTGGCCGTCCGTTGTTACCGGAGTGCGGTCGTCCTTGCTGGTCAGCAGGCGGGTCAGGTCCAGCGTTGTGAGCGGGTCGACACTGTCCAGGACGGTGGTGCCGGCCTCACGCAGTTCGGCGATGCGCGTGTCGCGTTCCCGGTCGGCGTCGCGCCGACGGCGAAGCCGGGACACGACGTGATCGAACTGCTCGGGTTCGCCCTCCAGCGTGGACGCCAGATCAGCCGACGCCGCCGGATCGTCCTCGAACTCGGCCACCGCCGCGAGTTGGAGCACGTCCAACTCCGGGTGGGCCTGGGTGACCTGGGCGGCGCGGGAGCTGCCCCGCACCGCCAGGCCGGCCTCGACCAGTTCGGTCGTGGTGCTGAGCTGATCGGCGATGTCCTGCGCGGACAGGCCGAACAGGGTGAGCTTCTCCATGATCCGGGCCTTGTCGGCGGCCGAGTAACCACGCCGGACCTCGTTGGCGATCCACTGATCACGCAGCAGCTCCCACTCCTGCTCGCCGCTCACGTCGAACGTCAGGACGGGCATGGTCGGGTGCTCGTCGACCGCCATGACGGCGGCGATGGTGCGGGAGTGGCCGTCCAGGACGCGCACCTGGCCGTCGTCCATCCGGCCGGCCAGGGCCGGCACTTTCACGCCGTGCCGGCGGACGCTGGCCACCAGCTCCGGGTCCTCGGCAGCCAGATCGACGATGGTGCGGGAGTTGTTGTCCAGGACGAGGGTGCGTGGGTCCCGCTGCTCCAGGCGTGCGGTGTCCCAGGGTGTTGTGGTCATGGTCGCGTCCTCACCGATTGGTGGTGCACGGCGGTCGTTGCTGCCTGCCGTGAGCCCCCACCGCCTCTCACACGCTGCGGTGGTGCCCGGTCGGTCCGGGTGGGGCGCATCCCGTGCGCATCGCCGGCGCGGCGATGTCCAGCCATCTGTTCCGGCTGGACATCGGCGTGGTGGTGATGCAGGGTCGCGCCGCGCCACCCGGTCGACCGAGCGACGTCCTTCCTGCCACGGGCCCCACCTGACCTATGCTGGCCATGACCTGGGGTAATGACGGTCAGAGGCAGGCACGGTGAGGCGGAGGTGGTTCTGATGAACGTGTCGGAGTCGCGCTCGGCCACGATCGGTGAGCGCGCCCGGACGATTCGCCGGCGGCGTGGCATGAGTCTGCAGACCGCGGCGGGACTGGCCGGTATCACCAAGGGCTACCTGTCCTTGCTGGAGCGGGGTGAGCGGCGGTTCGAGCGGCGCAGTCTGCTGGAGAACCTGGCCAACGCCCTGGGTTGCAGCGTCGTCGACCTGACCGGAGAGCCGTATGTGCCGGTCGACCGGGCGAATGCGGATGCGCTGGCCACCGTTCCCGGCCTGCGTCTGGCGCTGAACGACTACGGCGTCGAGGAACGGCCGAATGTCGTGGCTCAGCCGCTGGACGCTCTCCTGGCGTGGCTGGATCGGGCCTCGGCTGACCGTGATCAGGCCCTGTACAGCGCTGCCGGCCGGGACTTGGGCACGTTGTTGGTGCAATTGCAGGAGCACGCCCACGTCGGATTGCCGCAGGATCGGCGCCGTTCGCTGGCCGCACTGGTCGAAGGGTGGGTGATCGCTGGCGCGGTGACCCGCAATCTGGGTTACGTCGACCTGTCGGCGTCGGCGGCCCGCCGGGCTTACGACTGTGCGCTGGTGGCCGACGAGCCGAGAATGGTCGGGTTCGCGCGGTGGTTCTGGTCGTACACGTTGATGCGGCTGGCCGCCCGCAATCGCGCCAGCGCCCTGCTGGAACGCACGATCACCGAGCTGGCACCGACGATCAAGCTGGACGCGTCGGACACCACCGCTGCGGAAATCGTGGGCCTGGCTCACCTCACGGCCGCCCAGGCGGCAGCTCGCGACCAGCGTCCGGATGACGCGCACGTGCATCTGGACGCGGCGGCCGGTATCGCCGATCGCACAGGTGAGCGGAACACGCTGCGCCGCCATTTCGGTCCGACCAACATCGCCGCTTGGCGGGTGTCGATCGGGGTCGAATTGGGCGAGGGCGCCCGCGCGTACGCCGAAGCCACCGCCGCGCCGATCGACACCCAGTTGTTGGGCAGCAAGGAACGCACGGCGGCACTGCACCTGGATATGGCTCGCGCGCTCGCCCAGGAGGGCGGCGCGCGTGACTGGGATGCGATCCGGCACCTGGACACGGCCGATCGATTGTCACCGCAGTTGGTCCGGCCCGATCCGGTGGCACGGGAGTTGCTGGCCGGTCTGGATGGCCGCGCGGGCAAACGGCAGTGGGAACTACGGTCCTTGTGTCACCGATTCGGGTCAAGTTGACCAGCGGTTTCCCGGCAGTAAACGGCTGATTGCCCTGCCCACATAGCGTCACCCTCCGATATGGGAGGTGACGTTCGGTTGGCCGGTCGGCGGTGGTGGCGGCTGCGACGCAAGGTCTGTCCGACGTGCCGTGGATGCGGTCGGGTCGGCTGTTGCGACAACGTCGGCCCCGGCATGTGGAGCCTCTACGACATCGGCTGCGCTTCCTGCGGTGGTTCGGGCGTGCGGGTGCCCAGGCGGCGGAGGGCCGTCGCGTGGTGATCGAACTGCATGCCGTCGTGGGGCCGGTCGTGACGGCCATGGCCGAGGTCGGTTCCGTGCTGTCCACGCCGGCCGCCGTCGTGGTGCTGGTCGCGGCCGGTGTCACAGCTTACGTCCTGGAACCCGACCCCTACACGCATTCCTGGTGCCGCCGTGTCCGACAGGTTCGTACCCGGCTGTGGCTGCATTCCGTGCGCCGAGTCGACCAGCGTTCATCGGCAGATGATCAGAAGAATGGAGAATCGCGGTGGAGAATTCGTCCGCATACCAACCGGAGAATCACAGACCCATGGACGAGGCGGCGATAGCGGCGATTCTCGTGTCGATCGGCGGCCAGGTGCGGGCCGCCCGCCAACAGCGCGGTTGGTTTCTGGCGGACGTGGCCGAGCGCCTGGACCTGTCGGCGTCGGTGATCTGCCGGATGGAGCTGGCCCGCCGCGAACCCAGCGTGCAGCAACTGATCCTGGTGTGTGCGGTACTGGGCCGGCGGCTCAGTGACATGCTCCGCACCGCGGAGAACGAAGCGTTCCCATTGGGGTTGTCCCCATGGACGCCACCAGAGTCAGGGCAGTCCTGATGAGTGGCCGCACATCGGGGTCCGACGACCAGTGGAGTGCATGGGCGTCGATCGGCCAGCAACGGCTGGGGACCAGCTTGGCGATGTTGTCGGGCCTTCATCGCGCCGTGACGGGTACCAGCCGGGACCGGCTGGACCTCGTCGACGCGGCGGTCGACCGCGCGGTAGCCGACGTGTTGCCCGAGCGGGACCATGACATCGCGGAACTGGTGTTGGCGTTGTGCGATCACCAGGTCCGCGACGCCAGCATGGTCCAGCCTGACCTCGCACACACGTTGGCCGCGCAGCGGCTGTGGACCGCCCTGGTCCTGGCGACACCGCAGCCGTATCGAACGTTGCCAGCCAGCATGTCGACCTACACCGCCTACCTGCTCGGAGGCGCCCAGCTCTTCCGAGATTCGATCGGATACACCCTGGACGTCGATCCGGACGACCGACCCGGACCGCCATCGGCACCGGTGGGTCTGATCATGCCGCCGGAGATCGTCCGGCGGGCCGCCGAACGCACCGCTGCTCACGCGCGTGCACGCATCCAGGGGTCAACCGAGCGTAGGCAATGAATCAGAGAGGTACGGGCATGACCACGATGTCCAACGGTGAGATCACACCCGAACCAGTGGCCGATGCGGCGCCGGTGACGGTGTCGATGAGCGCCCTCGTCGACGACGTGTGCTCCATGCGCTACGCGGTCAATCCAGAGGGCGTCAGCGTCTACTTCGGCGCGGGTAACGATGACAGCATACATATCGGTTTCACGGATCAATCAGTGATGAATCTTGCGCGGCTGGTGAATCAGGCGGTGTGCGCGATGTTGCGCGCACGAGGTATTCCAGTCCCCGCGGACATCGGTCAAGGGCAATCCGAAATCTAGTCGCTGAACGGTCGTGGCGGGGAGTTGCGAATGGCAGAAGATAGCGTGGTGGACAACTGGTCGACTGTTAGCGTCGCCATTCGTCTGCGGATGGCGGAACTCGGCATGTCGCAGGTGCTGCTAGTCGTGCGGTCTGGCGTTTCGAAGTGTATTGTCGGCGAACTGGTGGTTGGCCGAACATTCCGACACCGAAGCCCGAGAACTCTGGCTGCTATATCCGAGGCGTTGGAATGGCACCCGGCCCATCTCGAATTCCTACAGCAAGGAAAGATTCCACCGGAGCCCGAACAGTTCGTGCGTCGAGGCTCTGCGGAGATGGACAGTTGGCAATCAGAGATCGCTGCGAGGCTGGCCAATATAGAACGACGAATTGCGGACCTCGACCGCAAGCTCGACAAGGCTTCGTCTCGACGGTATTCGGTGCCTTCCCGTCCATCGTGACGTTACGTAGCTGGCGAATGGTGCGTCACATGACCTACGACGACCACGGACTGGCCGCGGCCCAGTCATCGGCGACCTCGTTGATTTGTTCGTCACTGGCGGTGCCATCCGGCCGTACCGTGGCCAACTCGCCGAACCCGGCCATGGTCAGGGCGTGTTGGCAGGCCAGGATGGCTGTCGCGTAGTCGTGGGCGGTCAGCCGGTGGCAAAACTTGATGTTGATGGTGGATGGCGGGATCGTCATGGGAACCAACCCTGTCGGTACTCGGCAGGTGAGGGGCAGTCCCTGAACGAGCGACTTTTCGGGGTGTAATTGCCGCTCCTGCATGCTCACGGCCTGGTCGTCGAGCCATAGCGACGCGCCGGATCATCCACTTACCCGTCTGACCTGTCATGATTGCCCAGCGGTGCTGATTTATGCTGGAGTGGCAAACGCGATAGGCTGTGGGGTGATAGGAATGAGCGCCTCAGCGTCGGGGTCGGCCGAGATCGGCGCCCGGGCTCGGATGATCCGCAAACGACGCGGGTTGAGCTTGCAGGTCACGGCCGAACTGGCCGGGATCAGCAAGGGCTATCTCTCGCTGCTGGAACGCGGTGAGAAACGGTTCGAGCGGCGCAGTCTGCTGGAGAATCTGGCCACCGCGTTGGGGTGCAGCGTGGTCGACCTGACCGGCCAGCCCTACCTGCCCATGGACCGAGCCAGCGCGGAGGCGTTGGCCACGTTGCCGGCCCTGTCGGTGGCCCTGTATGACGCGGACCTGGACGATCCGCTGGATGCGCCAGCGCGGGACGTGCACGAGTTGGCGGCCTGGGCGGCGCAGGCCAACGAGCACGCCGCGAACAACCGCTACGGCCTGGCTGGAGCCGGTCTGGGCACGTTGCTGGCCGAACTGCATGTGCACGCCACGTCCGCACAGACCGACACCCGCCGCAGGGCGCTGGCCGCGTTGGTCGAGACCTGCATCGTTGCCTCGGGCACGGCCCGGACACTGGGCAATCCGGACCTGGCCGTGCACGCCGCCCGCCATGGCCAGGATGCCGCCCGCCGCCTGGGTGACCCGGCGTTGGCCGGGTTCGCCGCGATGACCAGTGCCAGCGCGCTGAGCCGGCTGGGTGCCCGGCGGGGTGCGCACCGGGTCGCGTCCACGGCGTTGACCGCAGTCGACGAGCACGCTGGCCGGGACACGACGGCGGCGCAGGCCGCCGGCATGCTGCACCTGTCCTGCGCGCAGCTGGCCGCCAAGGACGGCCGGCCGGATGAGACGGAGAACCACCTGGGCGCGGCCCGGCAACTGGCCCGGCGGACCGGCGAGGGCAATGCCCTGTGGTTCAGCTTCGGCCCGGCCAATGTCGAGGCGTGGACGTTGTCGACGGCGGTGGAGTTGGAGCGTGGCCCGGCCGTCGCCGAACGGATCGAACGGACTGCTGGCTACGACGAGGCCCTGGTCACCGCCGATCGGAAGTCGGCCTTGCATTTCGACCTGGCCAGGGCGTACGCCCAGGCTGACGGCGAACGGGATGGCGCCGCCCTGCGTCACCTCGACGTGGCCGATCGCATCGCCCCGCAGCGCATCCGCCACGACCCCATCGCCCACGAGTTGGTCGGCGAGCTGGACGCCCGCACTCGTCGTCGCACCTGGGAGTTGGACAGCCTCAAGTCCCGCCTCGGCGTCAACACGGTGTGATATCAGGGGTCCGGCATGGTGAATCACGAGGGGTGGACGGTGCGACAGTTCGAGTTGACGTCGATCGACGGAATGCGGCTGGAGGCGGCGCTGCATCCAGCCTGCGGCGCCGGCCGCCGTGGGACGGTCATCCAGGTCCACGGTATCAACGCGAACATGACCGAGGGCGGCATGTTCGTCTGGCTCGCGGATCAGCTTGCCGATGCGGACTTCACGGTGTTGAGGTTCTCGTTCCGCGGCCACGGTGGCAGCGGTGGCACGCAGCGTGGCGTCACCATCGCCGGTGAGTTGCTCGACCTCCAGGCCGTGGTCGAACACGTGACCGGCCGGTTCACCGGCCCACTGTCCATCGTGGCTTCGAGCGTTGGTGCCGTCTCCACCCTGCTGTCGTTGTCTTGGCTCGGTGACCGTCTGGCGCGGTTGGTCCTGTGGAACCCAGTCCTGGACTTGGACCGCACCTTCGTCCACCCAGAACTTCCTTGGGGTACTCAGAACTTCTCGGCAGATCAGCAGAAGCTGCTGTTAACACAGGGTTTCCTGGCGCTCGATGGCGAGTTCGAGATGGGTCGAGTTCTGTTCGACGAGTTCGGACGTTATGACCCGCTCGGGTGCTTCCTCGCCAGTGACGTTCCGGCGTTGGTGGTGCACGGCGATCGGGACACCGCGGTCTCCTACGACATCGCCCGGAAAGCGGCAGAGGCCAGAGCCGGCACTGACTTCCACACTGTTCTCGGATCAGATCATGGTTTCGACACGCGGGTACTTGAAGATCAAGCGGTCGTTGTCACCGTCGAGTGGCTGACCAACCAGTGAATGTCGACGCACTGCGCGCGCCGGCGCACATCGACGACAGCAGCGTCGTGGGCGAGTACTGCGTCTTCGGCTATCCCAAGGAGGCCCGCCTACGGGCCGAGCAGCAGACGCCGGGCAAGCCCGTGGTCGTCGGGCCAGATTGCCTGCTGGCAAACCAGATCGTCCTGTACGAGGGCGTCCGGATCGGCGCCGGCTGTGTGATCGAAGATCGCGTTCGCATCGGCTACGACTGCACTGTCGGCGATCGGACCCGGGTGGTCTATGGGGCATACATCTGCGACCGCGTCACGATCGGCACCGACGCCTGCGTGGCCGGGTTTGTCTGTGACGGCACGACGATCGGGGATCGGTCGACCGTGATGGGGGAGTTGGTGCACGAGTACACCCGTCCGCACGAGGACTGGTGGGATGTTGACGAGGGACCGCCGGTCGTCGAGGCAGACTCGGTGGTCGGTTACGGCGCGCGGGTCGTCGGCGGGGTGCGCATAGGACCACGCAGTTACGTGGCCGCTGGCGCCACGGTGACCAAAGATGTGCCGCCTGAGCACGTGGTCACGGGCGTCAACGTCCAGACCCCAGCCGCGGACTGGCCGGGGAGCCGACTACAAGGGCTACTTCGCCACTGGCGAACCGCACCACGGTGACCACGGCTCGACGAACTCGGAGTTCTCCGTATCGCTGCCAGCCTCGGCTTTCGGCCGCTGGTGGACGAGCGGTGGGTCGAAAGCGAGCGCGACGAGCTGGCGCGGGAACCGTGCGCGCAGGTCGGCGCGGGGGTGGTCGGTGTACATCGCAGGCAGGAACTCGTCGACCGGGACGATCGCCTGGTCGAGACGCGCCGCGAGCAGCAGGTCGAGCGCCGGCCGGGCCAGCAGGTAGGCGAAGGTGCAATGGCTGTAGCCGGGTGAGACGAAGCCTCCCGCGACCGGGTGATCCTGCTCCAACGGCTCTCGACCGAGGTAGAGCAGGTCGAAGGGTTCGGTGAGGCGCTCCAGTCCGCCAAGCAGGTCGCCCAGGAACGTTGGCGGCAGGACGGCATCGTCCTCCAGGACGAGGATCAGCGGTTCTGCGCCGTTCCGGGCTGCATCCTGCCAGCAGGCCAGGTGCGCGAGAGCGCAGCCGATCTCGCCGTACTTGAGCGGTCGGCTCCACCACGGGTTGGTCGACTCGATCTGCCAGGGGAACAACTGGTAACCGGCGGCGGTGAGACCGGCTCTGGACAGCTCTTTGCCGTCGAAGGACTGGGCCCAGTCCGACGTGAAATTGATCTTCAGGTCGACCGGCATGGAGCTTGTCAAGATGGTCCGGCGATCGGGTCGCCTCGGTAGGTTGATCACATAGGTCCGGATGTCGGAGATCATGGCGACTGGTGGTACCGGGTGGTGTTGTCGACGACTGCCGTGAACGGTTTGCCGTGGCGCCGGGACAGCAACAGCAGGGGGTTGATGACGGTCAGGTCCGCGACGTCGGTGATTCCGCCGATACGTCGGGCTTCCGTCACCAGGACGAAATCGTCGTGACCGATCAGTTCGTTCACGTAGTCGATGCTGCGGGCGCCGTGTTCGATGTCGAGCAGGCAGCGCGCGGCGCCGAGCACGCCCAGTGTGAGGCAGCCGCCGAGTAGGAACACGGTTGTGCCCTGTGCCAGAGTGAGTCGAGTCAGCACCGCCAGGTCTTCGAGAAGCTCCTGCCTCTCGGTCCACCGAGGTCCGAGGACGAGCCCGAGTTCCGGCACGACGAAGGGGTCGTCCTCGCCGAGCGGGTGAGGCTGGAAGAAGAACGGCAGTTGTGGCAGGAACTCTCGGTACTTGGCGTTCCACGGCGGCCCGCCGACGACGACCATGACGTCGGACTGTGTGTCGTAGTACTCCGATGGTGCGAAGTCCCGGATGGTCACGGTCGAGTTGAGTTGGGTGAATCTGGTCCGCAGGTAGATGAGGGTGTCGAGATCAGCGAATTTCGCGTAGCGCAAGTAGTTTCGGTCAGTGGGTGAGGCGTACTCGGGGCGGTCGTCCTCGGGTATCTCGGAGCACACGATGTCCACCCGCGCGCCGTCCGACAACCGCCAGAACGAGCGGAGGTTGCCAGACGCACTTGCCGGTGCGACGGCACGTTGGTCGCCGGTCAGGAGCACGTAGGCCAGGGTGTCCAGGGCCCGGTCGGCATGGCGACGGATCGTCTTCGCCGCGCACTTCTGTTGCCGGGCAAGTGATTCCTGGCGTTCGGTAAGCGTGGGGTAGTGGTGTTCGGCGACGAGGTTGAAGTCGACCTCGACGTGCAGACGCTCGGTATCGGACAGCCGACCGATTGCCCGCCGAAGCGAGGCCACAAGCTGGGCTACCTGGTCCGCTGATCCCGGTTGGGCCGCGGAGCCGTTCATGAGGTGTTCCCGTATCGGGCTCGGGAGAGTGCTGAGCAGCGCCGTCGGCCGGGCCAGCCCGTGACCTTGGCGAATGCGCTTCAGGCAATCTTTGACTTCGTCGACCGACAGCGGACCGGACACCACGTGTCCAGCATATGTCCGAGTGTCCAGCAACACGGGTGGTGGATGACCTGGTCGGACACGGCGTGCGCCGCCAAGCTGGGCAGCGAATCGTGCCGCCCCCTGAAAGAGTTGCCAGGTGAACAAACTTCAAGAGCCCGCCGTCCTCCGCGACAGGATGATCGCCGAACTCCACGCGATCGGCGCCATTCGCACTGACCGGGTCGCGGACGCCTTTCAGGCGGTGCCTCGTCATCTGTTCGCGCCTGACGTGGCCTTGGAAGAGGTGTATGCGTCCACCACTGCCGTGGTGACCAAACGGGATGAGCACGGCGTCGCGACCAGTTCGGTGTCGGCGCCATCGGTGCAGGCGGTCATGCTGGAGCAGGCCGACCTGCGGCCGGGGATGAACGTGCTGGAGATCGGCTCCGGTGGCTACAACGCCGCGCTGCTGGCCGAGATGGTCGGGCCGGACGGGTCGGTCACGACCGTGGACATCGATCCCTACGTGACCGACCGTGCCAGCAGACTGCTGGCAGCGGCGGGATACCCGCAGGTCAATGTGGTGCTGGCGGATGCCGAGCATGGTGTGCCCGAACATGCTCCCTACGACCGGGTGCTGGTCACGGTCGGCGCGTGGGACATCCCGCCGGCCTGGGTCCAACAGCTCACCCACGACGGCGGGATCGTGGTGCCGCTGCGGATGCGCGGCCTCACTCGGTCGTTGGCCCTGGTTCGCGAGGGCGACCGGTTGGTGAGCCGATCAGCGGAACTGTGCGGTTTCGTCAAAATGCAAGGTGCCGGAGCACACCAGGAACGCTTGCTGTTGCTGCGCGGTGAGGGCATCGCACTTCGGTTCGACGACGGCTGGCTGGCTGACCCTCACGCACTGGACGGCGTGTTGGCCACCGATCGCGCCGAGGCTTGGTCGGACGTGACGATCGACCGGATGGAGTCCTTCGACTCGTTGCAGTTGTGGCTGGCCACGTCGGTCCGCGGGTTCTGCCTGCTGGCCGCCGACCCCGAGCACGACGACGACCTGGTCGACCCGGACTACCGCCGGCTCAATCTGGCGGCAGTGGAGGACGACTCCTTCGCATATCTCGTCAGCAGGCCGGTCGCGACCGACATGTTCGAGTTCGGCGCCCATGCGTTCGGCCCGCATGCACCGGCGATGGCCGACCAGTTGATCCAGCAGATCAAGGCGTGGAACGACGAACCGCGCCTCAGTTCAGGGCCGACCTTCACCGTCTGGCCGAAGAAGACACCGGATGAGGACCTGCCCACCGGCCTGGTCATCGACAAGCGGCACAGCCGCATCACGGTTACCTGGCGCGCCACGACCCACGGAACAAAGGAGAGCAACCACCGTGCCTGACCTCGCCACCACCCCAACGGCCGACATCGAGGACGAGTTCACCCTCGATCTGCGCGTGATCGAGGCCGCCTACCCGATCGCCAAGCTGACCTGCGACACGAGCGACGGCTGCGGCAGCACCTGCTCCGGGAGCGCGTGCAACAGCCAGGCCAACAACCCGTACTGATCGGCACGCCGTCGGGGAGGGCATGATGCTGTACCGGCACGCCGGCCCTGTGCTGGTTCGCGCGACGACCGACCCAGGCCGGCTCGAACTCCCCGACGGCATCGATCTGGTCGACGCCCGCGCCTGGTTGACGCAACTCTGGGGTCGGGACGAGATCCGAACGGCCCTGTATATCGCGAGCCCCGCGCTGTTTCGGCAGGTCGACGCAGTACTCGCCGGTGCGGTAACCGACGATCGACGGCTGCGGCGGATGGTCGCCTCAGTGTCGACATACCTGCTGCGCTGGCGGGGCCGGCCGACGCCGTTCGGCCTGTTCGCCGGCGTCGCGACGGCATCGGTCGGCAACGAGCCGACCGCGCGGTTCGGCACCAGCCACCGGACCGTGCTGCGGGCCGACGCGGAGTGGCTGAGCAGGCTCATCGACGACCTGGAGCAGAACCCCGACCTGCTGTGCCGGCTGCCGGTCGTGGTCAACAACACCGGATTCGTTCGCGGTGATCGGTTCATCGTGCCTGTCCCGGCCAGTTACGAGGCACCAGACCGGTACCGGGAAGTCGGCGTCACCAGGACACGGCCGGTGAGGGAGGCACTGGCCGCGGCGGCCACACCGGTCCGGTTCAGCGAGTTGGCTGATGCCTTCCCGGAGGCGCCGCGGAACCGGATCGAGGCGCTGCTCACCGAGCTGGTGGCCAGCCGCGTCCTCCTCACCAGCCTCCGCGCACCGATGACGACGACCGACGCCCTAGCGCACCTGATCGAGCAACTTGAGGACGTCAACGCCGAAGACCTGCCGGACCTCGCTGACCTCGTCAAGAAGCTCGCCGCCAGCCATGACGAGCTGGTCCGCGGTCACACATACGGTTCCTTTGACGGCGTACGCAGCACCGACCACGAACTCGCCGTCGACGTCCAGCTCGACTGCCAGATCAGCATCCCCGCGGCGGTCATCCGGGAGGCCGAAGCCGCGTCCACCGCTCTGTTGCGTCTGACGCCAAACCCGTTCGGTTCGCCGGCCTGGAAGGACTTCCACCTCCGGTTCCGCGACCGCTACGGACCTGGCGCCCTGGTTCCCGTGCGGGACGTCGTCGCCGATTCCGGACTGGGGTTCCCCGCTGGATTCCTCAGCGCGCGTCGGGGCCAGGCGGCACGTCCGCTGAGCAAGCGCGACGAGCGGCTGCTAGCCCTGATCCAACAGGCCGGACTCGACGGACAGATCACCCTGACTCCGGCCGTCATCCGTGACCTAGCGGTCGGCGACCACGGGGAGATGATCTCGCCACCTCGGGTGGAACTCGCCTTCCAACTCCGAACGGCCTCCGCTGCCGCGCTGGCTCAGGGGCAGTTCGAGGTGTGGGTCACGGGCGCGCCCAGGCCGGCTAGCAGCATGGCAGGCAGGTTCGCCCACCTGCTGCCGCAGGCCGACCAACAGCACCTGGCAACCACCTTCACATCGTCCGTTGACGCCGTCGTAGCCCAATTGTCGTTTCCACCGCGGCGGGTACGCAACGAGAACATCACCCGCGTGCCGCGGCTGCTGCCGCACACGATTGGCTTGTCGGAACACAACACCGGCGGGATCGACCTGGACGATCTCGCCATCACTGCGGACGCCACTCGGCTGTACCTGGTCAGGGCGTCGACCGGTGAACAGGTCCAGCCCCACGTGCTGCACGCCTTGGAGGCGTCGATGCACACCCCGCCACTGGCCCGGTTCCTGGCCCAAGTCGCCACCGCTCGGTGTGCCGAGTACGGGCCAATCGACTTCGGAGCGGCGAGCCACCTGCCCCATCTACCCCGCGTCCGCTTGGGCCGCACCGTGCTCTCGCCAGCCCGATGGCTGCTGACGACGAACCACCTCTCCCCGCACGACTGGGACGACAGCCTGACCAGGTGGCGCGAACGCTGGCATGTGCCATCGACAGTCCTGCTGTGTCAGGCCGACCTACGCCTACCACTCGATCTCCACCACCAGCTACACCGGGAGCTACTGCGCACCCGTCTGAAGCATGCGGGCCACGTCGAACTCCGCGAAGACGTCAAGACCGGCTGGCCCGACCGCCCCTGCGAGTTCCTCGTAGCACTGACCGCCGCCACCGACAGCGCCGGTCCTACGCCGGCGATGGCGAAACCGGCCGAGCCCCTGCTACCCGGAGCTTCGGCGTTCCTGCACGCCCAGATGGAGGGCCATCCCGCCCGGTTCGACGAAGTCCTGACCGACCACCTACCTCGCCTCCTCGACGAGTTGGCCAGCCACGTGCGAATGTCGTGGTTCCAGCGCAATCACGACACCACACGACCAGATTCAGATCACTATCTCGGGCTCTACCTGCGCCTATTCACACCGGAGGACTACGGCCCAACCTCCAGTCAGCTCGCGCGCTGGTTCGACCAGGTCAGCGCCCTGGGCATCCTCGCCGACCTGCACCTGGCACCGTATCGACCACAGCACGGCCGATACGGCGAGCGCCCGATGCCGGCGGCGGAACAGGTCTTCGCCGCGGACTCCGCCGCTGCCCTCGCCGAACTCGCCATGGCAACCCGAGCAGGACTACCCACCGACGCGATCGCGGCCGCTGCTCTGGCCGACTTGGCCGCCAGCTTCGGAGCCAACCCGGCCGACGGCTGGCAACGGCTGACCGAACTCATCCCATACGAACCGGGAAAGCTCGATCGATCACTGCGCACGGCCACACTCGCGTTGCCGAACCGAGCGGTCGTGTGTCGACATCCCGGCGGTGAGCAGGTCGTAGCCAGGTGGGACCAGCGCCGGGCGGCACTGGCCGAATACCGCGGCCAGTTCGCGCTGGAGCGCGATCCGACGACGCTTCTACGTTCGCTGCTGCACGACCACTACGTCCGAGTCATCGGCGTCGACCCGGACCGCGAACGGATCGTCAACCGCCTCGCGCGCACCATCGCGCTACGTCAGTTGGCAGTCCCATCGTGACCCGGTCGCAGGCGAGGCAGGCCCAGTCACTCGCCCAGGGCGCGGCCGGCGTTGCCCTGCTGCACATCGAGCGCGTTCACGCCGGCATGGGTAGTTGGTCAACGGCCCACACCTGGGTTCAGGCGGCCACCAGCAGTCAGGTCAGTGCCGCTGACCAGGCCGGCCTGTTCGTCGGCGCACCGGCGATCGCCTTCATCCTGCACACGGCGGGCCCGCGATACGAGCGGTACCTGCCGAGCATCGACGCCACGGTCGCGTCGTTGGCCCACCGCCGAGTCGACGCCGCATTGGCCCGGATCCAGCGTCGCGAACCGGCGGCCTTCGCCGAGTACGACCTGCTGCACGGCCTGACCGGCATCGGTCAACTCCTGCTCCAACACGCCCCAGGCAACGACGCACTCGGCCGAATCCTCACGTACCTCGTCCGTCTCACCGAACCGATAACCATCGCCGGGACAACGCTGCCCGGCTGGTGGACGTCCCACGACCCCGACCCGCTACTACCGACCCCCGGCGGCCACGCGAACATCGGCCTCGCCCACGGCATCACCGGCCCGCTCGCCCTGCTTTCGAGCGCTCACCGCGCAGGCGTGACGGTGGACGGCCAGCTCGACGCGATCCAGACGATCTGCGACCACCTCGACACCTGGCGGCAAGACAACGAGCTCGGCTCGTGTTGGCCCCAGTGGATCACGCGAGACGATCTGCGTGCGGGGCGACCCGGCCACACCCGCCCAACCCGACCGTCCTGGTGCTACGGCACCCCAGGCATCGCCCGCGCGCTCCAACTGGCCGCCATCGCCGTCCACGACACCGCCCGCCAGGCGGCCGCCGAGGATGCCCTCGCCCGATGCCTAGCCGACCCCACACAGTTGGCGCTGATCGCCGATCCCGGCCTGTGCCACGGCTGGGCAGGGCTTTATCAAACGGCGTGGCGCGCCGCCGCCGAGGCGCTCACCATGGCGATCGAACAGCAACTCGCACACGTCGGCCACCTGATGGTCCAGCGCGCGCAGGCCACGACCGATCTGTCCGACGGGCTCCTGGAAGGCACCGCCGGCCTGGCCCTCGCACTGCACACAGCCGGGCGGAACACACCACCGATCTCCGGATGGGACTCATGCCTACTGATCACCTGAAGCCTGGCGGCACGCCCCGCCCGACCACAACCGCCATCGCTGAAGGAGTACTCGCGGTCCTGGCTGGAACACCCGCCGAGCGAGTCGCCGCCAGCCTCCACCTTCCGCTCGTGGATCTCAGCGACGCGATCGAGACTTACCAGAACGGCGGCCGGGCAGCGCTCGAAGCCCAGGCAACTGCCCGAGATTGGTATCAGGTGCACATCGAGTGGCCTGACTGGACCACCGCCGAGCACACCGCCGCCCACGAGCTCGGCCCGCGATTGCAGCAATTGCAGGCCAGCGGCATAGTGGACGGCTGGTGGTTCATCCGCAAGGCACCATGCTGGCGGCTGCGCCTCAAGCCCGGTCAGGGAGCGACACCCGACGACCTACAGGCCGCGAGCAGCGCTGTACTGGACCACCTCCTGTCCAACGCCCTGATCTCGCGCTGGCGCCGAACCATGTACGAACCGGAGACCGTGGCATTCGGCGGAGCCCAAGGCATGGAGATCGCCCACTCCCTGTTCTGCGCCGACTCCGCGAACATCCTCACGTACGCAAGCCAACCGAAGCCCGACATCGGCCGCCGTGAACTATCCATACTCCTGTGCAACGCACTATTCGACGGCGCCAGTCAAGAGTGGTTTGAACGCGGTGACATCTGGGATCGCGTAACACAAATGCGGCCAGCTCCCCGGGACGCACCGACAGGGCGCCTGGTCTCCCTGGCTGCTTCTATCCGAACCCTGCTTGCCTTCAACCTTCAGCCAGAGAATCCGCTGTCCGATGCCGACAATGCATTGATCGCATATACCGATTGGGCTTCCGCGTTCTGTCAGGCAGGGCAGGCAATCGCGGCTGCTGCTGGTGAAGGCACTCTCATACACGGGATACGCGATACCCTCAGACACCACGTGATCTTCCACTGGAACCGTCTCGGCCTGCCTGCCAGCACCCAGAGCAACCTGGCGCACGCGGCACGGACTGCTGTCTTCAGTTCATCGAGTAGCAACCACTCTCGGTGATCCGGACTACGACGACGACCATGGGCTGGCGTCCGACCAGCGGCAGCGACTTCGTTGATCCGCTTGTCCCTGGCGGTGCGCCATCGGGCCACGCGGCCGTCAAGTCGCTGAGCCCTGCCACAGTGAACGTGCTGGCAGGCCACCACCGCGGTCGCGTAGTTCCGAGCTGCCGGCCGCAGCCGAGACTTGATATTGATAGCGCTGAGCGACCACAGCGCCGACGAACGGCCCCATTGTCGTGGCACATGACCGTCGGAGGGTCGGCCGCGCGGTGCTGAGACCGATCTGGTGGTGGGTGGCACCAGAGCTGCGTAGCCGGGTGCCACCCACCGTTGGGTTATCTCGTCAAATGTGCGGCGAGGTCGGCGAGGGCTTGATGTAGGTGGTGGGGAAGGAGGTTCCAGACCACCTGCAGCAGCTTGATCGCGTTGAGACCTGTGCTGATGGCCTGGCCGCGGGATGGACGACGACAATCGCACGTGTTACCGTCGTCATGGTTCTTGCGTTGATGTAGACGCTGAACGTGACGGGGAGTTCCCTCCAGGTGGCAGCCTGGAATGCGGGGACTCCTTCGTCGTGTCGGGTTGGAATGGTTAGCCGGCCCGTCGCGTCCCCTCCTTCGCCTGCGGTGGTTTTTGCCCACGGGCGTCCTCCTTTCCCCGCTCCGTATCGTGGAAGCGGTCGTCGATGTCGGGTTGGGTGTGAGTTTGCAGTGATGACGTTTCGCGGAACGTCACCGGTTCGCGGTGCGGGGCTGCTGTGCTGGTGTTGATGGGGAAGTGGTAGACGCCCTTGCGTTCGCGGTGCAGGCGGTTGCGGTCGACCCAATAGCCCAGCGCATTGCTGACTTTGGCCGCATCGACCTCCGCACCGATTGCCGCCAGGTCGTCAACGACATCGCCGACCGTGAATGTGGCGCCAGGCCGCAGGACCTGCCACAGCAGGCGGCGTAGTGGCATGTTCCGTACTGTGTCGCTGCGGTCCAGACCCACAGGAACACGCATTGGTACGTCTGATACAGCGGCCTGCGCCCGCGTTGGTGCACAGGTCGGACCGCTATGAGCGGCGACGACCTCGCGGCAGACATCGACGAGCGTTGGGGGAAGTTCCGCAGGGCCGCCGGAGCGACGTACAGTTTCCAGAGCACGGAGCAGACTGCGAATACCGCCGACCAGGATCTCGACGTCCGGTACGGGCTGGTCGCACTCATGGGCTGCGCCCATGTTCCTCGCCTCCTTCGGCGCCTCGCTCGCTTGAGGCAGCACTCTACACACCTGGATTCCAAGTAGTTGGATTAGGTCGTACCGCGTGTCGGCGGACGCCAGGGACCTGGGTGCGCCAGGTGTGCTTGCGACAAGTTGTACCGTGTGTGTGCAGACTGCTTCAGCTTGTGACCGGTTGGCCGTCGTCGCGATGATGATCACGGATCTTGGATTCGCAGACATGCGGCTCTGGTGACCCAAATCGCACAAACTGGACACTGGGGTGGGTATGGTTCCAGAAAGTGAGGGCGGAGCATGGCACGGACGCTGCGCGTCCTTCACCTGAAGATCTGCACCAAAGCCGGTTGGCAGGAGCCGGGATACGACCTGGATGCGCCCGTGGTGGCCATCGTTGGCCCGGCGGACACGGGCAAGACCTCAATGCTGGACTCCATCGCGTTCGCGCTCGGTGCGGATGTGCAGGTCTGGCGAGGCGAGGTGGATCGACACTTGCAGGAGGTGCAGATCGACGTTCGCATCGGCAACCGCACCTATCGTCTTCGGCGTAACCGCGCAAACCGCTCGTTTGTCGTAGTGACCGACGAGGTTGGTGACGTGGAGGGCCGGTTCACGACGTCCCCTCGCTCGGGGCATATGACGCTGTCCGCCTGGCTGCTGAGCGAATTGGACCTTACTTCGGCGTTCGAGGCCACTGGCGGCGCGCTCGATTTCCACAACGCTGTCTTGCCGTTTCTGTACTTGAATCAGGACGGCATCGATCGTCACATCGTATTGCCGCCGTCACAGGACGCGGTTCGTGTGGCCGCGCTGAAGTTGCTGCTGGGCCTGTCCAGTCCTGACTACCAGGCCCAGATTGCCTCGCTTAAGAAGGTCGACGCTGACATCGGAACCCGCGAACGCAAGGCGCGGGTCATCCAGGACTTCCTGAGCCGATCGCAAGCGACCACGGCCGCAGCGGTGCGCGCCGAGCTGGCGGAGCTCGGACAGAGCGAACGGGCGGCGGCTGATCGTCTTGAACAGCTTAAGGACACCTCGAACGCGGCTGTTGTCGCCGTTGAGCAATGGCAGCGGCGATCGTCCGCAGCCCGTGGCGATGTCGATGAGGGTGAGGAACAACTTGATCGTGCCACCAAGGAGCAGCGCACTGTCGCTGACGAGCTGAATGAGGTTGAGCAATCGCTACAGGCACTCAACGTGCTTGAGGCAGCAGATCCAGGCGACCGCACGACCCTGAGCCTGGTCTTCGCGGGCGAATGCGTGGAATGCGGTGCCAACCTGCTGGAGGATGTCCCTCCACCGGGTCGCTGTCGCCTGTGCGGCCGGCCTTTGCGCGGACACCGCCAACTGGCCACGCGCATTCAGCTGCAACACCAGTATCAGCAGCTCAAAGATCGGATGGTCGAAGCCGAAGCTGATGTCGACCGGGCGCAAAAGGCCGCTGACGACGCTCGTCGGCACCTGGCCGAGGTGTTGCGGGCATACGAGGTGTACAGCCGTGACGCAGTGGCCCCGCACATCGCCGGTATCGCCGCTGCTGCCGAGGAACTGGCTCGTTTGCGACAGCGTGGTGCGGATCTTCGCCAGATTGAATCCGCGCTGGCTCAACTGGATCACGACCGCGCTGAACTAGCCGCATCGCGTGCGAGGCAACGTGACCGGTACGCACAGCTGAAGGAACGTGGCGTCGCGGCTCATCGACCTGACTACGTCGCCGAGTCGCTCAACGAGATCTTCGCCGACACCCTGCAGGACATCACCCTTCCCAACTACACAGGGCGGTCCTCCATCGATCCGAACGATTTGTTGCCATACGTTGACGGGGAACCGTTCGCCTCGCGCGGTGGCGGTGCGCGTGTAGCGGTATCGGTCGCCTACAGCTTGACCTTGTTGAAGTTCGCGCTCGAAGATCCGCAGACCGCGATCCCCGGTTTACTAATGATCGACTCGCCGCAGAAGAACCTCGGCAGGAACGATAGCGATCAAGGGTTGGCGCGGCGGGTGTACAACAAGTTCATCACATCGATGCAGGTCCGTCGTACGATGGACGACGGCAAATACGGCCAGAGGCCTTATCAGTTGGTCATTGTCGACAACGATCGTCCGTCGGTCGAGGGCGTACACCGCGTGCACGAATTCCGTTACGGCGACGGATTCATCAAGGATTTGGACGTCCCATCCCGGAACAGCACGACTCAGGGAGAGCTGCTCTGAGCAGTTGGCGCGGGCTACGTGCACCTGGTTTCAGCGAGTAGGTGGGATCGCTGCAATCGACACCCATTGGGCAGACCTGGAGTCAGGTCGTGCAGCGCGTTGTCGCGAGTATCAACACCGTTGTCCCGCCGAAACAGCCTGCCGGTCTCTTCATGCCCATACTCTCCACTCGTCGTCGAAGTAGGGCCACGGGTGTGGGACAAGATCGTCTCGGGCGAGGAGGCGCCTGACGCTCTCGGCCCATAGCGGCAGGTCCATCAACTCCAGCAGCAGGCGCTGCATCTCGCTCGGGCGTAACTCGATGCCACGCACCTGGTTGGTGGCGCGGAGGACGACTTGGCCCTGTTGTAGTTCCTTCTGGCCGGGCGGAATTGACCAGTTCGCGTGCAGCCCCACGTCTTCCAAGGCCGCTACCAGGGCTTCGCTGGAGATGTCGACCACAAACACGGCCATGTCGGCGATCAAGTTCGCACACACGAGGGGCGGCAGCGGATAGATCGCCCACGGTGGCGTGATCGGCGTGCGAGCAGCCATGTCGTCACTCATGTAGTGGACATGGTGCTCGCTGGTGTAGATGCCAGCCCTCCGACGGGCCTGCTGGTAGGCGCGGCCGGCGCGCTCGGCGAACTCTTGCTCGGACCAGCGCTCCGAACTCGGACGCAGCTCTGCCGCCATGACGGCCCTGCCACCTGGCACTTTGATCCCCTGAACACCGCGGTCGGCGGCCAACTCGAACGCCCGCCGCAGCAGGTCGAGGTGTGTCTTGTACGGCAGGCCCACCGAGACCAGCCGCGTTCCTCGCGCGCCGGGAAGTCGACCGTTGTTCCGGACCGCCTCTTCGGCCAGCCGCTTCCGCCGTAGTTGCGGGGTCCGGCGCCGGTTGGGATCGGACTTGATCTCGTACAGACTCGCCTCCCAGCCGTCGCCGGCACGCTGGAACAGCGTGGCGTCGCCGATCCGCAGGCTGGAGGTGATGTCGTGCAGCAGGACGAAGGCGTTGTCGTCCCTGGTGTGCTGAGCGACGAAGTCGCGCTCGGCGGCAAGCCCCTCCTTGCCGGACAGGAGGCCGGGCTGGTTGTTGCGGGAGAGAGCCACGATCGCCCGGCGGTCGTAGTTGAACAGCCGCCAGGCGAGGGCGTCGCCTATTGAGCGGAGCTGACGGCCGCCCCGTTCGCAGACTGCGACCTCCAGCTCCCACGACTCGACGTCGGTCGGGTCCGCGCCGGACCGCAATTCGGGTGCGTCGGCGGGCAGCGGCTTGCCGGCCAGGAGTCGCTTCCGCACGCGGGTGCACTGGCCGCGGAGTGAGTCGATCTCCAGGAGTTGGTTCAGGAGTCCTTCCTGGAAGTCGCGGTATTCCGGGTAGGTGTCGCATTGCCGTAGGTCGTGGATCAGTTGCACCAGGGACCGGAACACGTCCTGGTGCAGCGGGTGGACAAGGAGCTGGTTCGCCCGTTCGTCCGGCAGATCCTTGAGCCTGACCGGCATAGGCGCAGTGTGCCACGGCCAGCCGACTTCACTGGCCGGTTTTGGACGGGCGATGTTCGGCACGTCCCAGATTGACGATGCGGGTCGCTGGACGATGGTGTCGGCCGGGCGCGTCCCTGGACGTCGCCCCGACCTGGGTCACGGTCGCCGCACTTCGAGGTAGGCAGCACGCAGTGCGTTCGCCCACCGTCGCCACGGGGATCGCTGCCGCGGGCGAGGCGTTGGACGTGCCAGCGCCGTCTTGACCGCCGCGTGGTCGCGGCCGGCGGCATCGCTTCCGGTGATGAGCACCATCAGCGCGCACGCGCGAAGCACCAGGGCCGCGGTGTTCCAGTCGACGTCGTCCATGAATCCGTGCGCAACGCGGTTGCGGACGTTGCTCCCGTCGGACAGCAACAGGGTGCGAAGGAAACGCTCCCAGTCCGGGTCGAACCCGTTGTCGACAAGGGAGGGTAGAAGTGCCCCGAGGCCAGGGAACTGTCCAGTGCTGTTTCCGACCGCTGTGCGATAGACAGGTTCGTTGAGTTCGAGCAGTAGCGCGCGAGTCGCTGCTTCGACTTCCGGTGCCGCGAGGTGAACGCTAGCGGTGTACTCGCGCACCCAGTACAACCGCAACGAGGTGGCCAGCGTTTCGGCGAACGCCGGCCGGGTTCCGGAACTCGTGATGAACTGCGCAAGGTCCTTCTGGGACGGAATACCGAACCGGGCCGCGATCAGGTCTAGGGCCTTTCCGAGGATGAGCCCCACGGTGCCCATGCTGTGGGTCTCTACTCGGACCAATTCTTCGTCGAGCGCGTCCGCTTCGCTGACGGTTACCCGTCGAGGGAGGTCATTTTCGTCGAAGACGACTCGGGTAGCGAGCCGCCACATGACGGACTGGCCGAGGTTGCCTTGCGCGATGACCTTGTTGTTCTCGTATCGACCGGTTGGGCAATCAGTGGCAAACCACGCAGCGAGCGCCTCGCGCCAGGTGCTGGCGTGGCGGAAGGGATGCAGGAAGGTGCGGACGTAGAACTCGGGCAGTTCGATGTCGGGGGAGGTGAAGGTCGTCCACTCCACCGGCGGCGCGGCTTGCAACCGTGCCGTGGCCTGCTGCTCAAGATCCTTGATGCCGAGCTTGCGGGCGAGTGAAGCCGCCTCATTCAGCCGAGCACGTACAACCAAGCCGTCTGTGCTCGTTTCCGCGTCAGCGAGAAACGCACCGACTTCAACGCGGCTGGCATGTTCGACCCGAGGCGGATCGTCGGCGGCCCGTGCGCGGATCAGGGTGGCGAACTCGGAAATGATGCGTGACTGCGAATAGGTGGTCAGACCTTGATCAAGGAGGGCATGTGCGCGCGGGTTCGTCGGTCGCGTGGCTTTGGGTCGCCACGCGGTCAGCGCGGCGAGCAGGGGAAGCGCCGCGTGCGGGTCCTCGGTCTGGTTGATGACCAGCTCCGCCATGTCCATCATTGCGGTAATGACCTGGGGTTCCAGGCTGTTGAGGCCCACGGATCGCGTCAGCGTCCAGGCCCGCACGAGGCCATAGCTCTGCTCGCGGCGCCGCAGGCTACCGCCGACGGCGTCCAGGTATGCGCCGACTGCGTGTTCGGCGTGGTCGCGGTTGTTCCGGTTGTTCTGCCCGAGACGGAGGGTGAACACGATGTCGTGGCAACGTGCCCGCGCGATCGGGTGTGCGACCTGGCTTGCCAGGCCCGCCCACAGTGCACGGATGTCGCTGCCCGCATCGCGCAGTGCAAGCGGATAGAAGGACGGGCCATCCAGCGGTTCGAGCGTGGCGCCGGGTTGCCCGGCGATCGCCTCGACTGACAGGGTGTAGCTGAACAAGTTGACCAGCTGGGCGGTGGCCGCCGACGCGACTGGTGATGCCGTCTCAGCAGCAATGGCTGGGATGCGGGTGCCGGCATCGTGGATGTCCGTCACGCCATCGCAGGCCCGATCGGCGAGCTGGGCGAGAACGGCGACCTGTGCGGGATCGTGCCGGTAGGTTCTGGCACTGGTGGCCTCGTCATCCGGGTCGTCGTCCATGGCGGATAGTCAACCAGACCAACCAGTGCTGGCCTCGGTATTTACCGCGTGGCGAAGAGCCGCGGGCCGGGCGGATGGCGCCGGTCGCCAAGAGGGGGTCTCCCTACCGGCCAGCCTGGCGGTCAAGCGCCCGCGTTGGTTACGACCGCGGCAGATGTACCATTAGCCGTGGTTGATTACGTCAGTGCGCATACCAAGTTGGGTCGTGCATACGAACACCTTGTCGCACTTGAAGCCGTGCTGGGCCAGTATGTTCAATCGAACCCGGTCAGCCTTGTGAGTACGGACCGGCGGGACGATTCTAAGGTACACGACGTCGTAACTGGTCAGGTTATGTGGTGACCGGCAGCCAGGGATTGCCCTGAACCAGTTCGGTCAGGACGTGAAGGAACCCCATGCCGTGTTTGGCAGCGGTGGCCAGGTAGGAACGGATCGCGGCGAAGTCGTGTGCACCAGTCAGGGTGCGCAGGCAGCCGGATACCTTCTCCCGCAACCGCACCATGCGTATCTCACGTTCGGCGGCGTTGTTGTCGAACGGAACCCGGAAATCAGTGGCGAATCTCAGGTAGTCGGTCTGCCGGTCCAGGATGCGCCGGGCCAAGGCCCGATGTCGGGCAGCGACCGTGTCACCGGGCTGGCAGGCGGTGTTGGCCGCGATCAGCGCGGCCGATCGGACATACCCGGTGTGGCGGGCCAGCAGCGTCGCGTCGATCGCGGAGGTGCCCTCGGCGATGGCCTGCTCGACCAGGGTCTTCAACTCCAACAGTGCGGTACGGACCTGCTCGGCCCAGCACCAGCCGCGCTCATCCGAACTGGCCTGCTCGACCACGGCGACCAGTTCTCGCAGCAGGTGCGCGTTGCACAACGCATGCGTAGCGGCGGGGTAGCAGTCATAGGGCGCCCAGGCGTCATGCACCGCGATCCCGGTGAACGCCGGCAGCACCCCGGCGGCATCCATCGCCACCCGGCCCCGCTTGTCGTGCACCCAGATCAGCGCATACTTCCCGGTCGAAGCCGAATGTACCCAGCGCAGTTGGCCCGCCACCCGCAGACCGGTCTCATCGAAATGCACGACCTCGGATGCGGTGATCCGCTCACGCACCCACTCGCGGAACCCGCCCAAGCCAGCCGCAGCGCGGCGGGTGATCGCCGAGACCGTGCCCGTCGAGACCGGCGTGCCGAACAACTCGGCCAACGCCTGCGCGGTCCGCTTCTTCGACAGGAACTGGGCCACGTAGAGGTAGACGGTGATCGCGGCGATCCTCGGACCGTAGGACACGGGCGCGTCCACCCCGTCCGGCGCCACGCCACACGTCACGGTCCCGCAGCCGCACTGCCGGGCGACCGCCTGGTGTTCGGTGACGCGCACCGTGATCTCGGGCAGGTCGAACACCTGTCGTCGGGTCAGGCCGACCTGCGCCGCGCCGGTCAACCCGCCGCCGCATCCACCACAGGCCGCCGGCTCGTGCCGGATGACCTCGTCCGGGACGGCGACCGGCGTCAGCGTCGATCCCGGGTGCCCGGCCTGTCCACCCGGCCTGCGCGAGGTCTTGCCCCGCAACGACTTCCGGACCGGTTTGGCCAGCCCGTCCGTCGAAGGCGGTTGGGAGGAGTTGGTCGAGTTCATCCCCAACCGGCGTTTCAACTCGGCATTCTCGGCTTCCAGTGCTGCCACCCGAGTGCGAAGCTCGTTGATCACCTGCGCCTGCTGCGCGACCAGGGCGGCGAGTTCGTCATACGACGGAAGCTCATTCCCTGTCGGCACAAGATGATCATCTCACATCGACGATCAACCCCTGTGAACGACCTGACCAGTTACAGTACGCCGAGGCTTTTACCAGGAACGCATTGTCCTTTTCCAGCTCGGCGACCTGTTTACGCAACCGTTGTAGTTCGGCCCGTTCAGGCGTATCGAGGGGTTTCTCCCCGTGGACCTCGGCCGCGGCGATCCTGCGCCGCTCGTCTTTGACCCAGGTACTCAACATTCCCACGTCGATTCCCAGTTCGCGGGCGACCTCGGCGATCGTGCGGTCGGTATCGATCACACGATGCGCGGCCTCGACCTTGTACTCGGCCGTGTAGGACCGACGCTTACGAGGAGGCACGATGGACATCCTTCCAGCGGGACCGCAGTCCTGCTAACTCGGTGTCCACTCCCCGGGGGGAACCTCAAGTAGGGAGGTCACGACCTGTCTGGTGCCAGTGGGCGCCGTCCCATGACCAGGTTTCGGTGGCGCCCGACGGGTAGGTGATCAGGAGCAGTAGCCCTGATGCCGTGTGCACCACTGTCAACTGGACGCCGGGTTCGTGTTCGGTGGCGGGCGGGGTGCGGTGAGGGGACAGCAGTTCCCATCGGTCGGGTTGGCGGCGCCAGGTGTGTCCGCGTGCGGTGATGGCGAGGATGTCCTCCGTGGCGGGGTCGGTGGCCACGACGCCGGCAACGGGTTCCGGGAACGGGTCGGGAGCAGGTCGCCACTGGTCGTCGTCCAGCACCCAGGTACGGGCGAATCCTCGCCGTCCTGGTCTGCCGCTGGGCGGATGAGTGCGTGGCGGGGTCACCGGGTTGAATCCGGCGAAGCCGATCAGATGGCCGGACCGGGGGTCGTCGGTCAGCGAGACTAGGTTGTCCTGCGGCACGGACGGCGTGAGCACCGTCCACCTCTCCCCGGTCCACACCCAGGTCGCCCGCCCCGTGCGCATGTCGAGGGGAGGCCCAACAGTCCCAACCAGGATGGGACAACGGCGGGTCCGGTCGTAGGTGAGGACACCGCCGACATGTTCTCGCCACGCCAGTGGCTGCCACGTTCGGCCGTCCCATCGCCATGCGTCGGCATGGTGCGTGACCCGAGTGACCAGGTTCAGGACGGCCTGTGGCTGTCCAGGCGATCGCGAGGACAGCGGTCTGGTCGCTGGGACCAGCAGGGTACGGCCGGCGAACAGTAGGACATCGCCGGCCTCGTCACCGACCAGCAGTGGATTCTGCCGAGCTGATGGATGAACCGGCGGATCGAGTAGCCGCCATGTGTTGTCCGACCACAACCAGGTCGCATCGGTGGGGTGGGTGGTGCCGGTCATGTCACGACCCACCCCACCGAACGCGATGACACCGCCCGTCGCCGCATGGTAGGCCAGACCTGCGTCACGCAACGCGTAGCGAGGGGACGACGTCACGTTTCTCCTGGCTGCTCAGCGGACCAGTGCTAGCCGGTTATGGGGTTGAGCCAGGTGTTCCACTGGTTGTTGGCCGTAGTGTACTCATTGTCGACCGACGCGACTTGGTGGTTGTTGGGGTCGAGGACCGCGCTGGCGAAATCTCCGTAACGGGCACAGTTGGCGCATTCTCCGGGCGCCTCGTCCTCGACGCCGTTGCCGAACTGTACTTGCTGTTGCGCGCTCAGTGACATGTCGGGGTTTACTTCGATGGCTCCGATGCTGGGAAATAGACTAGTCGAGGAAACGCTGTACGACACGAGAACTGAACCGCTGTCGAGCATAACCGCAGCGGGCTGAGTATAATCCTGGCCGGGTGTGCCGAACGATACGAAGCCCTTCTGTGTCTCTGTGGTTGGATCGATTTCGTAGACTTGCACGAAGTTGATAGACTCGACTGTCGCCAGGGTCGAGCTTGACCGAGGTCTGACCGAGGTGCCTTGTTGGGTCGCCGGCGTGGTGGCGTCATAGAACGTGACGGGGATGTCAACGCCGGTGAGGTTGGTCCCGTCGTATGTCCACATGGTGATGTGGGTGCCGCCGCCGCCGAAGTAGGTGTCCACGAAACGACCGGTGTTGGTGAAGCTGTAGGCGATCTCGGGTGCGATGGTGACCGCCAGTTGGCCAGGAAGGTGTGCGTACTTGCGCTGACCACAACTGGCAGTGGCTATCGCCTCATGATCGATGAGACAGGACAAGTGATCGCGGTGGGTGCGATTGAGGTGGTGGCCGGGATGGCGTTGCAGTCACTGTTGCCCACGACCGCGTTCGTGCTGGCCGCGCAACGGGTGCCCTCGAGGGCGGCGAGCATCTCTCGCGCGGCCTGCTCATGTGGCCCGTAGGCGGTCGGTGTCCCCGAGCGTTGCACCGTTTGCGCGGCATCGTTCACGCTCATCTGCTGCCAACCGGGCACCGCGAGCAGGTGTCGGTAGAACTGGGTGGCGGCGTAGGTGGGGTTCATGATCTGCGCCGGTGTGCCCCAGCCTTGGGAGGGTCGTTGCTGGAACAGGCCGAGGCTGTCGCGGTCACCGTGGTCGAGGTTGGTCAGGCTGGATTCCTGCATGGCCGCCGCGAGCGCCACCACCTGGCCTTGCGCGGGGACGTTGAGCTGCTTGCCGACCGCGACGATCACGGCGGCGTTGGCGAGATGGTCGGCTCGATAGCCCGCCACCCCGGCCGAGGACGCGTTCTCGCCGACGGTGCACTCCAGGCTGCTGGTGCTGCTACCGAACAGGGCCGAGATCGCACCCGACACCCCGGCCGCGGCCAGCAGCGGGATCAGCAGGAGCACCCCGATGACCGCGACGCCGACTTTCGTCATCACGGCCGGTTCACCGCCTGCCGGGGCTCGGCCCGCGAGGGGGCCGGTGGCATGGGCGCTGGGGCCGGCGCCAGCAGTAGCTGCGGCGAGTCCGGCGCGAGCACGCCCTCGCCGCCGTTGAGTTGGCTGTCCGCAGTGGGTTCGGGAAGCTGCGGCCAGGCGTCGAGCAGCCGGTGTAGCTCCCGCCGCACACCACCGTGGCTGTCCAGGGCCAGCCACACCTGATCGGCCGGGCTCGGACGCACGGCGTCGGAGTTGAGCAGTTCGGCCGCCGCGGTCGCGACCGGCACCGCGCGAGGGTTGTCCAGCTCACGCCAGACCCGGTGCAGCAGCCGGCGGGCGGTGGCTTCGCGCCGTGCGGTCGGCAGCCACACCAACAGTGGCGTGGTGATGCCGGTGGCCTGCGCGAGTGCGGCGTAGCCGGCGAGTTTCCCGGCGAGCTTGGCCAGTACCTCGGTGCCCAGGTCGTATTCGAGGAAGAACTCGATCTGGATGCCGTGGCTGGTCCATCGGCCGTAGGCGTCCGGCTTGATCAGATCGCCGAAATGCCGCGCGCAGCGGGTTTCCGACCACCACGCGGCCAGTACGGTCCGGTCGTGGGCGTCGCTGTGCCGGGCGTGGTCGACCAGGGCGGTGAACCACTCGGCCACGCCGACGGTGTGTGCCAGGCGCAGGGAGTGGGCCACGGCGAAGGCGCGGTCGTGGCGGTAGCCGAGTTGTTTGACGTCCAGGCCGTCCAGGCCGTCCTGGGCGGCCAGCACGCTGGCGCCGGCGGGGGCGAGCACGTAATGCATGGGCGCGGTGCCGCAGGAGATGAACGGTTGGAACCGGTCGACCACGCCCCACTGGTACAGCTCCCGCATCCGCTGGCGGCCCGAGCGGAAGCTGGGGAAGGCCAGGGCGGTGATCTGGTGGGCGGTGAGTACGCGGTGCTCCCACAGCATGCGGATGATCCACCGGTCGCGGGGGGTCAGCCGCCCTGCCAGCACCGCCTGGTGGTCGGCGGTGTTCGCGGCGCGCGGGGTCGGGCGGGCGGCCCTGTGCCCGCGCAAGGTGCGCTGCTGGGTGGGGTTAGAAATCATGCCCGACCTCCGGACTCTGCGGGGTGCGGTAGGGGCGCTGGACTCTTGATGCGCCGATGCGCTGGCGTTAGGACCGGCGACGGGGGTCGGCGCTACGTGGACGGGTACCGGGCCGTGCGGGCGCGGTAGGCGGCTGGCCGGACCGGGTGGTGGACTGCGGGTTGGGCTGTTGCGGGGCAGTGCCAGGAGTGTGGGCACGGTGGGTGACCTGGAGAGCGTGGCGGGCCAGGCGACGGATCTCCCTTGCCCGACCCGGAATTCCGCGGGGGAGCGGCTGGGTGATCATGGTGAACGGCTGTGCTTGTTCCCCGTTGAGTACCAGGCGCACGGCGGCGTGGTAGACGCCCAGGTGCGCGAGGTCGTGGTCGGACAGTCGCGGCGCGGTGTGCCGGGACAGCTCGCGCGCGTCCTCCGGGGAGGCGTTGAAGAAGATCTTGCTGCGGGCGTTGGTCGACATGCCATCCCGCAACTCGCGCGGGAGCTGACCCAGGTGCTGGTGGGCCAGCGTCATCGCGACCCGGAACCCCCGTGCCTCGGCCAACATGTCCTCGATCGGGTAGGGCAGGTTGAGGAAGTTGTGACACTCGTCGATCACCAACGAGGCGTCGTGACGTTGGCGTTGCGGGGTGCGGGCGCGGCCGGTGGTCGCCTGCCAGGTGCGTGCCACCACGAGGGAGCCGACCAGCCGGGTGGTCTCCTCGCCCAGACTGCCCTTGGGAATCCGCACCAGGCAGATGCCGCCGTCGAGCACGGCGGACATGTCCACCGTGGAGTGCCCACCGGAGATCGCGTCCCGCACGAACGGCCGCAACAGGAACGCGCGGAGTTTGTTCATCAGGGGCGAGATGACCTGGCTGCGGGACGAGTCGGTCAACTCCTCGTACCAGGACCAGAACCCGCGCAGTACCGGGTCGGTGATCCCGGCGGTGACCCGCGATCGGAAGGCTGGGTCGGCCAGCAGCTTGGGCAGGTCGGCCAGGGTGGCGACGCCTTCCTGAGTGCGCAGGGTCAGGCAGGCCGCGCGCATCACGTCGTCGGTGCGGGGACCCCAAAAGGCGCTGTAGACCCGCCGGAACACCGAGACGAGGTTGTCGACGGTCAGGTCGGTTTCGCCGCCGTCCAGCGGGTTGAGGCATGGCGGCCGGGACTTCGAGTCGGCGTCGAACAGTACGACGCGATCACCGGCCGAGCGCGGGAGCCGGGACAGCACGTCGGTGACGAGGTCGCCCTTGGGGTCGATGAGCACGATCCCGCGGCCTGCCTCGGCGTCGGCCAGGATCATGTTGCCCAAGAGGGTGGACTTGCCGGAGCCGGTGGCGCCGATGACGTGCAGGTGGTGTCGCGCGTCGGGCACGCGCAGTGCGACGGGCCGCGGGTGCCCGGTGTCGGTGATCCCGATCGGCTTGGCGTGGGGGCCGGGGGTGGCGATGCCCGGTGGTGGGGCGATCGCGCGGGCTCCGGCGCGCTGCACGCCGGGGATCGCCTCGTCGACTGGCAGGTGCGCGATCGCGGCCAGTTCGCCCACCGAGAGCAGGTCGCCCTTCCCGAACCGCCGCTGGTCGAGGACCTGCCCGGGGTGGCGGATCCGGCGCCGCGTGTAGTGGTTGTGCTCGGTGTAGGAGGCGAGGCTGGCCGCCAGCGCGTGCGCCCGGCCGCGGGCGACGTCGCGCGCCGCGCGCACCTCGGCCTCGGCGGCGCTGGACCGGAGCAGCGTCGCGACGGCGTAGCGGATCACCGTCTCGTACTGTGAGCCGCGTTGTTTGGTCACGATCGCGCGGTTCTGCGCGGCGTACTCCAGCGAGGTCTGCGGGTCGCTGTGCCACGCTCCCAACGCCGTCCTGCCTCCGCCGGCCGGTCGGCCGGTCTTCATGCCGGGGGTGATCAGGTCCAGCAGCCGCCCGGCCACCCGGGATGAGCCGCCGGTGTGCACCCGCCGCGCCGAGCGGCGGGCGCGGGCGACGCGGCGGCCGGTGACCGGGCGGGCCAGGATCTGCACGCAGGCGTACTCGTCGCGGCCCAGCCCGACCGGCGCGCCGATCAGCGCGCGGATGGGGTCGGCGTCGAAGCCGGTGCGGATGGGCAGCGCCTCGCTACGGGCCAGGCGGAGTTCACCACCGATCACCAGCCGCCGCTGTGCCTCACCGGGCGGAGGCAGCGGTGGTTCGGCCGGGCTGGACACGCGGGTGTGCGCACCGGGCCAGGCAGCCTCGATTGCTCGCTCCACCAGGCCGGGCGGGATGATGCCGGGCACCCACAGCCGGATCGCGACCCCAGCCTCGGAAAAGCAGTATTCGCACGCCACGTGCGGCTGCCCGACCAACCAGCGGCGCCAGGCCGGCCGTAGCAGCCCGACGAGGTTGGACCACAACGCCGCCCCGCCTGCGGGATCAACCTGCGGTGGGGCGAGCACGGTGACCTGGCGGGCGTCGGCGACCAGCCGGGCGTGACAGCGCCGCATCCACCGGCGCCGGGCGAGCACGACCCCGGCGACGCCGACCACGAGCACGGGCGCCACGACCGGGCCGACGCAGAATGCCCAGTCGCGTAGGTGGCCCAGCAGGGCCAGCAGTGCGCCGCCGGGGTCGCGCAGGTAGTCCCTGAGCCACCCGTTGGTCAGCCCGCCGAGCCTGGTGCCGCTGGACGCCAACGGAGTGGGGGAGTCGGGGTGTATGAGGGCAGCCGGTATCCAGGTGCGCATGTGCAGGTCCTTCCGGTGACCGCAGGGAACCGTTCGGGCGGGAATGGCGGCCTGGGTGTTAGGCGGCGTCGAGTTCGATCTGGTCCTCGTTGCGGGAGTGGAATTCGTCTGTTGCCCTCGCCTGGCGTTCGTCTGCGGTGTCAGCAGCCCCGCCCAGGTCGACATAGGACTGCTGGGCGTCTGCGTCGCCACTCCACTACCAAGGGGTGAGCGTGCGCGGATCCGGGCGGCGCAATTCGGGTGACAGCCCACACCAGATACCGCGACACTGCTCCAGTGGCTGGCACTGACACCCCATGGGGTCGCTGGGAACCAGCGACCCCGACCGAGGTCGCACAGATGTTCTCGGCCCTGCGTACGCCCTGGTGGCTTGCCGGCGGCTACGCCATCGAGCTCGCTGTCGGACGGGCCTTCCGCGAGCACGACGACATCGACGTGCTCCTGCTGCGTCGCGACCAATTGACCGCACAACGTGTCCTGGCCGGATGGGAATGGTGGGCCGCTGACCCGCCTGGTGTGCTTCGCCCTTGGCAGCCGGGCGAGACACTGCCTGCCCACGTGCATGACATCTGGTGCCGTCCTACTGCGGCGCAACCCTGGCGCATCCAGTTCATGCTGGACGAATCCAGCGGCGAGGACTGGATTTCGCGTCGCGACCCTCGGGTGCGTCGCCCCATTTCCACTCTCGGCCACACCAGCCCGGACGGAATCCCGTACCTCGCTCCGGAGATCCAGTTGTTCTATAAGGCAAGGGGACTTCGAGCGAAGGACGACGCCGACTTCGACGCGATACACACCCTGCTCGACGCTCAACAGCGACAGTGGCTGGTCGATGCGATCAGGGACACCTATGGAGCGCACCCGTGGCTGGACCGGCTCATGTCCATACCACCGCAGCCCTCCTGATGTTCCCAAACCGTGGGGATCAGCTACCCTTCTCACAGTTCGACCCACCCTGAGTTCGTTTCTGGATCCTGAAGAGTTGCGAGGAACTTCGGGTCAGTGGTGACGAGATGGTGTTCGGTGGGCGACGCGATGGCTTGGAAGGCGACCCTCTGCGTTCCCGCCGACAGCAGGCCCTGGCCTCGATCGGCCGAGAGCAGGAATTGCCGCTCCCCGGCGGACAGATCGAAGGTGTGGCTGATCTCGTCGATCGCCTGCGACGCCTGCCGCAACAACACCTGGGTCGCGGCGTTGGCCACCACCGCTTTGCCGAGATCGCTGCCCAACACGTCGGCGGTGTCCTGCGTGCAGACGGTCAATCCCGCCCAGTGTTTCCGGGCGGCTTTCGCCATCCGGAACAGGAACTCCGCGCCGGACTTCTCTTGCATCAGCAGCCATGCCTCATCGACCACTACGAGGCGGGGGCGGCGGAGCGCCGGGTTGGACACGCGCCGCCACACCGCGTCCAAGACCAGCAGGGTGCCGACACCTTTCAGTTCGTCGGGTAGATCCCGAAGCGAGAACACCACCAGATGTCCTTCTGGGTTGGTGGTGGTCGGGCCGTCGAAAAGCTGCTTGAACGCGCCCTCGACGTAGGGGTGTAGGCGGGCGGCCAGGTCGCCGGCCGCGTGGTCGCCTGCGTGGCCTGCGGTGGTGAGTTGGTCGCGCAGCAGCCGCAGGGTCGGCGCGGGCCGCGTCCAGGTGCGGGCATCGGCGGTGATGCCTACGGCTTGGTAGGCGACGGCGATGCCCCGGTCCAGGGCGGCCCGCTGGTCGGCCTCCAACTCGCCGCCGACCAGCACGCCGATGACGGTGTGTAGGAACAGGGACCGGCGCACCAGGGCGTCCTTGGGTGCGGTGCGGCGGCCATCAGGGCGGGTGTGGATGGGCAGGTCGAACGGGTTGAGCCGCACATGCTGCGCGCCGAGGTGCACGTAGGTGCCGCCGACGGCGCCGGCGAGCCGGGCGTACTCGTCCTCGGGGTCGACCACGGCGATCTCGATGCCTCGGTAGAGGCTGCGCAGGAGTTCGAGCTTGACCAGATAGGATTTGCCCGCGCCACTGCGGCCCAGGATCACCGAGTTGTGGTTGTGCATTCCCTCGGCGAACCGGTCCCAGTGCACCAGGCCCTGGGAGCCGACGTTGTAGCCGTAGAGCACCCCCGACGGCGCGGCCACGGAGGTCGGATCGGAGGCCGGGAGATCGGGACTGGTGAACGGGAACGCTGCGGACAGCGCGCTGGTGTCGAAAGTGCGTCGCATCCCGATCAGGTCCAGGCCCATCGGCAGGGTGGACACCCAGCCTTGCAGCGATCGGTAGGTGGTGTGCTTGGCATCCAGCAGCAAGCTGGCGCACAGGGAGCGCAGCGCGGCGACCTCCTCGACCAGCGCCGGCTCCGACCCAGCGTGCACGGTGAGGTACAAGCCGACGCGGAACAACTTGCCCTCGCCGCGCGCGACACGGCTGGACAGGTCGTAGGCGTCTTCGGTGGCGGCTTCGACCTGCGGGTCGTACAGGCGGCCGTACTCGGCGGTGTGCCGGCGACCGGACTCCAGTTTCGCGAGTTGCTTTTTCAGCCGTGCGGCGGAGGTAGCCGGGTCGATCGGCTCCACGTGCAACGCGACGTCCAATCGCCCCGGATAGGTCAGCAGCGGGGCGAGCCAGCCCGGATGCACCTCACGCGGGAATCCGGTCACAGCGAAGCTGGCCACCCACTCGGTGCCGACCTCCACGTGCCGGGCACCGACCGACAACGCATCCGGAGTGAACGCGGCACCACCGCGCACACCGCTGCCGACCGAGCGGTGGACACGCCCTCGAGTGGCCGGGTGGGATTGGTCGTGCCGAGTATGTGGTCGGGTGGTCATCGCAGCCGTCCCCTCTCGGCGACGTCGTCGTCGATGTCGTCGTCGCGGTCGTGCTCGTCGGCGTCCGCCCAGCCACGGCCGCCCTCCCAGAAGGCGCCGTCGATGTCGTTCGCGTCGACGTGGTTCGCGGCGACATCGTCCTGGGTGAGGTCGGTGCCGCCGGCTGTGGTGATGACCTCGTCCGCTCCAGCCAGAGCGGCCGAGAGTGGCAGCAGGGTGTCCGGGTTGCACGCGGAGGCGAGTACGGCGGTGGCCTGGCCGGCGTCCAGCGGGGTGACCACGATCCCGGCCGGGGCGAGCAGTTCGATGGCTTCGCCGAGGCGGCGCACCAGCCGCGACTGGGCCGCGCGGCGCGCCCCGCTGCTCGCGCGGCTGGCCGCGGTGGTGGCACGGCGCCTGCCGCGGGCCAGCGAGGACAGCATGGCCAGCGGGCCTGGCCCGCCGAGCCCGTCGGTCGGCGCGGCCGTGGCGCCGCCGAGCGGTTCGCGCAGGACCAACAGCACCTGGCGGCGCAGCAGGTCGGTCTGCTCGCCCAGCTGCGCGAGGTAGTCGGCGTGCTCCACGGCGGCGCCTTCCAGCGCGGGGTGGGGCAGCCCGCCCGCGCGTGCCCGCAACTCGGCGATCTGGCCGGACAGGTCGAGCCGTTCGGCGCGGACCAGCACCTGTACCGGGGCGGTCAGTGAGTGCAGGTAGCGGCCGAAGCTGGCGACCAACGCCTCCTGCTCGGCGGGTGTGCGCAGCGCGAAGTTCACCGTGGAGGCGACCGCCACGACGGCCAGACCATCAGTGCCCAGGTCCACCGCGGCGATGTCGCTGCCGGCGGCGGTGACCGCTTCGGCCGGCAGCCGCAGCGCCGACGGTGAGATCTGCTCCCGGCGCGGCGCAGCGCTGGTGGCGCGCTTGGGCGTGGTGTTCTTGGCGTTGCGCGCTGTCCGAGTAGTGCTAGCCACCGCCGTGGTCAACCACGCCGGCGCGGGGAGCACGCCTTCGGGCGCGGCCACTTGGTGGCGTGGTCGGACGTGTTGCCGGATCGCGGCGAGCAGCAGCCGGTCCAGGCTGATGCCGTCACGCTGGCCGAGCGCGAGGATCGCCGCAGCCGCCCCCACGGGGATGGCCAGGGCGAAGAACACCGGGATCGGCACGAACGCGCGGGTGGCGCTCCAGGCGGCGTAGAGCACCAGGCCGGTCACCGCGAGGATCGCCAACTGGCGAGCGGTCAACGGGCCGAGAATGCGATCGTGCAGGTCGACATCGGCCGGTATGCGAACAGGCGAAGTCACGGTTTACCTCCTGACGTGGGCGGTGCCGGTGGAATTCGGCGGCCTGGTGTGGGCAGCTCCAGTGGCAGGCGAAGTTGCTGTTCCGCACGGTGCGCAGGCGCGGCAGCGGGCGCGGGCTGCGCGGGTTTCGGCGGTGCGACGCGGCGCACGCCCTCAAGCGGCAATGGGTACTGGCCCGAGCGGGTCGCCCGGTTGCCCTGGTAGAGGTTGAAGGGCAGCTGCGTCTGTGTCCCCCGCGTTCGCGGTGGCGGTGGCGCAGCTGGCGGTGGGCTCGTCGGGCGTGGGACTCGGCGGACGCCCTCTAGCGGCAGCGGGTATTGCCCGGCGCGGTTGGGCCTGTTGCCCCGGTACGGGTCGAACGGCAGCTCCCGTTGCTGTCCACCCCGAGGACGGCCACGCGGCCGACCGGGCTGGCCGGGCGGTCGCGGCGTGGGCATGACCCGGTCCACGTTCAGCGGCAACCGGTACTGGCCGTTCGCGCCGTGCTGCGTCCACTCCGGCCAGTCATCGCCCAGCGGCAGCGGGAGCTGGCGGCCCTGCGCGGGCCGCGGTGTCGGCGCCGCGGCGGGCCGGGGTTTCAGTGCGGGGCGAGTGCTGTGGTGGCGTCGCGGCACGCCGGTCAACGCCACCATGTACTGCCCACCGGTGGTGGCGCGGGTGCGCGCGTCGGGGTCGGCCGGTCCACGACCACCACCACCGCGACCGCCACCGCCGGACGGGTGTGGCGTGGGGCGCCCGCCGCCTCGACCGCCGAGCAAGCCGAAGGTCTTGTACGCGATGAAGCCGCGCACGACCGACCCCAGCAGTGACCGGCGCCCGCCACCGCCGCCGCGGGCCCAACCCAGGACCCAGAACGGGATCTTGAACAGGATGTACATCAGCGCGAGGGCGACCAGCAGGTTGACCAACCCGCTCCCGGTTGGGCCGAACACGCTGAACCCGCCGGGCGCGAGGAACACCCGGATGGCGATGATCAGGACACCGCTTTGTCCGATCTGGATGACCAGGACACCGCCGTACAACCGGTACCAGCCATAGGCGATGCCCTCCGTCTGGGGCAGGGCGTGGAACATCAACGCCAGCGGCGCGCCGGCGATCAACAGCAGGGTCAGCGCGACGCGGACGATGTAGGTGATCAGCAGGACGACCAGCATCCCGGCCAGGACGAGGCCGATGACGATGAGGAAGATCCCGCCACCCAGCGATCCGAGCACGAGGTTGCGCAGCGTGTCGGCGGCGCGGGTGGGATCGACGCCGCCGCCCAGGACGGCTTGAGCCACCGAGTTGGCGATCTGGATGCCCTTGGTCGCCAACCACAGCGACAGCGCCCCGGCCAGGAACCCGACCACGATGCGGGGTGCGATTTCCTTGACCGAGTAGCGGGCCTGCAGGGTCTCGTAGCCCATCAGGAGCGCGCCGGCCAGCACGACGAGCAGCGCGTACGAGCCGAGCAGGATCTGCCAGGAGTTGTTCCACAACTGGCTGATGCGTGGAATCGAGTCGGGTGTGGGTGTGGTGAGCAGCGTGTGGGACAGCAGATCCAGCAGCGGGTTGAGTGCGTCGGTGACGATGCCGCGGAAGAAGTCGTTGATCGCGTTGGTGACGCAGCCGCCGATGTTGGTGATCCCGCAGGCGCTGTCCCCGGTGCCGTTGCCACCGGAGGAACCGCTACCCGGAATGGATGGTGCAGGTGCCGAGGTCGTGGGCTGCGGGATACAGCCATCGCCGGTGCACGGCGCGGCCGAGGACGTGGGTGCTGTGGTGGGTGGGACGCATCCGCTCGGAGGCCGTGGCAAGGGGACCGTGGTCGGGCAGGTCGGCACACCACTCGGCACGGGCAGCCCGGCTGGCGCTGACGGTGCGGGACTGTCCATGGGCAGCGGGCACACCGGGTTCGTCGAGCCCGCCGTGCACGGGTCATCGACGGTGGGCAGGGGGAGCGGCGGCGGGGTCGACGCCGGGATGGGCGCGGGTTGTGCGGCGACTGGAGAGTTGCCGGGTGCGGCGGCGGTCCTGGTCGTGGCGACCGCCAGGGTGCCGCCGAGCAGGACGGCCAGACTCACCGCCAGTATCACCAGCGCGCGGCCTCGTGGTCGACCCTGCGTCGTGCGCGGCAGCCACCGCCACCACCACGGACGCGGGTGGCCACTGGCGTGCCGGCTGCTGCTCGCCGGTGGAGGTACAAGCCGTTCCCGGTCGGCGTCGGTGGCCTCGGGGCGGACTGCGGTGGGCTGGGCGGGGCGCAGGGCGTGGACGGTCGGGGCGGCCGCTGTGCGACGACGTGGCGGCTTGGTCAGCGCTGTTCGGCGTGGCATGGCTCAGGCCCCGACAATGCCCTGGAGGACGGTCACGACCAGCGGCGCGAGCGCCGCCAGCGCGTAGCCGGTCCCGGCGGCCTTGAACGCCGTCTTGGCTTTCTCGATCTCGCCGGGGTCGCCGCCGCCCATCACGTAGCGGACCCCGCCGATGCTCAGAAAGACGGTGGCCAACCCGGCGAGGATGCCCATCACCCAGTTGCGGATGTTGGTCAGCACCTGGCCGACGGACCCGGCGACGGCGAGGACCTGCGTGGTCGTGTGGATCGTCTCCGCGTGCCCGGCCGAGGCGGACAGCAGCACGGCGAGCGCGGCGAGTTCGGTGATCAGGATGAGCCGCCGCCGGAGGGCGGTGCGACGACCTGTCGACCGGGCAGAGGTCGCAGGGATGGTGGGTGCGTCGACGGCCGGCCGGGTCACGCAAGAGCCGCTTGGGCGGACTCGCCGGGTTGCCATGAGCGGCGGGGCGACCGGAGCGCGGCGTGGCCGGCGGACGTCGTTGCGGCGGTGGGTTGGGCGGCGATTGGGCGGACGGGTCAGGCGCATCGCGGCACCTCCGGAGTCGTGCCCGAGAGCCGCCGGGTGGTGCCGGCAGGCCGGGTGGGCGGCGTGGTGTGCGCGGGAGCGGCTGGGACCCTCCCGCGGCCCTCGACTCCGGATTCGGGCCTGGTTTTCCCGGCTCGATACCGAACCGTGACCGAGAATCTGGCCGGCACATCGGTCACCGGGCGTGACACCCGGATGGGGCGGACGCGGTCGGCGGCGGTGGTGATGGCCGCGTCGTGCAGCGCGTGCGTCGCGACGTCGTGCTGATCGACATCGCCACCCGAGTCCTCGTGCGCGGCGTGGCCGGTCAGCCACTCCAGCAACCGCGCTTCGGCGTGGGCGCGGGCGCGCTGCAGGGCGCTGACACTGATGCCGGTGTCGGCCGCGGCGTCCTCGAGGGTGTAGTCCTCCAGCCGGGTGGAGCCGATCAGCTCGGCCTCGTCACCGGTGATGGCGCCCTCGGCGACCGCGCGGGCCAGGACGAAGTCGGGGTGGCCCCAGGGTGGGGTGGGTTCGCTGGAGTGGAAGTCCTCATCGGAGGGGATCGGGCGGTCCAGCGCCTCGCGGATGCAGACATGTCCAGCCCGCAACGCGGCACAGCGCAGCCGCCACATCACCCAGGGCCGGGCGAGGTTGACCGTGGCCAGTTCGGACAGGAACCCGGTGAGCACCGCGGCGTGGATGTCGCGGTAGTCATCGGCGTAGCGGGCGCACAACTCGGCGGCGATGGCGAACAGCGCGGGCAGCGCCACGCCGACACACGCGACGGTCCAGGACCCGCCCTCGTCGCGGGAGCGACCGACCAGGTGTGTCCACACCAGGTCCACCGCCGAGATCGGTAGGTGGGGGTCCAGCAGGAGCTCGCGCAGCTCGTCCAGCGGCACGCGTCGGGTGGGCAGGCCGGGGAAGAATCGGCCGTCGACCGACAGCGGCGCCGGTCCGGTGACCAGCCAGTCGAACGCGGTCCGCGCGTTGTCCAGCGCGAGGGAATCGCGCTCGAAGGGAATGCTGCGGAATTCACGATACGGGGCCATTAGTTGGCTCCTTCGCATGGTCGGGAGAACAACGGCCAGACAAGGACGCCACATCAAGTCCACCGAATCGCCACGGAACCGCCGCCACAGCACCACTGAACCGCCACCAAACCGCCACAGGTGATCTTTAGCGATCGCCTTTACCCGCCACAAAGATCATCTGATGTTCCACCAGGGCTGGTCCTGAGCGCTCTGCGAAGATCATCGGGAATGGCCCGCGAGCTGCTGTAGCGGTGATTCGGTGGCGGTGTGGCAGCGAGCCGGTAATAGCGCTCGCCCCTGCGGGAGCACTCGGCGGATCATCGCCGGGCCCTCGCCCGACGGGCGAGCCCCAGGTGTCCAGGAATGCCCTCATCGACCGGCACTAGGCGATCTGCGCAGCCCTCTACGCGGGCGTGCGCACGTGAGCCTTTCCGTCTTTCCGGCTAGCCGAACCACACGAAACCCGACGATAAATATTGGATAACGAGCCGGGAAAAGAGGGGCGTTTTTCGGAGTCGGGGTGTGACCGGGCGCCACGGACCGCACGGCGCACCCCCGGACTCTGCGAGGCATCCATGACCCGTCCCGACCACCCGGCACGCCGTGTTCGGCCGCACGGCCCGACGCGCCGGGGCGACACCACCCGCCCGACCAGCTCCCGTCGCGGCGGCGGGGACCGACGCCCCTACCCGACCGCGGCGACCACCACCCGGATCAGCCCCGCCCAGCCCGGCTCGGCGACCACCCGCGCGCGCTCAGGTGGACCGAACCAGACACCGACCCCAGCGACGGTCTGGACAGCCGGCGCGGCGGGGATCGACCTGGACGCGCGTTGGCCGACGCCGATCGTGGACCGGATCGTCCGTGCGTTCAGCAAGCCCGGAGCACGAGTGGTGCTGCTGCCCTGGCCCACCCCGAACGCGGTGCCGGGCGAGGGTCCGAGGCTCGGAATCGTCGGCGCGAACGGCGTGATCGAGCGCGCGCCAGGAACCGATCCGGATGCCGAGGTGGCCGACGCGCTGGACGCCATCCAGCGCCTCGACCGCCAGCCTCGGGCGGTGCGGGTCGCGGCCGAGACCGACCTCGCCGGTCGGCCGTCACGGCCGTTCTGGGCCGACCTCGTCGACAGCTCTGTCGGCGACCCGCCGCGTCCTTCCGTGGCCGGCAGGTGGTCGTCGGAGCCGTCGCCCTCCGGCCTCGACAACGCGGTGCTCGACGGTCCCGACGCGGTCCCCGCCGACACGGACCTGATCATCACCAGCCTGCGCCCCGAGCACAGCGGCGATCACACGAGCGATCTCGTGGCCCTGGTCGCGGCCCGGCTGTTGCGGGTCGGCGGGATCTTCGCCGTGCTCACGCACAGTGACTGGTCGCGGGGTGAGCTGATCGACCCGACCGGCGCGGTCGTGGCGTCGGCGCAGAACGCCGACCTGCTCTACCTCCAGCACGTCATCGCCCTGCACGCGCCAGTACACGACGGCCGGTTCGCCGCCGACCTGATCCCCGATGGCGACGGTTCGACCACCGAGCAACAGGCGCGTGCCGCGCACCGCGCGGCCGTACGCGGGCTGCCCGCGCCGCATCGGCGCATCCACTCCGACGTGCTCGCGTTCGGCCAGCCGCACGAGTACGAGCCGCTGCCGGTGAGCCCGGCCGAGCAGGCGCACACCTCCGGAGTCCTGCGATGACCGGCGCGCCGATCCCGCACGCCGCCCACCCCGGAGCGCACCGCGCCATCGATAGCGAGGAAGGCACGCCCGTGGCCGAGGACCGCTACCCCCACGCTGTGTCCGACCGCGCGAGCCACGCCGCGTCGGCGTCCGCTGACCACCCAGTGAACGCACCGGCGCAGCGCGTCCTGCGCACCGTCACCGACAACTACGACACCGCCGCCAGCGCCTCGGCGACGGGGGCCGATCGGTCGGCCGAGGACATCCACGGGGAGGTCGTGCCGCAGCCGGCGGTGTCGATTCCGGTGTCGGTGTGGACCACCGCGCAAACCTCCCCGGCGGCCCAGCGCAAGAACCGCTACGTGTCCGAGTCGACCGCGCACCCGGCCAAGATGCTGCCGGCCGTCGCCACATACGCGATCGCCCACTACACCCAGCCCGGCGAGTTGGTGCTCGACCCGATGTGTGGCATCGGCACCACGCTGGTCGAAGCCGTGCACGCCGGACGGCGCGCGGTCGGAGTGGAGTACGAGCCGCACTGGGTCGACGTGTCCCGCGCCAACCTCGCACTCGCCCACGACGCGGGAGTGGCCCACGAGGGCCGGGTGTTTCACGGCGACGCCCGGCAGATCGCGTCGCTGCTGCCGCCGCAGTACGTGGGTCAGGCGGCGCTGGTGGTCACCTCGCCGCCCTACGGTCCGTCCACGCACGGGCAGGTGTCGGTCGCGCCGGGTGCGGGGGTGCAGAAGTACCACCACCTCTACGGCAACACCCTCGACCGAGGCAACCTGGCCAACATCGGCCACCACCGGCTGCTGTCCGGGTTCACCCGCATCCTCGCCGGACTGGTGCCGTTCCTGCGGCCGGGTGGGCACATCGCCATCACCATCCGCCCGTGGCGCGAGCACGCCGAACTGATCGACCTGCCCTCCCAGATCCTCGCCTGCGGCATCCACGCCGGCCTGATCCCCGTCGAGCGCTGCGTCGCGCTGCTCGCACGCGCGGCCGAGCACGACCTCGTCGCGCGCGGGTCATTCTTCCAGCGCGACTTCATCCGCAAACAGCGCGAGGCCGGGCTGCCGCTGCATCTCATCAGCCATGAGGATGTGCTGATTTTCCGCACCGGACTTTTGCGCCAGAGTTCCCGCGAACTCAGGCATTCTCAGCGGGAACTCGGACCTCGACCGCGCGGCCGTACGCGACACGTCGCGAACCCGAGTGATGGCTCTGGTGTGACGGGGAGATGGGCGGCATGACCACCCGCATCCGCCGCACTCCGCGTCGGCCGGGGCGCGGCTGCGCTCCCGCCCGCGCCGCCGTCACCACGGCGACGGCGCGGGCGGTGCGGGCGGCCACGACGCAGGCTGTGCCCCCGGCGGCACCGCACAACGTCGCGGTCACCGCGAGCCCCGGACCGGTCGTCGGTGAAGTAGGCCGCCGACGAGGTGCCCGTGGTTCGGGTCCTTTTCCGACGGCCCCTTCCCGAACGGTGCGGGCTGGTTTCCCAGCACACCGCTCTCCAGTGAGCTCATGTCCGGGTGGAGGCTGTTGCTCGACCGGCGTGGATGTTGTGGTGACAGTCGGCGCAGACGACGAGTGTCTTGCGTCGGCGGCTGGCCATCTGTCTGATCCACGGCCCGGATCGGGCCGTCCGGGTCGGCGCAGATCGGCGAGCTTGCGGATGTGGTGGACCTCGATGTCCATCCGCGAGTCACACAGTTCGCACTGCCCGGCGACCAGCCGACGCACCAGTTCGTTGCGGAACCCGTGCGCCGGGTCCGGTGCCCGGTCGACTATGTCCGCATCGCGCTGCCGCTGGAGGGAGATCCCGCCCCAGCGGGCCACCAGCGGCTTGCGTCCCTCGCCGCGTTCGACCCTGACCTCGAAGCCGGCTCTCGGGCCGCTGGGCGTGGCGAAGGTTGCCCGGTATTTGCGGGCCATCTTCGCGGCGGTCGAGTCGTGCTTGCTGGCCAGGGTACGCAGCAACGAGAGGCCCATGACCCAGTTCAGCAGGTTCAGTTGCCCCACGTTCTGGGCCGGCAGGTAGTACTGGACCAGTCCCCGGTACTCGGCCTGGTACCGCGCCACGATCGTGAAGTCACTGTCGTGGATCAGCATCGGCCGACGAGCCGGTTTCCCGCCCTTCATGTACTTGGCGCAACGCTCACGGATCACCGTACGCGGAAGGTAGAGACCGATGGTCCCGTTCACGCTCCGCAAACCGCTGGTGATCTTCGTGTTGGAGTACTGGACCCGGATGTCGTAGCCCAGGAAGCGCGCCGACTGGCTGGCGGCGTGCGTGATCAGAGTCTTCGACTCGGACAGCTCCAGCATGAGTTCCTCACGCAGGAACACCCCGATCCGATCCTTGATTTCCTGAGCCTCGCGTTTGGGACCAGCGAACCCGAGCAGCCAGTCGTCGGCGTACCTGACGTACCGCAGGCGTCGGTAGTTCGGGTCGGCGGGATCGAAGCACGGCAACTGGCGCTTCTGCTTGCGCAGTGTCTTCAGCGCCGCCCGGTCACCTCGCTTACGAGCCCGCTTCATCTGACCATCGACCCTGGAGTACGGCGGGTTCCACCGCCGCCGGTTGCCCCGGTTGTACTCCGGCAACAGCTGCTGTTCGACGAACCTGTCGAGCCGGTCCAGGTAAATGTTGGACAGGATCGGCGAGGCGACCCCACCCTGCGGCGCACCGCTGAGCGTGGCATTCCACGTCCAATCCTCCAAGTACCCGGCCTTGAGCATCCGGCTGATCAGGCTCAGAAACCGGCCATCGTGGATGCGCTCCGCCAGGACTCCGAGCATGACGCCGTGGTCCAGGCTGCCGAAGCAGTCAGAGATATCACCCTCGATGAACCAGTGTGTCCCCTGCCAGCGGTCCGTGATCTCACGCAGGGCGGTGTGACAGCCCCGGCGAGGACGGAAACCGTGGGAGCGGTCAGAGAACTGGACGTCGTAGTACGCCTCCAACAGCAGGCGAACCACTTCGGCGACCAGCTTGTCCGACCACGTCGGCAAACCGAGCGGGCGTTTCTTCCCGTTCTTCTTCGGGATGTAGACCCGCTTGACCGGCGTCCATCGATACGACTCCGTGCGCAAGGCACCGATAGTCTTCTCGATCTTCGCCAGGGACATGCCGTCCGCGGTCTCCTCGGTGACCCCTGGGGTCATCGCGCCCTGATTGGCGTAGATGCGCCCGTAGGCCATGAGGAACAACTGCGGGCTGAACAGCTGCCGGTACAGCCTCTCCAGCGGCAGGCCACGCCTGCCGCGCTCTCGGATGACGCCCAGCACCGTTGCGGCGCTCTGCATTTCGCATACCTCCCATCGCTCGGCGTCGAGTTCACCTGTGCCCCTTCGCCCTGTGACCGGCTTTCCCGATCTCCCCGGCAGGTCGTTACTCCTGCGACTACTACGGGCACTCCGTCACCCTGGGGCTCGCGCCCGGTAGGTGATCCCGTGGTACGTCTTCGCTGTACGTATCGAGCGCGACGTAGGCCGCCCACTCATCCCCTTGATCTCCCTCGCTGGGAGACGGCCCACGATCCGGAGGTTGCCGCGTACCGACCCGCGTCGGCGGCAGACCGTGGCACCGGTTTCAGGCGTCGTGTCCGGCGGGGGTGCACATACGCCACCTGGGGATTGGGCTTCAAGCAATCCAGCTTTGGCCATATCGCGCGGGTCTCACGGCACCCCGTCCTGGACGCCTCCAGACGGCCAACCGCTTCCCTGACATGCTGTTGTCCCCTCGCGCTTTCGCGTCCAGGTAAGTCAGGCGACCCAAGAACCTCCCTCCAAGTTCCTCCCACCTGCGGGTGGGGATACAACGAAGCGCCTCACGGCGCACGTTCGGTATGCACCGGCTACGGCGGACTGGACCTCGGCGTGCTCGCCGCGCTCGGCGGCGGACGCCTCGCCTGGGTCGCCGACCCCGACCCGCACATCGCGGCGATCCTCGCCGCCCGAATGCCGGGCGTACCGAACCTCGGCGACGTGCGCGCCATCGACTGGGCCGCGGTGGAGCCGGTCGAGGTGCTCACCGCCGGGTTCCCATGCCAGAACATTTCCGCCGCCGGGCGGCGCGCGGGCATCCAGAACGGAGCGCGCAGTGGCCTGTGGACCGACATCGTGGCGGGTCTTCGCGTACTACGACCCGCGCTGCTCGTGGTGGAGAACGTCGCCGCGCTTCGCTGGAAGCACGGAGGTCTCCACAAGGTTCTCGGCGACCTGGCCGAAGCGGGGTATGACGCGGCGTGGCGTAGCATCCGCGCTGCCGATATCGGCGCGGCACACCGACGCGGGCGGGTATTCCTGTGCGGCTGGCCCCGCACCGGTGCCGCCGAACACGGAGGCGGAGATGTTGCCGACGCCGACCGCGCACGACGGTTCTTCCAACGGCATCTCGGCCGACAATCGGCAGGGCGGCCCGTCGCTGTTGGACCGGTTGCGGTTGCTGCCGACACCGACCGCGTCGGACGCGAAGAACTGCACGCACCGGACGCACGGCGGTGGGCCCTCGCTACCCGACCAGGCGCGGCTCCTGCCCACGCCGAGGGCGGTGCGGATCGACCCGGACACCGGCACGGCGGGACGCCCAGCGGCCGCGGGGTTCTGGCCGCCGCTGTGGCAACACGTGCTTCCGTTGGTCGAGCCGCAGGCTTTGCTGCCGACACCGCGGGCGACCGACGGGACCAAGGGCGCCCCGGCGCAACGTGGCTCCAAAGGGGACCTGATGCTGCCCTCGGCGGTCATGCGCCTGCTGACCCCGGACACCGGCACGGACAGCTCGTAGCCGTCCCGGCGTCCTCCGATCAGGACAGTGAACCCGCTCCTGGCGAGATGCACTGGGGTGTCTACGCGCCCGCTATTCGGCGATGGGAGCAGGTGCTCGGACGACGCGCGCCATTCCCGACGCAACCCGGTCGGCACGGCCGCCCGGTGCTCGCGCCCGCCTTCGTCGAGTGGCTTCAAGGCCTGGAGCCAGGCTGGGTGACCGACCTGCCGTTGCCGCGCACCGCGCAGCTACGCGCGCTGGGCAACGGCGTCGTCCCGCACCAGGCCGCCTACGCCCTCGGGCTGCTGCTGACCGACCTCGCCGCGCTGCTCGGCGCCGCTGACACCGGCACCTCCACCGACCGTCTGAGCCACGGGCAGGATGCGGCATGATCGCGCCCGCTGCCCCGACTGTCACCGCAACGCCGCCAGCTCCCGGTCGGCGCCACGGCGGGCAACGTGGTCTGTCCGTCGCGGCAGTGAGCGTGGCGGTCTTGGCCGTGTACGTCGGCACCATCGTGCTGGCGAACTGGACCGCAGCGGCAACCGGCGTGCCGTAGGACAACGACCGGCCCCCGCAGCCGACCGATCGCGCCCGCACCGCCGGCAAAGCCGGCCCACCAATCCACGGCACTACCGCCGCACCACACGTGCGGCGCCCCGGTGCCGCCGCGCACAGCGCACTCGCCGTCGCCGCGCAGCGGCCCGCACGAACAGGAGTCCACCATGCCCACCAATGACGCACGACACGAACGGGACGGCGATCTTCCGCACTCGGCCACGACCACCGGTCAGCGCCGCTTCCGCCCACTGCGGTGGGCCTCGCGGCTGTCCTGCTCGTATCGCCGCACGATCGAGGCCAGCGAGCCGGAGGTCCTCGCGTCGAAGGTGGCGTTGTCGGTTCGCCGGCGGGTGCTGCGGGAGTATCGCGCCGCCACCCCCGCCCAGGCGCGCCGCGCGTCCGAGGAACTGGTGCGTGCAGGGTTCAACACCAGCGCGGTGCCCTACGGCTACCGCGCCCACCGTGTCCGGATCGCCCCGGCGGGGAGAAGGGCGCGGTGGCGCACCAGGCTGGTGATCGAGCCGGTCGAAGCCGCCACCGTGAAGATGATCTTCACCTGGCGGGGGGAGGATCGACTATCCATCGCCCAGATCCGCAGCCGCCTCACCGCAGCACGCTACCCAGCGCCCTTGGACCCTGCCACCGGGCAACCCCGTGCGTGGACCGCGGCGATGGTGCGTGCGATCCTGCGTAACCCGAAGTATCTGGGCCGGCAAGTCTGGGGACGACGCCACCACGGCCGGCCGGTGCCGGAGGGGCGTTGGGTGTGGTCGGCTCCCTGGGCACATACCCCCATCGTTGATGAGGCCACCTTCGCCGCCGCGCAACACCCACGGCAGGGCACCCACGATCTGACATCGGCAGGCACCAACCCGGAGCAGGCGCCATGAGCCCGCGTCCGGGGATACGGCGCAGCCTGGCAGGTCACGGCAACAGTGAACGCCGTGTCACGCCCGCGATCACCACCCGCGAAGCGCACCAAGCCGTGGCACCCTGTCCGCGGGACAACCAGGTGACCGCCCCGGACACCAAACCGGTGCTCTACACCGCCGAGCAAGCGGCCGAACTGCTGCAAGTTCGCCCGTCGTGGCTACGCCGCAAAGCCACCGCCCGGGCCGTGCCCTGCCGATTCCTCGGCAAGCACTTGCGCTTCGCCCGCGCCGACATCGACGCCATCGCAGACGCGGGTCTGCAACCCGCACAGCGACCCGGCAATACCCACCGAACAGTCCGCCAGTGACGTCGCCACCGCCTCCGTATCGCGTGCACAGCATGCCCGGTTCTTCCACGGTCGCTTGACAATTGACCTACACGGAGCGTCCATAGGTCCGTCACAACACATTAGCCAACGTGCGAAGGGGGCGCCCAGCATGGCTTTCGTGGAGAAACGTGGAAAGCATTCGTGGCGAGTCCGCTACCCCAACGGAGACGGCGGATTCCACACCGTCGCCGGATTCACCTCCGAAAAAGCAGCCAAGGACAAGGCCGAGGAGATCGAGGCCGACCAACGCCGAGGTACGTTCCTGGACCCCGCCGCCGGGAAACTCACCCTCGCCGAATGGTCCATCACCTGGTTCGACGCCATCGACGTCGCCGAGGCCACCGCGTCGCAGTACCGCAGCCTCACCCGCAACCACATCCTGGCCCGGTGGGGCACCAGCAGCCTCGACGCGATCTCCGGACTCGCGGTCCACACCTGGGCCAAGAAACTGCGCGGCGAGGGCTACGCCGTGTCCACCGTCACCACCATCACCAAGATCATGTCCATGATGCTGGCCGACGCCGCCGAGGAACGTCTCATCGCCGCCAACCCCATCCAACCCCGCCGTCGCGGCCGACGCCGCCACCAGCCCCGCGCCGAACGGCTCTGGGCAACACCCGACCAGGCCTTGCCGATCGCCCTGCAGGCCGCCGCGCTCGTCGGGAACTGGGCCGCCGTCCTGATGATCACCGCCGCGTGGAGCGGAGCACGCTGGGGCGAACTGGCCGGGCTGCAACGCGCCAACACCCATCTCGACGACGCCGCCATCGTCATCGACCCCGAGATCGGTGCCCTGCACGAGGTCGAGGGCACGCTGCAACTGGGACCGCCCAAGACCGCCGAGTCCGCCCGCACCATCACCCTCCCGCCCTTCCTGGTTGACCTGCTCCGTACCCATGTGGACACCCACGACCACCCGCACGTGTTCGTCACCGCCGAGAACCAACTCCTGCGTCGTTCGAACTTCGCCCGCCGCGCCATGCGCCCCGCCGCGGATGGCAACCTCGACCGGACACGGCCTCACGTGCGGGTGCAGCCGATCGTGCCTGAGCTGACCTTCCACGGGTTTCGGCACAGCCACAAAACCTGGATGATCGCCGACGGGATACCTGAGGTCGCCCAAGCCCGACGACTCGGCCACAGGATCCCCGACAAGATCGAGGACATCTACTCCCACGTGGCCCCGGAAGTCGAAGCCCGCCTCATCACCGCACTCCAGCGCCGCTGGACCGACGCCGTGGGCATGCTCACCACCCAGAACACCCACGTCCGCAGCACGCTGGAGCTGCCAGCGGTGTCCATCCCAGCCGTGCGGTGCACCGCATAGCCGCTGACCTGCCCCTGATCGGCTCGTGTCCCTGTCGGTTACGAGCCGATGTCCCGAGTACGGCCAAGGAGAAGCTCTCCTTCAGGTGGCGGGATCGCGATGCTCGCATGTCATTGCCAGGGCGCGCAGCAGTGAGTCGATATCGAGGAACACGCGCTGGTCCGCGCCGGGCAGCAGATCCACCCGGCCACACAGCTGACGAAGGTGATCACGCAGCACGGACTCCAACTGCCGGGCGTGTCCGAAGCTGAACTCCCGCAACAGGGTTCCGATCGTCGAAGGCGCGTACACGCCATGGAACAGTGTCTTCATGCCGCCCGACCGCAGCACATCGACATCGTCGATGCTGTCCGCGCCCGCGCACATCCCCGCGATCAGCGTGGTCAGCTTGGGGGCAGGGTTCGCCGCTCCCGACTTGACCCGCGGCGCGGCGATCGAGACCTTCTGCGCCAGCAGCCTGCTCAGCTGGGTTCGTTCGGCCAGCGCCACCACCGGCACCAGTCCGGCCAGCGACACGAGATTCTGATCATCGAACATCGCGGACCCCGCGACGAACCTGTGCGAAACTTGCACTCGAAGTGCCCTCCCGAACTGCATGATTGTTGCCTCGACAACAGCAATCATCCCAGCTCAGAGGGCACTTTCCCGTCCATGACACACTGACCGAACCCTGCCCGTCGGTGGATCGAGGTTAAGTCACCGAGGACGGGGAGGTCTTGCGCAGTCCAGGTGGCCACGGTGGGCAGGATCTCGGGGCCTCGCGGGTCGCCCAAGTGGTGACCATGGCCCGGGCCCGGTGCTGGCATGGATGCGGCCCAGCGCTTCGGTGCCCTGCCGGGTCTGCTGACGGCGGACCGCGCGAAGAACACCGACGGGTACGCTTCAGGGCTGGTCTGTGGGGTACCAACGGCGCCGATGACCTCCGGGCCCGGCGTCACCGGCCGACCTGGGCACCAACGGGACCAGCGTTGCGGCGGCACCAGGCCGAGACCACCGCGGCTGGCGACCTTCGCGATCGTCGCCGGCCCTTCCCGGTCGCCGACCACGTATCGGTCGAACAGTTCGCAGACAAGGTCGCGGTCTCCGTCATCAACTACTCATCGGACCGCTTCGGCCGCATCTCGACATCGACATACGGCACCCACCACTGCGCCGGGTCGCCCCACGCATACCTGCCCACCAGCCCGCGTCGTTCGCGCACTCAGCATGCTCGACGCGCCGGCACGTCCGGCGACGCCCACCGCGGCGGTCCATCTGCAACGGCGCCCTCGCCCTCGTCGGCGACGACCTCGCCGCACACAGTTGGTCGCGCGCCCTGTACGTGTCCGATGTCGAGGCCGTCACGCGCCAGAACGTGACGAAACTGAGGCGGATGTCGCCGAAGCCGCCGCCAAGGGCCGCCCGCTGATCGACGCCGCGACCCCTCGTTCAAGTAAGCGGCGTTGCCGAGGTCAGCGCGCGGGGGTCGCCGTGGGTCCGCGTCGTAGGCCGTCGATGAAGACCGCAACGATGCGTTGGTTGTGTTCGGGCCCATGCCCGAGGACGGGTTGGCACAGTTGGACCAGAGCGTGCAGGAGATCCTCGGCGCTGATGTCGTCGCGGACCGTGCCATCGGCCACTCCGGCGTCCAGTAGCGCCGCGAGGGTGGGACCGAGTCGCTGCAGGAAGTAGCCGGGCAACCCGTCGAAGGCGGGATCGCCGGAGTGCAGCGCCGAGGCGAGGCCGCGTTTGGTCGCGAGCAGGTCGGCGAACCGGTGGATCCACTCGGTGAGCGCTTCGGCCGGTTGGTGCGCGGCACTCAACGCGGGGCCCGCGTCGGCGACGGCGTCGATCCCGCTCTGCACGACGGCTTTGACCAGGTCGGAGCGCTGGGGGAAGTGCCGGTACAGCGTGCCCACGCCGACGCCGGCCAGGTCGGTGATCTGCTTGGCCGGGGCGTTCACCCCGGAGGTGGCGAAGACGGTTCTCGCTGCCGTGACCAGCGCGTCGACGTTGCGTCGCGCATCGGCCCGCCGTCGGCGCGGCGCGGGTTCGCGGACGGCCGGATCAGCGGTGCCCAGACGGTGATCTTCGGGCTGTGTCGAGTTCTGGGGCACCGCACCACCTCCCTTGCGCAACCGGAAAGGTGTTCCGTATATTTCCGGAATAGCTTTCCACTTAGTCCACTGTACGGCACCCACCGGATGCCAACCAAGCTATAGGGAGCCACCCGTGCAGTACCGCACTCTCGGCCGGACCGGCATCCAGGTCAGCCCCTACGCCCTGGGCGCCCTGATGTTCGCCACCACGATGGGCAACACCGCCCAGGATTCGGCCCGCGTCATCCACAAGGCGCTAGATGCGGGTATCAACCTCATCGACACCGCCGACGCCTACGGCGACTCCGAGGACGTCGTCGGCCAAGCGCTGAAAGGACGACGGGACGACGTCGTGCTCGCCACCAAGTTCGGCCGCCCGACCGGCCAGGACCCCAACCGGCAAGGCGCATCCCGACGCTGGATCGTCACCGCCGTGGAGAACTCCCTGCGCCGCCTGCGGACTGACCACATCGACCTCTACCAACTGCACCGCCCCGACCCCGGCACGCACGCGGAGGAGACGCTGGCCGCGCTGACCGACCTGATCCGCAGCGGCAAGGTCCGTGCGATCGGTGCGTCGCAGACCCCCGCATCCGACATCGTCGAGGCGCAGTGGGTCGCCGAGCGCCGCGGCCTCGCGCGGTTCAGCACCGAGCAACCGGCCTACTCCATCCTCAACCGCAGCATCGAACGCGAGATCCTGCCCATCACCCAACGCTTCGGCATGGGTGTCCTGGTCTGGGGTCCGCTCGGCCAGGGTCTGCTCACCGGCCGTGTCGGCAAGAACCGCGACAACGACCTCAAGCGCGCGGGCCTGGTCCGGCATCTGACCGAGGAACACCGGCTGGACGTCGTCGAGCAACTCGTTCCCCTCGCCCAGGAGGCCGGGCTGCCGATGACCCACCTCGCGATGGCGTTCACCACCGCCCACCCCGGCGTCACCAGCGCACTGCTCGGCGCTCGCACTACCGACCACCTCGATGACCTGCTCGCCGGCCTGGACGTCACCCTCACCGACGACCTGCTCGACCGCATCGACCAGATCGTCCCGCCCGGTACCGACATCGGCACCCTCGACCAGGCCTACCAACCCCCAGCCCTGCACAACCCAAGCCTGCGCCGCCGCCCGAGCACACGCGCGGCGGCCTGACCACAGATCCCTGCGTCCGACCTGAAGGTTGGTCGGGTTGTCCTGGGACGCTCAGCTCCCACCTTCCACTTGAGATCGCCGAGTGGCGCCTGGGCGAAGGTTGAGGCGCTGTTGCGGGGTGGGCTGTCGCGGACCAGTGATTACACGGGCGCGACGGCGTGCCGCACGCGCGACGGTACTGGCACCCAACCCGACCAAGGAGACCCACATGTCTGTCACGACACAAGCCAGGGCGGTCCGGCCATTCACGATTCCGCGGCGGCGGTGAAGTAGCGGACCCGGTACCCGGCGTGCCCTGCGGCGACGCCGAGCGCGACGAGCAGATGGCTTTTGCCGGTGCCGGCAGGTCCGACCAGGCAGAGATTCTCCCGTGCGGTGATCCATTCCAGTGAGGTGAGGTTATCGAGGGTGGCTGTGTTGATCGAGGACACGGTGAGGTCGAACTCGTCGAGTGTCTTGGTGACCGGGAACGCAGCGGGCTTCATCCGGGCGCGAGAGTTGGACGCATCACGGGCCGCGATCTCGGCCTCGACAAGGGTGCGCAGCAGTTCCTCGGGTGCCCACCGTTGGGTCTTGGCCGTGCGCAGCAACTCGGGGGCGAGTTGACGCATCGCGGACAGCTTCAACCTGCGCAGGCCCTCGACGAGGTCGGGCGCCAAGGCCGGCGCGGGCGCGTTCACGACTGCTCACCGATGGCGTAGTCGGCCAGTGAACGGACCGGGACTACCGGCAGTTCGAGCACCAGCACGTCCCCGGCCGACCTCGGGTCGGCGGTGCCGGCGCCGGCGGCGAGGATGGACCGCAGATCGGCGGCGTGCCAGCGGCCGAACGCGACCGCCCGGCCCAGCGCCGCCAGGAACGCCTCATCACCGTGGGCCGCGCGCAGCGTGTTCAGCTGGGCCAGTTCAGCTCCCAGCCGGGTGTTGCCGGCCGCGGCGGCACCGGTAATGAACGCCTCCGCCACCGGCCCGAGCGCACAGAACTCTTTTTCCGCAACGGTTTTCGGCCGTACCGCCCGCTGCGGTGCCGGGCGCGGGCCACCGTAGTGTGCATCGAGCACCGAGGCCTCACCCGGGGCAACCAGGGTGTGTTCGGCGACCACCTGCCCGGTGCCGCTCACCACGACCAGCAGCCTCCCATCATCGGTGCGCAAACCTACCTGCTCACCGATGAACCGGGTGGGCACCGAGTAGCGGGCCGAGCCGAACCGTACGCAGGAGAGCCGGTCGACCTTGCGGGTCACCGCCCGCCCGATACTGGGCCGCAGCGAGGGCAACGGGGCGAGTAGTTCCCGCTCGATGACCAGTTGTTCGGCCGGCACCGCGCAGATCTCACTGTGCAACGCCGCGTTGACCTCCACACACCATGCCCTGGCCTGCTCGTTGGCCGCCGCGAGGTCGGTGAACGGCGCCTGCGGCACGATCAGGTCGCGCTTGGCGTAGCCGACCAGGTTCTCCACGATTCCCTTGCTCTGCGGGTCGTTCGCCTCGCAGAAGTCGGGTCGGAACCCGTAGTGCGCGGCCAGGCGCAGATACTGCGGTGTCGGCACGACCCGGTTGGCGACCACCCCGCCTTTCACACAGCCCATCCGGTCGGCTAGCACCACACCGGGCACCCCGCCCAGCACCTCGAAACACTCGGCCAGCATCGCCAACGTCGTCTCGGCGCGCTCGTCGGTGGCGAAACGCACGAACCGGACCCGGCACCAGGCCAGCACCGCGCAGAACACGTGCAGCCCGCCCAGCACACCCCAGTCGATCACCAGATGCTCACCCGGTGACCACACCGCCGGACGCCGACCATGGTGATTATCCCTGCGCCACAACTGTTTCTGTGCAGCGACTAGGCGGCGGAAGTTCCTCGACGAACCCCCGTAGCCGGCTGCGCGGGCCGCCGGCAACAGTCGCTTCGCCGAGATCCGGCCTGCTGTCTTCTGCACCCGTGGGGCCACTAACTCGGCCACACCGTCGTAGTTGCGTCTCCGTGGCGTCCGTTCTGGCGCGCCACCTCCAGCCTCGTGCCGGTCGATCACTCGCTTCACCGTTTTGGGTGTTGTGCCCGTGATCTGGGCGGCGCCACGGTACGTTCCGACCTCTCGGTAGGCGGAAATGATGTCCATCCGATCCCTCGCAGACTTCAATGGAGCTCCTGGGCGGTGACAGTGACTGGTTGGCACCGCCACCGTCACCGCCCAGGCCAACTACTCCCGGTCGACACGACGAACGAGGGGTGGGGACTTTTACCTGGCCACCAGCGAGGACCTACACCTGGCCACACATGAGGACTTTCTCATGGCCACGGACACCGGCGGTGTCTTCGGCCTGTGGTCCAACGATGCGCCCGATGAGGAGTTCCTCGCCGCACTGGCATCCGCCTTCACGCAACCGCGAGCCGAGATCATCACCTTCGCCAACCCCCTGCAACCCAGCGAAGCGACCGCCACTGTCTACCTCGCCTCAGCGACTACCGGGCACGCCGATCTCCCAACCACCGCCTGACGGCAACGGGTGTAGCTGCCTTGCTCCAGCGAGGCCGACGCGGACTGCACGTCGGAAGGCCGGGTCGGCCATCGGCGGACGATGGCCTGGCACGCCGCGCGTAGGCGGCGAAATATGGGCACCCGAAATTGGCAACCATCCGCTCACCGCTGCGTTGCTGTGTCCTGACCGCGTTCAGCAGCGTGCGCGCCTGCACCGGATTGGCAACCATCCGCCGGTCGACCGCTCGCACCCCTCGGGCGGAAGGAGCGGTCATCTTCCCGTCTGGCATCGGGTTGATGTGCAGGACGTTCAGTTCTCTGGTTGGGTACTCCAATGTGGTGTTAAGGATCTTGCGCCGTCGACCACCACGCTCGGGGCCGCTGGCTTGCCTCCACGTGCTACAGAACCACGAGTTCACCACAGGATGAAAAACGTTCTGGGAGCGATCAGCCTGGTGCGGTTCTATTCGCTGCTCATCGCCCGTATCAAGGCCCGCTGCCGGCCCGTCGCCGTCCGGGCCTGGTTGTCGGCCGCTGACCGCTCCCTCTTCCACCGGCTGGGTGTCAGGCGAACGCATCCGTGATCAGAAGGGCTGCCGGGATTAGCGGAACGACCTCATCCGCCTGTCCCGCTCCGAGATTCGACGTCCTTGCGTTACCAGGACCCGACCGGTCCACCCCCGCCGCCACACCGGCCACTGGAACGATTCCGACGGAGAGGTCCGGTCTTGGAACCGAACCCAATTCCTGGCATAATTTTTCGCCTGCGCCTTCGGTGAAATTGCCATCGGCCACAATTGATCACACCGCATCGCTCCGCCAGAAGGGAGTGATGCGCACGAAAAGCTCGTCGTCCCAACCGCGCTCGTGCGCCCGACGCGTACGGCCATTTCCGGCTGTACGCCATGCACCACGGACGCCACGGCTGTTCTTTCCGGCCCTTCTGTCTGGCGAAAGGATCGCTTCATGCCCACCAATCGTCTCACCGTTCTCGATTTGTTTGCGGCACGCATGGAACGCGAACCACACCGGATCGCGATCACGCTCGACGGTCGACGATCCCTGACCATGGCTGACTGGGACGCTCGCTCGAACGCCGTGGCGCACGGCCTGCTCGAACGCGGCGCGGAACACGGTGACCGAGTCGCCCTGTACTTCGACAGAACCCGTTGGATCGAATACGCGATCTGCTACCTGGGCGTCCTGAAGGCCGGGGGCGTGGTGGTGGCGATGTCGAGCGGTCTCTCACCGCATCAGACGCGGTTCCGGATCGCGCTGAGCGGGGCGAGGCTGCTCGTACACCCCGACGACGCGACTCCACCCGAGGTCGACGTGCCGTCGGTCGCGGTCGACGACCTGGCCGATGGCGACGCCGGTCCGGTGGCGGTAACGGTACGACCCGAGGACCTGGCGGAGATCAATTTCACGTCGGGAACCACCGGTGATTCGAAGGGCGTGAGCGCCACACACGAGAACATCACCTACGACCACGCAGTGCTGCCGATGTACCAGCAGTACGTCGGCCGCCACCACCTGCTGACCGCGTTCCCGATGGGCACCACCGCCGCCCAGTCCATGGCGTTCCTCGCGATGGTCGCCGAGCCGACGCTGATCGTGATGTCGAAGTTCGACGCCGAGTCCCTCGCGGCGATCGTCGAGTCGCTCCGGGTGGATTCGATGCTCATCGTACCGGCCATGGCCGTCGACCTGGTCAACTCACGCGCCGGTGACCGGTACGACCTCACCAGTGTCGAGTACGTGAGCTGCGGCAGCGCCGCCCTTGCCGTGCCGATGGCCAACCAGTTGGTGGCGAACGTGTTTCCCAACGCGGAGATCGTCAACGTCTACGGCTCCACCGAGACGATGCCGATCAGTTTCTCCCTGTCCTTCTCCAGCGAGCGCGCCGGCTCGGTGGGAAAGGTGCCGGACGGGGTCGAGATGTTCCTGGCTGATGCGGACGGAAACCCGGTGCCCCAGGCCGAGACCGGCGAGGTGTTGGTGCGCTCGGCGGCGCCGTTACGGGCCTACTACCACGACCCGGAAGCGACTGAGCATACCTTCGGCAGCGGCTGGATCCACACCGGCGACTTCGGGCACTTGGACAAGGACGGGTACCTGTTCCTGGTCGACCGGGACAAGGACGTAGTGAAGGTCGGCGGGTTGAAAGTTTCCACGCTCCAGGTGGAGTCGGCCCTGTTCGAGCACCCGGACGTGGCCGACGCTGCGGTCGTGGGCATCCCGCACCCGGTGATGGGCCGGATGGTCGCCGCGGCAGTCATGTTCAGGCGGCCGGTCGAACTGGTCGACCTGCGGACCTTCCTGCGCGATCGCCTAACCGCGTACGAGATCCCTACCCGGTTCATGAGCGTCTACTCACTCCCTCGCAACCCGATGGGCAAGGTGCTCAAGCGGGAGATACGCGACATGTTCGCCACCCAGTCGCGGTCGGACACGCCGCGCATCGCGCCGAGCGGCCCGACCGAGACCGCACTGGCCCGCATGTGGGTGAACGTTCTCGGTGAGGAGCCGTGCGTCGACGACGACTTCTTCGCCCTCGGCGGGGACTCGCTGGGGGCGGCCCGGCTGGCGGCCTGCGTCACCGATGAGCTCGGCGTCGAGATGCCGGTGTCGGCAGTGTTCGACGTGCCGGTACTCGCTCACCAGGCCGAATGGATAGCCAACCAGCGCGGCGCCCCGATCGCGGCGACGCGCCCGGCGGTCGAGGCGACAGGGGAACTTTGGACGGCCGGACCGGACCGATCCGGCGGACTGAGGATTCCGCTGAATTCCTGGCAGGCGCGGCAATTCACATACATGCGGCGCAGCCCTACGCCACTGTCGACGTTGCCAACGCCGCTTGCCTACCGGATCACCGAACCTTTCGACGTCGACGTGTTCCGGGCCGCGCTCAAGGAACTCGTCGACCGCCACGACTCGCTGCGCACGTATTTCCTACCCACCGCCGACGGTCGGATCGACGCGGTGGTCCGTGACACCTGGGACCCCCATCTGAGCGTTACCGAGGTGCACGGCGACACCGAAGATGACCGCCTGGAGCGGGCAAGGCGTATGGTCAGGCACTTCGTCAGTGTCCCGTTCGCCCTTGAGCGCGGTGAACTGTTCCGGTCGCTGGTGATCAGACTCGCTGACGACGATCACGTGATCCTCCTCGTCCTCGACCACATGGTCTCGGACATGCTGTCGATCGACGTGCTGCGTCGCGACCTGGCCGCCGTATACACCGCGTTCCGCGACGGCCAGCCGTCCCCGCTGCGTCCACTGGCCTGGCGGGAATCGGATTTCGTCATCTGGGCGCACGAGCAGTACGACGGCAATCGGTCGTACTGGCAGCGGACCCTGGACGGCGCGCCGGGGTGGGTCGGGCCGCTGCCCGGACAGCGGGTCACCTCCGGACCGCAGGACAACCGCGGTCTGGAGTTCGGCCTGCCGTCCGACCTCGCCAGGCGGATCGGTGCCGCGTACCCAGGTCACGGAATCACGCTGTACATGGCCGGCCTTTCGGTGTGGAGCTCTGTGCTGTCCAGCCTGGCCGGAAGCCAGGACGTGGTCATGACCTCAGCCATGTCGGGACGCACCCGCCCGGAGTCCGAACCCCTCGTTGGGAGCATTGTGCAGACGGTCAACCTGCGGATTCACACCGACGGGAACCCGACGTTCGCCGAACTGTTCTCCCGGGTGCGCCGTACCGTCGTCGAGGCGAACGAGCATCAGATCTTCGAGCACTGCCAGTTCACCGACCAAATACCGTACCCAGCGCGGTTCAGCCTGGAATATCTCTCCGCAGTGCCGACAGGCCTGACCGGGGTGGACAGCTCACCGTTCCCAGTCAGCGCCAACCTGGTGTCGAGGACCGCGGTGGTCGGTGGCCAGGATCTGAACGTGCCCAGGATGCGAATGATCGAACGCCCGAACGGGAAACTCGGCGGGCTGCTGAGCTACAACACGCACGCATTCGCCGAGTCGTCGGTACGGGCGATGGCCAACGAGTTCGTACGGCGCCTTGAGGCCGCCCTGGAGCGGCCGGACGCGCGACTGTCCGAATTCGGGTGACCGACCCGCGCCACCACCCCTCGATGGTTGACCCCTGACCGAATTGTCAGGGGTCAACCCTTCGGTCCCCAGAACTCAGCGCTCCCCGCGTTGACGGCCGGCTTTGCACGACACGGGCTCTCGTCGCCCTAAGCTTGACTCTGTCGGTGATCTTGTTCGCGTCGAAATCAGTTGCTGACGGCCCGCCAGGACTTCAACCGAGGGATCCCATGCTGGTCCAGGAAATCCTGGAACGCGGTCGGTGGGCGGGCCGGGACTGCTTCGCCGGATGC
>DASUGU010000056.1:0-54142 GCA_036273855.1 Pseudonocardiaceae bacterium
GGTGGGTAGCCTGTTCACCTGATGGGTGTCCCCTCCGCCTGGTCGATCTTGTTGTCGCAAACACGATCATCCCAGGTCGAGAAGGACACCCATCGCCAGTTCAGCCCAAGATCACACCGCTACTCGCGGATCTGGGTCTGACTCAGCTCATGAACACCGTTTCTGCGAAGGCGCCGGGTCAGCACGATCGGCCAGATACCGATCGAAAATCTCGTGGCTGTCAGGAGTGAAGGTCCACTGCCGCAGAGTCCGCTGCAACTCGGACTCGGTCAGCCAGCCGTGCCAGGCCACCTCACCCGGATCGGGGGCGACGATCTCCGGAAGCACGGCATCGCATATCCCAAGCCAGTGAGGGCTGAGCCCGCCCCGGTTGAGGAACTTGAACCGAAGGCACACTGTCGCCGACGTTCCCAGCTCCTCACCAAGCTCGCGGGCAGCGGCCTGCTCATAGGATTCGCCGACTCCTGCAGCGCCCCCGACCCCGAGTTCGTAGTGCCCTGGGAAACGAGACAGCTGCTCCAGGCCGGGAATCGGGCAGGGCGACCCGGATGGCTGCTCGCCCTGGTCCCGTCGCTCAAGTCTCGGCCAGGAAACCCTCGAGCAACCCTGGGCCGCACTGGATCCGCTTGAGCCGATTTTTCCCGACCGCGGTCAACTGGTCGAATTGGTGGATCTCGGAATCGGCCGTGACTCATTTCATAGAATTCAGAAAGACCAGGCGGCCCGGTAGTCGGCGACTGCGTCGCACCAGTGTCGCACGAGCGTCGCGGCGCCATCCCAAGAACGTTGGTGGAAAACAACTGGGCCTTGCCGCAGAACCCTGGTCGCTGTATATGTTCAGGTGGGTCTCACTTCGAATAGGTGAGGAGTCGGAATGAGCGGGATGGCGTCGATAGACACCGCCGGAGCAGCGCTTCTGTTGTTGTGGGCGGTGGGGATGTGGGCTGCGGTGGCGGCGTTGCACATAGCCAACCGCAGGCGGCGGGCCTGGGTGTACGGGGCGACCAGTTCGGTGATCGTGCTCGGAATACTCGGCCAGCTCGGACATCTACAGGAACACGTCGCCCAGGCGGGTTACTGGGTGCTGCATCCGGAGGCCCCCGCCTGGATGACGCCGTGGGGAAGCGCCCTGGCGACGGGTTTCCAGGTGGTCGACCCGGCCAGGAAGACGCTGGGGATGGAAATCCTGCATTTCGCCGGCAATCTCATTTTCCTGTCCGGCCTGGCCGCGCTGATGGTGATCACGAGCCGGGCGCGGGCCACGAAAGCCAGGCGGTGGGCCAAGATGGGCGTGTGGATGCAGGGCATTCACGGCCTGGAACACCTGTCGCTGATGCTGTCGGTGTGGCTGGGTGCGAAGCAGGCGATCGGCCTGTCCACGTGGTTCGGCCTGCTGGACCCGGGGCCGGGCGCCACGACGTACCGGGTCTGGTGGCATTTCATCGCCAATGTCATCGGCTCGGTCATCTTCGCGATCTCGCTGTACCACCTATGGCAGGAACGCCGTGTGGTCAGGGCCGGCTACGCCGACAGCCCGGTCGAGGCGGACGTGCCCGAGCTGGTCGAGCAGACCCAGGCGGCGTAGCTCACTCCGGAGTCGGGCCGGCGGGGTGGATCAGTGGCCGGAGGCGGTCCCGGAGGTAGCCGACGAAGGGGCGGTCGAGCATCTCGGCGACGGTGAACGTCCGGCTGCCGGGAACGGCGGCCAGCACGGATCGCGCGGCCTGGGCGGAGGAGAAGAACGGTTGGTACGCGCAGACGTCATCGTTGATCTCGGCGAAGATCCCGCCGCCGGCGGCCCGCAGTCGTTGTGGCGGCAGCAGCACCGTGACCGTCTCGGGTGGGTCCACCCGCCGGTAGCCGTCCGGGACCAACTCGACGTGAATGGCCCGCCCGGTGGCCGGGCAGGTCTCCTCGACCCGGAACAGTACGTCCAACACGGCCGCGTAGACGAACAGGTCCGGGGCGCACCCGCTGCGCATGGGGATCTCACGGTCGCCGACATACAGCGTGCGGCGGGTCTGATCCCCGGGAAACACCGGTTCCCACCGGATGGCGTCGCCATCGATGTGCACCGAGGGGTTCTGCCGTAACAGTCGCAGAGTGTCCGTTGTGGACATGTCAATGATGGCTGCCAGGCGGGTGAGCGACGCGGGTCGTTCGCCCAGCCGGGTCAGGCCGCCCAGCGTCGTGGCGAGCCGCGCGAGTGGGATCTGCTCGATGGCGTCGCGCCATGCTCGATCGAATTCGGCCAGTCCGGTCGTGTTCATTGCTTCGCGTCCTGCTCGCCGGGCCGCATGAGCGTGCCGAACTCGGCGATGCCGCCGGCCAGTGCCTGGTCCTGGTTCATGACCGTTCCGGTGATGCCGGGGTTGTTGGCGGCCCACTCGTGCGCCGCGTCGGCGCTGGTGAAGAAGTTGATGTGACCACAGGTGCGGTCGGCCGACGGGCAGTGGTCCTCGCCCGTCCGGCCGGCGAACACGACCGCGGTGTCCGGCGTCCAGCGTGCCGTGTCGTGGTCGACGTGCACGCTCACCGGGCGCTCGGTACCGGGTTCGGCGCTGTTGATGGTGACCGGGATGTCCAGCATGGCCGACATTCCCAGGGCGTCGATGGCGCACATCGCATATCCGCTCGGGCCACCGTCCCAGGTGACCCGATGGCGGGTCGGGGTGGGGGAGAACGGGTAGGCGGCGCGGATCTCGCCCCGCTCGTCCAGGGCGAGCGCATCGCGTCCGGCCAGTTCGGACAGGGCTGCGTCGAGCTTGATGCCGTGGTCTCGGGCCGCCCGATCCAGGTCCGTCCGGTCTGGTGCGTGACCGGTCTCGGCGAAGTCCCGCAACACCCACTGGTGTACCTCCCGTGCTGCCGGGGTGAGTGCGGCGGCAGCACGGGCCTTGTTCAGCTCCAGGTCGGGAATGTCGGTCATGGGCTCGCTTCCGGTTCGTGGCGTGTCAGGTGACTCAGGAGGCGCAGCAGGACAGCTTCGTCACGTCGCGGGTGAAGGTCTGCGCGGCGAGTTTCAAGCCTTCGGACATGGTCAGGTAGGGGCACCACAGCTCGGCCATCTGGTGCACGGTCATCCGGTTCGCGAGTGCGTACACGGCGGTGGTGATCACCTCACCCGCGCCGTCGGCGATCACGTGCGCGCCCAGCAGACGGCCCGTGCCGCGTTCGGCGACGAGCTTGATCACGCCACGGGTGTCCCGGTTCACGATGGCTCGCGGTACGGACTCCAGGGGCAGCACCCGGCACTCACACGCATGGCCGTGCTCGACGGCCTGGGCCTCGGTCAACCCGGCGGCGGCGATCGCCGGGCTGGTGAACGTCACGCGCGGCAGGTGGCGGTAGTCCATGGTCCGCCCCGTCCCTTCCTCGACGCCGTCGAACGCGTTGTCCACCACGACGGAGCCGTGCGCACCCGCGACGTACACGAACTGCGGGTGCCCGGTGACGTCCCCGGCGGCCCAGATCCGCGGGTTGTCGCTGCGCAGGTACTCGTCCACGACGATCTCGCCGCGTGGCCCGGTCTTGACCCCGACGGATGCGAGGTCGAGGCCGTCGGTGACCGGGCGGCGGCCGGTCGCGGCCAGCACCTGGGCTGCCCGCAGCGCGGCGGGCAGCCCGTCCGGACCGCCGAACTCCACGCGGTAGCCGGCCAGGTCGCGGTCGACGCGGGTGGCCGCTGCCCCGGTGATCACGGCGATGCCCTCGGCCCGGAACACGTCCTCGATCACGGTGCTGATCTCGGGTTCCTCGAACGGTGCCAGCCGGTCCAACGCTTCGACGACGGTCACTTCGACACCGAGCCGGCGCCACAGTTGGGCCTGCTCAAGGCCGACCGCGTTGCCACCGATCACGATCATCGAGGTGGGCAGCGTACGTAGTTCCATCGCGGTGGCCGAGGTCAGGTATTCCGTGTCGGCCAGCCCGTCGATCGGGGGCGTCCACGGCGCGGCCCCGGTGGCGATCAGGTAGTGCTCGGCAACCACGGTGGCCGAACCGCCCTCGGTGAGCGCGACGCGCAGCACCGGTTCCGTGTCTTCGGTGGCGAAGCGGGCGACTCCGGTCAGGATGTCCCAGCCGTACTCGGCGGCCAGGCCGGTGTACTTCTCCGCCCGTAACGTCGCTGTCAGGTCGCGTTCGGCGTCGATCAGGCGCGGTAGGTCGACGCCGAACGGCGCGATCCGGATACCGGGGAACCGCTCGTCCACGCTGGCGTGCCGTACCTCGGCCGCGGCCAGCAGGACCTTGGACGGCACGCACCCGGTGTTCACGCAGGTGCCCCCGACCGTGCCTCGCTCGATCATCACCACCGAGCGACCCTTCGTGCGGGCGGCGATCGCCGCCGCGAACCCGGCCCCACCTGAGCCGATCACCGCAAGGTCGTACCGCATCCGACAGCCTCCCGAACGGGTTCCGTGAGCGGACGTGTTGATGGTAACCTCATATCTGCTTATCCGCATATGTTGGATCAACGTGAGGATGGCCAGGACATGGCTGCCACCCCGGACACGACGTCGACCCCACCGGCGCTGCTGCCGACCGAGTCGAGCGGGGTGGAGATGGTGGCCAGGTTCTTCCGTGCCCTTGGCGACCCGGCCAGGCTCCGGTTGCTGGAGTTCGTCCTGCACGACGAGCACACCGTCACCGAATGCGTCGCCCACGTCGGGCTGTCCCAGGGCCGGGTGTCCACCCACCTGGGCTGCCTGTCCGACTGCGGCTACGTCCAGGTTCGCCGAGCAGGCCGCTTCGCCTACTACACGGCCACCGACCCGCGCGTCGCCGAACTGGTGCTGCTCGCCCGGTCCCTGGCCGCGGACAACGCCGCCGCCCTGGCCGCCTGCATGCGCATCACACCCACGGCCGGTGAGCGCGGTCGCTGATGTCCACCGAACCCGATCACGACGGCAGGCGCACGGCCCTGGCCACTGGCGCGCTCCTGCTGCTGCCGGCCCTGTGCTGCGGCCTGCCGTTGCTGATCACCGCCGGGATGCTCGGGACCATCGGGGCGGTGGTGGGCAACCCGTGGGTGATCGGCATCGCGGTGGTACTTGTGGTCAGCCTGGTGACCATTCGTCTCCGCCGTCGCGGCTCCACCGCGACCGGCCGGGATTCGGATGACGATGCGGCTGATCGGACAGGTAGGACAATCCAATAGCGATGGACGTCGGCTGTTCCGCGTCCGGGTCGGACGATTTCAACCATCATTGTTCCTGTGCTGCCGTTGCTCGTCGCAGAGGCGTCACGTCGCCGTCGCGGGAGCGTATGGGCAACCATGAATCAAGCGTATCAATGGTTATCTGATGATCACCGTCCGTATGTGATTGTCTAGGCCGATCGGTGTACCTGTTCCGCCATGCCAGCAATCTTTGGTGCGAGGTGGGTGATTGGTGGCACGGTTCACCTTGGGTTCGCATGGCATCGGTGCCATACTTCCGGATGAGCAAATCTGTACTAACAGAACTCGTTGGGGGGTTTCCGTGCAGGGCCACATATTGGCCGACCGAACCGAAAGGAACTCCGAGGGCGATCCCATGTTGCCTGGACACCCACACGATCCGAGCAACTGGACCAGCCTGTCCGTGCTGGGAAAATTCGATCTGGCAGTGGACGGGCGATCGATTCCGCTGGGTGCGATCAGCCAACGACTCCTGACCTTGGTCGCGATCAAGTCGGGGCAGGTGTCACGCAGCCAGGCGGCCGGAATCATGTGGCCGGAGACCAGAGCGTCGAGGGCGGCGGCCAATCTCCGGTCCGTCCTGTGGCGGCTCCAGCAGACCTGTACCGGCGTGGTCGTTCCCTCCTTCTACGACTTGAGACTGGCGCACGACGTCATGGTGGACATCCACCAGTCCTCGCGAGTCGCCTTCGAACTTCTTGACCATTCCAAGGACATGACGTGCGGTGAGCTGAAGCAGATCCTGCGCTGCAACCTGTATGACGACATCGCTGCCGACCTGGGGAACAACGAGTGGCTGATCGCGGAACGGGAGCGGTTCCGCCAACTTCGGGTGCACGCCCTCGAGGCACTCGCGACCCAGTTGCTCGACGCCGACTGCCACGGCCTGGCCATCGAAGCCGCGTTGGGCGCTGTTCGGGCCGACCCGTTCCGGGAACGCCCACGACGATTACTGGTGGCCGCGCACCTCGCGGAGGGAAGCAAACTGGAGGCACGCCGCCAGTTCGACTCCTACCGCGATCTGCTGCGCACCGAGCTCGGTTCGTCGCCGTCCGAGGACTTCATCATGCTGGGGCGCGCGAACGGGCTCGTCGACCGCTCACAGCACCGACCGTAGGGGAGTCCGATGGCCCGGCACTCGTCGACATCGGTCCGTTGTGGACTCCTACGGTCGAGCCGCGCGAGCGGTCACCATGGTGGGAAGTCGCTGTATACAGGCGATCGGCGAACGCTATACGATAGACAGCGGATCGCGCGGGATCGGCCGCCGACGATGGGACAATGACATGGCTGTGTCACGCACACGACCTGCCGCCCTCCTACCGGAAGACCGCAGCGGTGTGGAAGTGGTCGCGAAGTTCTTCCGAGCCCTGGCGGACCCGGTGCGGCTACGACTACTGGAGTTCCTGATGGGCTCGGAGCATACGGTCACCGAATGCGTCGAGAACGTCGGCTTGTCCCAGGGGCGGGTTTCGGTTCACCTTGCCTGCCTGTCCGACTGCGGGTATGTCGTGGCGCGACGCGAGGGCCGCTACGCGTACTACCGCGTCAGCGATCACCGGGTGGCCAAACTGGTGACACTCGCCCAATCCCTGGCCGCCGAGAACGCGGCGGCGCTGGCGACGTGCGTACGGATCAACCGCTGAGCGCTACCCGCCGCCGAGCATGCCCGCGGCGCACTGCGCCAGGCCCAGGAGGTCGACGGTGCACAGCGCCGTGGTGGGCACGGGTGAAGCGGGTGGCGGCGGACCAGGCGGTGGCGACGTCGGTGACGTCGGCACCGGTGGCGTGGTCGTACCGCTGGGACTGGTGGGCGCGGGCGAGGTGCCGGGTAGGCTGCTGATCGGCGGTAGCGGCCCGAGAACGGGTTCGGGTGGCGGCGGCAGCAGCGGCACCGGCAGGCTGGCGGTCGGGCCGATGGGCAGCAACGGCGTGCTGGCACCCGGTGTCTGCGATGGCAGGGTCCACGGCGGAACCGAGAACGACGACAGCGGCGGCGGGACGACGCTGGGTGGCCGAATCCCCGCCCGCCGGCCGCCATCGGATGATCCGTCGACGATCACGAACGTGACCGCGCCGGCTACGACCATCATGGCCGCCGCGGCGGCGAGCCTCCTGGCTACCGTTGTCGTCTGAGGACCGACCGGAGCGATGGCCCGGGTCGCCGGCTCGCGCCGTGGCGTGGACTCGGTGTCGGGGCCGTATGGGCTGTCATAGCGGGCCACGTGCCCTCCCACCACCAGGGCCGCACCGGGCACCAGCGGTACCGGCACGTTGACCGCGACCCCGAGCCGGGTGCCGTTGGGCAGCAGGACCGCGATCGGTCGCGTCGCGCTGGACGCCACGGGCTGCCAGCCGACGATCCGGATGTCGGCCAGGGCTGGTCCGTTCGACGCGTCGTCCTCATTGGCCTGGAAGGAAAGGACGTCGTCGGTCACCATCACGGACAGGTCGCCGTCGAGGACATGGCTGGCGCCGTCCGCCGTGATCAGCATCCCGAGCGGCGGCCGTGGGCCGAGCACGGGAGGCTGCGGTGGCACCGCCGCGCCGCACGTCACGCAGTACCGAACGGCGGGATTGCCGAAATGACCGTTGGGGCAGCGCGCACCCGGGACGTACCGGTCGGTCGAGGACTCGGCCGCGTTCAGGGCCACGACGTCCGCCGGCTGGTCGGCCATGACCGGTAGCTGGTGCGGCTGCTCCGAGCGCAGTGACTCCAGCCACTGGGTATCCAGCCAGTCGTCGGTGCGGCGGGTACGGGTGATCCGGCGTAGCACCCGGCCTCCCTCGAACCGCCACCGCACGAGCAGCACCCGCACCGGCCCCTGGACGAACAGCCACATCACCAGCCACGTGGTCCCGACATGGATCGCGAACGCCGGGAACAGCGGCGAGGTGAGGTTCACGGTGCCTGGCAGGATGTGTGACCAGTGGCCCACGAACCACAGCGGGATCGCCTCGTTGACGACCGTGAGCAGGCCGAGCAGCGTGGGCCAGTCCTTGTCCCACCGCAGTTGCTGCACCAGGTGGTAGACCATTTCCCAGAGCAGGCCCAGCCCGGCCATGAGGGCCAGGTTCTCGAATGTCATGCGGTACGTGGTCGCGATGCCGGTGCCCGGCGGGACGGGCAGGAGCGGAGTCACCACCGCCGTCCACAGGACACCCAGTATCGCGGCCACGAAAAGTCGGGTCTGGAGGCGACCGGCCAGCACGGGGGTCACGGGCGCGCTCCGCGAAGCCACTTGCACCAGCCGACGACCGACCGGATCATGCCCAGGCGTGGGCAGAAGCCCCGGCGCGCCAGGTCGTCACAGATCTGGACGGCAGCGTGGGTGACGCCCCAGAACGAGTCGACCGGCCCGAGGTAGCCGCCCCGGCTGATGCCACCCGATGCGTAGATCGTGCCGGACTCCTCGCTCACGCCGCTGAGCTCGTAATGCTCTCCGACGGCGAGCCCGCCCAGGGGGTTACAGGAAGCGCTGCTGGTGTCGAGCAGATCGGTGAGCAACGGGTTTTCCTCCGCGCTGAGTCGAAGTCCTGTGCAGTCGATGACGAAGTCGACATCGATCCTGGTGTTGGCCGGCAGCGTGGCGACGTCGATACGCGCCTCGACAGTGCCGTGCGCGGTAGGCGTCAACTCCCGTAACTCGCCCTGGTACGCCCGGTAGTATCCGGCCTCCCGCGCCTGCCGGAGCTGGGCCTGCCAGGTGTGGCGCAGCGCGCTGGTGGTACCGCCGAGGGTCCTGATGTAGTCAGCACGCTGCTGCGCGTCCATGCCGAGCATGCGTTGCCGCAACTGCCCGCCACCGGCCGCCTTGGGGAAGCTGAACGGCTGGTACGACCACCCGTCCTCGCCGCGCCGGCGCGACGTCCTTGGCTCGTCCGGTCGATCCGCACCTGTGCGGAACAGGTGCATGATCTGGATGTCGCGTCCCGACCTGGCGCGCTCATCGAACAGTCGTTGCAGGACGCGCGATGCCGTGATGCCGGCACCACGGATCACGACGGTGGCCGGTCGCCGGGACAGCACCTGGTAGACGTGCTCATGCGGTTCGTACGCGTTGACCACGCGGAAGTACTCGTGATGTTGCTCCCGGTAGGCGCGGACCTCAGGAGCGTAGTTCACCGCGGAATGGCCGGTCCCCAGGTGTACGTAGTGGCTGCACAGCGCGAACGGTGGTCCGCCGCCCACCGGCCGCACCAGCGAGAAGTAGCCGCCCACGTCCCGTCGTCGCACTGTCCGAACCCAGCCCGGCGTGATCATCGACGCCCAGTCGATTCGCGCCGCCTCCCGGTCGACACCGCGGAACACCTCGTCCGGGCTCGGATTGAAGTACTCGGTGACCAGCGGCTCGGTGAGGACGTTCCACAGCGGTCGCACGCTGCGGCGGGAGATGGCCCGTTGCAGGGCGTACCCAGGGAATCCCCACACATTGTCGATCCGGGACATCGAATCCGACCGCAACGATTCGTGGTCGAGGATCTGCGAGCACCGCATGAGGTGCGCGACGTTGGCGTACGGGGCCTGATCGGCGCCGACCACCCGAATGTGGTCCGCAGGCACACCGCAGACACGCAGGAGATCCACCAGGACGAATGACGCGAGACCACCGCCGATCGTCACGAACGGCACGTCCACCACACGCAGTCCCGCCGCGCGAACCAACTCGTCGGTCCACACCGGCGATTCGTACAGTCGCTCGAGGCCGGCCGGATCACCCCAGGTCACTTCGGTCGCGGCGGCTTCGGGCAGCACAACCGTGGACAGCGGCCCGCGTATAGCGTTCGACATCCTGTCTCCCAGAGCAATCTGCCGGCCAGGTCGGACGTTGCGCAGTCAACTCTCGCTGGCCGTCACTGTCCCGCGAAGGTCGTCACGGCCTCGTCACGTCGGGCCGCGACGCGACCGCGACGACCGCGCGACCAACCGGCCCCTATGGTCCGCACAGTCCGTGATGGATTCCCGAGGTGACCTGACGACAGCGCGGGCCCTCTTCCCGGAGCTGCCTGACAAACAGGAGGCGACATGAGCGAGCCGAACGTCCAGCCGGAACACGACGGCCAGGACGTCGAGAAGAAGAACATGGGGCGGCGCGCCTTCATGCGCACATCGGCGGTGGGCGCCGCCGCCGTCGCCACGGGAGCGGTCGTGGCGGCCACCGTGGGGCATACCCACCACGTGCCGCAGGTGCGGGCCGCCGCGGCCAGTTCCCCGGTGCTGGAGGACGGTGGAGCTGGATTCCACGCGGAGATGGGCACCATGCAGATGCTCAGTGCCGCGACACTCTCACCACAACTGGTCACCTGCGCCGTCGGCCAGATGGGCCTGAACAGCGACATGGTCGCGGCCCTGGCGCCGGTTCTGGGCAAGGTGTTCGGCCCGGGCTTCACCGGCCCGTTCGCCATGCTGATGTTCGCCGAGGACGTCGCGTCCTACGAGGTCGACCGGTCCGCCAAGATGATCACGGCCAAGGGCACCATGCGCTCGATCACCAAGATCGGCGGGCTGACCATCGACGACGCGATGACCCCGTTCCTGGCCATCGGGACCGACAACAAGGCCAAGGGCACGCCGGACACGTTCTTCCTCAGCTACAAGACCCCGTTCTGGAACACCGCGACGAATCCACTCGCGACGCCGTCCCAGTTCGTCAGTGGATTCTCCCAGTTCGGCGGGGAACTCATCATGGGCCAGGTCAACGTCGCCCCGTGACCGCTGGCGTACGGCGGGAGCGGCCGAGTTCGCGGCCGCCCCCGCCGGCCCGCGCTCACCCGTATCGACCCGCAGGAGGTCAGGACATGGTCGGAATCGACAGAACCGCGACCACAACGCCGGTGTCCCGGCAGGCCGAACCCGATTCGAGGGTTGTCCGTCGGGGGCTCGTCGTCGGCGTCAGCGCGTTGGTGGGTGTCGCCATCGCGGTGCTCTGGTCGGCCCGCCTGGTGGACGACGACATCGGCGTCAACACGGCCAGCGGACTCATCGGCCGGAATGCGACAGGCGCGACCGTCACCGGCACGGTCACGGGTTTGGTATTCGCGTTCGTCACGGGGCTTGCCGGCACGTTCACGGCATGCAACGTCGCGGTGTTCAGCGCGATAGCACCCATGGTGAGCGGTAACCCGTCGGTGGCGAGCAGGATCCGGCAGGCGTTCGTGCCACTGGGTTGGCTGGCGTTGGGCGCGGTGGTCGTCGCGGGGACCTATGGTGCCGTCGGGGCGCTACTGGGCAGCCGCATCCCGCAGCTGTCCACGGCCGTCGTCGGCGATCATGTTCCGGTACGGACGCTTCAGTCCATTGTGGTGTTCGGCGTGATCGGGCTGGTCATGCTGTACCTCGGCCTGGCGTCGGCCGGACTCGTACCGGACCCGCTGCGTCGCGCGGCCACCCGGTGGGCACCGACCCGCCCCGCGTTCATGGGGCTGCTGATCGGCGGTTTCCTCATCGGCCGGCCGTGGCCGCTGTTCCGCAAGATGTTCGCCTACGCGGCGAGTACCCACGACGCCGCGTTCGGTGCCGCCGTGTTCATGTTGATCGTGCTGGGCAACATGATCCTGCTCGGCCTGATCTTCCTGCTGCTGTCGGCCAGCGGCTTCCCGCGCTGGTTGCGGGCCAGGCCGTCCCGGACCATCACCGTCGCGACAGTCGCGCTGGTGATCGGGGGAGTGTTCACGTTCGTCTACTGGGACGTGCGAGTACCGGCCGGCCTCGGCTTCGGTTGGTTCCCCGCGATGCCTTGGCACTAGCAGAAAGTGGCCGCCATGCCTTGTCAGCCTGATCGCGACGGCCGACGCACCGTCGTCGTCACCTGCGCGCTGCTGCTGGCACCGATCGTGTGCTGCGGGCTTCCGTTGCTGATAGCCGGCGGCGCACTGGCCGGCATCGGTTCACTGCTGAACAGTGCGTGGTTGGTCGGCCTGGCAGTCATCATCCTCGCTGTCGCCACTGTCATCGCCTGGCGGGCGCGCCGCCGCTGAACTCAGCGCAGCTCGGCGATGACAGTGGCGAAAGCCTCCATCGACGGCTCGAGTACTGCGACATAGGAGAAGCCGTACCGCTCGTGGAGCTGGATCAACCGCTCGGCCATCGTCCGGGGTGAGCCGGCCAGCAGCGCGGGCAGTTCCAGTAGCTCCTCCGGGCTCAGGTCCGGGCGGTAGTGGCCGACCTGTTCGACGGCGGACTGTCGGGTGGCGGTGTGCACCACCGAGTACAGGAGGATGTTCTTCTCGATGTGGCGTCCCGCGGCGTGCCGGTCGACCAGGGCCACCTGCTCGGCGATCTCGTCCGGCCCGGCGAGGGTCTGCCGGCCGTCGGGCGCGGGTTTCGTTCCGGCGAACGCCACCACGTCGGCGTGGGTGGCGGCCAGCCGTAGCACCCGAGGCCCGGCGCCGCCGATCACCAGTGGCGGCACGGCGACGTCGTCGCCGGGATCGTCGGGCAGCGGCGGCGTGCAGCCGGTCAGCGGCTGGAAGCCCTGCGGCGGCCGGGACAGTTGCCTGGACACCTCGGCCACGGTGCGCTCCAGCCGGTCCACCCGCGCTCCGGCCCTCGCCCAGGGTAGGCCGGCCGCCTCGATCTCCGCCCTGGCGTAGCCGGTGCCCAGGCCCAGCTCGAACCGCCCGTCGGTGAGCCGCGCCGCGGAGGCGGCCTCGCGGGCCAGCAGCGTGGGATGCCAGAAGGCGGCGTTGAGCATGAAGGTGCCGACCCGTGGCCTGCTGGTCGCCTGCGCGGCCACGACCAGGGACGAGAACGGCGCCAGCAGGCCGATGTGGTCGGAGAACAGGAGCACGTCGAAGCCGAGGTCCTCGGCGCGCCGGCACTTGTCGATCCACCTGCTACCGGACGCCGGCACGAAAAGGTTCAGCCCGAATCGGAAATCCGGCAGCATGCCACGCCCCTCCATCGCGTTCGGTCAGCCCGCGACCCTGGGATAGCGGTCGTCGGGCAGCGTTTGCCCCGGCTCCATGTCCAACGGGTCGTTGCCCGGCAGGGGTTGGTAGGTGGCCTCGGCGTCGGTGAAGGTGATCGTGAAGGAGACACGGGCCTCGTCCGTCGCGTTGGCGCCTGCCAGGTGTGCGATACGGCTGTGATGGAAGGTCGCGTCGCCGGCCCGGAGCGGAACGGTGACGTGCCGACTCCACCGCAGGTCCGGCCAGTGCTGGAGGACATAGGCGTGAATGTTGTGCTCGAACTCGCCCGCATCGACCCGCGAGGGGGCACCACGGCGATGTGAACCGGGCAGGAAGCTCAGGCTGCCGCGCTCGACCGGCACATCGACCAACGCGACCCAACAGGTCAGGGTCAGGCGGGAGTTCAGCAGCTCATTGGTGAAATCGTCGTGCAGTGGTGTGGGCGTGGCCTGTCCCGCTGGTTTGACCAGCACCTCACCGCCCCACACGCGCAGCGGCATACCGGCCAGTTTCTCGGCGATCGCGCCGATGCGCGGATGCAGCGCGAGGGTGCGCAGCCCGGCGTTCTTCTCCCAACCGTCCTCCGTGGAGGTGATACCGGTGCGATCCATGAACCTTCTCGTCAGGTAGGCACCCTCGGAGTAGGCGTCGAGCGCCGCCGTGTGAAACCGAATGACCTCCTGCTCGGTGATCAGCTTCGGAACACAGGCGAATCCCTGGTCGTGGAAATCGACGACGGCCTGGTCGGACACCGTGTCCAGCACGGTGGTCATGCCGCTGTCGTTGTCGCCAGTAGGGTTCATGATGCCCGTCACCCCTTCGGTGTGCGTCCACACTGGACTGGCCCGGCTAGCTGCCACTCCGTCCTGGTGCTGAGACAATCACGGAACGCCGGGCTGCGGGTCCGACTGGCAGGAACCTGCAAGGCGGTGCCAACCGTTGGCCGCGCGGCGAAGGCGAGCCCGTCACATCCGGGTGAGCAGGCCCTGGACCATGAGGTCCAGTCCGGCTTCGAACTGGTCGGCCTGGTTGTCGTAGCAGAAGTCGACGGCGAGCCGGACCAGGTGATCGGAGGTGTCGCGGGGGACCATGCCGGTCGCGCGGCGCAGCATGGTCAGGTCGTCGGTGCAGTGATGTTGGGCGGCGTCGCCCCACCAGGACACCTCGGCGAGGGAGAACCCCAGCGCATAGCCATGGACCGCGCGGAGGGCCTGGATGGCCTGCCGGTCGGTCAGTCCGGCGCCTACCAGTACCTGGCGGTAGGCGTCGACATACTCGAGTGAGCTGACCGGCAGTGTCGCCCGGTTCAGCAAGGGGGCCGCCGCCACGTGCCGGTAGATCATGTCGCGCAGCGAGCGGGCATAGGCGTACACCGCTTCCGGCCAGGTTGTGCCGTCGGCGGTCGGTGGCTCCAGCTCGCCCCACATGACCTCGACGATCCCGTCCAGCAGTTCGTCCTTGCTGGCCACGTGGCTGTAGACGGACATTCCGGCGATGCCGAGCTCGGCGCCGAGCTTGTTCATGCTCAGCGTCCCCAACCCATGGTCATCGACGTACTCCAGTGCGGCCTTCAGCACGTTTTCCCTGTTCAGCCGTGCCCGCGTGGGTGGGCGGCCGGTGGCGACATCATCAGCCATCGCAACTCCTGCACCTGGATTCATTATCGCTCACTCTTGCACATCCCCATCGGTCTACTTGTATCATAACCTTATGATGCAAGGGTCAAGTACAAGTCGTGATCGTAAGGATCCTGGGGCAGGGCGCCGCCCTGCGATCGAGCTGACCGGCCTGACCAAGGTCTACGGCCGGGGTGGGGAGGCGTTCGTCGCCGTGGACGCGGTGACGCTGGAAGTGCCGAAGGGCCAGGTCATCGGCCTGCTCGGGCCCAACGGGGCGGGTAAGACCACCACTATCAAGATGATGGCCGGCCTGATCGAAGCCACCTCCGGGACCGCCGAGCTGAACGGCTTCGACGTGGCCAGGCAGCGGGCCGGCGCGGTCCGGCAGATCGGCGCGGTGCTGGAAGGCTCGCGCAACGTGTACTGGTCGATGTCGGCCTGGGAGAACCTGTTGTACTTCGGCCGGCTCAAGGGACTGCGTGGCTCGGAGATCAAGCCGCGGGCCAGGTGGCTGCTGACCGAGCTGGGCCTGTGGGACCGGCGCAACAGGACGGTCGGCACGTTCTCCCGCGGCATGCAGCAGAAGGTCGCGGTAGCGGTCGCCCTGATCACCGACCCACCGATCATTCTGCTGGACGAGCCGACGCTCGGCCTGGACGTGGAGGCCGCCCGGACCGTCAAGGACTGGATCGCCCGCCTGGCCCAGGGCGAAGGCAAGACCGTCGTGCTGACCACCCACCAACTCGCGGTCGCTCAGGAACTGTCCGACCGGATCGCCGTGATCAAATCCGGCAAGATCATCGCCGACCTGCCGACCTGTGAACTGCTGGCCAGCTACGCCGAGGACCAGTTCCAGGTCGAGGTTGCCGGACGGTTCGACGCGGTACGGGCCTACCTGCCGCTGGGCGCGCAAGCCGACTCGGACGGCGAGGTCGTCACGGTGACGCTGCCGGGGGCGGACTCCGCCACGGTGTACCGGTTCCTCCACCAACTCTCGACCGCGGACCTGCCCCTCGTCTCGGTGACCAAGGCAAGGCCCGACCTGGAGGAGATCTTCATCCGCCTGATCCAACCCGACGGGACACCCACGGCCGGCGTCCGGACGGGAGCCGCATGACCGCGATCCGCGCCACCTCCCCCAGCCACACCTGGGCAGCCATCGGGCTGCAGGCACGGCTCGTCGCCAACGAGACCACCAAGGGCGCCAAGCTGCTGTGGCGGCGTCGCGGCCGGCTGATTGCCACGCTGGTCTCGTACCTCCTCACCTACCTCGGATTCAGCCTGCTCGTGGGGGGTGGCCACCTGGTCCGGCCACTGATGGTGCTCACCGTGCCCGGGCTGCTCGCCTACGTCGTCGCCGGCACCGCCGCGTTACAGGGCAGCGGCGGCATCGCCGAGGAGGCCAACAGCGGCACTCTGGAACAAACCCAGCTCAGCCCGGCAGCACAGAGCGTCCACATCCTCGGCCGGCTGGCCGCACTGGCGATGGAGGGACTGCTCGTCGCCGCGGTGCTCGGAACCCTGCTGATCTCCGTCTTCCGGCTGAGCTACCAGCCGAACCCGGCCGTGCTGATTCCCGCGGTGCTCACCGTGGTCTCCGCGCTCGGCTACGGCCTGCTCATGACCGCCCTGACCGTGCGGGTCCTCAGCATCGGCGCGGTCATCCACATCACCAACGCACTGATCCTGTTCTTCGGTGGCACGGTGCTGCCGGTCTCGGTGTTTCCCGGTCCAGGACACATTGTCGCCAGGTTCTTCCCGACCACCCTGGGCGTCGAGGCCACCAGGACACTGCTGTCCGGCAAGCCACTGTCGGCCACGTGGGTCGACGGAACCCTGCCCTGGCTGATCGTGCACACCATCGTCCTGCTCGCGCTGGGCTGGGTGCTCTACATCGCCGTCATCCGCCGTGCACGCCGTCAGGGGGGACTGGGCCCGCGATGAGAAGCTACGTCACCGCAGTCGGCAACGAGATCTACAAGGGCCTGCGTTTCGCCTGGGCCGAACGCCTCCAGATTCTGATCGAACTGCCCATGTTCGTCGTCATCATGATCTTCATGGGGCCGATCATGGGCCAGGCCCGGCAGATCGTCAGCGGCAGCCTGAAGTGGTCGCTGAGTAGCGAGAGCACGTCGATCCTGGTCGCGTGGTTCATTCCGTTCATGTTCTTCTACCTACAGGTAGTCAAGATGTTCTGGCGGCTGGTCGCCGAGCGCCAGGCGGGCACGTTGGAGCAGGTCTACCTGTCGCCCCTGCCCTCGTGGGTGGTCATCGCCGCCGGTCGGGTGGTGGCCGCGGTGGTGGAGACGCTGATCGTCGCGGCGGGCATGTTCGCCATCGTGCGCATCTTCGTCCCGCTGCACTTCCACCTGGCGGTGTCGGTGCTGCTGCCCGTGCTGCTGATGATCGTGACCGCCGTCGGCGTCTCGCTGCTGGTCGCCGGGGCCACGCTGATCTGGGGACGCATCGAGATGGTCACCGAGTCGGCGCTGCTGTTGATGTTCGTCGGCAGCGTCGGTGCGGTTCCCCTGGTGAGCCTGCCCGACTGGTGGAAGACGTTCGGCCGGATCCTTCCGGTGAACACCAGCCTGGAGAGCCTCCTCGGTGTGTTGTTCCAGGGCCGCAGCGCCACCACGCTGTGGGGTCCGGGCGGTCTCGTCTGGGTGCTGATCGTCGCGGCCGCCTACCTGTCGGCCGGAATCCTCGCCGTGAGCCTGGGAGGGAGGATCGCCAAGCGCCGTGGCACCCTCAGCCGCTACTGACCAGGGCGCTCAACCGGTGCGCACCGGGAGTTCGGCGATGCCGCGCAGGCCGATCGTGTCGAATCGAACGGGATCCCCGGCGAGGGCGAGATCCGGTAGGCGTTGCGCGAGCCGGCTGAACAGGACCTGCCCGGCGATGTCGGCCAGCGGTGCGCCGAAGCAGGCCGCGTGGCCCGCGCTGAACGCCAGGTGGTCGTTGGGTGACCTGGCGAGGTCGAGTCGATCCGGGTCGGGAAAGGCGTCGGGATCACGGTTGGCGGCGCCGATGAACATGAGCACGATGTCGCCGGGGGCCATCGGTTGGTCGTGGAGCAGCGTCTCCTCGATCGCGAACCTGCTGATGAACTGGGCGGGAGCGTCGTAACGGAGCAGTTCCTCGACCGCGGTGTGAGCGATCCCGGGATTCTCGCCGAGCCGGCTGAACTGGTCGGGATGGCGTAGCAGTGCCAGGATTCCGTTACCGATGGAGGCGCTCGTGGTGTGGTGCCCGACCACGATGATCGACACGACGGTCGAGACGATCTCGTCGTCGGTCCACTGGTTCCCGTCAGCCGGACCCGATAGCAGCGCGCTCAGCAGGTCGCCGTTGGGCGCGCGGCGACGTTCGCCGACCAGGTCCGTCATATAGGCCGCCACCTCGCGGCTGGTCTCGTCGACGTCGGCCGGGGCGGTGGCGGCCACCGCCCCGGCGGGGGCGAACGTCGCCTCGGCCGCTCCCCGTAGCGTTCTGGACCATTTCCGGAAGAGATGACGGTCCACCGGTGGCACACCGAACGCCTCGCCCATCGCGGTCGAGGCGAACGGGATCACCAGCGTGTCGATGAGGTCGACGACGCTCGCGCCGGGCAGGTCGTCCAGCAGCGCGTCGGCGATGGCTTCGATACGCGGCCGCAGCGTACGCATCACCCGCGGCCGGAACTCACGCGCGAGACGCCCGCGAAGGCCGGAGCGGTCGGGAATCGCGTCCAGAATCTCCGGACGGATGGGCCCGTGTGGGGTGGTGCCTCGTGCCTTCTGCTCGAATATCTGACTCGACATGCACAGCAGCTCGGGGAAGTGTTCCCATCGCGGATCCTTGAGGACGGTACTGCACAGGCGATGGCCGGTGATGACGAACTTGTCGTCGGCTGTTCGCACCATGGGGCCGAGCCGCCGCAGCCGGTCGTACTCCGGATAGGGGTCGGTCCAGCACGCCGGTTCGCGGATGTGCCGTACGACGGTGGCGAGATCCTGCTCGATGGCTGTCACTGTCATCTGTGCTCCGTCCGGCTTGTCGCCAGTCGATCGGTACGGCGCGTCCGCCGCAGGGTCTGGCGGTAGTAGGTGATCCAGGGGCGATCGAACATCTCGTCCACGGTGAAGACGCGCCCGCCCGGATGGTCGGCCAGCCAGCCCCGGGCGACATCGCCGGACCCGAATGCGACTCCGTGAACGCACACGTTGTCGTCCTTCCACCCGGTGTCGTTCCACAGGTCCCGGCGCGGGCGCCGGGCGGGTGGCACCGCGATGACCGTCTCGGGCGGGTCCACCAGTTCGTAGCCACCCGGGACGAAGTCGATGCGGATCGGCGCCCCGGTGGCCGCGCAGGGCTCCTCGAGCCGGAAGGCTACGTCGAGCACGGCGGCGAGCACGAACGTCGCGGAAACGCACCGGTTCATCGGGATCACACGGTCGCCGACGTACAGCGTCCGGCGGGCGCGGTCCGCGGGAAAGGGCATGTCCCACTGGATCATGCGGTCCTGGACGCGCGCTGTCGTGTGCTGATGAACGAGCCGCGCGGCGTGTTCCTCCGACCGGTCGAGCAGGGCGGCCAGCTTTTCCAGCGGGACAGGGCGCTCGCCGATCCTGGACAACGCGAGCAGCCCGTACAGCACCGGCATGAAGCGGGATTCCCGCAGCGCCGCCAGCACATCCTGATCGAACCGCGCCAACTCGTCCATGTGCGCCTCAGACCCGCTTCAGCAGCACAACGGGAAACTCACGTGTGGTGGCGCGCTGGCAGACGTTGTACCGCGGCCAGATCGCGGTCATGATCGGCCACAGCTCGGCTTTCTCCTCCGGAGTCGCCGTGCTGGCGAGCGCGTCGAAGTGTTCGCCCTTGACCTGGACGTGCACCCTGGGTTCCTGTCGCAGGTTGAGATACCAGTTCGGGTGGAAGTCCTGGCCGCCGTTGGACGCGACCACCACGTGGAGGTCGCCGTGCTGCTGGTAGATCAGCCCCGCCGTGCGGGGCAGGCCGCTCCGCCGGCCGGTGGTGGTCAGCAGGAGTACCGTCGCGCCTTCCCAGTCGTGTCCTTCCGCACCGTCGGTGTGCTGGTACCGCTCGATGTGCTCCTGGCCGAAAAGCGGATAGCACACTGTTGCTTCCCTTCGTCAGGTGATGGACGCGCGAGCCATGACCCGGTCAACTGATCAGGCCCAGGGCGACGGCACGCGCGCCGGCCTCGAACCGCGAGCTGGCGCCGAGCATCGTGAGCAGATCGGCGACGTGGCGCCGATAGGTGCGCAACGACATGTTGAGCAGCCGGGCGCCAACCTCGTCCTTGTAGCCGGAGCACAGGTGGTGCAGTACGTCAAACCGCGCACCCTGATTGACGATGGCCGCGGCATCCAGGTCCCAGGACGTCCGCCAGGCGATATCGGCGAACTGTTGCAGCAACGTGATCACGGCCTTGGACCGGGTCGGTGTGCAGTCGGCGTGGCTGAAGACCGGATTGTCGCAGGCCACCGCGGCCATCCCGTCGACGATCAGCAGGCCCATCGGCGCGTACGGGCTGAGCCGGATTTCCGCACCGCGACACATCACCTCGTTCAGCAGGTTCCGCCGGGCCGACGCCTCCAACGATTCCAGGTCGTCGAGCATCAACAATCGAACCTTGCGGTCCAACGCCTTGTGCAGGCTTCGCCGGAGCGCGGCCGACCGCGCCGCCCGATTGGGAATCAACGATCCACTCGTGATGTAGACCATCTGGTGCGCCGTGTCGATCATCTGGCGCACCATGGTGACCAGCGTCGGCGTCGGGCAGCATTCGACAACGCGCAACGACTGCGGGTAGGGCAGTCCCTGGCCTCCGGGACGCGCAGTCTGTGTCGAGACCTCCCGCATGACGCCTCCGTTATGGGTCTCGCGATGCGCCCGCCATGCTTGCCGAGAGGGCGTCGTCCGATCGTGCGGTGAGTGTCGTGCGATCGTCACGCCGACGTTATGCCGGCTCTGGTGGCAGCTTCCTGTCAGGTGGACCGGTACGTTGCTTTCTCGCCTCTATCCTTCCATTCGACCACCTTTAACCAAGAGCGGTTCCAAAAGGAAGACCCTATGGCGACCATTTCAGAGTCCCTGAAGACGCAGGTGAAGACGATCATCTGCGATATTCTCGAGCTCGATCCGGACGACGTCTCCGAGACCAGCCGCTTCATCGAGGACCACGGTGCGGACTCGTTGCAGGCCATAGAAATCCTCGCCAACCTGGAGCGCGATCTCGGCGTGACGCTGGACCAGTCCGACCTGGGTCGTATGACGACTCTGCATGAGGTCTACGCGGTCCTCGCGGAGGCCGGCGCGCGCATCTGAGGTGCGGGCCGACAGCGAATGGAACCAAGGGACATGCGATCAACTCGAGCGGCCGGGCGCCGAGTCGTGGTTACCGGGCTTGGCGCGGTGACCAGTGTGGGAATCGGCGCTGAGGAGTTCCTGGCGGCGTTGCGGGCCGGGCGCCACGGAATCAAGCCCATCCAGGCGTTCGACACCCGTGGCTTCGCCCACGCCAACGGATGCGAGGTCGCGGACTTCGACCCGGGTCCGTGGGTACGTCGACATGCGGTGGACGAACTGGGCCGGGCGACGCAGTTCTCCGTCGCGGCCGCCCGAATGGCCGTGGACGACGCGGGACTGAGCGCCGATCGGTTGCGCGAGTTGACCGGCCTCGTCGCGGTCGGCAGCACCGACGGCGAGTCGAGGGATCTGGACCGGCTCGTCGAGGCACAGGTCGACGGGCGGGACGAGCGGATCGATCCGATGGTGGTCCGGCGGATTCCGCCCTCCCGGCTGTCCGTCTGCGTTGCCCGGGAGTTGGGCCTGACGGACGTGGAGGCGGTCACCATCCCTACCGCCTGCGCGGCGGGGAACTACGCCATCGGCTACGGTGCCGACGCGGTGCGGGGCGGGGAGGCCGAGTTCGCCGTCGTGGGCGGATCGGACGCGGTGTGCCGCAAGACGTTCGCCGGCTTCTACCGGGTCGGGACGATCGCTCCGGAGTGCTGTCAACCGTTCGATCTCAACCGGCAGGGACTACTTACCGGCGAGGGCGCCGGGATGCTGCTGCTGGAGAGCAGAGATGCCGCGCTCGCCCGCGGCGCCCGGATCTACGCCGAGGTGCTGGGGTACGGGCTGAACTGTGATGCCGACCATCCGGTCGCGCCGAACCTGGACAGCGTGGCCCGGTGCATGCGCCTGGCGCACAGCAACGCCGGCGTGCGCCCGGAGGAGATCGACTTCATCTCCGCGCACGGCACGGGTACGAAGGCCAACGACGTCACCGAAGCCGCGGCGATCCGCAGGGTGTTCGGTGATCGGGCTCCGTGCACCATCTCCACCAAGGCCATGATCGGGCACACGATGGGCGCGGCGAGCGCGCTGGCCGCGATCGCGTGCGCATTGGCCATCACCCATCAGTTCATTCCACCGACGGTCAACCACGAGCGGACCGACCCGGAGTGCGGTCTGGACTGCGTGCCCAATGTGGCACGGGAGGCCACGGTCAGGGTGGTACAGAACAACGCCCTCGCGTTCGGCGGCAACAACGCGGTGCTGATCCTGGCCCGGCATGCGGAGGCCGCGGCATGACGCCCGCACCGCACGCCGCTCGGCGTTGGTCGATCGCGGGGATCGGCGCGGTCGCCAGTAACGCCTCCGGCGCGGGCCGATTGTTCGACGCGCTGTGCGCCGGGCGGAGCGGGTTGTCGCCGCTGCGCGGATTCGACGCCGGCCGATTCCGTACCAGGCACGCCTACGAGATCGACGATCGGCCGGCCGGCGTGGACGTGCCCGGCCGGGCCACCCAGTGGCTGTGCGACGCCGTGGCCGAAGCGGTGCGGGATGCCGGCATCGGAGCGGACCTTTCCGAGATCCCGGTTCTCGTCGGCACCGGACTACGCGAGCTTCGCTCGATCGAACTGCGGTGGACGGACACCGCCGAGTTCCCGTCGTCGCGCTGGCACTTCGGTACGGCGCTGCGCGAACGGTTCGGTGCGGCGACCACCTACACCGTCTGCAATGCCTGCTCCGCGTCGCTCTACACGCTGGGGATGGGAGCGGACCTGCTCGCCACCGGGGCCGAGGACACCGTGGTGGTCGCGGGCGTCGACTCGATCACGACGAGCATGTTCGGCCTCATGGACCGGGTCCAGGTGGACCCGGTCGACCGGGTCCGCCCCTTTGATCGCGATCGCCGCGGAGTGCTGATGGGCGATGGCGCGGCCGCTGTCGTACTCAGGCGCGGCGGTCCGGCCACGTGCTGGCTGCGATCCGTCTCGCTCAACTGCGATGCGCACAGCGCGACAGCGCCGGACCTCGCGGGCATCATGGCGGCGATCGAGGACGCCCAGGCACGGGCGGCCATCGAGCCCGCCGACGTGGATGTCGTGCTCACGCACGGCACCGGCACCGCGCTCAACGACGACGTCGAGGCCATCGCGCTCGCCAAGGTGTTCGCCGGCCCGACCCGCCCGCTGGTCACGGCGATCAAGTCGATGACCGGCCACACCTCCGGGGCCTCCGGCCTGATGAGCGTCGTCGTGGCCGCCCAGATCCTGCGTGCCGGCCGGATTCCGCCGATCGCCGGGCTGACCGAACCCACTGATGAGGCACGGGACCTGCGGTTGGTCACCGACACCACAACGTGCCCCGACGTGGCCCTGGCGCAGGTCCAGGCGTTCGGCTTCGGCGGCGTCAACGCCGTCGCGATCGTAGAGAAGGGTGATCGATGATGCATGTCGCGGTGGTGGGCACAGGAGTGGCCGCACGGGTGCTCACCTCTCCCGGCGACGTCCTCGGGCAGCCCGTCGACCCGACAGCCCGTTTCGACCCCGCCACCCTGCTGGGCGGCAGGGGCTTGCGGTACAAGGACCGGGCCACCCGGCTCGGGCTGCTCGCGGCCAACCGTGCCCTGGCCGACGCGGGACTGCTGGACGCGACCGGCACCACCGTGCCCGCGGCGAGCGTCGGCGTGGTGGTCAGTTCCAACCTGGGCAATCTCGACACCGTGTGCCGGACGGCCGGCGCGATCGCGACCGGTTCGGTGACCGACGCCGCCCCGATGGATCTGCCCAACGCATCAAGCAACGTCGTCGCATCGTCCATCGCCATCCGGTTCGGCCTGCGAGGCCCGAACGTCATGGTGTGCAACGGCCCCTCGTCAGGTCTGGACGCCGCCTTCCTGGCCGCGTCCCTCATCCTCGCCTGTCGTGTTCCCCGGGTGGTGTTGGTCGGCGTCGAGCCGGTGAACGACGTGGTGGAGCACCTCGCCGACGACCCCGCTGGGGACCTGTTCGACGGAGCCGCCGCGGCGGTGCTCGAATCCGAGACGTCCGCGACGGCGCGCGGGGCCGTCCCCCTGGCCCGCCTCGGCGGTTACGCCCGGCGTACCACAACGGACGCCTCGGTCGACCGCGCCCTCGGAGCCGGCCCGCCGCCCGGCCTCTGGTTCGCTGGCCGGGCCACAGCCGCACCGCCGGCGGTCGCCGACGTATGCCGCAAGGACCTGGAGGCCGAGCTCGGGGCGGCGTCCGGCGCGCTCGGTGTGCTACAGGTCGTGGCCGGCACCTGTTGGCTCGGCGCCGAGGCCGGGCCCGCCCTCGCCACGGCGGGAGACCCGGCCGACGGCGTGTCCTCACTGCTGCTCACCACGGCAGGAGCGGCGGCATGAGCACGCGGCCGCGGCCCGCCACGGCACGCAGGCGCCGCCCGGCGGCAGCGGGCGGTCGATCCCCGGTGAGCGTCCTGCTGCTGCACGGAATGGGCGGCGGGCTCAGCGGCTGGGACGCGCTCGCCGCCCGGCTCGCCCCCCATCTGGAGCTGTGGGACGTGCGGCTCCCCTGGGCGTTCACCGGCAACCCCGACTGGGCAAGGGATCCAGACGTGACGCAGTGGGTCCGCGCTTCCGTCGACAGCGTCAGGGGACAGGCCGGTGCAGGCCCGGACGTCATCGTCGCGCATTCCTTCGCGGCCAACGTCGCCCTGGAACTGCTTGCCGGGTCGGACCTGCCGACGGCCACGCCATCCCTGCTGGTATCGCCGTTCTACCGTGACGTGGCAGCGGATCTCGACTGGTCCTCGGTGATGTCCAGCATGGACGGATGTTACGAACTGATCGAAAAGGAAATCCAGCAGAAGCACGGGCCGGCCGGGAATGATCTGCTCAGGAGCGCGGTCGCCCAGCAGATGCCCAAGCTCACCGGGCTCTATCCTCGTCTGCGTTTCCAGCAGGTGTACTTCCGCACGTCGCAGCTCGACCTGGAATCACTGAACGTGCCGGTCTTCCTGGTCGGCGGCAGCGACGACGTCGGCGCCAGGGCTGACGGCGTGCGCCTGCTGGCCGGTCGAATCCCACTCGCGCGCCTGGAGATCCTGGACGGCTGCGGGCACTTCCCGATGATCGAGCGTCCCGCGGAACTGGCCAGGCTCATCGAGGCCTTCATCGACCAGGCAGTGCAATCCTCATCAGCGAGCTGACGGCGGAGGTTCGAACATGACGACCAGGACACCATCGGCCCTGCTGGATCGGGAGACCACGACTCAGCTCAGGCCGCGTTACGAAGGCTCGAACATCGGCTCATGGATCGGTTTCAAGCACATCAACTACCTGGCGGAGGAGGCGGTGCTGGATCATTTCCGCGCCGCCGGGTGCTCGGCGCGCTCCCTGTACGAGGACTACGGTCTCTGCGTCGAGATCGTCCATCTCGACACCCGGATCAGCACCGGCTTTCGCATCGATGACCTGGTCAACGCGGTGGTCCGGCCTGAAGCGACTTCCGGTGGCGAGCTGGCCTTCGTGGTGAGCCTGACCATCGGACACGGATCCGGGCGGCGGAATGCGACGTCAAAGGTCCGCGTGCTGCTTCGCCGCGATTTCCTGGATGCGCCGGCCGAGCCCGCGCCGGCCATGCTGCTCCCGTTCGTCGTCGAGCGCATAGCGCGAACTGAATCCGAGCCCGCTCCGATTCCGACGCTGCCGGGGCCGTATTCAACCGGCCACGGCGCGGCCGGCGGTGACCCGGTGCTGGACGAGCTGACCAGGAACTCGCCGTCCTTCGCCTGGCGGTGGCGCATTCCGTACCCGTACTGTCATTTCGGCCGCCGCCTGCAGTTGTCCGGTTATCTGCGCCTGATGGAGGAGGTCGTCGACCTTTTTCTCGCCGACCGCGGTGTGTCGATCAGGACCCTGCTGGGCGAGCGGAGCTGGATACCGGTGGTTCCGCACTCGTCGATCACCATACTGGACGAGGTGATCATGGAGGAGGAGCTCTACACGGTGTTCACGGTCGAGAACGTATTCCGGAACGTCACGTTTCTGGCTCGGCTGGACTCCTATGTGCTGCGGGACGGTGCACTGCTGCGTACCGCGAGTGGGCGCATCACGCACGGATATGCGGAGATCGTGAGCCGTAAGGATTTTCATCTGACCGAACTGGACGAGCGGGTGCTCGCCGCGCTGGGAGGTTGAATCATGCGATCCACGGATTCCGGAACCGCGGTTCGGGGCCGGACGGAGGTGCCCGCGTTGTTCCTCGTCGAGAGCCAGGGCGGCACCGTGAGCCGCTTCCTGCGTACCGCACGACACCTCGCCGCCGCGATGCGGACCCCGACCGACGTGTTCCTGATCGATGACGGGGTCAGCCTGGCCGTCGACGCATCGAGCGACGTGGCCGGCGTTCTCGGCGCCGGCGGACGGGTCTGGGCCGACGTCGTGTCGCTGTCCGAGCGCGGCATCAAGGCCGACGAGCTCGCTCCGGGTGTCGTGGTCACCGGCCTGGACGCGGTCGCGGAGCCGTTGTTCGATCCTGCCGTCCGGGTCGTGTGGCACTGATGGCCGACCAGACACGCAGCCAATGGGATCTCCTGCTGATCGTGACCAACGACCGATACGGCTCGGTCCGGTTCGGCACCGTACGGCGGCTGATCGACGCGGCCCTGCGCAATGGCCGCTCGGTCCAGGTGTGGGCGTGCGGCGAGGTGAACCGCCTGACCGAACTCGCGCCACAGCAGAGCGACACGGCGGCGGACTGCTGCTCGGCCGCCGAGCCGTGCTGTTCCGGCGGCGAGCCAACCACTGCCGAGGAGATCGGCGACCTGGTCGCCGCGAACGAGGGGCGCTTCACCTGGCTGGCCTGCCAGACCTGTAGCGACGGACGCGGGGCGGGCGAGCACATCCCCGGTCTGCCGACGCCGTCCTTCTCGGACCTGCGCGACTACGTCGACAAGGCAGCGAAGACCGTGTTCATCGGGGGCGTCTGATGACCGCGCGCGTCCTCGCGGTGATCGACCGCGACTGCCCCGGCACCGAGGACATGCGCGATCCGCTCTACTTCTGCGTCGGTGTACGCGCCCAGTTCGGCGGCGTCGACCTGGTGCTGCGCGGGGCCGCCGTGCCCAGTGCGCTCGTCGACCCGGACGCCCGACCGGCCAATCCGCAGCGTTACGTGCGCTCCCTGGTCCGGGCTGGTGTCCAGGTCTGGGTGGACGAGGCCGACCTGGCCGAACGCAGGCGCGCGGACCAGGCGCTCATCGACGGCGTGCGCACCGCGGACACGGACGTGCTGGCCACCCGATGGCTCGAGTACGAGGAGGTGTGGTTCCTGTGACTGTGGCGGTGTCGGGCTGGTCGGCGGTCAGCGCGGCCGGCATGGCGGCCCGGGAGTTCAGCGACAGCATCCTCGCCGGCCTGACCCGGCTTCGCGTACCGGGCCTCGACGAGCCGGTGCCGTCCGACGAGCCGGTCGGCTGCGTGCCGGGTTTCGACATCCGCGGCACCCTCGGTCGGAAGAACACCCGATCAATGGACCGGATCACCGCGCTCGCGGTGCTGGCGGTCGGCCGGCTCCTGGCCGGAGAATGGCCGGCGGAACAGGAGAGCGACGGTGACCACACCGGCCTGGTGCTCGGCACGTCGACCGGCAGCGTTCAGTCCATGATGGACTTCACACGGGACTCGTTCGTCCGGGACAAGCCCTACCTGGTCGATCCGGCCCGGTTTCCCAACGCGATCATGAACCGGGCGGCCGGACAGAGCGCGATCTGGTACGGATTGCGCGGCCCGAACGCCACGGTCGCCGGGGGCCAGGTGGCCGGCCTGTTCGCGTTGCGTTACGCCGAGCGGCTACACCGATACGGGCATGCCCGCAGCGTGCTGTGCGGTGCGGTCGAGGAGCTCAGCCCACAGCGAACCTGGCTGGAGCGGCACCGCCGGGAGGACGGCGAGCCCGTGCCCCTTGGCGAGGGCTGCGCGGTCTTCCGGCTGGAATCAGCCGAGGACGCGGGTGCTCGCGGCAGGCCCGTCCTCGCGCACCTGATGGCCACCGCCTTCCGGGTGTACCCGTCGCCGGTCGAGATCCCCACGGTCCTGGCGGACTGTGCCCGCTCGGTGCTCAAGGCCGCGGACGCGTCGGCGGCCGACGTGTGGGCGCTGGCCGCCGACCTCACCGATGCTCAGCTCACCGGCCTCACCCAGGTGATCGGCAACGGGCCCAGGCGGATCACGCCGGCGGCGATCCTGGGCGACGCCGGTGCGGCGTCCGCCGCGTTCGAGGTCGCCGCTGCCCTCTCGCACGCCGAAGCGGACCGGGCGTCCGACGGCCGGCTGGCGCTGGTCGCCTCGGTCGATCGTGACGGCATGGCGGGCGTTGCCGCGCTCCGCCTGCCCAGCGCATCGAAGGGTGGAACCCCATGACCGTGGCGGAGCCGATGCCCGTGCAGTTGGCCGTGCTCACCGAGAACGTGCGGGTGATCGACTACGAATCGGACGGGGATGCGGGTATCCGTGTCTTTGCACAGGTCACCGTGGACCCGGACAACCCGGCCTTCGTTGGCCATTACCCCGGCCTACCAGTGTTTCCCGGCGTCTGCCAGATCGACTGTGCGCACCGTACGGTGCTCGCTGCGGCTCGGATCGAGGGCGTCGCGCCCAGGCTCACGACCGTCTCGACGGCCCGGTTCCTTCGCGTGGTCTCCCCGTGTGACGAGATCCGCATCGAGACCGTGATCGCGACGACCGGGACGGAGTGGCACGTCGTCGCGGCGCTCTGCGGAAAGGACGGTCTCGTCGCACGCGTTCGCCTGCGCTACCAGTTGCCGCACGGAGGCACCTCGTGATCGGGATTGCCGAGATCATGGAGAAGCTCCCGCATCGCTGCCCGATGTTGCTGGTCGACCAGCTGATCGAGTTCGTACCAGGGGAGCACCTCACCGGTGTCAAGGCGGTCACGGCGAGCGAGCCGTGGTTCCGAACCATCCTGCCCGGCGAGCCCGTGGTCTTTCCCCCCGGCCTGCTGATCGAGTCCTGGTGCCAGGCGGCCGCGCTGCTGGCCGTCTGGGACGCACCCCATCCCAGCGTGCTGGACGGGGAGATGCCGCTCCTGGGCTCCCTGTCCGATGTCACGTTCGATGGATCGGTCGAGCCCGGCTCCGTCGTCCTCCATCACGCGCGGTTGATCCGCGACTTCGGCAACACCCTCATCTTCCGCGGAACCAGCACGGTCGACGACCGGACCGTCCTGCGCGTCGGACGGATGTTCATGGTCATCCGTCCGACCCAGCCACCACCCGAGGACGCCGTCCTCGTGCGGGGAGGTTCGTCGTGAGCCCGGATCGCCCGGTGGCCCTGGTGAGCGGAGGTTCCCGCGGCATCGGACGCGCGGTGGTACGCAAGCTCGCCGAGCAGGGGTACGACGTGGCGCTCTGTTTCCGATCCCAGCAACACGCGGCCGAGCAGGCAGCAGAGGAGGCGGGCCGGGCCGGCGCCAGCACCCTCGTCAAACAGGTGGACGTGGCCGATCCGCAGGGAGTGCGAGCCTTCGTCGCCCAGACCGAGAGCGAACTGGGACCACTCACCACGGTCGTGACCTCAGCGGGCATCGTCCGGGACAAGAGCCTGGTCATGATGGGCGACGACGACTGGAACGCGGTGCTCGACACCAACCTGACCGGCACCTTCCAGGTGTGTCGGACAGCGATCTTCCCGATGATGAAGCGCCGGCACGGCAGCATCGTCAACATCTCGTCCGTTTCCGGGGTGTACGGGAACGCCGGGCAGGCCAACTACAGCGCCGCGAAGGCCGGAATCATAGGTTTCAGCAAGGCTCTGGCCGGCGAGGTCGGCCGTTACGGAGTGCGGGTCAACGTCGTCACGCCCGGCTACATCGCCACCGACATGACGAGCGGGATGAGCGACGAGGCGCGAGGCGCGCTGCTGCCCCGGATTCCCCTTGGCCGCTGGGGGAAGGCCGACGAGGTGGCCGAACTCGTGTCGTTCCTCAGTTCGGACCGCGCCTCCTACATCACGGCCGGGGTTTTTCCGGTGGACGGCGGGATCAGGCTCTGACACTTCCCCTGGAGGAGATCATGGCGGAAACCCGGCCGCGCCTGTACTTCAACCTGCGCAGCCCGTACTCGTGGCTCACCCTGCACGATCTGGCGGTGGGTCACTCCGAGCTGCTCGACGCGCTGGACTGGCGGCCGTACTGGGAACCGGATCCGGCAACGGAAGCGCTGCTCAACGCGGCCGGGGGCCGGTTCATCTATACGCAGATGTCGCGGGAGAAACACTTCTACGTGCTGGCCGACGTCCGACGGCTGGCGCGCGACCGCGGGCTCCGGGTGAGGTGGCCGATCGACCGTGCGCCGCGCTGGGAGGTGTCCCATCTGGCGTATCTGGAGGCCACCCGGTGGTCGTGCGGCACCGAGTTCGCCATTGCCGTCTCCCGCGCCCGCTGGGAGCACGGGCGGGACATCTCGGACCCGGCGGTCGTCGCCGAGATCGGCGCGGCCATCGGCCTTGACCCGGCGCGCCTGGCCACGGCGACCGAGGATCCCGACCTGATCGCGGCCGGCACGAGGGCGCTGGTGGACGTCTGGCGGGACGGAGCCTTCGGAGTTCCGTTCTTCGTGTACGGCCGGGAGAAGTTCTGGGGTCTCGACCGGCTCGACGCCTTTGTGCGGAGCTTCCGGCAGGTCGGACCGGCCGGGCAGGAGCCTGTTCCGGGAACCGTGGCGATGGCTGCCGGCGATGACGGCCATGCGGGCGGATGTGGTTGACAACAGGAAAGGGGCCGAAACCGTGGACCTTCAACTGAAGGGAAGGACTGCCGTCGTCACCGGCGGCAACAAGGGCATCGGGCTGGCGATCGTGCGCGCGCTGGTCGCCGAAGGCGTCGACGTGACCGTGGCGACCCGCACCGAATCCCCGGACCTGGCCGAGTTCGGCGAAGCGGTCACCTGGGTCGGCGTGGACCTCACCACCCGGCAGGGCGCCGAGCTACTCGCCGAACGAGCGGGTGAGGTCGACATCCTGGTGAACAATCTTGGCGGGAACATTCAGCGCGGCCTGGGCGCGGGAGGCTTTCTCGACATCGACGACGACGCCTGGCAGGAGACCTTCGAGCTGAACCTGTTCAGCGCCGTGCGCGTCACCCGCGGCCTGCTGCCCGGCCTGTTGGCACGGCGCGGAGTGGTCATCAGCATCTCGTCGATCTCCGGCCGGATCGCCTGCGGGTCGATGGCCGACTACGGTGCCGCGAAGGCGGCGTTGACCTTCCTGGGCAAGGCGCTCGCCGAAGCGTATGGCGCACAGGGCCTGCGCGCGCTGACCGTGACCCCCGGCATCGTCCGGACCCGGAGCGTGACCGATCCCGGCGGTGTCTACGGTCCGAGCGCTCGCGCGGCCGGGGAAGAACTCGAGGAGTTCCTGGCGAAGCTCCCGGAGCGGCTCGGCATCACGGTCGGCCGCCTCGCCGAGCCAGAGGAGATCGCCGCACTGGTGGCCTTCCTCGCCTCGCCGCTGGCCGGAAACCAGACCGGCGCCGAGTACCTCGCCGACGGCGGCGTCATCAAGACGGTGTGAGCGGGTCATGGCATTCCAGGCGGTCAACACGCATCAGAACGAGGCTTGGAACGGCTACGAGGGCCAGCACTGGGCCGACGAGCACGAACGCTGGTCGGTCACCCTGGCCTCCGGCAACCAGCCGCTGTTCGCCGCGGCGCGGATCGGCGCCACCGATCGAGTGCTGGACATCGGTTGCGGCACCGGCGAAACGACGCGGCTGGCCGCTCAGGCGGCGGCCGGGGGATCGGTGCTGGGAGTGGACATCTCGGCCCCCATGCTGCGGCGGGCCAGGGAACTCAGCTCAGCGGCCGGCCTACGCAACGTGGCCTACGAGCGCTGTGACGCTCAGGTCTTTCCCTTTGCGGCGCAGGTCTTCGACGTGGCGATCAGCCGCAACGGCGTGATGTTCTTCACCGATCCGGTAGCGGCCTTCGCCAACATCCGGCGTGCGCTACGGCCCGACGGGACGCTGGCCTTCACGTGTGCGGGGACCTTGGCGGCCGACTCGGAGATGCTCGCCGTGATGCACGCCCTGGCCACCGCGGCGCCGAGACCCGAGCCACCGGCCAAGGCGGCCGACGCCCAGGTTGTCGACTCCCTCGGCGACCCGGCACACACCCGGCGCGTCCTTGAGGATGCCGGCTACCAGGACATCAGCGTGGAACCGTTCCTGGGGATCTTCGACATCGGCGAGGATGTCGATGACGCCGCCGCCTTCGTCGTGGACTGGGGGCAGTCGCGCTACCACCTGGAGCAGGCCGGGATCGTCGATGTCGCTCCGGTCCGAGCGGCCATGGCCGAGGCGCTGCGCCCCTACGTGCGCGGTGGCCGGGTGGCGCTGCACCTGGAATGGCTGCGGGTGCACGCCCGCAATCCGGCCAGAACCGAGTGATGGGAGGCGCGATCGGTAGGCCGTGGACGCCGCCGCGCTGCATGGGCCTCATCTCGGGAACGGAGCAGGCCCAGATCGTGGTTCGCGTGATCGTTCCGCATCGCCCGCGCCGCAAGGCACGCTCACGAATCGATGATCGCGTCGCGGGAACGGGCGCTCGGCGCGATGCGTCCGGTCAAGGCGTCCCAGCACCGAGGACCGGGAGCGCCGCCCGCTGCTGCCGGGCCTGAGCCCGGGCATGGGCTTGGACGTCGGGTTGTTCATCGCGTCACCGCTCCAGCAGCCAAGAGGTCAGCCGCGACCTGAACGAGTGGGCCTGTCACGCGACGTTCGCCGTCGTGCCGCCGCGGTGGACATGCGTGGTCCGGGCCACGTGGGCCGCGGCCACCGCAGCGAGAACGCACCGCCGCGCGACGAGGACGGCCACTGCGGCCAGTTCCATGCGGGATTCGCCGAACTGGTGGACGATCTCACCGTGAATTGGGCCGAGACGCGTCCGAACAGCGATGGCGGCGTCGAGAGGGCATTCCCGGTCCGGTCTGCCTGGGCCGGCCGGGCGTTGCCCAGGAACGTGCGGTGGGTCAGTTGTGGTCGGCGCGGTCCACGTCGTCGGCGTGTTCGGGCTCGGGTTCTCGTTCGCCGCGGAGCACCAGTACCACTGCCGCTATGACGAGCACACCGCCGACAGCGACGCCGATCGTGATCTGCTCGTCGAGCAGCAGCCAGCCCAGTAGCAGGGCTATCGCCGGGTTGACGTAGGCGTAGGTGGTGGCTACGGAGACCGGGGTGTGGGTGAGCAGCCAGATCAGCGAACCGAAGGCGACGATTGAACCCGGGCCGATCAGGTAGAGCAGCGCCCAGATCGACCCGCCCGACCAGCGTCCCGGGTCCGGGTTCTCCCCGGCGGCCAGGCCGGCCACGACCAGCAGCGGGCCGGCCACCAGCATCTGGACACCGGCCGTCAGCCCGGGATCGGCTGGCAGGGCGAGTCGCGGAGTGCCGAACGAGCCGGCTGCCTCCGAGATGGCCGAGGCCACCAGGATCAGCAGGCCGGTGAGCGCTATCGGACCGTTCAGTCCCGCTGGCACCAGCAGCACGGCCACTCCGGTGAAGCCGACCAGCAGTCCGATGAGGACCGATGGCCTGGGGCGTTCCCCGAACATCAGACGGAAAACGACGACCCACAGCGGCATCGAAGCGATCACCAGCGCCGAAAGGCCGGACGGCACGGCGTGCTCGCCGAGGGTGAGCAGGCCGAGCCCACCGCCGATGATCAGCAGCCCGGTGACCGCCGCGCCGCCGAATTCACGACGATTGAACGTCGGCCACCGCCTGGTCCGCAGCGCGCACCAGCCGAGCAGCAACAGCCCGGCTATGACGAACCGCACGCCCGCACCCAACAGCGGAGGAACCGTCCGCACCATGATCCGGATGGCGAGATACGTGGAGCCCCACACCAGGTAGAGCACGAGCAGGTTGACGGCGGTCAGCCGGCTCGCTCCCGGTGATCGGGTCACCGACGCAGGTCCTTACCGATCGCCCGCAGCAGCAATGGCCTGGCGGTGGTCAGGTAGAAGTGATCGCCGGGCAGGAGCCGTCGCCTGAACCACGCGGTGCTGTAGTCGCGCCATTCGTCGAGTTCGGCGGCTCCCACCTGCGGGTCGTCGCTGCCGGCGAACGCCGAGATCGGGCAGCTGACGGTCGTTCCCGGCAGGTACTCGTAGGTCTCCGCGACCGCGAAATCGGCACGCAGCCGGGGTAGCAACGCCGCTGCGTTTTCCGGTTCGTCCAGCAACTCCGGAGGACTTCCGCCGAGTCTTCCGATCGCGGTCAGGAACTCCTCGTCCGGCAGGTCGCCTACCCGGGTATCGGGCCGAGCGACCTTGGCCGGAGCCGGGCTGCCGGAGACGAACAGCATGTGCGGCCCGTTGCCACGTTCCGCGAGGGCGTTCGCCAGCTGGAACGCCACGACAGCGCCGAGGCTGTGCCCCAGCAGGGCGAACGAAGTGCCGGCATCCGGCACCGTGTCGACGAGCGCCGCGATGAGGTCGGTCATGCGGTGGCAGGCCGCGCCGTCCGTGCCATCCCGGCCGGGCAACCGCACCGGCCGGACATCGACCTCGGCCGGGGCTTCGGCGCTCCAGCCGGCGTAGGCGGAGATGCCGCCGCCCGCGTGTGGCAGGCAGAACAAGGTGGTCACGGGTTGGTGGGCTCCTCCCCTTCGGCCAGCGCAGTAGCGAGCCCGCGGACGGTGGGCCGTTGCAGGAAGGCGCCGAGCGCGAGGTCGACTCCCCATTCGCGTCGGACCCGGTTCACCAGGCGCGCCGCCTGCAACGAGCTGCCGCCGAGCTGGAAGAAGTCGGCATCAGGATCGAGATCCGGCACGCCCAGCACCCTGACCAGCAAGTCCTTGAGCGAGCGCTCCAACGGCGAGAGACCGGAGTCGTCCGTGTCCGCGACACTCCGACGCTCTGCGACCAGGGCGGACCGGTCCACTTTCCCGCTCGGGGTCAGTGGCAGTGCCGGCCGCGAATGCACGCCGGCGGGCACCAGATGCGCGGGCAGCCGTTCGCCGAGCCACGCGCGCAACTTCTCCCCGTTCAGTGCCGCGTCACTCCCGACCACGAATGCCTCCAGGCGGGTGGGCATTCCCGGCTGCCGCACCGCGCAGACCGCGGCCTGACGGACATCGGGATGGCCGCGCAGAGCCTCCTCCACCTCACCCGGCTCCACTCTGAACCCACGGATCTTGACCTGTTCGTCGACTCTGCCGAGGAACTCCAGAGCGCCGTCCGGGCGGTAGCGCGCCAGATCGCCGGTGCGGTACATCCGGCCCTCGCCGGAGAGGACATCCGGCACGAACCGTTCGGCGGTCAGCCCCGGACGGTCGTGATATCCGCGGGCAATCCCCGCACCCGCCACGTACAGTTCACCCGGCAAGCCCGCCGGCACCGGAAGTCCGTCCGCGTCGAGCAGGTGGACCCGCACATTGTCCAACGGCCTACCGATCGGCACGCCGCTGCCGATGTCGGCACGCGTGCAGTGCCAGGAGGTCACGTCCACGGTGGCCTCGCTGGGCCCGTAGAAGTTGTACAGCCGCGCGTCCGACCGGTCGAAGAACCGGGCACAGACTGCGGCGGTCAGCTCCTCGCCGCCGGAGAACACGTACCGCAGGGCCGGACAGCCGCCCAGGCCTGGCTCCTCGTCCAGCAGCACATCGAGCAGACTGGGTACCAGCCCGACCGCCGTGACCTTCTGCTCGGTGATCAGCCGCATCAGGTATGCCGGATCGCGCTGGCCGCCCGGCTTGGCCAGCAGCAGCTTCCCGCCGGTCAGCAGCGGTGCGAAGATCTCCCACACCGAGATGTCGAAGCTCAAGGAGGTCTGCTGCAGGACCACGTCACCCGGTCCGAAGTGGAATGTCCGCCGGTCCCAGGTCATCCGGTTCACGACCCCGCGGTGCTCGACCTCCACCCCTTTGGGCAGGCCGGTGGAGCCGGACGTGTAGATGACGTAGGCAAGGTCGTCCGCGGTGGCGTACCCGGACGGGTCGGCTTCGTTGTCGTCGTGCAGATCCAGGTCCTCCATGGCGAGCAGTACCGGACGCTCGGGCAACCACTCGCGCATCCAGTCCCGGGTGCACACGATCCGCGTTCCGCTGTCCTCGAGCATGTAGGACAGTCGATCGGCCGGGTACTCCGGATCCAGCGGCAAGTAGGCGGCGCCGCTCTTCAGGACACCGAGCACCGCGACGATCATGTCGGCCGACCGTTCCAGGCAGATCCCGACGAGTTCACCTGGCCCTGCATCGTGTTCCCGAAGCAGCCCGGCCAGTTGGTTGGCTCGGCTGTTCAGTTCGGCGTAGGTCCACGTCGTGTCGCCATCGCCGAGCGCGACGGCATCAGGATGCGCCCGGACGGCCTCCTGGAACAGCTCATGGACACAACGGCCGGCCGGGTATTCGGCGTCGGTGTGGTTCCACTCCGGACGTGTGCGGCGGTCCGCGAGTTCCCGGGGCGATGGGCGGGAGGCGCGCGAACGTCGCGGGCCGGACGGCGTCGTGGCAGGGGAACCCAGCGGGCCGAGACGACGTCCAGCGGCCACCACGTTCCGGTAGCAGTCGGCCACCGCGGCCGCTTCGGTCAGCCCGAACGCACCGTGAACCTGGACGGCCTGCAGGCAGGCGCGTATCGCCCGGCGGGCGGTGTCGGCGTACAGGTCCGTAGCCTCCGAGCCGGCCTGCGCACCGCCTTCGACGTCCTGGCACAGCTCAGCCAGCCGGGCCGCTGCCGCGTCGAGACGTACCCGGTGCGCGGCGAGTGGCTGGATCAGGCCCTGGAAATCGGCGATCCGGCGACCGAACTGAACGCGTTCGCCCGCTCGGTGGGCCGCCAGTTCGACGGCCCGCCGGGCCGCGCCGAGCAGATAGCCGGTGTGCCCCAGCGACCCACCGAGGATCGGGCCGTCCGCCAGGACGTCCGGTAACAGGCCGGCCCGGCCGATCTGTTCTGCCAAGGCCACGGTCTCGGTTTCGCCGGCGCCCATGCCGCCCTCGCCGACCGACCGGTTCGGTAGCCACCAACCCTGCTCGGTCCCACGGTCGCGCAACGTCCTGACCGGCGTTGTCGACCTCGCCGCGTCGGCGCACGCCTCGGCGAACCGGTCTCGAAGTACGGCCCGCCAATCCACTGTGTTCGCAGGGTCGTCCGTGCCGGTGTCGAGCATGGCCGCGGCCACCGTGCCGAGCATGATCTCCGAAGTGCCCGCGGCCAGTGTCAGGCCCGGTGCCTCATGCACGGCGGCGGTGATCTCGGGTCCGTTCTCGCCGAGTTCCCACCTGAGCAGGGCCACCCGCTGGGCGACGTCGCTCGCCAGCCACTTCGCCGCGGCGAGGTCGGCATCGGAGCACCGGTTCGCCGCGAGGAGGTCGATGGTTCGGTCGGAGAGTGCGCGGGCGGTCTCCAGGTCGTTGTGGGTCGCTGCCACCCGATCCCACACCGACGGGTCGTGTGCCGCCTGGTCACGCAGCCGGGCGACCAGCTCGTCCAGCCAGCGGCGCCCCCTGCCGTAGAAGCAGATTCCGGTCCGTTCGGCGCCGAGCGCGCTGGTGATCAGCGGCCAGCCACCGCCGACGTCGCCGACGACTGCTTCGTGGGGCAGCACGACCTGCTCGAAGGCGACTTCGGTGAACGACTCCGGGTTGAGTGAGTCGATCGTGCGTACCGTGACCCCGGGCAAATCCAGGGGCAGCAGAAAGAGGCTGATCGACGTGTACCGGCCGGCGCCATCCGCGGTCGCCAATCCCGTTCGCGCCGCGCAGATGCCGTAGTCGGCGAGGTCGGTGCGCACGTTCCAGATCTTGGTGCCGTTCAGCAACCAGCCGTCGTCGGTCGACTCCGCCACAGTGCGCAACGAACTCAGGTCGGAACCGGCCGCGGGCTCGCTGTACAGCACCGAGCAGAAGACCTCGCCGGCCGCCATCCGTGGGAGGTACCGCGACTTCTGCCGCTCGTCGCCTGCCATGAGCAGGGTGGTACCGGCGTTCTCGATGGTGTTGACCCGTGCCGTGTCCGGTACGCCCGCCAGGGCCAGTTCCTCGGCGACCACGGCGGCGTGGACCACAGTGCCGCCGCGTCCGCCGTACTCCCGGGGCCAGTCCGGCGCCAGCAGACGTCGGCGGCCAAGCTCCCGGTAGGTTCGCGGCGCCCACGGCAGGCCCTGCCGCGCGCATTCGTCGATCTCGCTCCGGAACTCGGCCTCGGCAAGGAGCTCACGCAGTTCGGTCCGCAGTTCCGAGATCTCCGACACCGAACGAACCGTCATTCGGCTCACCCTCCTCGACTGGCTCAGACCGCCGGGTTCACTGCCTCCATGAGCAGGTGATAGCCGAGATGGTTGAGTGGCGGCAGATCGCCGAGTAACGCCTCCAGCGTGCGGATCGCGGTGATGAACTCGGAATTGTCCAGTATGGAGTCACTGATCCACGCGGAGATCGGAATGTTCCCCCGGAGGCACACCGGAACCAACCCCGCGACCGCCGTCAACCGCTTGAGATCATCGGGCGCAAAGCTGTGCCACGGCGCCCGCAGTTCATCGCCGTCCCGAGTCCGGGTGAACACCAATTCCTCGTTCTCCACGTCCGTGATGTCGACGGTGGCGAACCGGTCGGCGGCACTGAATCGCTCGAACACCGCGTTCTTCACGCCGACGAGCAACCTGCCCCCTGGGCGGAGCACCCGTCGCACCTCGGCGAAGACCCGGTTGTGGTCCTCCGGTGGGACGTGCATCAACGCGAGCATGCAGACCACCACGTGGAAGGAGTTGTCCGGGAACGGCAGAGCTGCCATGTCGCCCTGCTCGAACCGCACGTCCAAGCCTTCGTCGCGGGCTTTTCTCGAGGCCTCCTGGATCATTCCGGCAGTGAGATCCATACCGGTCACCGAGTGGGCCCTGCGGGCCACCGGCAGGGTCAGCCTGCCCGTTCCGCAACCGATGTCGAGCACATCGTCCGAACTGTCGATCCGCTCCAGTACGAATGTGATCTCGGTACCGGAGAAGTGATCGTCCAGGGCGGTGGACCCAGGGATGCGTTCGTCGTACTCATTGGCGATTCGGTCGTAGATCTTGGTTATCAGGTTCTTTTGTTCGGCTGTGTTCACCGTGTGCATGACTCCGTTCGGCACGTCGGAGTCCGGTATCTCCAGCGCGACGCGCCATCCCTTCCTGTATCACCTACCTGACGGACGAAACGCGTTGACCGGGTAAGTTGCGGATCGGTGAGCAGATTACTCCGGTTGGGGGAGACCCCGTATCCGTTCGCTCGTGCCGCCGTACCAATCTCGTGCAGTTGTCCCGAATGCGATGTCGCCTCGCGCGGTGCTGATCTGGGCGGACCGCAGAGTCGGCCGGTACCGCGCATGGCGGGGATCAGCAGTACGACGGGCAAGCCGGGCCGACGTCCAGCACCGGGGCACGGAGTTGGCCTCGATCATCAGTTTGGGGTATGGGGTGCTTAACGGGTTGCCGGAGTCGACGAACACCAAGATCGGGTTTCATGGAGCAATTCCGAAGCAGCCAGGTCCTGAATAGACGATCGACTTGAGGCTTGAGATGCCAGGAGCTGCGGTTGAGGGGCGCTCCGGCGCGGGACCGGTCATGCCGCCGAAAGCGGCTGGCCGTACGCCTATGCGAGAGGCGATCGGTTGTCGTGTTGCCCGCGACCGCGTTGAGCGGCAAGATCGATCGTGGCGGGTCTGGTCTGCAGGAGCCGCGGTCGCCGTAGAGGAGCCGTCGTGGATGTCGTCGAATTCACCCCCGAGCGCGACCAGTACGCGTGGACTTTCGGCGGCGTTGCGCCCGTCCACCAGGTCGAACCGGGTACGGTGCTGAAGCTGTGGACCGAAGACGCGTTCAGTGGCCGGTTGCGGAGCGCTTCGGACAAACCGAGCGAAAAGCTCGACATGCGCGAGGTGAACCCGCAGACCGGACCGTTCGCCGTGCGCGGAGCGGAACCGGGCGACACGCTCGCGCTGCACTTCGTGGACCTGCGACCCGCGCGTGACTGGGCCGCCTCGGCGACGATCCCGTTCTTCGGCGGGCTGACCGCCACCGACCGCACCTCGATGCTGCACGCGCCGCTGCCCGAGCTGACCTGGATCTACCAGCTGGACCGGGAGCGCCAGGTCGTTGTGTTCGAAGCGCTGCGCGGCGAGTTGCGGCTGGACTTGCCAGTGGAGCCGATGCTCGGAACGGTTGGGGTCGCGCCCGCCGGGCGCGAGGTCCGCTCATCGCTGGTGCCGGACATGTTCGGCGGCAACATGGACACGCCGGAGATGAAGCCCGGTGCCACCTGCTACCTGGGCGTGAACGTACCGGGCGCGTTGTTCTCCGTTGGCGACGGGCACTATCGCCAGGGCGAGGGCGAGGCGTGCGGCACTGCCGTTGAAGGCGCAATGAACGTGACGCTCATCGTGGAGCTGATCAAGGGCGGCGCGCCCGTGTGGCCGAGGATCGAGCAGGACGGCCATTACGCGGTGGTCGGGTCGGCGCGTCCGCTGGAGGATGCGTGGCGGGCGAGCCAGCGCGGCATGATCGACTGGTTCGGCGAGCTGTACGGGCTCGACCCGCTCGATGCGTACCAGTTGCTCACGCAGGTCGGCAAGGCGCCGCTGGCCAACGTCGTCGACGCGAACTACAGCGCCGTCACCAAGGTCCCGAAGCGGCTGCTGCCCTCGGGCGAGGCGTATGGCGGAATGCACCGGTACCTGCGTGAGCAGGCCGCGACGTTGTAGGAGGTGGTCGAGATGGATCTGCGGCTGTCCGGGCGCAAGGCCCTGGTGACCGGCGGTACGAAAGGTATCGGCAGGGCGGTCGTTGCCGCCCTCGCTGGTGAGGGCGCCTCGGTCGCCTTCTGCGCGCGCACCGAATCTGAGGTGCGCGCGGCCGAGGAGCATTTCCGGGACGCGGGCGCAACGGTGTTCGGCGAAGCGCTCGACGTTGCCGACGGCGGCGCGCTGACCGCTTGGGTCGAACGCGCCGCCGCCGAACTGGGCGGGCTGGACATCGTGGTCGCGAACGTGAGCGCCCTGTCCATCGGCCAGACCGAACAGAACTGGCAGGCCGGCTTCGAGGTGGACCTGATGCACACGGTCCGCGTCGCCGAAACCGCGCTGCCTCATCTTGAAAGCAGTGACGGCGGTTCCATTGTCGCGATCTCCAGCGTCTCGGGCCGTGAGATCGATTTCGCCGCCCCGGCCTATGGCACGATGAAGGCCGCCGTCGTCCACTACATCCAGGGCCTTGCCTACCGGCTGGCCCCGAAGGGTATTCGCGCGAACACCGTGTCGCCCGGCAACACCTACTTCGAGGGCGGCATCTGGCACAACGTCGAGACCGGCAACCCCGAATTGTTCAGCGAGGCGCTGTCGCTCAACCCAACGGGCCGCATGGGCACCCCGGAGGAGATCGCCTACGCGGTGACGATGCTGGCTAGTCCGCTCGCGTCGTTCATCACCGGGACGAACCTCGTTGTTGACGGCGCGCTGACGCGGGGCGTGCAGCTCTAGCCGGGCCCAACAATGCTGGCACCGGATGTGTCTGGGTCGCTTCAACTACGGCGATCGAGTGGTAATTGACTGCATTGTGCCCAGTTGGGTACCGAGACTGGTGTCCGAGAGGGAGGCCTGAAAACCGGTATGCGTCCCCATTCTGGGGAAGTGTCACCTGTGGACGGTACCACCTACTTGAACACGACAGCGACGGCCAGCAATGGGACTCTTTGGGTCGATGGTTCAGTGAGCCTTGAATCTCGTAGCCCAGTCGGTGCACGGCACCGCGGTCGCCACTGCGACGGCGATCGTGACCGCCGCGACGATCGTGACCGGCGCGGCGATGCGCAGGCCGAGCGGTGCGGCCAGCAGTGCGGTGGCCGGTGAGATCGCGAAGCCGGTGACGCGCCACGCGCCGGTGTGCCGCTCTGATCAGGGAGATCACCAGGATCGGCCCGACCGTGGCCACGACCTCGGATAGGCCGTACGCCAGGGTGGCACGGCGATGGACACCTGCGGCCGTGCAGCCCAGGTGCGGTGAGCGGTGCGACGATGATGATTGGTGGCCGCAACCGCACCCGAAGATCGGGATCTTGAGCCAAGCCGACACTGGGCGACCGTGACTGGCTCAGCGGCCAGCAAAGTCCTTTGTGGTCAATAAGAGAATGCATGTCGATGGATTTCCTTGTGCCGCGCGTCCGTCCGGGTGCCGTTGGTGGACTCCGTCGGCGTGGACGCGCACGATGTTCGGGGCGCCACAAACGCTGTTTCGCGAGCTCGAGGGAGGATACGGATGGTCTCTGCACGAATCGGCGGATTGTTATCGGCCTGCACCGTAATTCTGACCATTGCCTTCGTGACACCCGCGGGGGCGTCACAGTCGGGAACCGTCCGGGTCAGTGACGACCCGTTCACCAGCACAACGGCACCCACCGGCCAGCACCGGACCGAGGTTGAGCCGGACACGTTCGCGTTCGGCTCCACGGTCGTCTCGGCCTTCCAGGTGGGCCGCATCGCCAACGGTGGCGCCAGCGATGTCGGCTTCGCGGTGTCGCACGACGGCGGCCACTCCTGGGCGCACGGCTTCCTGCCCGCCGCCACCGACGCCTCCACACCGGCCGGCCCGTTCGTGGGTGCCAGCGACGCATCCGTCGCGTTCGACTTGCGCCACCACACCTGGCTCATCTCCTGGCTCGGGCTGCACGAACTGGGCGGGGGCGTGGTCGACGTGATGACCAGCCGATCCACCGACGGCGGGCGCACCTGGGGCGCACCGGTCGTGGTCGCCGCGACCGGCACGTTCTTCGACAAGAACTGGACCGCCTGCGACAACACCCCGAGCAGCCCGTTCTTCGGCCACTGCTACACCGAGTTCGACAACGCCGACCAGCGCGACCTGGAACAGATGTCCACCTCCACCGACGGCGGCCTGACCTGGAGCGCCCCCGCGACCACGGCCGATGCCGTGCGCGGCCTGGGCGGCCAGCCCGTAGTCCAGCCCAACGGCCGGGTCGTGGTGCCGTTCGAGGGCATCACCCGGCCGGGTGGCATCCGCGCGTTCACCTCCACCGACGGCGGCCTGACCTGGAACGCCTCGGTCCTGGTCGCCACGATCAGCACCCACGAGGTGGCCGGCGACATCCGCACGTCGCCGCTGCCCTCGGCCGAGGTCAGCCGGGATGGCACGGTCTACGTGGCGTGGCAGGACAACCGGTTCGAGCCTGGCGGCACGGCCAACGACATCGTGCTCAGCACATCCGGCGATGGCACCACCTGGTCGCCGGTGCGGCGCATCCCGATCGATCCGGTCGGCAGCGGTGTCGACCACTTCATCCCCGGGCTGGCCGTGGGCACCGACTCGGCCGGGCCCAGGACGCAACTCGCGGTGACCTACTACTTCTACCCGTCGGCCGACTGCACCGCCGCGACCTGCCAGCTCGAGGTCGGCTTCACCTCCTCCCGTGACGCGGGCCAGCACTGGTCGACGCCACAGACGCTGGCCGGACCGATGCAGTTGAGCTGGCTGGCCGGCACCACGCAGGGCGTGATGGTCGGCGACTACATCTCCACCTCGATACTGGCCGGGCAGCACCGAGCCGTGCCGGTCTTCGCCGAGGCGAGCCCGCCGACCGGCACGGTGTTCGACGAACCGATGGCCGCGACGCGGGAGACGATCAGTGGCGGGAGCATCCCGATGGTCGATGATCCGGTGCTGTTCACCGGTGGCTCACCACCGGTGGACCCGGACGTCGCACCGGCCACCGGCCCGACCGCATTCTGATCGGTCCTGGCGGTTCGTCGGGGTTCCGGCACAGTTGGTTTCCGATCGTGCCGGAACCCCGACACCCGGCACAGCACCAGCGCCAATTCACCGACTCGGGTGCACCCGGATGGTGACTTCCCATCCTTGAGTAGACAGTTGGCTGGCACGCCCGGCTCATGGGCACGCGGCTCCAAGCCCGCGATGGGACGCTAGTCGCGAACGATGTCCGCGCTCCCTTCGACCCGACGCTGCTGATCGTCGACGGTCGGTGGTCACGAGGTGGCGAGACGAATCGGACGTGCGGAAGGCTCATGCACCCGCGGACAAGGAGGCGGGGTTCTTACCGCCGCCAGACCGCGGCTCGTCCGCGGTAAGAGCGGTCCGCTCCATGGCGCTGATGTGTCGTACGTCATGTCCATCGGAGCGTCCGACAACGGCCGCGACGACCATGCCAACACGCAAGCGACATTCCATGTCACCGTTAGCACGCATCGCCTCCGTAGCGGGCATTCTGCTGTTACCGGTCGCCCTGGCTCCACTCGCGGCAGGTACCGCGTCAGCGGATGGTGGCTCGGCCTTGTTCATCGCCAGCGCCCACGAGAACGCCGCACTCCGCGATCCTGGACGGCCAGGATCCGCTCAACGTGCTGCGCTGGAACCCCGGCCAGGGCCGCTACAGCCCGCTGTGGGACGTGCACCTCACCCAGTGGTCGGCCGCCGCGGTCGCGGCGGGGCCTAACGTCCGCCAGACCGACTTCGGTCAGGTGCCGAACCTCGCCGACCAGGGACTGGTGACCGGCTTCGACGGGACACCGGCGGGCACGGCGTTCGCCGCGTCCGGGTTCATCGTCGACTGCCTGGTCGTCGCCTTCGGCGCGTAGTCGTTGGACACACGGTCGGCAGCGCGGTGGGACCGCGGTCGGTAGAGTCGTGACGTGACGAGCGACGTCGGGCCCGCGGTCCCACCGCGCGAAGGCGAGTTGGATGCGGAGTCGGCCGACTGGCTGGCCTCCCTGGCACCCAATGCCGCCGGCCGCGCTGCGGCATTGACCGGCCTGCACGGACTGCTGCTGGCGGCGAGCAGGGCCGAACTGGGGCGGCGCCGGGCGCGGGTGGCAATCACCGGGCCGGAGTTGGAGGATCTGGCGCACCAGGCGGCCGACGACGCGTTGATGGCGATCATCGCCAAACTGGATACTTTCGCGGGTCGCAGCAAGTTCACCACCTGGGCGTACAAGTTCGCGATCCTGGAGGTGTCCGGCAAACTGGGCCGGCACTTCTGGCAGCGGCCAGGCACCGTCAGCTTGGAGACCGCGCAGTGGGAACGGCTGCCGGACCGATTCGGTTTCACGCCCGAGGAGGCCATTGAGTCCGCCGACCTGCTCCGGGCGGTTCGAGACTGCGTGGAGCATGACCTCACCGAGCACCAGCGGGCGATGTTCGTGGCGGTCGTGCTGGACGGTGTGCCGTTGGACGCGCTGGTCGCCACATTGGACACCAACCGCAATGCCGTCTACAAGGCCGTGTTCGACGCGCGCCGTAAGATTCGACAAGCGCTGGTCGCCAACGGTTACCTGCTGGAGGAGGCGACGCGGGCATGAACATTCCGGGCGGGCATGCGGCACTATGGCGATTCCTGGGCACCGAATCGGCCGACGCGGGCTGTGCCACCACAATGGAGCTCCTGGACGCCTACGTGGAAGTGGTGCTCGCCGGTGGTGACCCCGAGACGACCATGCCGGGCGTCGCGGCTCACCTACGCTCCTGCACACCGTGTATCGAGGACTTCGAGGGGTTGCTGGCGGCGGTCCGAGAGCTGAGCGGTGGCGGATGAGCTCAACTCCGGCCCGTGACAGGCCGGCCGTGGAGGACACCGGAATCTGACAATTCTTACCAACCGCGAACGTCCGCGGCCGCCCGGTAAGAGCCGACCCGCGCAGGGTGCCAACGATGTGTCCCAACGGATCTCACATCGGAGCACCATCACCATGAAGAAGATCACACGCCTCGCCGGAGTCGGCGGGCTGGCCATGGCCGCGACCGCGCTCGTCGCCGGTGTCGCGGCGGCTGCTCCGGCGCACCACTCGGAGTCCGACGCGGCCGTGTTCGTGCAGACCGACGCCACCCACGGCAATGCCATCGTCGCGTACGACAGGGCGGCCGACGGCTCGCTCACCCAGGACGGCACCTACCCGACCGGTGGTGTGGGCGGCGTGCTGTCCGGTTCGGTCGTCGACCACCTGGCGTCGATGGGGTCCGTCGTGCTGGACCGCGCGCACGGCCTCCTGTACGTGGTCAACGCCGGCAGCAACACGCTGACCGTCTTCGCGGTCGAGGGCGACCACCTGACCCGCGTGCAGGTGATCTCCTCGGGTGGCACGTTCCCGGTCGGCGTCGCCACCGACGGCAACGCCGTCTACGTGCTCAACGCCCGCGGCGGCGGTGCCGTGCAGGGCTTCCTGCGGATCGGTGACCACTTGTTCCGGGCGCCGGCCTGGCACCGGTCGCTCGGCCTCGACCCGACCCTGACACCCGAGTTCACCAACACGCCCGCCGAGGTCTCGTTCTCGCCGGACGGCAACAAACTCGTGGTCACGACGAAGGGCAACGGTACGAACATCGACGTGTTCGGTGTCGACCGCGCGGGTGGTCTGTCCGCGCGGCCGGTCGTCACGCCGGACCCGAGCACCCCGTTCGGCTTCACGTTCGACGCGGCAGGGCATCTGGTGGTCGCCGAGTCGGGAACCAACACCGTCGCCACGTTCACCTTGCACAGGGACGGCACACTCAGCCTGGTCGACCGCGTCGCCACCGGGCAGGCGGCGACCTGCTGGATCGCGCCCGCCGGGGACCACCTGTACGCATCCAACGCCGGTAGCGCCAACCTGTCCGGCTTCCAGGACGACCGCAGCGGCATGCTCGACGTGCTCGGTAACACCAGCACCGACGCGGGGACCGTGGACGCCGCCGCGTCGGCGAATGGCCGGTTCCTGTACGCGGAGGCGGGCGCGGCCGGGATCGTGGACGAGTTCGCGGTGCACGCGAACGGATCGCTGACCCAACTCGGCTCGGTGACCGTGCCGGGTGCCGCCGGCGCCGAGGGCATCGCCACAAGCTGACCGGACCCGCGCCGTCGAATTCTCGAATCGAATGCGCACGTTTCCTCCATCGATGCGCCCCACCGCAGGTGGTGCGGTGTGATTCCGTGAGCGATTGCCCACGTTCGGCGACCGACCGAGGCACATCGCAGTGGACTTTCACCACGTCGCGGCGCTGCCGCCATGGTCGCCGTCACGCCGGTGGGGGCGACCATGGCCTTGGGCGTCACGACACCCGGCCACGTGCCGCCAGCAACACGGTCGTGGCGCGCTGCCGCGCATCATGGGGAGTCTTGTGGCCGTAGCCATCTTCTCGCGTCGGCGGCGCTGGGCGGTGGTCACCGTCACAGGCATGGCGAGGCGTACGGGCATCGCGGGCGGGGAGTCGATCCTTCCAGGTCGGACACGGGTAGCGAGGCCGTGCGTGCGAATCCCGTGAACGGGTGGAGGGGCCGTCCTGGGCGGCGATGCTTCACGCCTCGGTTCAGCGCAGCGACACGGCGAATTCTGTGTCCGGCGCGGCTTTCTGGTTGGCAGGGTTGAAGACCAGCACGGCGCGCACGCCCCCGGACGGCCGGCGCTAGTGCTCGGATGCCCAGGCGAACAGGGCCTCGATGGCGACTTCGGCCTGGGTCCCGCCGACCGGCGTTCCGGGGACGTCCGGGCGGACGAACGCCTCCTGATGTGCGGGCTCGGCGCGGAGTGTGAGGTCGGGGAACCTGGCCGCAATCTCCGGCTCCCGGGATGGGCATGGCGACATGGTCGCCGTGTCCCTCTCGAACGTGAACGCGCCGGTCACCGTCACCCTCCCGTGTAGTCAATTCGGCCAACCCGCGCGCGAACCGTCCAGGCAGCATGGCCCGCCGACCGCCTGGCCGGCCCGCATCACACCGGCCCGGATGCCCGGATGCCTGCGAGGCTGCGGTCTGGTCGTGGCCACTTGTCCAGGTCGGAGACCGGTGAGCTCGGCCGGCGTGCGCAGGCCGAGAGGGTTTCCCTGCGGACCCAGAGTCCTTGCCGGCGCCGCCTGAGGTGCGGCAATAGCGGCTGGTCGGACCGGCTATGGCTGCGACGCAGCGGGATGCCCGGCCCAGCGCCTGGCCGACTTGCGTTCGGCCGATCGGGTGTATCTCGCCACCGTCGTGCCGGACGCGTAACGGCCGAATAGTGACCTGCGACACATTCATTGCATCGCCCGTACCCACTGATCGAACCGGGCGATCACCACGATCCCACTTCGGCAATCCACTCAGGATCATCGCGATGTCCTGTGGCGCATGGAGACCCACGCCACCCGCATCGACGCCGCAGATATCCACGGCAGAGCAGGGAGGCTGCTATGCGTGGGCCACTCGACCAGCGAGCCACCAGCCCGAGCCGCCGTCCACCCGGTGGCAAGGCCCTGACTCGACTACTGCAGGTACTCGACGCGACCGGGCTCGCCGCCGAGGCCGACCTTGTCACTTCGCGGGTGCCGGACGACGTCCGCGCCGAACTCACCGCACCGACGTCGTTCCGGGCCGCCCTCGAACATCCGGGACAGAACGGTCACGACCCGGACAACGTGGTCACGCTCGGCAATACGCGACTGGCCGTCGTCGACGACCTGTTGCGTCCCGCCGTGGCCGGCCCGCAGTGGCGCAGCCTGGGACCCACCACGATTCCCGGTGGCCAAACGTACGGTTCCAGCCGTGTCAACGTGTCCGGGCGGGTTGCGGCGATCGCGGTGGATCCCCGCAACGGCAACCACATTCTCTGTGGCGCGGCCAACGGCGGTGTGTGGGAGTCCACGAACCGCGGCGCGTCCTGGGCGCCGCGCACGGATTCCGCCCCCACTACCACGGTGGGTGCGATCGCGTACGACCCGGCCGACCCCACCGTGGTGCTGTGCGGCACCGGTGAGGGCAACTGGTGGTCCTACCTGGGAGCCGGCGTGCTGCGCTCCCAGGACGGCGGTACCACGTGGTCTGTGCTGGCCACCAATCCGTTCGTGGGCGCCGGTTTCTTCGGTCTGCTGTTCGACCCGGCGGACCACCGCCGGGTAGTGGCCGCGACCACGACCGGGTTGTACACCTCCGCCGACGGCGGCGTGAGCTGGACTCGACGTCGCACCCAGATGACCTGGACGATCACCGCGGCCACCAGCAACGGCGGACCGGAACTACTGGCTGCCAGCAACGACGGCATCGTGTCCTCCACCGACGGTGGTACCACCTGGACGGCTGTCACGCTGCCGGGCAGCCCTGCTGGCTGGAGCCGGCTCGGGGTCGCGGCGGCACCGTCCAATCCGGACGTCGCCTATGTCTGGGGCGCCACGTCGTCAATGGCCTACCTGTGGCGGCGCGCCAACGGTACCTGGACCGCCGTGTCCCCGCCGGCCGGCGTCAGCGTCGGACAAGCGTGGTACGACTGGTATGTCGCCGTGGCTCCCGACCGCGACGACCAGGTGTACGTTGCCGCGATCGATCTGTACCGCGGCGACGTGGCCGGCGGTTCGTGGACCTGGACGGACCTGTCCAGCAAGACCAGTGGCGACTCGATCCACCCGGACCAGCACGCCATCGCCTTCGACCCCGCCAACCCCGCCGTGGTCTACGCCGGTTCCGACGGTGGCCTGTTCACCAGCCCCGACCGGGGAATCACCTGGCGGCATCTGAACAACGGCCTGGTCATCAGCGAATACGAGTACGTCGCGAACGACTTCGGCACCACCCGCTGGCTGATCGGTGGTACCCAGGACAACGGCACCGACCGCTGGCACGGCACCGGCGACTGGGACCACTCTCAGGACGGTGACGGCGGTGATGTCGCCGTGCGGCGCGACGACGCCCGCACCGTGTTCCACACCTTCTTCGGCATGTCACCGGAACGCTCCGGCAGCAGGGCGGATGCGGGTTCGTGGACCGGCATCGCGCCGCCGGTGCCGGCGGCCGAGGGCAGCCTGTTCTACCCGCCACTGGAGGCCTCGGCCACGACCGGCGACACCGTGGCCATCGGCGGTGACGCGCTCTACGTGTCCCGCGACCTCGGGGCCAGTTGGACCCGCCTCGCCTACCCGAAAGTGGCTCGTGCCAGTGCCATGTTCGTGCCCGGCCCGGACGACGTCTTCGTCGGCACCACGGGTGGCGACCTGTTCTCCACTCATTGGAACGGTACCGGCTGGTCCACGCCCACCGTTCTGACCTCGCCGCGGTCGGGCGCCTATCTGAGCGACCTGTGGGTGCGGTCGGACCACCGACGGTTGTGGGTGGTGTCCAGCTTCGTGGGCGGCGGCCGGGTGTTCCGCTCCGACGACGGCGGCATCACGTGGACCGACAGGTCGCCCGGGCTGCCGGACCTGCCGATCCGCTGCCTCGAGGTGGATCCGCGCAACGACAGCCGGATCTGGGTCGGTGCCGACCTCGGCGTGTACCAGTCGACGGACGCGGGCGCGACCTGGTCGGCGTTCGCCAACGGCCTGCCCAATGCGGTCGTCGGTGACCTCAACCTGCACCCGCACGCGAGGGTGCTGCGCGCCGGCACCCGCAACCGGGGTGCCTGGGAAATTCCCGTGGACGGCTGGCTCACCCAACCGGTGACCGGCGTGCAGTTCACCGGCACGTTGGCCGCCAACGCCAGCGGTCGCTGGTTCACCTGGGGCTGGCCGGCTACCTGGCACGTGGTGTGGACCGTGGTGCCCGACACCCCGGTGCCGGGCGCGCCGCAGGTCGGCTGGACGGTCGAGGTGGAACGGGCCAGCACCGAGTACGCCACCTACTGGCTGACGGTCGTCAACCGCACCCCGAGACAGATCACGTTCGAGGGCCGCTACGCGATCCTCAGCTACTACTGATGATCCCACCACGGCGGACAAAGGGATAATCCTATGTGGACAAGTACACAGTTCACCGGCACGCTGGCCGCCAACGCCAGCGGTCGCTGGTTCACCTGGGGCTGGCCGGCATCGTGGCAGGTCGTCTGGTACCTCATGCCGACCAACCCGTTGCCCGGTGCGCCCGCCGTCGGTTGGGAGGTACAGGTCGAGCGCAGCGATCCGAACTCCTGCACGTACTGGATCGACGTGCACAACCGTACCGGCCAGCAGCTCACGTTCGAGGCGCGCTACGCGGTTCTCAACTGAAGGGACCGACTGTGAGGATCACCATCGAGATCGACGGCGCGCAGGTCGGCACGTTCACCGACCAGCCATCAGCCCAGACGGCCGCCGGCCAGCCGGCGGCCACCCCAATCGCCGCCGGCACACCGGACCTGCCCGGTTCACCGGCGGCCGCGCCGGTACGGCCGCCTGCCGAACTGTTGGCGGCCGCCGCCGCACAGGGAGCGTTCGACGGCGGGCCGGCTCCCACGGTGGCCGACCCGAACCACGTCCACACCGCGTCGACCGGTGAACAAGCGACACCGGCGGCGACACAGACCCCCACCGACCATCCGGCGGGCACGGCACCCACCGGACTCGAACCGACCGCCGAACCAACCTGAACGCGGAGGCAGGCATGTCCGCAGCGACCGAACCGTCCGGCATCCGCAGGCTACGGTTGAGGTTCTGGGTCGAGACCGTACTCGGTGCGCTGGCGGCCGTGCTGGCCGTCCTCACCACCATCTGGCCCGACTGGATCGAACTGCTCACCGGCGCCGACCCGGACCGCGACAGCGGTTGGCTGGAATGGGCCATCGTGGTCGCGGCAGCGCTGGCGTGCGTGGCACTGGGGTTGTTCGCGGCGGCCGACCGGCGGCGAATCGTCCGGCGGCTGCCCGCCTTGCCAACCACCGAGTCGTGACCGTTGCCCGCCACACCGGCCTGTCGAGGGAGTCGCTGTCAGGGGTGGCGTTGACCCGGCCGATCCTTTGCGTACACCTGATGGTCACTACCGCCATGACGACCAGCAGGCGTGTGAATGGCTCGACGAGTTACCTCGTCAACGGGCCGAATATCGTCGGAGGAGATGACGGCCTACTACGGTCCGACGGTCGGCGGTTGAATGCCGTTGACGACCGTTCGGCCCACGTGGTGCTCCCAATCTATCCCCCGTTGCTCATATGGTGTGTCGAATGTTTGAGTGCTTTCGAGTCCCTGGGCAGGCCCCGACGGGAAGTACACGGATTCTCGGTCCGCTCAATCCGATGAGGCGGCCCGCTCGGTTGACACCCTGGCTGCCCGAGGAGCCGCTGGTCGTCAATCGCGCTGTGGCTACGAGGTGCGACAAAATCGGCGGTTCGTTACGAGGCCACGGTCCACGTCGCCGCGATCAACGAGTGGCTACGCTTTGAGACTGGCTCTAATTCTGGTCAGTGCAAGTACATACACCTACCTGACTGGCTAGTAAGGCGCTCACTTCATGGTTACCATAGGCGTCGGCACTGGATTGGAGGCCACCGTGAGTCTGATCGCCCGTGACCAGTGAGAACCCGGGAATCAATGATCAGGCTGAACAGTCGGTGATCGGACGCCGTTGGCGCTAACGGCTGGCGGTGCTCGTGCCAGCACTGCTGGCATCGGAAGATGGCCCTGACCTGGTGGTTGACGCGAGCAGTGTGCTCGCTACGTCTCTACCATCGATTTCCACAGTTTATGAGGACACCGCAGTGACTAGGTCGCCCGCTCGGCTCGTCACAGTCGGGCTCATCCTCGCTGCTGCCGTGATGCTGTCCATCAGCACGACCCTGGAACGTCACGATGTGGCCATCGAGCAGGTGTCGGGGAGCACCGCGCCCGTCGCCGCCCAGGGCAAGGCCGGCCCGCAAACGGGGCACGCGGACCTGGTGTTCGGCATCGACGTGCAGTCGACTCCATTCGTCGTGGGCATCGTCGTGGTGTCGGTCGCGCTGGCGGTGGTGCTCCTGAGGATCGCCACACCGTCGGTTGCGGCGGTGATCGCGTTGGTCATGCTGGCCTTCGCAGCCCTGGACATCCTGACGGTCATCCATGACGTCGGCCAACCCGGCGGCACCTCAGGGGACATCCTGGCTGTCGTCGTGATGATGTTGCACCTTCTCGCCGCCTTCTCCGTGGCCTACCTGGCGCGACCCCCACCGGTCCTGGCTGGTGCGCCGCGCCGGTGACCGAAGGACAATCCCTGTTCGCACAAGCCCGATGTGGTGGGGCGAAAGGACACCGACGCCGGCACCGCCATCGTGGCACGACCGATGCCTGGGAACGCCACGACATGAAGCGGGCCGAGCGTCGCGGCCGCGACGTGATCACCAGGAGTTCCCAACCGATGAATGCCGGAAAGAAGCACCCCGTCACCGAGAACGGAATCTGGATAGGCCGGTCGCCTCAGGTGCGGCGCTGCGCACACTGCATGGCCGCGGTGGTCTGGCGGGCGATCTCCAGGTCCTCCCGCGCCGTCACGACGAGCACCTGGGTGGCGGCCGTGGTGGGGCTGATCACCCGGTCACCGCTCGCCTGCCGTCAACAGTGAGCTTGATGTTGGACGAACCCGGATTCACCGTCGCCACCCGCATCGTGGTGCTCCTTCACTCCCAGCGACCACCGTGCGCGACAGGTGGCCGATCAGCAATGCACCTGTCTCCCCACTGCGACGTCCGCGGACGCCGTTGGTGAGGACGGTGATTATGTGCCGGACAAGATCGAGCAGGACATAGCGCCGTGCGTTACGCGCCGAACCGTGGCCGTCGCCGGCCGGCGCGGCCCGGTTCATGCCACTAAGCCGTGTTCGGGCATCGAACTCATCGGCGCACTCCCATGATCGGCAGGCCGGCCGGTCCACCTGGGGATCCGGATACGCGGCCGAGCACCACGAAGCCGAGATGTGAGTGGGCGAACAACATGCCGGACTCGCGAACGGGCTTTGCCGAACCAACTCATGCGGGTCGTGTCAGGGCCGGTCGGACCGCGCGCCGGAGGTGTGCCCGCAGCAGCGCGACGAGATCCGCCGCCGAACAGCGGTTCTCGGCAGTCTGACCACAACGTCGTGAGGACTTCTCACAATACGTCTCCTAGCCATTAGGACGTGCACACTCCCCAGGATTACCATTGTCCTCTCGGGAAACCTTCCCCGGGGACTCCTCCGGTCGGGCAGAGGGCCCATTCCCGCCCTTCGGAGTTCATCAGAGTGCCGTGCCACCGTTCTATCACATACCGCCGAAAGAGTGTACGCAGGTTACCGGAAGGTAACTGGTCAGGTGTCTGACGCCGTGGTTTGTTGATCTTCCTGTTGGATTCGTGGATCATGGGGTGGTGCCTGGGGATCGACGCCCGTCCTATGAGGAGCTTGCCGCGGAGAACGCGGCGCTTCGAGGGATGGTGTCGCA